>CAJXQM010000028.1 GCA_913058145.1 uncultured Colwellia sp.
TCTACACCTCTCTATTCGTCGGCAGCGTCAGATGTGTATAAGAGACAGCTATTAAGGTCTATAACTTTTAATAAAACACCTGATAGGACCAGTATAGAGTAGCCAAAATATATTTGTCGTTATTAAAATAAATTATCTTTTATAATTCAATGTATTAACAATCCATTAAATAAATTTCAAGTGAACTAATGTTTACATAAAATTAATGATAACTAGGTAGCGTATTTTGCGGCGTATAAAATAAAAAACCAACCCGAAGGTTGGTTTTTAGAGTGATTATAATCATTTAGTAATTAAACGAAAGGATTCACTTTAATAATCGTTTCATTGCGATCCGGGCCAGTTGAAATAATATCAACAGGTATACCCGTAATTTCTTCAATACGCTTAATATAAGCTAAAGCGTTCGCTGGTAAGGCGTCAACTGACGTTGCGCCTACTGTATTTTCAGTCCAACCTGGCAATGCTTCATATACTGGTGTTATTTTCTCATAACCTTCAGCGGCCGTTGGTGGTACCGTAATAATATCGCCTGACTGCGTTTTATAACCAGTACATATTTTTAATGTTTCTAAGCCATCAAGCACATCAAGCTTAGTTAAACAAAAACCGGAAATACTATTTACTTGAATCGCACGGTGCATAGCTACCGCATCAAACCAACCACAACGACGTTCACGACCGGTAGTTGCACCAAATTCATGACCAACAGTACCTAAGTGGTTCCCAACTTCATCATCTAATTCCGTTGGGAACGGACCAGAGCCAACACGCGTGGTGTATGCTTTAGTGATACCTAGGATATAGTCAAGATGACGAGGGCCAACACCACAACCTGTAGCAACGCCACCAGCTGTTGTGTTTGACGAAGTTACGTAAGGATAAGTTCCATGATCGATATCAAGTAATGTTCCTTGTGCGCCTTCAAACATAATTGAATCACCGTTTTTACGCGCTTGATCAAGTATTTCTGAAATATCGGCAGTCATCTTTTTAATAGTATCGGCAACAGCTAATGCGTCAGCTAATACTTCTTCATAATTCACTGGTTCGACTTTATAGTAGTTAACCAAAGAGAAATTATGATATTCGACAATGTCTTTCAATTTAGTTGCAAAAGACTCTGCACAGAAAAGGTCACCTACACGTAAACCACGGCGAGCAACTTTATCTTCATATGCGGGGCCAATACCACGGCCTGTTGTGCCAATGGCTTTTGCGCCACGCGCAATTTCACGGGCGGCATCTAACGCATTATGATAAGGAAGAATCAACGGACATGCATCACTAATAAGTAAACGCTCACGTACTGGAATACCCTTAGCTTCAAGCATTTCAATTTCTGTCATCAAGGCTTTAGGACATAATACAACACCATTACCAATCAAACATTTTACATTATCACGTAAGACGCCTGAAGGGATTAAATGTAATACGGTTTTTTCACCATCAATGACTAGCGTATGGCCTGCATTGTGCCCGCCTTGATAGCGTACGACATATTTTGCTTTATCGGTTAGTAAGTCTACGATCTTACCTTTACCTTCGTCACCCCATTGGGTTCCTAGAACAACTACGTTTTTGCCCATTTTGACTATTTCATAAGAAAATCAGGCGAGGATTCTAACAAATATAGATATTTAGTCCAAGAAAAAATGTATTATTTTTCTTATGATTTTAAAATAATCTATTAAGTTAAGTAGTTAGGGTTAGTCTTTTTTACAATTAAGTCTTTATTATTGTGATAACCAAATAACCATTACGCCCAATAACAGAACAAACAAACCTATATTCCTGATATCTGTAATGGGTTGCTCTGCTAACTTAAATAAATACGTACGCCATTTGTTTGGAAATAACGCAGGCGCTAATCCCTCGATAATGAGCACTAAGCCAAAGGCTAGCAATAATGTGTCTATCATAAATCATCCCCCAAGAGTATTATGCATAAAAAAGCCAGCAATTCAGCTGGCTTTTATTCAAAGTAATAACATCGTTATCACTTTTTAGCGCTACTACCATCTTTTAAATAATGGAAGAAGTCACTATCAGGCTTAACAACCATGATATCGCTTTTACTATTAAAGCTTTTTTCATAAGCCTCAAGACTACGGTAGAAACGATAGAACTCAGCATCTTTGGTGTAAGAATCAGAATAAATTTTAGCGGCTAATGCGTCACCTTCACCCCGTGTAGTGAAAGCATCTTTCTGTGCTTCAGCTAACATAACCGTTACTTTTGCATCAATTGTTGCACGAATTATTTCAGCTTGCTCTTGACCTTTTGAACGATGCTCTTTAGCAACAGCAGTTCGTTCAGCGCGCATGCGTTCATAAATAGAGTTACTTATCTCAGTAGGTAAGTTAATCGCTTTAATACGTACATCAACCACTTCAATACCCAAGTCTTCACGGCTACTTGCAGCGCTTTCTAACGCTTTAGTCATAATATCGTCACGATCGCCAGAAACAATCTCTTTGATAGTACGATTACCAAACTCAGTTCTTAAACCATTATTCACTTTTTGTTTAAGTAACGCACGAGCATTATCTATTGATCCCGAGGTTCGAAGGTAATAAGTAGAAAAATCAACAATGCGCCATTTTGCAAAAGAATCGACTATAAGATCTTTTTTCTCAGATGTAACAAAACGATCTGCTGCTTCATCTAAGGTTTGAATACGGGCATCAAGTTTTCTTACTGACTGAATAAATGGAATTTTAAAGTGTAATCCTGGTTCAAATACCATCATTTCACCTGTGTCACTATTTCGTTTGATTTTAGAGAACTCAAACACAATACCACGTTGACCTTCATAAATAACAAAGACTGATGAAACGACTAGTACAAGTAACAATGATATTATTGCAATGGAAATATTTTTCATATGCTAGTTGCTCCCACTGTTGAATCTATCACCACGATTTGATGATGAAGATGGCGCTGTATTATTACTTTGCTGGCTCACCGGTGCATAAGACTTAACCGCTGTATTATTACTGTTAGTAGCGTTTTGCTGTTGCATGATCTTATCTAAAGGTAAGTACATCATATTATTACCACCTTCTACATCAACCATAACTTTACTGGTATTACTGTAGACTTTTTCCATTGTGGCAATGTATAAGCGTTGACGCGTTACTTCAGGAGCAGCTAAATATTCAGGTAAGAGCTTATTAAATTTCGCTACTTCACCTTCTGCATCTAGAACAGTTCGTGATTTATAGGCTAAAGCTTCTTGTTCCATACGCTTCACTCGGCCACGTGCACGCGGTTCAATACCACGAGCATAAGCTTCTGCTTCACGTAAAAATCTAACTTCATCTTCTTGTGCCGAAATAGCATCATCAAACGCATCTTTCACTTCATTTGGCGGACGTGCATCTTTAAAGTTAACATCAACAATAATTAAACCTAGGTTATAAGGTTCGATGATCTTCTCTAGCTCCTCCCATACGCTTTGACGTATAGCTTCACGACCACTTGTTAATATGTCATCCATAACGGCATGACCTACAACATAACGAAGCGCGCTATCAAGTGATTGGTTTAAACTGTCATCGGCATTAGTTACACTAAACACATAATTACGCGCATTTACAACGCGGTATTGTATTTGCATTTCTACGCGAACAACATTTTCATCTTGCGTTAACATAAAGCCTGAAGAGGGCATATCACGCGTACTTTGCATATCAACCGGAATGATGCGGTCAATAAAAGTCCACTTCCAATTGATACCAGGATCAACCGTACCTGAATACTGGCCAAAACGAAGTACTATACCTTTTTCAGCTTCTTTAATGGTATAGAAACCACTAAACGCATAAACAACTATAGCGATAATTAGCACTAAGCTAATACCTATAGTAGAAAGGTTTTTACCTGACGGAGATGAACCGCTAGTAGATTTTCCATTACCTTTCCCTCCAAAAATCCCACTGACTTTTTTACCTAAATCATTCAGTAATTCGTCTAAATCTGGTGGTCCTTGGTTTTTGCCGCCTTTATTTTTCCAGGGGTCTTTATCATTATTCCCCGGTTCATTCCAAGCCATGGTGTTCTCCGCTAGGTTATTAAATTAGTATTGTTATTCGTTCAACAAGGTTTTCGACAAACGCTTAGAAAACGGTAATTTTCTCCGTTTATATAAGGTATGAGGAAGGCAGAGTTGACGTATAATATTTATATTCATTCTATGATAAAAAAATTTGTTTTATAAGACTCTATATGAGTATTAACATATTATTTTACAATAAATTGCTCTATTTGATTAGTATTTTGTTTTACCAATCTGTTCCACTCTCTTTTTGGTAACTTAACGACTAGATGACAAATACCTTGTTCATCATAATATTCATCTTTAATACAATTTAACTTGTATAATATACCACGTAATTTTCCTTCACTAGGCGGTATCGCTAGTTGTTGCTGTACAACATGGTTACCCAAACGTTCAGCCAAGGCGATAAAGAATAAATCGACACCTATATTAGCTTGCGCTGAGAGCCAAACTCTTATCGGCCGACCTTGATCATCACGATCTATTCTTGGTTCAATATCATCTAGCTTATCAATTTTATTACAAATAATTAGCTGTGGAACATCATCTGCCTCAATTTCTGCTAATACAGATTCAACTTGTTCAATATTTTCACTACGTCTATCATCAGAGATATCAACAATATGCAGTAATAATTCAGCTTCGCGAGTTTCAGTTAATGTTGCTTTGAATGCCGCAACTAAATCATGTGGTAAATGACGAATAAAACCCACGGTATCAGCCAAAATAACACCGCCAACACCGTCAATTTCAATACGTCTTAGCGTTGGATCGAGTGTCGCAAACAATTGATCAGCTGCATAGACTGCTGATTGAGTTAACACATTAAATAACGTCGACTTACCAGCATTGGTATAACCAACTAATGACAAGGTTGGCAATTCAGCCCGAGTTCTTGCACGTCGACCTTGTTGTCGTTGTTTTTCAACTTTTTCTAAACGTTTACGAATATTAACGATCCGATCACGTAATAAACGTCTATCAGTTTCTAATTGTGTTTCGCCCGGTCCACGTAAACCAATACCACCTTTTTGTCTTTCTAGATGAGTCCAACCTCGAATTAAGCGACTACTGATATGTCGCAATTGCGCCAGCTCTACTTGTAATTTACCCTCATGGGTACGCGCCCGTTGAGCAAAAATATCCAGAATTAGCGTAGTACGATCTATGACTCGGCATTTACACAATGCTTCAATGTTTTTTTCTTGGGATGGAGATAAGCTATGATTAAATAACACCACGTCAGCTTTAAATAAACGAACCGCGTCAGCTATTTCTTCCGCTTTGCCTGAACCAACAAAAAATTTGGGGTCGGGAGTACTTCGCTTACCAGTGACAACCGTTAATTCGTTGACGCCAGCAGAAGAGACTAACATTTTGAATTCTGTTAAATCTTCTCGTGTATTCTCATCAGGGAAATCTAGGTGAACAAGCACTGCTTGTTCACCTGCTTGGTAACGATCAAACAACTGCGTTAAGCCTATCTATTTTCATGAAACACATTCTCAGTATTGAAAATGGGCTATTCGTCCGAATCTGTATGATTAGCCATAGGAGCTGTGTTTACTGCACGAGCAGGTACTACAGTTGAAATAGCATGTTTATAAACCATTTGACTAACCGTATTTTTCAATAAGATAACAAATTGATCGAATGATTCTACTTGTCCTTGTAGCTTAATACCATTGACTAAATATATGGCTACTGGAATACGATCACGACGTAAAGCATTCAAAAATGGGTCTTGTAAAGATTGACCTTTTGCCATTATATGGCTCCTTTTTTTTATTATTAAGTAATTAATCAAAAGCATTTTGACTAATAATAACTGTTAATTGTACTCATCCAAAGTATATAACCAATTAATTATACACCAAAATTTTAATATTGCTTAATAATAGCAATTATATCTTATATTTATAATTGTGATTGTGATTGTGATTGTGATTGTGAACATTTACTAACTAATGATAAAACTTGTGACAGATTTGTTTTATCACCTGTGGTTAGCCAATGTAAATTTTGCCAACTACGCAGCCAAGTTAACTGTCGTTTAGCTAATTGCCTAGTGGCACAAACACCACGGAAAACCATCTCTTTATGATCAAATTCGCCATTAAGATATTGCCACATTTGTCGATAACCAACACAACGTATAGAGGGTAAGTTATCATGTAAATCACTTCGGGCTTTAAGTTTTATAACCTCTTGCTCAAACCCTTGATCTATCATTTGCTGATAACGAAATTCTATTCTGGCGTGTAACGTATTACGTTTTTGTGGTGTTATGGCAAATTGTAAAATATCGCCAGCCAACTTAGTACCTTTAATTTCAGTTAACTGTGTTAACGTTTTACCCGTTAACCTAAACACTTCTAATGCCCTAGTAATGCGTTGGGGGTCATTTGGATGTATTCGTTTTGCGGAGATACTATCAACTTGCTCTAATTGTTCATGCATTGCCTGCCAGCCATTTTTCTCGGCTTCTAATTCTATTTTTTCACGAATATCACTGTTAGCCGCTGGCAAAGGTGAAATACCTTCAATCAAACTTTTAAAATACATCATTGTGCCGCCAACAAGTAAAGGTATACGGTTGTTAGATCTAATTAGATCAATTTCAACTAAGGCATCCTGACAAAAATCAGCTGCTGAATAACTTTGCGTAGCATCACGAAGATTAATTAAACGATGTGGATACTTCGCCAATTCTTCGTTAGTTGGTTTAGCCGTACCAATATCCATATCACGATAAATTAATGCTGAATCAACACTAACAATGTCGCATGGCAGTGCATCACACAAGGCCAATGCTAAAGCAGTTTTACCCGACGCAGTTGGCCCCATTAAACAGATAACAGGGGGTTGCTTTATTGATGAACTTTTATCCGACACTGATTAACTCTTATTTGTTTGTAACGTAGCCTTTAATTGCTTAATTTCAGATGTGAGGTCAAGGGGAACAGAATTCAAGAGCATAATCTCGATTAATTCATCTGATAACTCTTTTTTAGCACTCAACCACAATGCTTGTGATTGCTCTATACTATATTCATTGGCAACCATTATATTAGCAATAGCACAAACAATATCGCTATGAAAATCAATATTTTGATTGTAGCTGTCACTATTTATTTTTGATAATAAGGTATCGATGATAGTAATAAAGCTGGCACTCACGTCGCGGTCGCGCAATATTGCGGGAAACTGTCGTATTTGCAGTTGTAGTTTGCCGTTAGTGTTATTTTGAATGACACAAATGATACCCGCTAATTCAAGCAGTGCTTGGTGGTTTTTTATTGTACTCATTTGTTGCTTGGAAAGCGTTAACACAACCGGTAATAATAATGGCTGGCTGACTAAATTAGCGGTGGAATTAAATCTGTTTTGCTGCCAACTCTTGGTTATTTTACTTTTATTAATCTGATAGGCCAACTCAAAAACAGATAACAGGTGTAAGCTATTTTGATGCTGAAAAACACCGTAACCACCTTGTTTAATCGCGAGAAAAAAATACCCTTCCGACTTGTCACTGTTAGCTAACACAGATGAATTTTCCTCTAAGCTTTTCTCTTTATGCTCAACGGCAACCACAGGCGTCATTAGTTGTTGGTAATTCTGAACAGCTGCCCTAGTGAACGAATCACGTTGACCATAGTTGCCTTTGGCCCCATTAGGCTTATAAGCAGCTTCCTTAACTTGCTGCAAAGGCTGAATATAATCTGGACGTGTGTATTGCATATCATCTACGCTAGGCGTTTCTGAAGGTATCGTTGATGACGTCGTTTGCGCTTCATGATTAAGCTCTACATCTAACGAATCACTTGTTAGCGCCTTGTGGCAAACTGAATAAATAAAATCATGTACATAACGACTTTGATGAAAACGCACTTCATGCTTGGCCGGATGCACATTCACATCAACCTCTCGATAGTCAAGCGCTAAAAACAATACAAATGCTGGGTAGGTGTCTGATGGTAATAAATTGGCATACGCTTGACGGATAGCATGATTAATTAACTTATCGCGCATCATACGTCCGTTGACATAACTATAACTGAGATCATTTTGATTACGGGCGAAATTCGGTTTAGCAAGCCAACCCGTAAAACGCATATTATCGTGCTGGCAATCAATTTCAATGGCATGGTCTATAAACTTTTGCCCGCATATCATCGCAACACGCTTAGCATGTAGTGCCTTATTGGTAACCGCTCGATATTGACGGATAGTTTTACCGTTATGAGTTAATGTAAAAGTGACATCAAAGCGTGCTAACGCAATACGACGAATAACCTCATCGATATGATTAAATTCAGTTTTTTCAGTACGTAAAAATTTGCGACGAGCTGGCGTATTAAAAAATAAATCTAATACTTCAATGGTTGTTCCGTCAGGATGTGCCGCAGGAGTAATGGTTACTGCCATATCGCGACCTTCAGCATTAGCTTGCCAAGCAGTATCTTGATTTTTAGGTTTAGAGGTTAACGTTAAGCGTGCCACTGAACTGATACTTGCCAACGCTTCACCGCGAAAACCTAAACTATTAATCGCTTCTAAATCATTAATGCTTTTTATTTTACTCGTTGCATGTCGACTAAGTGCTAAGGTGAGTTCTTCTTTAACAATGCCTATGCCATTGTCTGCAATACGAATACGTTTAACGCCACCTTTATCCACGTCAATATGAATAACGGTAGCATCTGCATCTAAGCTATTCTCAACTAATTCTTTAATAACTGAAGCAGGTCTTTCTACCACTTCTCCAGCAGCAATTTGGTTTGCTAAACGCGCAGGTAGTATTTCAATAGTCATAGTACGGTAATGCTCAAAAACTGTCTGTTCAAAAAATCATCCCGCTCGAGGAATTTTCAGGGTTTGTCCAATGCGTAACGTATTAGATTTCAATTTATTTACCAATTTCAATTTCGTCATTGAAACATTATAGCGATGCGCCAGCACCGATAAAGAATCACCACTACGTACTTGATGACTTTTATAACCAACGGCAGCCAAATAACTGCCCGTTAATGGGTGCGCCATAAAATAATTACGAATACCATGGTGAATGGCTTTTGCTAATGAGTGCTGATGTTTTGACCAGGTTAGGTTTTTCTCTTCTTTATGATTAGAAATAAAGCCAGTTTCAACTAATATTGATGGAATATCAGACGATTTCAATACGGCAAAATTACCATTTTGAGGCGTTCTTTTATGCATGTGAGTGACTTTTTTTAACTGGGATATCACTTTATTTGCTACTCCAAAGCTAACCCCTAAAGAATGCTCTTTACTCATATCAGCCAAGGCCAAAGCTAAATGACTGTCTGACGTGTTTTTTATAACGCCACCCCCACCACCTAATAATTCTGATTTTTTCTCCCTCTTTAATAACCATCGAGCGAGTTCAGATTCAGCACGTTTTTGTGTTACAACCCAAACAGAAGCACCGTTAGGCCCTGAAGTACGAAAAGCATCCGCATGAATTGAGACTAAAAAATCAACATGGTTTTTTCTTGCTAAACTAGTGCGACGATTTAAATCGACATAATAATCGCCAGAACGGATCATAACCGCTTTCATACCTTTTTCTTTATTGATTAAGGCTTGTAGCTTTTTAGCTATTGCTAAGGTCACTCTTTTCTCATAAGTGCCTTTAGCACCAATAGAACCAGGGTCTTCACCACCGTGACCCGCATCAATTCCAATAATAATATCACCTAGGCTGACTTTAGGTTTAGATACCACCTTGACGGCATGGCTTTTATCATATAAATCAACGACTAGTCGATCACCATATTGTCCTGCCGGTGCTAAAGGAAAAACAGTTAGTTGGTAAGATTTTGTCAACTCTAACACTAAGCGAGTGCTCGATTTTGATTTGGCGTTACTGGTTCGAAATAGTTTAATACGAGGATCGTGACTCGCTAATTTTTTCAGAGCAACCGTATTTTTAGTATGACTAAAATCAATCACTAAACGGTTAGGCTTACTTAAGCTAAAATATTTATAAGTAGGTTTACTTTTAAGGTCGAAAACAAGGCGAGTATTTTCTGGTGCTGGCCAAACACGAATACCATCAATACTATTTAATGACGAAGCATTATTGGCGGCAACATTATTTACTATCAATGATGCCACAGCCATTATTAGCCAAAGCAATCCTAGAAACAATAGTGATGACACCCGCATATGTAACCTTTGAAAATTTTAACGTTATTTTTGACGCTGTGAGTAGCACTTTAAAACAGCTTCACCACGCACAGAAGAAGCACATAATACTACAGTGCGTTGTTCATCTTGATAATCAAGTTCAATGACTATATCAGCTTTAGCCAAAATTCCTGCACCTTTTTCAGGCCATTCAATAAAGCAACAACAGTTTTCAGCAAAATAATCACGAATCCCCATATACTCCAGTTCTTCAGCATCCCCTAAGCGATATAAATCAAAATGATATACTTGCCATGGTGGCAACTCATAAGGCTCGACTAACGTATAGGTGGGGCTTTTTACATTACCTTTATGCCCCATACCACGGACAAAACCACGGGTTAAGGTAGTTTTCCCGGCACCTAAATCACCATTTAGGTACACAATCAATGCCGGCTGCACTTTATCACTCTGCTCCGCTTGAGCTAATACTACCTTGGCCAAACCATCACCTACCGCGATGGTTGCTCGTTCATCTACTAAAAAATATTCAAGTTTTTTCATGTGATTCTATTCATTAAATATGAGGCTATTTTGATTAACTAGCTGTTGTAATGGTACAAATAAGTCACTTGCTAACATACCGCGCTGCCCCTGTTTGTGCGCAATAATATCACCTGCTGCGCCATGAATATACACAGCTAAACAAGTGGCAACAAAATAGTTTTCGGTTTGTAAAATTAACGCGGCAACAATACCACTTAATACATCACCCATGCCGCCACTAGCCATACCGGCATTACCGGTGCTATTTATCACCACAGTCTCTCCATCAGAAATCAGCGTGCCCGCACCTTTTAAAATACATATTCCACCATATTTTTTAGCAATAGCTTGCACCGCATCGAAACGATTTGCTTCAATTGTTGCCGTATTACAACCCAATAGCGTTGCTGCTTCTTTTGGGTGTGGCGTTAATATCCAATGAGAGCAAAAATAGCTTGTTTTAGCTAGCAACATTAAGCCGTCAGCATCCAGTACTAGATTTCTATTTTTCTTGCCATTGATAAAAGAGGTTATGATCAAATCAAACAGATTTTGTGACCATTCAGTTTGCCCTAACCCTGGTCCTAATAATAAAACTTTTGCTTTGCTCACAGCTAAAAAGTTGGCTAATGTTTTGGCATCAGGAGGTGCTAACATTAATTCTGGTCGGCCATTAAAGACTAACGCCTGATTATCCTGATGACAACATACCGCAACTAACGCCGCACCACTTCTAAGCGCAGCTTCACTCGCTAAACGAATAGCGCCTGGCATACCAATACCACCCCCTACCGCTAGGATCTGTCCAATAGTTCCTTTATGACTAGTGTTAAGACGTTTTGTTAAAAAACTGACGCCATCATATAAAGGGTATTCTTTTTGAAAATAATGATGACAAGTGACTTGCTGCCTAAAAACATTGCCCAGTAATAAATCAGCCAATATCAATTCACCAACAAAATTGGCTGATTGTCCCGTAAGCAGGCCTTGTTTGTAAACAATAAACGTTACCGTTACCTTAGCCATAACGGCTAAAGTGTTTTCAACAAAACCGGTACTTGCACATAAGCCAGACGGAATATCAACACTCAACACATCAGCGGCATTAGCATTTATCGCAACAACTAATTGCTGTATGGGCGAAGTTAACGAGCCATAAAAGCCAATACCAAATAATGCATCAACAATCATATCACCAGAAAACAGATCTACTTGCTCAATTAAATTTTCAGTCACAATGTCAGTAACTCCCACTGAAATCATATTTTGATAAGCACGTAATGCATCTCCTTTGACCTGTTTAACATCACAGCTCAAAAGCACTGTAACGTGCATATTGGCTAAATGAGCAAGACGAGCAATAACAAAACCATCTCCCCCATTATTGCCTTTGCCACATAATACTAAAATAGATTGAGCGTTAGGCCAATGTTGCTGTAACTGTTCAAAAGATGCGCTTCCAGCTCGCTCCATTAATTGATACAGTGCTAATTGTTGGCTTTTCGCGACACATGATTCATTGTTCAAAACTTGCTTTGCACTATAGGCGCAATGCCAATTATGTTTTGCTAAAGGTAGTTGTGATAAACTCATAGATAATTTTACACCTTTTACATCTTGCACTAATTTGGTTAACTTTTTCAAAAATGACAAATACTACGACTAATAATCCTGCTATTAACTATCCTGCATTGGTAGAAAAAATCAAGTGTTGGGGAAAAGAATTAGGCTTTTCTCAATTAGGAATTACCGATATAGATTTATCAAAGCATGAACAAGCGCTTGAACAGTGGTTAGCCAACAATTATCATGGTAATATGGATTACATGGCGCGGCACGGTTTAATGCGTGCTCGCCCTGCCGAATTAGAGTTAGGCACTATCAGAGCTATTAGTGTGCGATTAGATTACCTACCAACCGAAGCGAAATGTGCGCAAATATTAAAATCAAAAGATCACGCTTATATCAGTCGTTATGCATTAGGTCGTGATTATCATAAATTAATGCGTAAACGTTTGCAGCAGCTAGGAAAAAAAATAACCGCTTACTTTGAGGATCTTCAAGGGGAAGACTTTAATTTTCGCCCTTTTGTCGATTCTGCGCCTATTTTAGAAAGACCGTTAGCCGAAAAAGCAGGTTTAGGCTGGGTAGGAAAACACAGTTTATTACTCAATAAAGAGGCTGGGTCTTGGTTCTTTTTAGGTGAGTTACTCGTCGATATTCCTTTACCTGTAAGCGTCGTTGATATTAAAAATAACAACACAACTGGCAATGATTGTGGCAGTTGTGTTGCTTGTATTAAAATTTGTCCTACCAAAGCCATTGTTGAACCTTATGTAGTCGATGCCCGCCGATGTATTTCATATTTCACCATAGAATCACCTGATCCCATTCCGTTAGAGCTTAGACCTTTAATGGGTAATAGAATATATGGCTGTGATGATTGCCAGCTGATTTGTCCGTGGAATAAATATGCAAAGTTAAGTTTAGAAAATGATTTTCAAGCGAGACATCACCTCGATGAGATAACACTGCTGGAATTATTTTCTTGGAGTGAAGACTACTTTTTAGAAACCTTACAAGGCTCCCCCATTCGCAGAATTGGCTTTCAAAGCTGGCAACGCAATATTGCTGTGGCATTGGGCAATGCTTCTTTTGATACTAATATTGTTGCAGCACTAGAGCACAAATTAACTACCTCATCAGCGATGGTTGCTGAACATATCCAGTGGGCGCTATCTCAACAAAACCAACAGAAATTAAACGATCACAACAATGCCAATACAAGACTTAATGCCAGGTTAATTCGCTCTATTGAGAGGGGACTTCCCAGAGACGCTTAATATTGCCTATGGTCATCAATTCTAAGCCCTTCAATGTGCTAGATACTTTCCGCATAGCTATCAATAGCGGTCAATGCTGCTAGAGTCTCTTTAACTAAAACATTCATTTCCTTTACGCTATTCGGCAAGTCATTACCACTGAGTAATGTTAACCATTGAGAACATAATTGCACTAGCTCTGCAGCGACTAAAATTTTAGCATTGCATTGCAAATCAATAATTACTTCTTTGGCTTTATCGTAATTTTTTGTTTTTATTGCATCAATCAACGTCTCCAGTTGCTGATGATTACCTTGCGTATAATCATCTAGCATGAATAATGCTAATTCGATAGAACCTTGATAATGCAAGTATTGTACGAAATCAAAAACGGCTTCTTTGTTATCCTTGGCAAGGGGGCCGATGAGTGGCTGATTGGTCGTTTGAGTATACACAAGCAATGCTTGCGCTTGCTCATTATGAGCGGGCTTAGCAATACTTTGCACTTGCGGCATTACTTCCAGAGTTTTGGCACCATTAGCCTGCACATCACCACTATTTTCAGCAGGTATTTTTTTATCTATTAATAACTCGCTCTGCTGTGCTGCTACTTTTATTTGTTCTCGTAAGAACCAAAGTAAATAACAAAAAAACAGTAAAGATAAAATAATTGCCAGCAATAGCGTTATCGACAGGGCTTCTTGAGTGACATGAAAGTTAAATTTATCGTTGATTTTAATGAGCCAATCATTAAGCACACCTGAAACATGAATGGCTGTTTTTTTTTGTGGTTCAGCTAATAGTTTTATTAATTGATTATTTTGTATCGTCAAATCGAGTTGGTAACTTTGTGTCAAGCGAATGTAACCTTGCCACTTTGCTAACGCCATTTTCTCCGTTAATACAATAGCTTCAAGGGTTCCTATTTGCTGGTCAAAATCAACCATCGCTTTTGTTTCATCATCTATTTTTAAGGCGCTACGTTGAGTAATGATTTGTTCTACACCTAAGCGTAGCAAATCAAAATCTTCCATATTTGTATGAATTGTTAGTTGCTCAAAACGGGTTAATACTTCTGCTAATAAATTTTTTAATTGTTGTAAATTATGTACTTGCCTAATAGCGCTAACATAGGCATTAGCTCGGCTTAACGTAAGTTTGTCATTTATCTTATCAGCTTGAAGTTGTTTGAAAAGTAACTCTTGTTGGGTTGTTTTTTTATTAATTATTGGCGTGACCGAAAACCACATTAATTGTAATTGAATAATACTACTTTGCTTTAGCTGTTCATTACGCCCATTTTTTTGCTGGATACGTACAACAATATCATTAGCCGATTTATTCACATTTAACCATTGTTGATATAAATGTGTATTTGAACTTTTTAGCCGTAATAATTGTCTATTTACCGCAATCAACTCTGTTTGTAATTCAACAAAGTTCATTCCACTGTCAATGAACAATAATTCATTAACAAGATGTGCCGCTTTATGTAACGCTTGTAACTGCTCAAACTTTTGCTTTAAGGGGATTAGCTCACCCTCAATCAAAAATCGACTACGCTCGTTTTGCTGGTAAAACAACGTAAAAGTTAATGTTAAAACAACAATAAAAGTGAGTAGTAGCGTAACTAACATTGTCGAAAATTGTCTATATAATGCCTTTGCTATTAAAGGCTGTGTTTGCCATTCTTCTTGTTCTACTGGCTTTTTTTCAGCCCCGTTGTCAGTATTGCTCATAGCGATTATGCTTTTTTAAAATCCCTTTATCGCTTTAGTTTAGACCAAACCATCAGTAAAATAATAGCGTATCAAATGTTAATTAACGTTTTTTACTCACCCAAGCCCATTCCATCTGACATATAATAGGCATTTGGCCCGAATCATCAGTGATAATAACAGGCACAGTCATATCGCCTTTTTCCTGCCCCTCAATCATATTTATTTGATCCGTAGTTAAATTTGCCACCGCTTTTAAATTTCCTTGCATTCTGCGTTGATAGTCTACTGTCATTGATTTTAATAATGGCACCCTATCATTGGGTACGTTCATACCAAACACTATGCCAGTAGCCGATTCAGCTAATACTGCCGCCGCAATAGCATGAATACCACCAATATGATTTTGTACTGATTTTTTGTTTTTTAAAGACAATATGGTTTGCTGGCGGGTTACCTTTTCAATTTTAACACCTGTGGTTCCCGCAAATCTCACCTTGGTATTGAAAAAGGTTGTTAATAAAAATGACTGCATGAATTTCGGTGCTTTATTTACTTTACTAACAAATGAACTAAAACGGTTTCCCATGTTTACTAACCTAAAGAGTGATTGATGGCGTTATTGTCAATTAAACTGGTCTGACCTGCAAGTTTTATTGTTAATGAAGTCAATATTTAGACCATTTCAAAAAATCACTTAGTAATATTGATTGGTATTATCGCCTGATATCAATTGTTCAATACTATCTATTAATATGCTTCATTGATAATCAATTCTTTAAAGCCTGATAAATCTCTTTTAGCCCAAGTAGACTGCTGTTGCTTGGTGTATTCATTGCGATAATTCACTAACCTGTCATCAATGACTTTATATAAATAGGTTCTTGATTGATTTACCGACAGCTTAAAAAAAACATAGGCACTACCACTTCCTTCAAAAGTAAGTTTTGCTTGCAATGGAACACCATTTTTATCGATGATGACCCTATACTTTCCTTCAAAATCATTAACATAAGACCGAACATCCTTATCACTAATAATAGCATCTAAAGGCAAGTTAAAATGTAAAACACGGGCATTTTTGTCTTTATGTATGATTACTTCTTCTTTTAAAAACTGTGCTTTGATAAGGGAACGGCTTAGTTGGGGTGCCGCTGAAAGCATATTACGTAATTCACTCGCTTCAATGTCGTTAATGGCATTAAGTGTGGGTGTGTTGACTTCTTCGTTACGCTCTTTTTCATTTTCTTCACGTTCAAGCTGAGTCAGTACTGCATTTGAATACGTAATTTTTAGCCCCTTTAAATCATCAAGTAGCTGAACGTGGGCTAAACCACTGGTGATTTTTATTTCTTTTTTACGTCCTCTTTTTTCTGTAAACATTGATTTTAGTGTTGCTGAAATAGCGGAGTTACCATCGAGCTTTGTTAAGGCTTTATTAAGATCCATTAAGCCGTCAGCCTCAGCATAACTAGTGTAAGAACAGTAGCTAAGTAATGATATTGTAAAAAAATAGGTAATATTACAAGTAATGGACATTCGAATTTAATCTTTTGGTTTAGTCTCTAATGGGGATAAATCGAGGTTATCATGTGGCTGTTTTTAATGTCAGCTATTAAAGGTTAGCAAATGTGAATGTCTGTTGGATATCTAGGATTATAGATAATTAAAGTGCATCATCCACTTCGATTTTGAGGATGATTAAGCCGCTTACCAAGTAAACTTTAAGCGGCTTAATGCTTTATTGCTTTTAGTAGTGTATAGGACCATTTTCATCATCACTACTTATTGAGTTAATCTAGCTCTTAAAAAAATGCTTTTGGTAAACTTTCAATTCCGCAATAGATTCACGAATATCGTCTAGGGCTAAATGCGCTCCTGTTTTAACAACTTTATCTAATACTTCTGGCTTCCATCGGCGCGCAAGCTCTTTTACCGTACTGACATCTACATTACGATAATGAAAACAGTCTTCAAACTCAGGCATGTATTTATTAATAAAACGCCTATCTTGCCCTATACTATTACCGCACATAGGTGACTTGCCTTTAGGCGCATATTGTTCAACAAAAGCTATCGTTTGTGCTGTAGCCTCTGCTAGGCTCACTTCACTCTCTCGACAACGTTGCGTCAAACCTGATTGACCATGATGTTCAATGCACCACTCGCTCATAGTATCGAGCACTTTATCCGATTGGCTAATAGCAAACACTGGCCCTTCAGCTAAAATATTTAACTGACTATCAGTAACAATAGTGGCAATCTCTAATATCACATCAATCTCAGGCTCTAGCCCCGTCATTTCTAAATCAAGCCAGATTAAATTAGTATCGTTACAGGTCATAAGTGTTCCTTGTACTAAGTTTGTTAAGGTTTAGTCTTGGTATTAATAAATTGCACAAGCAATAGAGCGTAATTATAAGTATAATAGCGAACAAATAACTAGGATTAAATAAAATGATCAATCTTATCTGGTCACGACAATAACAATGGCCAAAAAAAAACTGACGCACGGTCAACAACGTCGTATTAAAGCAAATCATGACAAAAAGTTACATATCAAAATAGATAAAACAGATAAAGTACAATGGCAAGATGATGACTTAGGCATAACACAAAATGGCATTATTATTAGTCGCTTTGGTCAACACGCTGATGTTGAAGGTGCTAATGGTATCGTTTATCGCTGTAATTTACGTCGCTCTATTCGCTCCTTAGTGTGTGGTGACAAAGTACTTTGGCGCTTAGGTAAAGAAACGATGCACAGTATTCGCGGTATTATCGAAGCGGTACACGATCGAGATACCGTACTAAGCCGCCCTGATGTATACGATGGGGTAAAACCGATTGCCGCTAATATTAGCCAAATATTAATAGTGTCTTCATTATTGCCAGCTTTTAATAGTGACATAATCGACCGCTACTTAGTTGCCGCAGAACAAACCGGTATTACGCCTATTATCGTGTTAAATAAAACCGATTTATTGAACGAACTAAGTCAGGCAGAACAAGATGAGATTGAACAGCAATTACAAATTTATCGTGATATTGGCTACCAAGTACTTCATGCTAGCAGCAAAGAAAATGCGGGCATTGGCGGAATCAAAGCTCAGTTAAATCAACATATCAGTATTTTTGTTGGTCAATCCGGTGTCGGAAAATCAACCCTAGTCAACGCGTTAATGCCTGAATTAGGCGTAATCACTAAAGAAGTATCACACAATTCTGGTTTAGGACAGCATACTACCACCGTTGCTAGACTATATCATTTTGACGATGGTGGTGATTTAATAGACTCTCCAGGCATTCGAGAATTTGGTTTGTGGCACTTAACGCCTGAACAAGTTTTTAATGGCTTCAAAGAGTTTGAAGAATTTATGGGCCTATGCAAATTTAGAGATTGTAAACACGTCAACGATCCTGGTTGCGCATTAACCGGTGCTAATGAACAACAAATTAACCCTAAGCGACTAGCAAGCTTTCAACGAATTTTAGCCAGTTTAGGTGACAATAAATTAACTTCACGATTTAACGACTAATCGATGGATAAATTAAAGGAAATAAAGTGTCTTCAGAAAACTTATCGTCAAACCCATTACCTACAAAAAACACAATCGGTGACCAAGTTAAAATAGCGCTACAATATGTGATGCCAAAGCATGCTGTGTCACGTTTAGTCGGTAAACTAGCGGCGGCTAAAATGGGTTGGCTAACCACTAAATTGATTGATGTCTTTATCAACGCTTATGGTATTAACATGAGCGAAGCTAAACTTAAGAAGGCCAGTAACTTTGATACTTTTAACGATTTTTTTACGCGTGAATTAGAGCCCGGTGCCCGCACAATTGATCCCGATAGCAATACATTATGCTATCCTGTAGATGGCGCAATTTCACAACAAGGAGATATTGTTGAAGGTAAATTGATTCAAGCAAAAGGCTTTAATTATAGCCTAACGTCTTTATTAGGAGGCGATTCGAAATCTGCTGAACCTTTTCAAAAAGGTAAGTTTTCTTGCATCTATTTAGCGCCAAAAGATTACCATAGAATTCATATGCCAATGGCCGCGACATTACGTGAAATGATTTATGTACCCGGTGAGTTATTTTCAGTTAACCCGTTAACTGCCAACAATGTTCCTGATTTATTTGCTCGTAACGAACGGGTAGTAACCATTTTTGATACCGAGCATGGCGCGCTAGCCATGGTGCTTGTTGGTGCAACCATTGTCGCCAGTATTGAAACCTCATGGGTAGGCACTATTACCCCGCCAGCAGGTAGTGATATTTTCAGATGGCAATATCCAGAGAAGGGTGTTGATGCGATCACTTTTGAAAAAGGTGAAGAAATGGGGCGATTTAAATTAGGCTCTACCGTTGTAAGTACTTTTGCACCTAATATGGTTGAATTTCCACCTGAAGCGGGCCCACAAACTGTAACTCGTTTAGGTGAGTTATACGCAAATTTAATATCTGACAATAATGTAAAATAAAAATGAAAAGTTGCTCGTTAATTCAACACAGGATAGGATGAGTATACAGTTATTACGACTAGATTCGTAATTTAAAGCTTATTGACTATAAAGCCAAGTTATTAACATTACATGAAAGGACAAAAAATATGGCGACCGATAAATCAGCCGTGAAGCCAACAAAGCCAACCGAAGCGGAGCTAACTTTACTCAATATCCTTTGGCAGATGGGCCCAGCTACCGTTAGACAGATACATGATCATGTTAGCGCAACACAAAAAACGGGTTACACTACTGTATTAAAGATATTACAAATAATGCATGAAAAGGCCCTGGTTATTCGCGACGAGACTAATCGTGCTCATGTCTACGCCGCGGCTAATAGTGAGATGCATACCCAATCATCTTTGATTAAAGATTTGATCAGTAAAGCTTTTGGTGGATCAACATCTAAATTAGTTATGCGCGCTATTGATGAGTCAACTTCTGCTGAAGAAATTGATGATATTCGTCAATTACTTAATTCTTTAGAAAAAGAATTTTAAAATAACCCATGTTAACCCTTTTATCTACTAGCCCATTTTTAACCAGTTTATCACTGACTTTGTTGCATTTTATATGGCAAGGCTTATTAGTGGCTGCGGTATTAAAGTCAGCATTACTGATTTTCAACAATAATAAGCCTCAACTACGCTATGCGTTGTCAGCTTTGGCGATGTCCGTTAACTTGTTATTACCGATAGTTACTTTTGCTATTATTTATCAAACTGAAAATTTATCCACAAATACATTCGCTAACTCATTAGCCTTAAGTCAATTCATAGAAGAATTAAGACAACCTGATGTCTTTTTTAGTTACAACGAGTTCGCCTCATTACTGCCTTCATTATTACCTTATATTGCAATTTTATGGTTAACAACAATTACACTGCTAGCAGGAAAGTTATCATTAGAAATTTATAATGTGAATAACTTATCACAACAAAACACTATTGCACCAAGTCAAAAATTACAAACTCGCTTCAACGAGTTAGCCAAAAAAATCAATTTAACCATCACACCTCGCTTATTACTTTCATTAAAAGTTGAAGTGCCTATGGCGATTGGCTGGCTTAAACCTGTCGTTTTATTACCTGCTAGTATGCTGAGTGGCTTGAGTACTTCACAATTAGAAATGCTGCTGCTACATGAATTAGCCCATATTCGCCGCCATGATTACTTAGTTAACTTTTGTCAGACACTAGTGGAAATATTATTGTTCTTCCACCCTGCTGTCCATTGGGTATCCAAGCAAATGCGTAATGAACGTGAATATTGCAGCGATGATATTGCCGTGCAACATTGTGGTGACGCCATTGCCTATGCACATACTCTAGCTGAGACAGCCTCTTTATGTACTAAAGCTCATCATCATACTATTCCTGATATCGCAATGGCCGCGTCTGGGGGTGATTTAAAACAACGAGTTATTCGTTTAGTTGATCATCACTGTGCGCCCAAAAACAACATCAGTAAGTGGTTTGCTAGTATAATTATCGTCTTTTCAGTATTACTTTTATCAAGTAAACAGCTATTGACTATGCCATTACTTGATATTTGGTATAATAAAAAGCCATGGCAACATTCAAATAATACGACGACAGCACAAAAGAGTATTATGAATACAAACAATACATTATCAAAGAGTTCTATTGCTCAACAATTATTGATCCCTCAAGAAAACCAGCCAAATATAGCACGTACAATTGACTTAAAAACACAGTTAGAATCACAAGTAACCTTAACCACCCAACTACAAAAAACGACTCCTAACAATGAAACCGCTTCCGTTGTCCTATTAGACAATTCACCCTTAATAACAAGTCAATCTAATCACCTTAGTAAAGAACGTATCACTCTTGAGCCTTCAAAGGTTGACCCCGCATTTACACGTACTGATTCGCATAGTAAATCATTATTAGTCACTAACCCAAACCAACAAAAAGTGGCAGTATTCACTATTTCGCCTGTAACCGAAATAGTGAAAGCTAAACAAATAACAACTACACGTAAAAGCGCAAACCTTACATTATTAACTAATTCATCTAGCGTGAATAACACAAAAAATGATTCCCCCTCCATTGATAATAATACAGATATAAGGTCAATCTTTGTTGATCATATTTCAAGGAAGAAGGAAGAGTGGGTAAAGCCAATTGTTACCGTAAACAAGTCAATTGTCCCCATAACACCTGTTTGGCATAGCGCAGAACAAGTTAAATTGGTTAATCCTATTTACCCTAAGGTGGCAAAACGCAGGGGAATTGAAATAGAAGTAAAAGTAAACTTTACTATTGATATTGAGGGTCAAATCAAAGATATCAAATTTGCTCAGCACAAAAAAATTAATTACTTCGAAAGTTCAATACGAAAAGCGATTAAAAAATGGCGTTTTTTACCTGCCAAAGTTGATGAAAAACCTGTAGAAAGCCAAATGGCTAAAGTTTTTTCTTTTAGTTTACAAAGCTAAGTGACTTTATTTAAAGTGAATTTTTCAATCAATTTATTATCTAGATAATATTTATCATTTCGACTGAATCATACACTTTAAAGTAATAGTATTGTAAAAATTTAACCACGTCTCTTTTTAGTCTGCCCTTTCTTATGTTCAATCATTTTTAGCCATTTATCTTGTTGCTCAGTCGTTAAAACATTAAAAACAGCGTGTTTATCTTTCACTCGAATTAACGCTAATTGTTTAAAAATAGGTTGATAAGTATCATATAGCGTATTAAACGCTTGCTCATCAAACTTTTTTGTTTGTAGTAATTTTTTCTCTGCTATCTTAAATTCTTGCATCGACGCCTGTAAAATTTGATGCTGCTCTTTTGCTTGCGTTTTTATTGCTTTTATTTGTACCTGCTGTTCTTCGCTCAATGATAAGGCTTTATCCATACGCTTCATCTTTTGCTTATGTCCTTTATGCTTGTTTTCTTGATGCTGATGCCCTTTATGCTCTTTTGGAGCATCCAAAGCAACATCATTGTCTGAGGCATTAACACTGGCAACACTCGCAAAGGCTATAACAATACAAACCGCTATAGTTGAAAAAAATGTTTTTGTTGGTTTAGTCATGTTCATAGTTTTCTCCGAAAAATAATTTAGTTTTATAAGTACACGTTGAATAACAGTTGATGAGTATAAGTAACATAGTGCTAAGATACGTAAAGCCAATGTAAAGATTAAGTAAAGGTTGTAGGGATGGATCCTAAGACGATAAATAATAAGATAAGATGGCTGTACGAATGGATATGGCGGAGTTTCACTTGAATAAAAAACAATTATTACTCATTGATGATGATCATGAATTAGCAGAGTTGTTAGTCGATTATTTATCCCAACAAGGCTTTATGGTTCAGTGCTGCTTTGATGGCCAATCAGGATTAGAGTTAGCCTACAAGAGTGAATTTGATCTTATTTTACTTGATGTTATGATGCCAAAACTTAATGGTTTTGAAGTGTTGAAGGCACTTGGGAGCGAATATAAAACCCCGGTTCTAATGCTGACAGCTAAAGGGGATCATAACGACAAAGTGCGCGGGTTAGAATTAGGTGCTGACGATTACTTAGCCAAGCCTTTTCACCACCAAGAATTATTAGCCCGTATACAGGCAATTTTACGTCGTATTGATATAATGACTCAACAAAATTCACACAGTGAAAATTCAACATTAACAATTAATGATATAGAACTTAACCATGCGACAAGAGCGGTTACTTGTCACACTAATCCTATAACGTTAACGGGCACTGAATATCAAATTTTAACTATGCTAATGGAACATCATGGACAGATCATAGCCAAAGATGCACTTTCAAAACAAGTATTAAGTCGAAAGTTAGCCCCTTTCGATCGCAGTATTGATGTACATGTTGGCAATATTCGCCGTAAATTTTCCCCTTATTGCACAATTGACAAAATCAAAACGGTACGTGGCGCTGGTTATTTATTTCTAACGGGCGAATGTAGCTAACCTATGAAGCCATCGATAAAAATTAAAGCGTTACTGTCCTCCTTTAGCATCAAATTATTCGCTTGGTTTTGGCTTATCGCTATTACATCTATTTTTAGTACGCGCTTTATCTCCCAACAACTGACAAGTGATGCCTACAACACCGTCGTTAGCCAAGCACCGCAGCATGATGAACTTCGCCAACTTCACAATACGGCCAGAAAGATAGAACGAAGCAAAATAAAAAACATTGATCAATTGTTGCAAACAAAATCACAACGATTTATCAAAGGACCTTTTAACATGTGGTTTAAAAGTGTTGATAATAACTCTACTGTTTCCAGTATGTTTCTCTTACCCCCAATGCATCAGAAAGCGCTTATGCGATATCTTAATAAACAGACATTTGATCAAGCGATTACCAGTAATTTCTCTCATACCCGTTTGGTTGGCCCTGTTTTAATAAAAATCAAAAAACAAAATTATCAGTTATTTATTTCAAGAAAACAGCACAAGCGGAATTTTGGTCGACTTGTGCAAGAGCTTCCTTCTTGGGTTCGCGTTGCAATGCCTGTTTTTATTAGTTTTATACTTTGTTTATTATTAGCACGTTCTTTTAGCAAACCCATTGCAACCATAAAAAAAGCCGCTACAGAATTAGGTAAAGGAAATTTAGCCACACGTGTTACAGGGATTACAAGGCGTAATGATGAATTAGGCCAACTCGCTAACAGCTTTAATCAAATGGCTAAACAATTACAACAAAATCAAAGTGCACAACAACGCTTGCTTGGCGATGTCTCCCATGAATTGCGTTCCCCAATGACCCGTTTACAAATGGCACTAGGCTTAGCACAGCAAAACTCCACTACCAAATTAGCTCGCGAGCAATATTTACAGCGCTGCCAAGTAGAAGTAGAGCGCTTAAATCAAATGATTGAAGATGCGCTAGTCTTATCACGCCTAGAAAACACACTCCAAAAAATTGAGACAAAACATCTTAACTTTACTGCTTTAGTGCAGAAAATCATTCACGAAGAACAGTTTATTGCTGATGAGAAATCAATAAAAATAGTGCTAAATTCAACAGTGATAGTTGAACTTCTAGGTGACCATAATTTACTTTTTAGTGCCATCAGTAATGTAGTAACGAATGCAGTAAAATATAGCCCTGAACATAGCAGCGTTAACGTAACTTTATCGATAAATGAGAATTTTGTTAGTTTAGTTATTTGTGATAACGGCATCGGTGCACCACCAGAATCTTTAGCTGAATTATTTACGCCTTTTTATCGCGTAAACTTTGCTAGAGATCGCAAAACGGGAGGTGCTGGATTAGGGTTGGCTATAGCAAAACAAGCCATTATGGCTCATCAGGGTAATATATTTGCCAAAAACAATGACACTAAAGGATTATCTGTTACCATTCAGCTCCCTTTATGTTAAGAAATCACGTCTATGGCCGCTTCTTCTGTTATAAAATCACCTATTTATTTCAGTAAATCCGTAAAAATAATTGCGACGCTATTTATTAGTCTCTATCTTGTCGTTTGGGCTATTTCTTCACCACTTAGTCAGTATTTCATCAAGCCCTTACTCATTGAAAAACGGCTAACGTTATCTCCTGACACTAGCATCCGTTACAACCCTTTTTTAAGCCAACTAACCGTTAGCAATTTGACAGTGTATCTTAATGAAAAAGAGAAAGTACTTTCAATAAAAAAATTAGTCATCCGCTTAACATTATTTCATTTGCTCTTTGATAAAATAATGATTAACAAATTTCAATTAGATGACGCATTTATAAAAATTAATAAAACAACAACACAACTTATTATTGCTGGGATTGATCTCAACAAAGAAAGCCTGAATAAAAACCAAGACAAAATGACTAACACTGAGTATAAGCCTTTTGATTACCAGCTAATATTACCAAAATCAGCCTTGAGCCAAATAAACATTGATATAGAAAATAACAATAAATCTCATCATATTGTTATTAAAAATTTGTTACTCTCGAAAGTCAAAGCAAGTGAAAAATATCAACAAGCTAACATAAACCTGCACAGTCTTATTGACGGTACTGAGTTTACCTTAGATGCCGAGGCTATTTTTGAGCAAGGGCAAGGCGAGATTAGCACTCAACTAGCAATAATTGATTACCCTATAATTAAGTTACAACCTTACGCAGAAGATTTATCTGAGCTTAGCGGCTTTTTTTCATTGCTTAGTGAACAATCTATTTCAATCACAAAAGAGCAAATTAAACTACATTTAACTAAAGCAGCGATAACCAACAAAAACCTTGTTGTCGGTTATCAACAGCAATTTTTTACTGTAGATACATTACAACAAAATATCAGTGACTTTAAATTAACGTTAACTCAAGGTGAAATAACTGAACTAAGCGGTCAAGGGCAACTCACACTTAATAAAGCCAATATTTATTATAACAAACCCAGTCGAAAATTAGCCTACTTCGAGCAATTGGCCTTAAATGATATGAGTTTTCACTTTACCGACACTCTAGAAATAAAAGTCGATGAATTACTTGTTGATAATATTATTGTTTCCAAAAATGAAGAGGCTGATCTGCCACCCATCATGAAATTAAAGCAGTTGAGCATTAGTGATATTATCATAAGTGAGCGCAACTTAGCCGTTAATCTAATACGACTTGATAGCCTGCAAAGTGAATTGATTTTAAACAAAGAAAAATCCATTGTAAATTTAATTACCATACCAGTAACAAAAACTGAACAAGAAGAAATTATCGAGGTTGTTGCAGAGGCAGAGCAAGAGATACATCCTACATCAGCCGACTTTATTGTTTCATTAAATGCCTTTTCATTAATCAATGAGAATGAAATCTACTTTGTAGATAACAGTGTAGACCCTGTAGCTAAACGTAAATTATTTATCGATAAATTAACTCTTGGCGCGCTTAGTACCTCCCAAGATAAAAAAGACAATCAAACACCGTTTGAACTGGTTGGCCGCAGTAATAAATACGCCCACTTTGATTTTAAAGGCTTTACCCAACCCTTTTCACAACAACCAATACACCAACTGAACGGATTTTTGAAAGAATTATCCTTACGTTCTGTTTCTACTTACACGCAAAAAGCAATACAATTAGAATTAAAAAATGGCCAACTCAATATCGATATTGATGTCATCCTTAACGGCGATCAACTTGATGGTAATGTAATGATTCTATTACAAGGGTTAGAGACAAGCATAGCTGATAGTGATGAGAAGGGGGCATTAATAAATCAGGGTGCTTTACCGTTAAATATGGCCTTAGGTATGTTAAAAGATAGCGATGGTAATATAGCGCTTGATATACCGTTATCGGGCTCCACTGCCGATCCACAATTTGGTATGAGCAGTATTGTGAGTTTAATCACACAAAAAGCCATTGGGATGGCAACACAAGATTACTTATTGAGAACCTTTGTTCCCTACGCCAATATTGTTTCTGCAGCCATTAGTGTAGGCGAATTCGCACTAAAAATACGCTTTGAAGAGTTACCTTATAAGACTAAGCAAATCGAGATAAATAAAGAGCAACAGGCTTATTTACAGGCATTTATTGCCTTAATGCAAGACAAAAAAAACACGCGCGTAAATATTTGCGCTGTTAGCACGCCAGCAGATATTAATCTTAAAACAGGTAGTAAAATAACCAATAAAATTCACATAAAACAACTCAAGGAAATGGGCGAGCAACGTGAAGAGGCATTCAAAGAATATATCATCAAACATGGTGATATTGCTTCATCAAGATTATTGTTATGTTCACCTAAAATAGATAGTAGTAAAAATGCACAACCACGTATTGAACTGTCTGTTTAGTGGGTTTTACGAAGAATAAGTATACCCGTTACCAATCAAGGTATGTTTATCAGAGTCCTTGATCTATTAAAATTCAATACGCTGTGATTCATAACGGTTATTTCATTATAAATCACAGCAACGATCTAGTGATATTGCCCAATCGTTATTTTCGGCTGCCATTCAAGCCAATCGCCATCAACATTTTGATGCAACGTATAACTCTGCTTTTCTTGCTCACCATCGTTATGACTATGCTCAGGTGTAGCGAAAGCAACCCCACCAGAAATAAGTGTTTCAATAGACTCTGAATCGATATTAATGCCCGAAAAAACACCTGCTTCAATATTTATACCACTGGTGTTCCAAAACTTACTACCGTTATGGACCAAAGGCGCATAACGCTTGGCAATATTAATAAACACGTTTACCTTATCAGCTGTTGATGATAGGTCTATACCTATTACTTTACCCACCGTAATTTGTCTATATAACACCGGGTTTCCTACACGAATGGAGCCTAAACGCTGCGTGATTAACTTTATATTCAACCCATAAGGTAATTGAGTCACTGTTGGCGCTATTGGCAATGCTTGAAACTCAATTTTCATCTCTTTTGATAAATCAGCATCAGGTAGCAGGGCAATAAAAGCGCCTTCCAGTAAATGGGCAACATCTTTCGATCCCACTAAACCTATCGTGGGTTCTACTAGCCAAAATTTACTCCCTTGTTTGGCATATTTTGACCCTACGTCATTTAATAACACGATGGCGGTAACACCCATTTCATTTTCATTAAAAACTAACCGTTCTACGCTGCCAATTTCTTGTGCTTGATAAGTAACCTTAGTGTTTATTTTCAGCCCAGAAAACTCATTAAAGTGTATCTTAATAGATAGGCCTGCACTGCTCGCTTGTTCAAAATGCTCAAATAAATTAAAACTCTCTAGCTCTTTAACTGCAACATTCCCAGGTAAATGAGTAGCTACGTTGGTGGATGGATTATAAAAACTGATGCCACCACGTAATATGGCATCAACCGATTCAGTTTTAACAACAAAATCACTAAGGCTACCATTTAGCATGATGCCACTGGCATTATAAAAACGTGTACTCGCCTGTATTAATAATTTATGTTCTTCATCAATCGTGATATTAACGCGTACCCTATCCGCTTTCTTATCTAAGGTAACATTATCGACCTGCCCTACGGTAACGCCACGATAACTGACGCTACTGCCCGGTGTTGCAACACTCGCACTTTCGCTTAACAAGCTTAATTGCAAACCTGCTGCACTCGCGTGCTTAGGTGGCGGTGACCTTAATAAAAGAAAGTCTGTTTTCTCTTCACCTGCTTCTGAATAGAGATTAAAAGTGATATAACTCCCAGCCAACAAAGCATCTATATCCGATGAGCCAGATAAAGAGAGGTTCGGCTTTGCTAACCAAAATTGAGTCCCTTCACGCAAAATATATTGATATTTTGGTAATAAACCTAGATATAACTTACTCTTATCACCTTCCATTTCAATTTTATGAATAGCGCCAATTTCAATACCTCTGTGTAAAATTCTAGTATTGACACTAACATGCTCATCTACCGACGTTATTAAAGTGAAATTAGTGCGCTGCTGTGCCATTTTTTGATTAGCAAACAAGTTAAACTTATCACCATTAACAACTCTCTTTTCATCCGTTTTGTCCTCAAAGTTAGTAAAAGAAATACCGCCTGTTAAAATACTTTGCAGTGATTGTGCTTCAATATTAACGCCTTGCAAATTAGCCTTGATTTTTAGCCCTGAATTGTTATAAAAATGGCTATTAACTGACACATAATCTTGGTATTCCTTTTCAATATGAATATGTATTAAATGCTGCTTAGCACCAATAGTTTCAACTGTTTGGACACTACCTACCGCTTGCTGTTTGTAATAAACATGACTGCCCACTTGTAACGAATCTCGATCATTGGCTTGTAATACTAAATGTAAGCCTGGCTCAGCATATTTATAAGGAGGCCTAGAATTGAACACCACAAATTTGTCTGTTGGTTGGCCTTGTAAGGAGGGACGAATACTAATATAAGTACCGCTTATCAGCGTTTTAGCATTAGAAACACCTGTTAAGTCAATATGCGGTGATACCAAATAAAACTGAGATTGATCCGTTAAATAAGGCACTACCCTAGGGTTTACTTTAGCCTTGGCTGTTATTTTTCTGCTTTTCGGATCTATTTTACTGAAAGACTCTATCGACCCAATGGTTAGGCCTTGATATAAAATTGTAGCATTGTGATTAATGCCTGAATTCCAGTTTAACGTTAATTCAATTTCATAACCCATTTCTGCTGATTGAAAATCTGCATGCAGCGGATATACTTGACCATTTTTAGCTGATGACAACTTTTCTTGATAACTCAAGGTATCAACGGCGATACCGCCAGCGATAATAGACGCTAATGAATCGGTGTTTACTTTGATACCCGCAGAGATTGACGCAGTAACTTGCACACCACTAGTATTCCAAAATAATGAGTTTTCTTTCACTAAATGAGCATATTCTTGTTCAATAAAAATATTAATATTAATCGCTTGGGTTTCTTCTGCGTAATGATAGCCCGTGACATAACCAATAGGGATCTGTTTGAAAGTGATAGGTGAATTTTCACTAATAGATCCTAACACACTTGTTTGCAACGTAAGATGTAGCCCTGGCGTCGTCATATCAAGTTGCGGTGCTTCCTTTAGCGCAATGAAGTGATCTTGCTCATCAGCGTCATCATCAGTATCTGGAATAATATGAATATAGCTACCTGATAACAAAGTATCTAAGCCCGAAACGCCTTGTAAGGAGATATCCGCACTGACTAACCAAAACTGTGTGTTTTTAGTTAAATAATCACTAAACGTTTTTGATATTTCTACATGGGCAATCACTGACTGTAAATCATCAGACGGCACTACTTTGTCAACCAAACCGGTAACCAAACCTTTATAACGAACTTCAGTTTTCTTTGGCACAATACCCGCACCATTTTCAAACTCAATGGTAATAAAAGTCCCTTGTTCAGACAGGGCTTTAATGCCTAACCATCCACCAAAAATCAGTGCTATAAAAGGAACAAACCACACAATTGAAATACCTTGGCGCGGAACCACTTCGGTGGAAAGTTTTTTACTGGTATGATTTAATGATTTATCAATAGTCAATTTTTTTCCTTAATATTTTCAATTCCTTGCTTTTTATCCCACAAAAGACGTGGGTCAAAACTATTTGCTGCAATCATGGTAAAAATCACCGTCAACGTAAAATAATTAATGGCCGGCCCTGCGGAAACTGACGTTACAAAACCAAGTTCCACTACGGCAACAAGTAAGGCTACCACAAAAACATCCAGCATAGACCACGGACCTAAGAATTCTAATACATGGTAAAATTTACTGTGCTTATCTGGCCGTAGTCGCACTCCAGTATGTACTCTATACACCAGTAAAAACAAGCCAATAATTTTAATTAATGGCACAATAATACTCGCAGCAAAAATAATGACGGCAATAGGATAAAGTCCATGGTCAATAAATTCACCAATCCCAGAAAGTATCGTGTTGGGATCGCCAATACCCATCGAATAAAGAATCATTATTGGATAAAGATTTGCTGGAATAAAGGCTATTAAGGCAGCGATATTCCACGCTAACGTATATTGCAAGCTATGTGGTTTGCGTGGATAAAAAAGCCCCTGACAACGCATACATTGTACTTGTGCATTATTGCCAGAGTTCTGGTTCATTCCATTGAGCTTATGACATTTTGGACACCGCGCTAGACCACTTTCCTGGGCGGTCTTAATCAACAAATTCATTCTCCAGTTCTTGCCATATATAATCTTGATCTAATGCACTTGAAGCCATAGTTGAACAGATAAGCCAGAGAATAAATGCCAACAATCCCATATTGACTGAAAGCTCTGTATCATCAAGAAGTTTGTACATAGAGACAACAATACCTAACATAAAGACATTTAGCATCGCCCAATTGTCTAAATAGTGATGCGCGCGAAAAAAATACAACAGTGACGGTTTTAATCGATTAAACTTGAAGCTGTAGGTAATATAAAAGGCGCCTAACAACCGCACAACGGGTATGGCTAAAGTGAATAAAAAAACTAACGTGGCAATCATAATAAAACCACGATCAATTAATGCCAAAATACAATCCAACAATGACGCATGATGATATTGCCCGACTAGTGTCACCCCCATAATCGGCAACAGTATCGCAGGCACAGATAGTATAATTCCGGCAAGCGACCAAAAAAAACTACGCTCTATTGAGTCCACTTTACGCTCAGTCAACATGCTACCACAACGAGTACATTTTGCACTTTGCCCTTGCTTTAGCATTGGGGTGTCATACAATGCATCACACTGCTGACAAGCAATTAACTGTTTAGCCTTTTTTGTTTTATTCAAATCATTCTAACTTTTTTTAGATCCAAGCGTAAGACTCTAGTGGAGATATACCCGTGCCACTAGAAGGGATAATATTCCGCTTAGGTATAAACTAAAAAAGCAGCGATAAACGCTGCTTTTCATAAAAAATCACACTATACCTGTATCGATGCTATTTAAGCGAAGACATATAGTTAACTAGCTCATCAATATCACTATCAGATAATTTAATGGCGATATTACGCATCATATTGTTACGGTCATTACCTCGGCTACCAGAACGGAAACTAGTAAGTTGTGTTTTCAAATAAGCCGCATTTTGTCCGGCAAGAGCAGGAAAACCAGCTTGAGCCATACCTTTACCTTTTACACCATGACAAGCAACACAAGCAGTAATACCTTTATTTACATCACCACCAAAATATAGCTTATGACCAATATCACTACCTTCACCCTGACCGGCTGTTGGTGTTTGTACAGCAAAATATGCTGCTAAGTCATCCATATCTTTTGGAGATAATCCGGCAACCATGCCAGCCATAATCGAATTTACACGTTCGCCCGATTTAAAATTAGCTAATTGCTTAGCAGTGTAGCTAGCACTTTGACCGGCTAGTTTAGGGTAGATAGCGATAAGGCTATTACCGTCAGCGCCATGACAAGATGCACACATAACTGATTTTTCTTGACCGGCTTTAACATCACCTGCATATAATCCTTTGGCTGTAGTTGAGGTAACTATCTCAACACTACCTGCTGCTGATGCGGTTGCAGGCGCTGAACTATCATCACTTGCTACTGCTTCTTCACTAGTACGCTTTTGAATGGAGAAATAAGCGGCTAAATCAGCCATATCTTGTTCTGATAAATTTGCCGCCATTGGCGCCATCATCATATTGGTACGAGCACCAGATTTAAAATCAGCTAGTTGCTTAACAATATACGCAGCTTTCTGACCTGCAAGATTAGGAAAAGTACCGATAGCACTTATACCTGTCGCACCATGACAAGAAGCACACGAAGCTGCTTTAGTCTTACCTGCATCAGCATTGCCTTCTACTGCACTCGCTGTATTAATAACGCCTATTGTTAACAATAGTGAAAAGATAATTTTTTTCATTGAGTTGCTCTCTGCTTGTCAAAAACTAAATAAATAAAAAGTGACGGCATTTTACACTAATATAGACAGTGTGTAACAACATCTAATAAAAAATCACTGAAAATATACAATATTTTGCTATTTTATTTATTTTTTAATAAAAAAAGGAACAGAAAACGTTATAATAAGCTTTTACTTTTTCAACGAGTTAAGCCCTTGTCTTCAACAACAATACATTTAAGCAAAGCGACCTTCACTATTAGTGCGCCAGATATTCGAAAATTACCAGAAGACAGTGGTATTGAAGTTGCCTTTGCCGGTCGTTCAAATGCGGGTAAATCAAGCGCATTAAATACATTAACGAATCAGAAAGGCTTGGCTCGTACCAGTAAAACCCCAGGCCGTACGCAACTGATCAATGTATTTGAAATAGGTGACAATAAACGCCTGATTGATTTACCTGGGTATGGTTTTGCCAAAGTACCGCTTGAGATGAAAAAGAAATGGCAAGCAGCCTTAGGTGAGTACTTAGAAAAACGTCAAAGCTTAAAAGGCTTAGTTGTACTGATGGATATCAGACATCCACTCAAAGATTTAGACATGGATTTAATTGAATGGGCTGTTGATGGTGACCTTCCAGTATTAGCATTACTCACCAAATGCGATAAATTATCTCTAGGTAAACGAAGTACTGAAGTTTTAAAAGTGAAGAAAGTATTAGATGCCCTTAATGGTGACATCAGGGTACAAGCTTTTTCTTCGCTTAAGCGTACGGGTTCGGAGCAAGCAGACAGTATTATTTGTGATTGGTTTACAGAAGAGCAAGAAACCGAGTAATGCTTGTAACGTGTTCAGTGAGCTTCACCACTATAGGTGTTTGGCTCACTATTCGTAAACACGCAAAAAAAAACCGATGGACCCTTTAATATAAAGGTCATCGGCATGGAAGCTATGGGGAAAGCTATAATCAAAATTATTACAATAAGTGTTCGTTAGGGAACAAGACAATTATAGAGCAACTACTCTATCGATGTAAAGCATTAATAGTATAAATGCTCTATTTATTTTGATCTAGATCAACTTTCTTTAATATTGTTAACATAATATTGTAACTAGTTTGCCAATTTTTATAGTCTACTCTAATTGGATATAGCTCTGCATCTACTGCGAGTACTAACGAAGGAAAGCCTTGAATAGGCATTGCTCTAACTCTTGTTATTTCATTCATTAATTGTTGCTTTACCTTATCACTATTGATCTGTTGTGAAAACATGTCTCCGTCAAGCCCAATAGAGGTAGCAATTTTTATTAATGTTGCCACCTCAGATGGGTTCTGCGCGTGTAAATAATAAGCTTCTTGTATCGCCAAACACATGGCTTGTTCTTTCTGATATTGTCTCGCAATAATAACGGCACGGCACGCAGGGTAAGTTGAACGTTTTGGTTGGCATTTTGACCAAAAATCAAAGTTAAATGGCGTCCCTAACTCTACAGAGATCTTATGCCACGTTTCTTGTAAAAAATCTTGCATTGTTTCAGGCATCGGAGCGTTAGAGTCCTCGGCTAAACCGCCGACCATAATATTAATCTGCAGCATAGATTCAAGTTGTTGTTGCAAAAGAAGCCACGTGGGTTGATAACCCCAGCACCAACTACACATAGGATCATAAATATAATATAAAATGGGTTTTGCCATAGTGTTCACTTATTTACACCTTATTGGTGAGTATATTATAATAAAATAGTCTTTCGATTCATTAAAATTACACTATTGTGCCACTATGTACTATCTTGATCATCAGAAAATATCATTTCAAAACGAATAAATTGATTCTATTATTTATCAAAAAATTAAAATATCACCTACTGAGAATTTAATGGCTTACTTACTTTTATCACTCACTACATTATTTTGGGCTGGCAATTTTGTATTGGGTCGTTCTATGCACTTAGTCATATCGCCTATTGTTATGGCTGAGTTACGTTGGTTATTAGCGTTACTAATAATTTCTCCATTTTTACTACCCAAACTTAAAAAAAATAAAGCCCTTATATTACAACACTGGCCAGTTCTGATCTTGTTGTCAGTGTTAAGTGTAGCCGGTTTTAATACTTTTATATACTTAGGGTTAACCATTACCACCGCTACTAACGCAACCATTTTACAATCTGTTATTCCTATTGCTATTTTGATATTATCGGCATTTTGGCTTAAAGAAGCAGTATCAAAACAGCAATGGTTGGGCGTATTCATTTCACTAAGTGGCGTATTGATACTAATAACAAAAGGAAACTTATCAAGCTTACTTGAATTCACTATTAATCAAGGCGATATATACGTATTAATTGCGGTAATTTTATGGGCAACCTATTCAATATTATTGCGTTTTAGACCCACCGAACTAGATGGATTTACTTTTTTTGGTGTTACTGTTTTAGTCGGCTCCATCGCGCTACTCCCTTTTGCACTGATAGAGTATTACTATTATTCACCTGTCATTATTTGGCAAAATAGTGCGCTATTAGGGATACTCTACATGGCTGTTTTCCCCTCAATTCTCGCCTATGTTTTTTGGAATAAAGGGGTCCAGGAATTAGGTGCCGCCAAAGCCGGCTTGTTTATACATTTAATGCCTTGTTATGGGCTAGTGTTATCTTCATTTTTTCTTAATGAACAAGTTTATCCTTTCCACATTGGTGGTATTTTGTTGATTTTTTGTGGCATATATTTGGCTGTTTTTACCAAAATATCTTTTACTAAAAAAACAGCCTAAAAGTTACGTTTATACTTGTCCTGCAATCGAAACATCTCGAGATAAGTGGCTAGGTTAAGTGGCTATTGAAGAGAATAAGCTTTAGATCGATATTTTTGAATTATTTTGCTAAATTTTAGGCAAAAAAAACCGGTAGTAAAACTACCGGTGGATTAGCTATGGGGAAAAGCTAAAATATTAAATTATTACAACAAGCGTTCACATAAGGGGAACAAAAGAATTATAGAGCATATACTCTAAGAAGACAAGTGCAAAGTATCATTAAGTTCTATGTTTTTTCTTAATCATTATAACTTCGCATCAGTGACGTGTTTTCTTTCAAAGTGAATGACATAGACAGTAAACATATGGCTATGTTTACTGTTCAGCCCGCCACATCACATCAGGTGTCCAGTCTCTAATCCACGCGTCAATATCACTGGCTGGCATCGGCCGGGCAATGCCATACCCTTGTGCTAATTCACAGCCCAGTTGCAACAATGCCGTGCCA
>CAJXQM010000029.1 GCA_913058145.1 uncultured Colwellia sp.
AAGTTTTATTTTCGGCGTCCACTAAGAACCATTCGCGTTGTACGCTTGCTGGTTTAGCTACAAAAGTTTTCATTAGAAAAACCCAATATTAAATATGTTACTTAAATAGCAAGTCAAACCTAATGTTTGTCCTGCCGGTTAATAATAGACTACGCAATTACCCCTTCGAGTATCGAGTCTAACGCCCATTATTACTTATAAGCTACCTTAAAAGTAATAAAAAGACAGTTTGTAACGTAGGGAGCGCGATTATACAGAATATTACTGAGAAGATCACGCCTATTTGTTAATATTTACAAAAAAAACTCACATTTGGATAATACACTTTTACCCTAGTGAAATGGGAAAGCACTTTTGAGCAGAGGTAACCGTTGAGTTATACAAAATATACTTTTTAAGTAGGGAGATTTAGTTATACAAACAGTTGTTGTACAAATATTATTCACAAAAAAAAAGCGCCAATAGGCGCTTTTTTTCGTTTGATGCTTTGCTACAAGTAGCAAATTACATAAAAAGTAAAATTTACTTCTTACTAAGAGCACCAAAACGTTTGTTGAATTTATCAACACGACCACCAGTCTCAGCCGCTTTTTGCTTGCCAGTGTAAAATGGGTGACATGCAGAACATACGTCTAAATGAATGTCTTTTTTAGCTGTTGAGCGAGTTTTTATAACATTGCCACAAGAACAAGTTGCTGTAAACTCAACATAATTAGGATGAATGCCTTCTTTCATGGGAACCTCTATCTCTTTCGAGAAATTGGGCGTATCGCCACTTAGCCGCTTTATTACTCTTAACTTATAAAAAGTAGTAATAGAAAACGCCAAGCACCATACGGTGTAAAATTAATGGGGGCGAATAATAAAGGATCACAACAACGACTACAAGCAAAAGCAACAAAAAATTGATTAAAAAAAGACTTATTAATAAAAGACAGGATTTACGATAAGATAGTCAGTACTAAAAACAATAATTACTTTTATTTATCACGTGTCGGAACAAATAATTTCATCTCAAGCAGCATCTAACCATCGAGTACCTACACGTTATGTGCAAGTTGCGGTTGCTGTGCCCATGCGACAACTATTTACGTATCAAATCCCTATTGATATGCAACAACCACCAATTCATATTGGAGAACGGGTTGCAGTATCCTTTGGTGCAAGACACGTTATTGCTATTGTTGTATCCGTAAATAATGAATGTGATATTGATGCAAAAAAAATAAAACCTATTTCAAAGCGCCTTAATGATACATTTCATTTAAGTGATTCTTTGGTGGTTTTTTTGAAATTATGTGCGAATTATTATCATCATCCAATCGGAGATGTGTTTCAGCAAGCGTTACCTAAATTATTACGCCAAGTTAAGACATTAGATATACAGCCGCCCATGGTGTGGCATAGTGTAAAAATTATAGATGAAACTCAAAAAGAACTGACTAAACTAGCAACAAAAGCACCGAAACAATACGCACTTTATCAATTAATAGATCAACATCAAGGCATAAGTTGGGCTGAATTACGCACTCTAGGCTATAGCAAAACCCAACTGAATGCTCTAACCGCTAAAGCATTAATAACAGAAGCTAAGCAGCAACCTTGTCAATTTATTTGGCAAGAACACGCATTAGCAGAAGAAAACAAACAAGTACTCTCTACCGAGCAAGCAATTATTGTTGCGGCAATTAATCAATCTCTTGAACAGTTTGTTTGTCATTTAATTGATGGCATTACCGGCTCAGGCAAAACCGAAGTTTACTTACAAGCGATGGAAAAAGTACTCTCTAATAATCAGCAAGTGTTAGTGATAGTGCCTGAAATTGGCCTAACGCCACAAACGTTATTGCGTTTTGAACAACGATTTAATGTGCCTATTTGTTTACATCACTCCAACTTAAATGACACTGAACGTTTAGACACCTGGCTTAATGCTCAACAAAATAGTGCCGCTATTGTGATTGGTACCCGTTCTGCGGTTTTTTCTCCACTGCATAAATTGGGTATGATTATTGTTGATGAAGAACACGACAGTTCATTAAAACAACAAGACAGCTTTCGTTATCACGGACGAGACATTGCTATTTTACGTGCCCGACAATTAAATATCCCCATTGTGCTAGGTAGCGCTACGCCCAGTTTTGAATCGCTACAAAATGCCCTTTCAGGAAAATATCAATACCATCAATTACACAAACGCGCAGGACAAAGCAGTAAAGCGAAAATATCACTCATTGATGTGGCCAAACAACAAATGGAGTTTGGCCTTTCCGGTAGTTTGAAACATGAAATAACACAAACACTAGCGCGCGGTGAACAGGTACTCGTGTTTTTAAATCGTCGTGGTTATGCGCCAGCGATTAATTGCCAAGAATGTCATTGGCTTTGCGATTGTCAACGCTGTGATAAACCTTACACTTTTCATCAAAAACAGCAGTTAATGATATGCCATCACTGTGGTAGCCAAAAACGTGTACCAAGACAATGCCCTAACTGTGGCAGTATTCGTATTGCACCGGTTGGACAAGGAACAGAACAACTTGAGCAACGTATCAGTGAAATATTTCCTGATGTAAGCGTAGTAAGAATTGATAGAGACAGTACTCGAAGAAAGGGCGAGTTAACAAAGTTATTACAAGAAATTACCGAGAAAAAACATCAACTATTGATTGGTACGCAAATGCTTGCCAAAGGTCATCATTTTCCGGATGTAACGTTGGTGGCTGTATTGGATGGCGATGGCGCGTTATTTAGTTTTGATTTTCGTGCAAGCGAAAACATGGCTCAATTGCTTATTCAAGTTGCAGGTCGTGCGGGTCGTGCTAGTAAGCCCGGACAAGTACTTGTACAAACCAGTTATCCTGATCATCCTTTATTACAAGATCTAGTGCATAACGGCTATCAACATTTTGCCAGACAAGCGTTAATTGAACGTAAACAAGCAAGATTACCCCCGTTTAGTTTTCAAGCATTGATCCGCGCTGAAGCAAATTACCCGAGTTATCCTGAAAAATTTTTACGAATACTTACTGAGCAAACGTTAATCAACTGTGAGTTTGCCGGCCCTGTGCCTGCGGCAATGGAAAAAAAAGCGGGTAAGTTCCGTTACCATCTAATCCTGCAAGCAAAATCCAGAAAAGAGTTACATGTCGCTATTTTGCAGTTATTGACTGCAATACCAAATAACGAATTTCAACCTAAAGTACGATGGAGTTTAGATATAGACCCTATTGATTTAAACTGGTGACACGTTAGAATAACAAAACTTTTCCGCGACTCTTCTGTTATTCATGCCAAATCAAGATTATATTGCTCGCAAACCTGCAAAAAAGAAAAAAAATAATCCTTACAAAAAAAGCACACCTCTTCCTGCCTCTAAATCAACAGTTAAAGCCAAACTTATTGGCTTTATCGTTATAATATTAATTGCCGCCTTTGCCTATGGTTTGTGGTTTTTAAAAACAAGCCCGCAAACTAAAGCCCCTATTCAAACTGAAACAACTGCGCCTGCAACAAAAGAAACACATTTACCTACAGCACCGAAAGAAAAATGGACCTATGTTGAAAACCTAAAAACTAAAGAAATCGAAGTGGGTCAATATGAAGTAACACAAAAAGGTCCTTATAGATTACAGTGCGGGTCATTCAAAACAACAGCACGCGCTGAAATATTAAAAGCGACCATAGCTTTTGTAGGACTTGAAGCCTTTATAAAAAAATCGGTTGGTCGCAATGGTACTTGGTATAAAGTGATATTAGGTCCTTACGCTCGCAAAAGATTGGCAGAACAAGATAAGCATAAATTAAGAAACAATCGTGTCAATCGTTGCCAAGTTCTCTTATGGAAATAATTTAACTCTCTCCTTGAAAACTCAGCAATGATCCCAATTTCATTTACATTAAAAATATAATTATTCGGATTGAACGTTAATATGACTACTATCGTTTCTGTTAGACGCAATGGCAAAGTCGCCATTGGTGGTGATGGGCAAGTATCACTTGGTAATACCGTAATGAAAGGTAACGCAAAAAAAGTACGCCGTTTATACAATAACAAAGTGCTTGCTGGTTTTGCTGGGAGTACTGCCGATGCTTTTACTTTATTCGAACGCTTTGAAAGTAAGCTTGAACAACATCAAGGCCATTTAACCAAAGCGGCTGTCGAATTAGCAAAAGATTGGCGCAGCGATCGCGCCTTGAGAAAACTTGAAGCATTACTTGCTGTCGCCGATGAGACTGCCTCATTAATCATTACCGGCAATGGCGATGTTGTTCAGCCTGAACACGATTTAATTGCTATTGGTAGCGGTGGAAATTTTGCTCAATCTGCAGCAACCGCCTTATTAGAAAATACCGACTTAAGTGCTAAAGAAATAGTCGAAAAATCATTAACTATTGCGGGTAACATCTGTGTATTTACCAACCATGAACAAACCATAGACGAATTATAGCGATAGTAACCGTTACAAGTGACAAAATTATTGTCTTGGTACCGAAACTAAGACGAAATGAGGATTAAAACATGTCAGATATGACACCACGTGAAATTGTTCATGAATTAGACAGCCATATTATTGGTCAAAGTGATGCTAAACGCGCTGTTGCTATCGCTTTAAGAAATCGCTGGCGTCGTATGCAGTTGAATGAAGACTTACGCAACGAAGTCACCCCAAAAAACATTTTGATGATTGGCCCAACAGGTGTTGGTAAAACTGAAATTGCTCGCCGTTTAGCTAAATTAGCCCGTGCACCTTTTATTAAAGTTGAAGCAACAAAATTCACCGAAGTGGGTTATGTCGGTAAAGAAGTAGAGACCATTATTCGAGATCTAGCCGATATGGCTATCAAGATGGTTAAAGAAGACGAAATGAGTCGCGTGCAACATCTAGCAGAAGAAGCGGCAGAAGAACGTATTTTAGATATTTTATTACCGCCTGCTCGTGATGGTTTTGGTAATGATGAAAAAGGTGAAGAGAGTAATACTCGTCAAATTTTTCGTAAAAAACTACGCGAAGGCAAACTAGACGATAAAGACATTGAGCTAGATTTAGCCGCACCACAAGTTGGCGTTGAAATTATGGCTCCTCCTGGTATGGAAGACATGACGTCACAATTACAAAGCATGTTTCAAAATATGTCGAGTGATAAAACCAATAAACGTAAACTAAAAATTAAAGACGCTTTTAAAGCGCTACAAGAAGAAGAAGCATCTAAAATAGTAAATAACGATGACATTAAACAAAAAGCAATTTATGCAGTAGAGCAAAATGGTATTGTTTTTATTGATGAAATTGACAAAATTTGTCGACGCGCTGACAGTAATAGTGGTGGCGATGTTTCACGTGAAGGTGTACAACGTGATTTGCTTCCGTTAGTAGAGGGCTCAACGGTTAGCACTAAGCATGGCATGATAAAAACAGATCATATTTTATTCATTGCTTCAGGGGCATTTCAAATGGCTAAGCCATCTGATTTAATTCCAGAATTACAAGGTCGTTTACCTATTCGTGTTGAATTAAAAGCGTTAACCTCTGATGATTTTGTTAGAATTTTAACTGAACCTTTCGCTTCACTAACCGAGCAATATATTGCACTGTTAGAGACTGAAGGCGTAAACATTGCCTTTAGCGACGATGGTGTTCAGGCGATAGCCAATGCTGCTTGGCAAGTAAACGAAACTACCGAAAACATTGGTGCACGTAGACTACACACTATGATGGAACGCTTAACAGAAGAGTTATCTTTTCATGCCGATGAACGCTCAGGTGAAACCATACTTATCAACAAAAGTTATGTTGATAACATATTAAGTGAAGTGGTAAAAGACGAAGATTTGAGCCGCTTTATACTGTAAACCTAAACAAAAAACTTTAAACGTTGTGAGTTATCAATAAACCCTATGATTATTACCGGTTTTATTATCAATAATACGGACAAAAACCTTACTCTTACTATCGTTAAGAGTAAGGTTGCTCAATTAAGCTTTGAATATTTACGCGTATTTACCCCAACAGCGGGTAATAAACAACCAGCATTGGTTACCCATAAAAAATCGATAACCTTGACCACAATAGAAAATGTTGGCAAACACGGTTATCGGCTTACTTTTGATGATCAACACACTGCTATTTATTCTTCAAATCATCTTGAATTGCTCATAAAAGAGCATGATCAACGCTGGCAACATTACTTAGGTGAGCTTAAAGCCTCGGGTCACTCACGTGAAGCAATGATCAATTTTACTCAATTATAAAATACTTCGAAGGTATAGGGTTAATAGAACAAGGCTAGCTGCTAATGGTACCGGTAAAGTATTAGTTATTGGATAATGCAAGTGCTAATAGGCGTGTCTAATGTAGGTACCGTCTAAGACCTTACCAACACTATATTGGCTCACTATGATCAGTAATCATTTCGAGTTCCGTCAAAAAAGTTAAACTAGGGGCAAAGAAAGCCGCTCCAGTTTCAGCTTGGGTATATTTAAGCAGATGATCAACATTGCCATGTCCATCACCATGAATCATACTTTTTAACATCAAAGAAAATGGTTTTGGTGAATGGCAATAAGAGACGAAAAATAACCCTTGGCACTTCATGTCACCATACGGCATGCTTTGCCTTAAAATTTCAAGAGTATTACCTTGCTCATCTTTTAAACTTGTACGCTTAGTATGAGCAGTTAAGGGCTTATCTTCACTTTTATACTCAATATTATCCAGCTTGGTGCGACCATAGGTGTCTTCTTGTTCTTTATTTTTCAATGAGTTCCAGAGGGTTAAATTATGTTGATATCGTTGTGTATGCAAATAGCTACCACTTGAAAAGGTGGCGTCATCATAATCTTTCACTAAAGCGACATTTCTACGATGCATTCCTTTTGGATTTTCAGTACCATCAACAAAACCGGTTAAATCTCGACCATCTAAAAAACGAAATGCTTGTATTTGCTCAATCAATTCAACACTGTCAGCAAGCAGCTGACAAACTTTAGAACAAACAATATGATTAACATCTGCACGATCACTACGGATTTCGATATAAATATCAACATTACTACTCGGTGCTACGCGATCATCACTATTCATTGATGGAAAGGGTTCTAATAATGCAGGGCGCGTTTGCGGATAAAATTCATCCCAATAATTAGCGCCAATAGCAACAACGCCGGTTAAATTTGCTTCTGAATATTGATCTGCATAATCTTCAAACAAGGCAGGTAAACGAGATAATGCCGCCCGGATAAAAGCATTTTTATGATCTAATGCATTAAAAAGTAGATAACTGCCATGTAAATTAGGCTCAGCGCAAATACCAAATTGTTCTCTAGCCATCTGAAATTCCTAAAATTAAGGGTGTTAAATGTACCTCTCTTTATTGTACACAAAAAAAAGTATCCTGGTTAGAACACTTGTCATAAATCATGCTTATATTGGCACATCACCTCATTTAACATTCCCTGTTCATCTTTAAAGTGATTAAAAAGTGAACTTATATCAAGATAGTTCTGTTCACGCAAACCTAGGGTTTTATTTACCCTATAAGCGCTGTCATTATTATGTCAAAAAAGCTGTTGTTAGTTGTTATCAAGGCATACGTTCAATAACCAATAACAATGTGAAGCAATGCTTGTGAATAACCGCAATTTGTTTTTATCAATCACTCTTAATTTTGTTACTCTGTTGAATTAAGCTAATTTCATCAAGTAAGCAATGGGCTAGCTCCTCAACAACATCAATCTCCTCCAACTTAATTACCTGCTCTAATTCAAGGGCACTTTGCGATAGCTCAACAAAGCCAAACATGGTTGCCGCCCCCGCTATTTTATGAGCAGCTCTCGCTAAGCTATCATTATCTTTATTGTCACTATACTGTAATATATCCCGTTTATCTTGTGACAAGTTAACGATAAATGATTGCCTAATATCTGTTATATCAAAATCATTAAGGGTATTATCCTGTTCTTTTTTCTCTACTATCTGCTCAGGATAATATTGATCAATAGTCGCTAAAAATGTCTCTCTTTCTATCGGTTTTTTTAAGTGTCCATCAAAACCCAATGCTAAATATTCTATTATCTCATGAGACATAACATTAGCGGTCAGTGCATAAATAGGAAGAGTAAAACCAAGTTCCCGCAACTTCTGCAACGCTTGTATACCATCCATTACAGGCATCTGTATATCGAGAAAAGTTAAAGCGGGGTTGTGCTTAACAAACAACTCAACGGCTTCATGTCCATTACTAGCACTTAACACCTCTAATCCCAAACCTGTTAACAACCGCGTAATTAATCGTCGATTATCATCATGATCCTCTGCCAGTAAAATTTTTCCACTATAACGTTTTTTATCATAAGAAACATGAGATAGCAGTAAAGGACTGTCTATGTTGACTGATGTGGAGGAAAACTCACCAAAAGGAAGTTTAAAAACAAACGTACTCCCTTGATTAATTTCACTAGTAACTGTAATTTGACCTAGCATCATTTTGGCCAATTGATCGGACAGAAACAGCCCTAAACCGGATCCTGAAAAGCGGCGATTAATACTATTATCAGCTTGGGTAAAACTATTAAAAATTTTTGCTTGTTGCTCTTCATTCATGCCAATTCCTGTATCCGTTACAGTGAAGAGCAAGGTGTTATTTATGATAGCAATGTCTAAAGTAACCCAACCTTCACTAGTAAATTTTATTGCATTAGAACAAATATTGATTAGAATTTGTTTCAACCTTAGGCCGTCAACATTAATAACAAAAGGGCTAGGTAAGCGATCGGTAATGGTAAATGATAAATTTTTACGCTGTGCTTGTTTGGTCAAGATATCATTTAAGCTATCTACTATTTTATGTAAATTTTGCTGTCTGTTTTCTAACTCAAATTTATTTGCTTCAATTTTACTTAAATCTAAAATATCATTAATTATTTGCAGTAAGTGTAGGCTATTATTATGAATAATTTCAACTTCTTTAACTAGACTAACATCATCAAAATCACCTGAAATAATGGCTTCTGACTGACCAATAACTGCGGTCAGAGGTGTTCTGATTTCATGACTCATATTCGCTAAAAATTGATTTTTGATCGTATTGGCATTTTCTAATTCTTGAGTGAAAAACACTAATGCTTCTGTCCGTTTGTTAACTCTATTCTCTAAATCTCTGGTTAACCTATTTTCAAGGTAACGACGATAAATAAAAAATAAGAGCACCAATAAAAAAGCAGCACCTAATTTAGTAAATAGACGTTGATCATCAGCTTTAGCTAATTCTAATTGTTGAAGTTCTTGAGCTTGCTCTAAACTGGCTATTTGTTGAATTAGTTGAGTAGACTCAAATTGCGCTATTTGCTCATTAAGCATTTCATTTGATAATTTTAATTCTGCTTTTTGATAAGACAGCTGAGCATTTAATGCCTGGATTGTTTTACTTTCTAGCGCATAAATGAGTGACATTAAACCTATATTTTCATTTATCAACTTTTGGAAACCCATTTTTTTTGCTATCGTATCTGATAATTCAATATTAATGCGAGCACGTTTAATATCACCTTGGTGAAAAAATATTTTAGCTAACGTATGTAAACAACCGGAATAAACCACTTGATGACCTATTTTTTTACCCGCTGCCACTCCCATAGTTGCATATTTATGCGCTTTTTTGAGATTAGATAATTCATAATTTATTTCTGCAATATTATGAAGTTGTTGAGCAACATCATAATGATTTTCATTTTTTTGAAAGTACGTAAGTGCATTCAAAACATAGTGTTCAGCCTTTTTATATTGGGCTGCGTATTTATAGGAAACGCCTAAGTCAGCTGAAGCCTTAGCAACACCATAATAGTCATTTATACCCTGTCTTTTATGGATAACCTCTTTTAGCATACTAATAGATATATCATAACGATTGAGGCTCATATAAAGCACTGCGAGATTATAACGAACATCAATTTTGTCCATTTCATCACCAAATTGTTGATATAAAGGCTCCGCATACTGGTAACTTTTAAGCGCCGCTAACGCATGGCCTTGCTTGGTTTGCACTAAAGCAATATTATTCAATAGGTTCGCTTGCTTAATCGCTATATCTGAAGAAAAAGGCTGTTTTTGAAAGTAGTGTAACGCCGCTTGGTAAGCAAGCAGCGCTTGATCGTATTTACCTTGAAAATAAAAAATAATACCAATTAATTTATCAACTTGCGCTTGCTGTAATGGAAAATTATTTTGGTTAGTTAACGCTTTAGCTTGTTGAATGACGACTAAAGCTTTGTTTAAATCACTTAAGGTTAAATAACCACGACTTTGTAGTATCAGTATTTTTATGCGTTGAGAATGACTCAGCGCTTCATTTTCAAGTAATTGACTTAGTTGAGCAACAACGAAGGCTTTATCCTCTTGTTGTTCAATTTTTTCTAATTGCTTATCAATGTCTTGTGCTTTAACACTTAATTCTATTGCAAATAAAAATATAAAAAGCAGCAATATTCGCCACATAGTAAACCCTAAAAAAGTGGATGATTAAATAAATAAATATTCACGTTCAGTTATAGCACTAATATTTTTCAATGTAACTGTTTAGTCAACTACGTAAAGCACGATTGTATTATTTTACAACTACTATTATGATGCAATGATATTTATTCTACAGGCGGTAATCATGTTTCAAAAATTTCTTTATACCTCGCTGCTATACCTCAGTTTAATAGCCCTTGCTAATGCGACTATTGTTGAGTTCCAAACGTCACAAGGCGCCATTAAAGTTAACTTATTCGATCAAACCACGCCAAGAACTGTCGCTAACTTCCTTAAATATATTGATGAGCAACATTACACTAATTCTGTCATACATCGCGTTTCATCCGGTTTTGTTGTTCAAGGGGGCGGGTTTACTTTCGAAGGAAATTGGCCTTTAACTCGCATTGCCGCAAATCCCTCGGTGATAAATGAACCTGTTTATTCGAACGTGAAAGGCACTATTGCTATGGCTAAGCTTGGTAATGCGCCAAACAGTGCAACGGATCAATGGTTTTTTAATCTCGCAAATAATGCCAGTAATTTAGATTTGCAAAACGGTGGTTTTACCGTTTTTGGCCAAGTCATTGGTGACAGTATGGCTATTATTGAAAAAATTGCTGGTTTAGCTCGATGTCAAGACATTCCTATGCTTGATTATACATCGACACAATGTAGTAATAATGACGTACCAGGCATTGAAAATTTTGTCGTTATCAATCAAATTGATATTTTAGATCCATTTGAAGTAACCGATACTGATTTAGATCCGGTAAAAAACACGTTAATTACAACTCCTGCTCCGGATAGCGGCAGCAGTAGTGGTGGCTCTTTTACTTGGATTACAGTACTTTTTTTACTGTCTTTTTCAATGAGAAAATTGATTATTAAAACTAACTAATTAAATCGAATCCATAAAAAAAGCAGCGAAATCGCTGCTTTTTTATAATTGAAGTATTAATATTAACTTGAGATATTTTAAGTCTCTAGCATTACTAACCTCTAGTAAACTCTGGATATGCTTCCATACCACAGTCACTAATATCAACACCTTCGTACTCTTCTTCTGCCGTTACACGAATACCAATAGCCTTTTTCAGGATATACCATACAACAAAACTGGTACAGAACACCCAAACAAAGATAGTTGCTGCACCAATTAACTGACCACTAAAACTAGCGCCTGAATTAGTGATTGGCACAATAAGTAAACCAAAGAAACCCACCACACCATGAACTGAGATAGCCCCAACTGGATCATCAATTTTAATTTTATCAAGTGCAAGAATAGATAGCACCACGATAACACCGGCAATAGCACCAAAAATAGTTGCTTGTAATGGCGAAGGCGTTGAGGGCTCAGCTGTAATAGCAACAAGACCGGCTAATGCGCCGTTTAATGTCATGGTTAAATCAGCTTTCTTAAATAATATTTTAGCAAAGATTAGGGCAGCAATAGCACCTGCCGCGGCAGCAGCATTAGTGTTTAAAAATACCATTGCAACTGAGTTGGCACTATTTATGTCGGCAAGTTTTAATACTGAACCACCGTTAAAGCCGAACCAACCCATCCATAAAATAAATGTACCTAAAGTAGCCATTGGTAAATTAGCTCCCGGAATTGCATTTACTTTTCCGTCTTTAGTATATTTACCCTTACGAGCGCCTAATAATAATACGCCTGCTAATGCCGCAGAAGCACCTGCCATATGCACAATACCAGAGCCTGCAAAATCAGAAAAGCCAAGATCACCTAAGGTATAAAGACCAAAGACAGATTCACCGTTCCAAGTCCAAGCACCTTCCATAGGGTAGATAAAACCAGTTAATACAACAGTGAAAGCTAAGAAAGCCCAAAGCTTCATACGTTCAGCAACTGCGCCAGAAACAATTGACATAGCCGTCGCAACAAAAACTACTTGAAAGAAAAAGTCTGATGCATTTGAATAAACTGCACCGCCATCAAAACCAGCTTCGGCAGACTCAGCTAATACTGCGCCAACTAACGCGTCAGCATCACTTGCCCCATCGAGCGCAATACCGTTTAAAAAGACACCACCACCGTACATAATGTCGTAACCAACAATTAAGTACATAATACAAGCAATTGCATATAAGGCGATGTTCTTTGTTAAAATTTCAGTGGTATTTTTAGCTCTGACTAAACCGGCTTCTAGCATAGAGAAGCCCGCAGCCATCCACATAACTAATGCGCCACAAATCAGAAAATAAAAAGTATCCATTGCATATTGAAGTTGAAAAATATTCTGTTCCATAGTGCTTCTCCTTATAAGGCTTCTGAATCTTGCTCGCCAGTACGAATACGTACTACTTGCACAAGGTCATAAACAAAAATTTTACCATCACCAATTTTTCCGGTGTAAGCAGCTTTAGTGATGGTTTCAACTAAACGTTCAACAATATCATCGTTTACAGCAATTTCTAATTTCACTTTCGGTAGAAAGTCAACTTGGTACTCAGCGCCACGATATAATTCGGTATGTCCTTTTTGACGACCAAAGCCTTTCACTTCACTGACGGTAATACCTTCAACACCAATTTCAGAAATGGCTTCCCGTACATCATCTAACTTGAACGGTTTGATGATTGCATTAACTATTTTCATAATAAACCTCTATTGATTGTTTTCATTAAATTCTCTATTTATTACAATACAATTCGTATGCCAGATAAAATAAAATGATAAAAATCAAGCTGTTAGTTTGTTTTTTGTTATAGTAAAAATATAGGCGCACCAAAATAGTACAAAAAAATTACGTGCCGTTTTGATTTGGTGCGCCTTTGGGGGAGTTCAGGAAAAGAGGAAGGAAGGTACTATCGATCAAAGGATAAGTCGTTTCCCCTTCAACAAATTTACGTTCCGGGGAAACTAATTAGCGTAGGTAGAGAATAACGTTACTTCAATTGCCACACGCTTAAATGCGGAAAACTTAAGGTGAAATTTCGCTTATTTATTTGGATAGGACGCGTTAACTGCTGCTGTTCAATTAAAGTAAAATGTGGCGTTAGTGCTAGTGATAAACCTTCAAAACCGGTAACATTTTCACCATTTATTTTTAGCCCGCCTAACCAGTTATCTTTACTTGTTTGTTGCTCATTAAAATCATAACTTGACACAACAATAAGCAAACCCTCTGCATTTAATCTCGAATGTACTTCCTGTAAAAAAGAGCGTGGATCATAATTTTTTTCAAGTACATGCTGAGCAATAATAACGTCATAACCCTTAAAATCGCCTTTGAGGTTACTCACATCACCTTGACTAAAAAGTATATTTTCACCACAAGGCAAATCAACATCCATTAAGCTAAACTCATAAAAATCAACAATATCCCCCTCGTTTTTCAAGGTGTAACGGACTGATTTCCCTTCTTGTAAATGTACTCCATGGCGAATATAACGAGCAGAAAAATCAACCGCATCGACTTGGTTAAAGTGTTGCGCTAACATAAAGCTTGTTCGACCAACACTACAACCTAAATCAAGGCAAGTTTCAGTCGCTACTTGATATTTTTCAACACTTTTTATTACTTCATCGGTTATTTGTTGGCTATAATTCTTTACTGCTAATGGAATAGCTGTTTTAGCTTGTCCATATTGAGCATGTAATTGCTGACAAATAGTCACATCATTTTCATAATGATTGGCAGCAAGGTTAGGTAATTCATTACCTTGACTTTCTACATAACGAAAGCCCGCATGTTGAAAGAAATGACGTCGAAAAGCATACCGTGAGTGTTTCGTTGCTTCATTACCAGAAGAAATCCATGAACCCCCTTTAATTAAGTTATGTTTACCGTCAAAGGTAGGGGTAGAAAAATCATCATATAACGGATGCACATCGAAACCCTGAAATCCATCAATGGCTGATTCTGTCCATTGCCAAACATTACCGACGATATCAAACAGCCCATTGTGTTCAAATTGATCAACAGGGCAAGAAGACGCATAGCCTTCGTTATTAATATTACCCGGTGTAGTTTGCCAAGTGGTTAAATCACCTTCTACATGGTCACGTAAGCAAAGCCATTCAGCTTCAGTAGGTAACCGGATAAATTGCTTATCGTCACTTGTGTTTTGGCTGTTTTTCCAATGACAAAAAGCCTTCGCTTCAAGGTAGTTAACTTCAACAGGCCAGTTTAGCGGCAAAGGAATTTCATTTAATAAATTACGTTGCCAATAAACCTCTTCATTGTTGTTATTGATTTTTTTAAGCCAAAAGTGAGGCATTGTCGCTTTCGTAAAGGCAAGCCACTGTTGCCCTTCTTCGGTCCAATAATCCTGTTGCTGATAACCTTTAGCCTCAATAAAAGCTAAATATTCTTGATTAGAAACAACATGCTTGGATGTACTAAAATCCTTAACGTTTAACTGATCATATCCATACTCATTATCCCAACCAAACGTATCATCAGTAACGGGTTTACCAAATTCAATTAACCGCCCTTTGATTGGTACCAATTCATTAATAGGCGCGTTACCTGTTTGCTGACAAGTAGACCAAGGCTCAGCCTCAGTCAGGTATTTCAGCGGTAACATACGCATAATGACTGACGAGGTTTCAAGGTGAATCCGTTCATGTTCGCAGCCCATCAGCATAATCCAAGCTAATGAGTCTTGGGTAATGGGTAATGAAAGTGGCATGTCATCAATTAAACTTTCAATCAACTCAGCTACTTGCTGCCTATAAGCCCTGACTTCATTTACACTAGGCCAGTCATAATGCTCACTATTAAGATCATCCCAACTCATTTCATCAACGCCAACGGCACAGATAGCTTCTAATTTTCCATTAACACGCTCAGAAATAAATTTACCTAATATCAGTTTATTGATATAAAAAGTAGCGGTATGACCAAAATAAAAAATCAGCGGATGACGTAAACGTTCAGGCCTTAAATAATAAGCACTATCGTCATTAATAAGCGAAAAAAGAGACTCATATTCAGTCCATGTTTGCTTGAAATAGTCTTTTAATTCATCTCTTTTAGCGCTGACACTCTCGCCATTTAGCAACGGAGGCTTAGCTCGTTTTTTATTACTGAAATTCATAAATCAATTACTTATTTTATTTAGTTAATTTAGTTAATTAGATCCGTTAGTTAACAATGCTTACCTGATATTTCGCTAGTATTTCTTGCTGTATTTTATCGCCTAATTTTATAGGGCAGTCAATTACATTTTTCACTTTCACACTAGTCGTTTTTTCTTCTATAAAATTCATACTATCGCTAAACCAAGTGCTGTCTTTGAATAAATCAAAGGCACCCAAATTGGCCACATTTTCTTTATCGGTAAAAAGCGACTGTGGTAAAGCTATAGGAATAAAGTTATCGGTTAATAAATGCGGGTCTTTTTCATAGGCATGCACTGCATCTACTACATTTATTAAGCCATAAAGTATATTAATAAAGGGGTTGTATTGGATACTCGCTGCGCCCAACCTGTGTTCTATTCGAGCTGTTTTTTTCCAGTTTTGTTGTACGGATAAAACGTTATTATGACTATCATATAATAACGGTTCTTCACCCATCTTTTGATTATGCTTACCAAGTTTTTTATACAAGGCAATACTCCCTTGATGACCACCCGATATATCTACAGGTGAACAGAGCTCTTGCGCTAAACCATAACGTGTTTTCAACGCTAAACGTTCAAAAGCCGCTTCTTCAGGTAAATACAACAAACAACACTCTAAACTAGTGCGTAAAAAACAATGTTGTAAATACTCGCCAAAGCCTTCTTCAGCAATAAGATTATTGCCGCTACTATCAAGTACGCTAACATTTAACTGCACCGCATTAGGAATATGAACAGCACGCGTATCATTGGTAAAAATTTGACTAGAGCCTGCAATAAGTTTCCCTTGATCGCCAGACCAAACCACTGGTTGAATCAACGTTTCTATTGCGGATTTTTTTCCATAAAGTTGTTGAAAAAGTTTTGGTAATTTGGTGATTACTCGCTGTAAATTATGTGCTTCTTTTAATGGTGTTTGACCGTTAAAAAGTGATACATATTCCCATTGATTTCGCCAATATTCACAGACAATTTCACCTTCAATATTTAACTCGCCTAAACACTGGTTAATCAGGCTAAAATCTAATTTTTGATCCCCGTTATTTTCAAAACGATAACAGCCCTCTAATTCAAAATGGATTTGTGCTCTATAACCTAGCTGCGCTAAGTAATTCTGCACGAGGGTGATTGCATCTATTGTTAAATGCTGTAGTAGTGATGATTGTTGAATAAAATTATTAGTCATTGTGCGGTGAGAATTATTACCAAAATTGATTTTTTTAGAGACGAATAGGTATCGTTTTCGATATTTTACGACTGATTTTTTACCACTCATTTGCTATGATGTAACGCCTTATAACCTTAAAAATATAAGTATTAGCTGTTTTTAGCGTCAATTGATTTTACAATACTAACAGATATATTCACTGGCTGGTTATCATCATTGTCATCTCCAAAAAATTAATCTAGCCCAACATACTCATAGTGTACGTAACTAACTGAAGATAAGTTCACTGTCATACATAACTTATTGAAACTTAGTGCATGGCAGGGCTTAAAAACAATAGTAGAGTGCTTAATAACACGACTGAATCAGAAAAAATTAAGATAGCAGCCAAAGTGATGGCGGATTTACTAACCAATACGTTTAACGGCGATTATTTAAACAGTTTGTGAAATTCTGTAACCGAAAAACCTTTTAATAATTGATCTCCTATCTTGAGTACAGGTACACCTCGTAGCCCCGTGGCTGAAAATTCTTTTTGCCCTTTTGCCGTTTTTACATTACATAATCGATAAGGTATTTTTTGCTGTTCTAGATAGTGTTTCGCACTTTCACAATGAGAACACTTATCCATACTATAAAGCACCACTCGTTTCATAAGTCTTCCTTAAACATTATTACAATAATATCAATGATTATACCAAGCTATACGCAAAAAAAAACAGCGACGCTAAGTTCGCGGTTGATATTGTTTTCGAACCGCTTAACTTGTATTACATTGCATTGCCATAAACCAACCACAATCTATACATAGAGGCCTACAAATCAGTAAATCCGTAATAACAACAAAAGCCATTTATGGAAGTAACACTCGCGTGAATATTCTAATCCTGAGATACATACTTAATACCCTAATAGACTAAAAATAACTAAGATGTAGGCCTAGCTCTTTTTTTCAGCTATAAATTCTTTATAATATATTGTATAAAATAAACAATTGAATAAATGGTAAAACCCGATGGTTATTGAATATAAAACTAGAACACAGTTAGTTGTTGAAATAATTAGAGAAAAAATATTAAGTGGTGAAATTGTTGCTGGACAAGCATTACGTCAAGTCGCATTAGCAAATGAGTTAAATGTTAGCCGTATTCCCGTTCGTGAAGCATTATTGCAACTTGAAGCGGAGGGTTTAGTCACTTTTGAACCTCACAAAGGTGCTAGCGCTACCAAGCTAAGTGCAGCTCAAGTCGATGAACTATTTGAACTTAGAGCGATGATAGAAGGTGATTTACTAGCCGCTTCATTAGTACATATTTCTGACGATGCATTAGTACAAGCTACCGATATTTTGGTGAATCTTGATAGTGCTTTAGGCAAAGAAAATGCAGCAAATACTTGGAGTGAATTAAACTCTGCCTTTCATAACTGCTTGTATTCTGGCGCAAATCGTCCACAAACAGCGAATTTAGTTAACATTTTGAATAAAAACGCTGATCGTTATATTCGTATGCATTTATTATGGGCTGGCGGTATTTCAAAAGCAGGCCCTGAGCATGCGGAGCTTTTAGCTTTTTGTAAGGCGCGAGATATTGATAATGCGGTGGCCAAATTAAAACTGCATATCCTTAACTCTCGTGATGAAATAAAAGCATTTTTATCACAACGTGAAGCCAGTTAGATCTTATACTGGGTCAATGCATTTTAATTAATCTATGATTTTTTGCGCTCATTGGCAAGAAGATAATATTCCTAATAGGCTAGTGTAAGGAAGTAAAGTAAATAGAGAAAAACTAGTTTTGATAACCCCAACGCGGCATGATTTTTTGTTCTATACCGAGGTGATCCAAAACTCGACCTACCATAAAATCAATTAAATCATTAATAGATTTAGGTTGATGGTAAAAACCCGGCGCGGCAGGCATTATCGTTACCCCTTGTTGGGATAAACTTAGCATATTAGTGAGGTGAATTGTTGATAACGGTGTTTCTCGTACCATTAAAATTAACTGTCCACGTTCTTTAATGACCACATCAGCGGCGCGTTCAATTAAGTTATCGCTCATACCTTGGCTAATCGCTGCTAATGTACCTGTTGAACAGGGGCAAACCACCATTTTCTTAGGCGCAGCGGAGCCAGAAGCTACTGGCGAGAACCACTGCTCTTTGCCAAAAACAATGATTTGTTCAGCCTTCGTTTGGTATTTTTCAACGAGCAATGCACTTGCTGCATCAGGCGAGGCAGGCAATTTAAAATCAAGTTCGGTATCAAGTACTATTCTGCCGGCACTTGAGCACAGTAAATACACTTGGTAATTAGCCACAAGTAAGCATTCTAACAAGCGTAAAGCATAAGCAGATCCTGAAGCACCGGTAATGGCTAAAGTTATCTTTTTATCAAATTGTACTGTGTTTAGTGCTGCCAAAAGCCTATTCCCTCTTTCTAATTAATGGTTGCTGGTTATATTTAGTTACGGTTAATTGCGGTTAATATTTTTTCATGAATATTAGCAAAGCCGCCATTACTCATCACCACTATAGTATCGCCCACTTGGCTTTGCTCAACAATTTTAACCACTAAATCGTCAATATTTTTTTCCACAAAACACGGCGGTTGACAAGTTTCAATTAAATCACTGACTGACCATTTTATTTGTTCATCTTGAAAAATAAATACTTGGTCCGCTTGTGCTAAAGATAACGGTAAAGCAGCTTTATGAACGCCAGACTTCATAGTGTTTGAACGCGGTTCAAGTACTGCCAATACACGCCCTTTTTGCGCATTTTTATGGTTTAAATAGTTTTGATTATCCACTTTTGCCCGCACAGCCGCCAAGGTTTTAGCAATAGCCGTTGGGTGATGCGCAAAATCATCATAAACACTGATGTCATTCGCTACACCACGTAACTCAAATCGACGCTTACTGTTCACAAATAGAGCTAAGGCTTCAATGGCTATATGGCTTGGCACGCCTACATGGCGTGCAGCGGCGATCGCCATTAAGGCATTATCAATATTAAAGTCACCAATAAGCGGCCATTTAACTATTCCCTGCTCTTTACCCTTAAGCATTACGATGAACTCACTGCCATCAGCAATCAGTTTTTTCGCCTGCCAACCATTAGCACATGCGCTGTGCTCTGTCGGTGTCCAGCAGCCCATTGCCAACGTGTCATTAATTGCCAGTTCATTTTTCGGAGATAAAATCAATCCATTACTGGGAACCATTCGAATAAGATGATGAAATTGTCGTTGAATATCTGACAAGTCATTAAAAATATCACCATGATCAAACTCTAAATTATTAATTACTAGAGTTCTTGGGCGATAATGAACAAACTTAGAACGCTTATCAAAAAAAGCGGTATCGTATTCATCCGCTTCAATAACAAAAAAGGGTGCGTTGCCTAAACGCGCTGAACATGAAAAATTTTGAGGTATACCACCAATAAGAAAACCCGGTGATAAATGCGCGTATTCTAAAATCCACGCCAGCATACTACTGGTAGTGGTTTTACCATGCGTCCCAGATACGGCTAATACCCAGCGATCTTTGAGCACATTTTCTAATAACCATTGCGGACCAGAAATATAAGGAATATTACGATCAAGCATATACTCAACCATGACATTGCCACGAGACATGGCATTGCCAACAATGACTAAATCCGGCTCATCGTTAAAATGTTCAGTTTTATAACCCTGCTTTAATTCAATACCTAACTGCTCTAGTTGCGTACTCATGGGAGGATAAACATGTGCATCACAGCCGGTAACATGAAAACCCAGCTCTTTGGCTAGCGCGGCAATACCGCCCATAAAAGTACCGCAAATACCAAGAATATGAAGGTGTTGAATTTTATTTGTCATGGTGTGTAAAAATTAGTTGAAATAGGATGAAACATTATGTCGCTTAATATACCTTAGACTCCCATAAAAAGTAAAAAAATATTAAACAAAATATGCCAACAGTAACTGTCAGTAATCTATACATTTACCCGATTAAATCAACGATGGGGATCAGTTTGGCCCAAACCAGTATTGATGAATTGGGTTTAGCTTTTGATCGACGCTTTGTTATTAGCGATAACTCAGGGCAATTTATCTCCGCCCGTACTGAGCCAACACTCTGTTTGGTCACCACGATACTTACCGAGCATGGAATAGCGCTATCGGCTCCCACCATGCCAACGCTAACACTAATGTATAAAAGTTTTAGTAAGCAATACAAAAATGTAAACGTGTGGGACGATGACGTAGCGGGACAACTTTGCTCAACTGAGGCTAACTCGTGGTTTAGTGATTATTTACAACGCCCATGTCAGTTGTTATATTTTGGCAAAGCATCAACGCGCGAAAAAGGATTGAAAACAGCTAAAGCACGAAAACTCGCTTTTTCTGATGGTTATCCACTGCTATTGATTTCTCAAGCATCGTTAGATGATCTCAATCAACGGCTATTAACTGATAATCAAAAAACGGTTTCAATGGCGCAATTTCGCCCCAATATTGTTGTTGATAATTGTCTACCCTTTGCCGAAGATGGTTGGCAATATATACGTATTGGTGACATGGAGTTTAAAGTCAGTAAACCTTGTGAGCGCTGCATATTTACGACAGTGAATCCAGAGAACGGAATAAAAGATGCTCAACAGCAACCGCTAAGTACGCTGAAAACATATCGACAAACTAGCAATGGTGAGGTGTTATTCGGTCAAAATTTAATACCATTAACGACTGGCCGCATAAAACAAGGTGATACACTCACCGTTGGCAAGTCACAGCAACCCCCTATGTTTACTCAACCTAACTCAACGCCCGGTACAACAACAGTGAATAAAAAGAAAAAAGTTACCATACAGTTTGAAACCTGGAATAAAACCCACCCTGCAGATAACCAGAAAACGGTATTAGAGCATGGTGAGGAAGCAGGATTAATTATCCCTTATTCTTGTAGAGGTGGTATGTGTGGTCGCTGTAAAGCCAAATTAATCAGTGGCGAAGTAACTCAATTAGCGGATGATGGTTTATCAGCAGAAGAAAAACAACAAGGGTATATTTTATGTTGTTCTAGCATTCCGCAAAGTGATGTAGTGATTAAACATAGATAGCATAAGTTGCTAGCACTAAAGTTGATAACCAACTTAGCAGTACCCAACAAAATAATTTAAATACATCACTAAAGCATTTAAATTATTTTGATTGTTGGACTAAGAAACAAAACCAATAAAATCATGTTGAATTTTGTGAAATTGCATTAGAATGACCGCGGTTTTCATAGTTAGGCTTATCGACTTTGTTATTAATGATCGACAATTACGACTCTTTCACCTTCAATCTAGTGCATTATTTTCAAGCGCTAGGTCAAGAAGTAAAGGTTTTTCGTCATGACGAAATTAGTTTAGTAGAGATTGAAAAACTAAAACCTTCATACCTCGTTATTTCTCCTGGCCCTTGTGCTCCCGATAATGCGGGAATATCTTTGGCCGTTGTAGAACACTTTGCCGGACGTATTCCTTTGCTAGGTGTATGCTTAGGACACCAATGTATTGCTCAACATTTTGGCGCTAAAATAAAAAAAGCTAAACAATTGATGCATGGTAAAACCAGTGTCATTCAACATGATGGCAAAGGGTTATTTCAGCAGCTAAAAAACCCTTTACGCGTTACACGTTATCACTCACTTATTGTCGATGAGCAATCCCTTTCTGATGAATTAACCATAACCGCTTGGAGTATTGATGATCAGGGTAATAAAGATGAAATTATGGCGTTGCAACATAAGCAGCTTGCGATTTACAGTGTACAATTTCATCCCGAATCAATTTTAACAGAGCAAGGTCAGGCGCTTTTACAAAACTTTATTGAGTTATACAAAAAGTAATGGTATCAAATTAATCCTTTATGGGTATAAATCGATAAATTGTTGCGGCTTATGGTCAATAGTACGTTCGAAAACAAGTAACGAAGACGTTTTATATTGAAGACGCTGTACCCATGTTTTATTCAAGATATAAAATTGAATAAAAAAGATATTTTTATCTCAAATAAAAGTGACATTGACCAAATAAAATTAAGCGTTAACTAAATTCAGTGCGTTTACATAAAATTATTTATGATTATTTATGAAATTGACCACGCTATAGCATTCATCAAGCCAGTACTTTCCCACTAACAAAAGTATCCTTTCTAACTGATTTACTAACTACTTATAAATATTCACAAAACTTGAATAAAACCCTCAATCCTTTATTTTTAATAGCCTACAGAGTCATTAAACAAGACAAAGATACTTTATCCTGTCATACTTACCGCCTATTTTTGAGGTAAGTGACTTTCTTGCTTATACCCGTTCCACCAATCAATGAGGATTTAAAAATGTCAGAACATTTTCCTGTAAGCCGCGATACATTTGATGATGTCATGGTACCAAACTATGCGCCTTCTGCTGTTATTCCTGTACGTGGTCAAGGCTCTCGAGTGTGGGATCAACAAGATAAAGAGTATATCGATTTTGCGGGCGGCATTGCAGTGAACTGTTTAGGACATTGTCATCCCGCTTTAGTCGGTGCGTTAAAAGAGCAAAGCGAAAAAATTTGGCATTTATCCAATGTAATGACCAATGAACCTGCGTTACGCTTAGCCAAAAAATTAGTGGATGCGACTTTTGCTGATAAAGTCTATTTTGCTAACTCGGGTGCTGAATCAAACGAAGCGGCATTAAAATTAGCTCGTCGTTGGGCGCTAGAAGTTCATGGCAGTGATAAAACTCAAATAATAGCCTTTAAACAAGGTTTTCATGGTCGTACTTTTTTCACGGTAACTGTTGGTGGCCAAGCAGCCTATTCAGATGGTTTTGGTCCAAAACCTGGTGATATCGAGCATGCTGAATATAATAACCTCGAAAGTGTTAAAGCATTAATTTCAGATAAAACCTGTGCAATTATGGTTGAACCATTACAAGGCGAAGGTGGCATTGTATCGCCAACAGCTGAATTCATTCAAGGCTTACGCGAATTATGTAATGAACATAACGCACTATTAATATTTGATGAAGTTCAAACCGGTGCTGGTCGTTTAGGTGAACTTTATGCCTATATGGATCTTGGTGTAATACCAGACATATTAACCTCAGCTAAAGGTTTAGGTGGCGGTTTCCCTATTGGCGCTATGCTTACAACTAATGCAATAGCCGAGCACTTAAAAATAGGTACTCACGGAAGTACTTATGGTGGCAATCCATTAGCTTGTGCTGTTGCAGAAGCAGTTATTGACACAATTAAGACGCCCGAAATACTTGCTGGCGTAAAGGCTAAAGCACAAATTTACAACGATGGTTTAAAATCAATTAATACTAAGTATAACGTTTTTAGTGAAATTCGTGGTAAAGGCTTACTTATTGGCGCGGTATTAAACGAGCATTACCAAGGTAGAGCTAAAGACTTTCTAAATGCCGCGATGGCTGAAGGAGTAATGACATTAGTTGCGGGCCCGAGCATATTACGTTTTGCTCCATCATTAGTCATTCCTGATGAAGATATTCTTGAAGGTTTAACACGTTTTGAAAAAGCGGTCGCTTCATTAACATCCTAAGTTACAGTGCTGTTTAATTCCTTTAGTCACTTTCATCTATACAGAAATGAAAGCACCTAAAGGTTTTCTCTCATCATCGAGAACTATTTATGATTATTATCCGCCCTATTAAAGCGACTGATTATAACGATTTACATCGTATTGCCATTGATTCAGGTTATGGCTTTACTTCATTGCCTGTCAACGAAGATATATTAAAAAAACGTATTGACCACTCGGAAGAATCTTTCCGTGTACAGGCTAGTGAACCCGGTAATCAAGGTTATTTATTTGTCATGGAAGATACTCAAACAGGCCAGGTTGTTGGTACTGCGGGTATAGAAGCCGCTGTTGGTTTAGATAATGCTTTTTATCATTATCACTTAGGTAAAGTGGTACATAGTTCACGTGAACTAAATATTCACAATACCGTTGAAACGCTAGCTTTATGTAATGATTACACGGGGGCTACCGAAATTTGCACTTTATTTCTCCAAGAAAGTCACCGTAAAAACGGTAATGGCCGGTTTTTATCACGCTGTAGATTTTTGTTTATGGCTGAGCATAGCGAGCGCTTTGCTAATTGTGTGATTGCTGAAATGCGTGGAGTGAGTGATGAGCAAGGTAGATCACCTTTTTATGATTGGCTTGAAGAGCATTTTTTATCTATTCAATTTACTGAAGCCGATTATCTAACCGGTATAGGTAACAAGGATTTTATAGCCGAATTGATGCCTAAATACCCGGTATATGTCAGTTTACTAAGTAAAGAAGCTCAGCAAGTGATTAACAAGGTGCACAGTAATACTGTACCCGCTCTACGCTTACTTGAAGCAGATGGGTTTTCTCGTCGTGGTTATATTGACATTTTTGATGCAGGCCCAACAGTTGAAGCAGAGCTTAAACAAATAAGAGCCATTCGTGATAGTGATAAGTATCAAGTATTAATTGATGATGCCTGCGGCAGCGAAAGCAACCAAAAATATATTATATGCAATACCAAGGTTGAAGGTTTTCGAGCAACACAAGTCAAATTAACACTACGTGAAACTGCAAATCAAGTAGTGATCACTAGCGAAACTGCACAAGCGTTACAAGTACAACAAGGTGACTGGGTTCGCCTTCTTAGTAACTAATAACCAAATTTTAATAGGAATAAATATGTCTACCAATTATTCAGATAAGGTCCAACTTATTAATGGTCAATGGCAAGCAGGTTTAGGCCATGATGTTCGTTCAGTTAACCCTGCACGTAACGATGTTATTTGGCAAGGAAAAACAGCATCACCTGAACAAGTAGTACAAGCGATTAATAGTGCACGTACTGCCTTTGAAAGTTGGTCAACGATCAGTTTTGATGAGCGTGTTAGTGTCATAAAAAAATTCGCTGAAGTACTTGGCGAAAATAAAGAAGCATTAGCTAATACCATCGCCTTAGAAACAGGAAAACCTCGCTGGGAAACGCTAGGTGAAGTAGGCGCTATGGTAGGTAAAATTAATATTTCGCTGAATGCTTATAAAGAGCGTACTGGTACTGTTGAAAACCCTATGCCAGGAGCCAAAGCGTTTATTCGTCATAAACCCCATGGTGTGGTTGCCGTGTTTGGTCCATATAACTTCCCAGGGCATTTACCCAATGGCCATATTGTACCGGCCCTTATTGCGGGTAACACCATTGTATTTAAACCTAGTGAATTAACACCAAAAGTGGCAGAGGAAGTATTAAAAATTTGGCAAACTGCCGGTCTTCCTGCGGGTGTTATTAACCTTGTGCAAGGTGAAATAGAAACGGGTAAAGCACTGGCAAGTAATAAAATGATCGACGGATTATTCTTTACTGGCAGCTCAGCAACCGGTCACTTTTTACATGAACAATTTGGCGGACAACCGGGTAAAATATTAGCCTTGGAAATGGGTGGAAATAACCCGCTTATAGTGAAAGATGTTACTGACATCACTGCGGTTGTTCACGACATTGTCCAATCAGCTTTTGTAACCACAGGCCAACGTTGTACTTGTGCTCGTCGATTATTCATTGAAAAAGGCGAACAGGGCGATGCGATTATAGCCAAGCTAATTGAAGTAACTAACGCCTTAACTATTGGTTATTATGACGATGAAGAGCAGCCTTTTATTGGCTCAATGATTTCAGAGAAAGCCGCTTTATGTTTGGTTGCTGCTCAGCAAAAATTGCTTGATTTAGGGGCGAGTTCACTCATTGAATTAAAACACATTGAAGAAAAGACTGGCTTTATTTCGCCGGGTATTATTGATGTTAGCAATATTGTTGCTGATGTACCTGACGAAGAATACTTTGGCCCGTTATTAAAAGTCTATCGTTACACTGACTTTGACGCCGCGATAGATGAAGGAAATAACACGGGCTTTGGCTTATCTGCTGGTCTACTCAGTGATAGTGAAGATTTATACAACCACTTCTTCACACGTATTCGTGCTGGTATTGTTAACTGGAATAAACCTATTACTGGCGCAAGTAGTGCCGCACCTTTTGGTGGTATAGGTGCTAGTGGTAATCATAGAGCCAGTGCTTTTTATGCCGCTGATTACTGTGCTTATCCTGTCGCTTCTGTGGAAGCTGACAAAGTAGCACTACCTACGACATTAAGTCCCGGTATTAAGCTTTAACATGTTAAAAGATACTTTTATTTTTGCACACAAAAGAGAAGCAGGGTTTCGCCCTTGCTTTTTTAAAAGTATCGATCAACTTTAACTATTGATGGTAGCGTATGCTGTCGTCAGTATTCCTCTGTATCTTTAGACCCCCATTCGCTGCCTTAAACGATTAAACCCGACACTATTCACCTCACTTTAGGAAAAGTGTCATTTCGTAGCGTATTTATCTAAATCTTGTGCATAAATGCGGCTACCCTCATTGAATACATCATGAGGATGACAGTAGGTAAATAGATACTTTACTTATTTATTAACTATCTATAGGCATAATTATGACTGTAAAAGTAACAGACCTTTTTGATAAAATTTGGCAACAATATTTAACAGTAACGCCTTCAGCAAAAAAGATTCATCACTTGCTAGGTAATGGCAATGACATTATTAACGATCATGTCGCTTATCGTACTTTCAATATTGAGAAAGTGAATTTAGATAAGTTGGCAAAGCACTTTATTTCAATTGGCTATACTGAATGTGGGCAATATGATTTTTCGGCAAAAAAATTAACCGCTAAACATTTCGAACACAATACAGAGACTATGCCTAAAGTGTTTATCAGTGAATTTCGTGTTGAGGAGTTTTCAGATGAAATACAAACCATCATTCATAACCTCGTTGATCCGCTACCTGACACTATTAGCGAACAAGCAGACTTTCTCCATTCTGGTCGCCCTTGGCAAATAAGTTCAGCTGATTACAATACATTACTGGCGAAAAGTGAATACGCAGCATGGTTGGCTGCTTGGGGTTATCGCGCCAACCACTTCACTGTCAGCATCAATCACCTTGATGGTTTTGATTGTATTATAGAGGTCAATAACCGTCTTAAAAATGCTGGCTACACCTTGAACAGTGCAGGTGGTGAGATTAAAGGTGATGAAACGGTAAAATTAGAGCAGTCATCTATTTTAGCTGATAAAGCACCAGTTCAATTTTCTGATGTTACCTTAGAAATTCCAAGTTGTTTTTATGAGTTTGCTAAACGTTATCCATCAGCCGATGGTAAGCTATACACTGGTTTTGTTGCCACTTCTGCCGATAAAATTTTTGAAAGTACCAATGTGACTTAAGCTATAATAATAGTAATGATGAGGGTGCTTAACTCACCCTCATTTTTCTACTTGATTAACCCAACATAATAATTGTACAGTAACTGCTATAACCTGTTGATCACACTCAATAGGTATTCATAAAATTATTATGGCTATATTCATATTATCAAATATTTAACTTAGCTCACGCAATAACCTTGCGCATTATAAGCGCACCCAACACAACGAGTTAATTAGTATGAAACCAAAAGTACAATGGATCAACGATGAGTTACTTCTAAATACGCCGGAGAGCCTTCTTTGTGTTACACAATTAAAATTATTGATAACATCTCAATCATCGTTGAATAACTATTAATGAACGGAATTACTTTATTTGGCTTTAATAATTTAACTAAGAGTTTAAGTTTCTCTTTATACAAGTTGCATTACCTAACCAGTCAACCCGATAGTTACAACCTGTTCATTAAAGAACGCTACAACGCTGACAAGTTGAATATTGTACTAACTGAAATATGCCATGCTATTGGTGGTACGGTATTGAATATTGCCAAACAAGATTACCAGCCTCAAGGTGCAAGTGTTACCTTAATGATCTCCGAAGAGTCACAAGATGAACCGTTGTCGACGATGGCTTCTGAATCTATTATTGCCCATTTAGATAAAAGTCATTTGTGTATTCACACTTACCCTGAAGAATCGCCACAAGACGGTATAGCGATTTTTAGAGCTGATATTGAACTATCGACCTGTGGTGTTATTTCACCACTAAAAGTACTTAATAAGGTTATTGAGGCCTTCGATGCTGATGTTATTGATATTGATTATCGCATTCGCGGCATGACTCGAGATAGGCAAGGTAATAAACTATTTAATGTTGATAAGTTGAACAGCGTGAGCGACTTTCTTTCTGCTGAAATGAAAAGGAGTTACAATATTAGTGAACATAATTTTCGCGAACAAAACTTATTTCACACAAAACTAAGTAGAAAATATATAGAGTTGAGTGACTATATTTTCGAAAATAATATAGAGTGTTTACTCGCTGATGAACAGTGTGCAATAAACACGAAGCTCACAAAAGAAATACACCAGCTATTCTCAAAGATAAATTAGTGGAGACGTCTCACTCGTCATTTATCCTTAGTTTACAAATCACTCATCCAATCCAGCTGTTTATTTGCCTGTGTTTTACGCTCAATTAAATCACGAATAAGTGGTGTTAGGATCAACTCCATAGCAAAGCCCATCTTACCACCAGGAACCACTAATGTACTGACGCGAGACATAAACGAACCATCAATCATACGTAGATAATATTGAAAATCGACATTCTTTACTTCGCGAAAACGGATGACAACAAAACTTTCATCCAAACTGGGTATCGCTTTTGCGCTAAAAGGGTTCGACGTATCAACCGTTGGAACCCGCTGAAAATTGATATGGGTGCGAGAAAACTGAGGCGTAATAAAGGAAATATAATCCTCCATACTTCGAACAATGCTGGCAGTCACGGCTTCACGGGTATGCCCACGCTTTTTAGTATCTCGAATGATTTTTTGAATCCACTCCAAGTTAACTATCGGAACCATCCCAATAAGTAAATCAACATGCTTGGCGACATCATTGTCTGTCGTGACTACTCCCCCATGTAATCCTTCATAATACAGAAGATCAGTGCCTTCACCTAACTCTTCCCACGGGGTGAAGGTACCAGGCATTTGGTTGTAGGGCACCGCTTCATCAAAGGTATGCAGATAACGCCGCATCATACCTTTGCCTGTTTCTCCGTAAGTTGTAAATAATTTTTCTAACGCGTTAAAATCATTAGCTAAGTCTCCAAAATAACTAATATTAGAACGGGCTTCTTTCGCTTTACGTTTTTCAAGATCCATTTCTGGACGAGAAAATCGGTGAAAACTATCCCCTTCCACATTTACTGACCTTATACCTAAGGTTCTAAATATATGCTCAAATGCTGAGGTAGTTGTTGAGGTACCAGCACCAGATGAACCTGTAATGGCAATAATAGGATTACTTGAAGACATATTGGTAGGACTCAACTAGTAGGTTAAAAAGTAAGCTATTTTATACGGGTAATTGTTAACAAGGTCAAGAGGCAAAGACTTTGGCTAGATTTATGTTAGAGGTATCTCAAACTAACAGCAGCCTATTTTTTATATGAATACACATTTTAAACAGATGTCATTACAAGTAAAGTAGCTTGGCTATAGTAGCATCATGTTGACATGATTAGTAATCAGCCTTGCTTATTCTAGCTATTCACTTAATAGTAAAAATGAATAGTGAAGCAATATAATTAAGGGTGGCCTTTCGATAACAAAGCTTGCTTCTAAAATCATCCGCGGATATCAAGCAGAGCAATAATTTTATTATTAAGTTATCAAAAACAAAAAACCGAGCCTAAGCTCGGTTTTTTAATTCTTACAAAGTAAGCTAATGCTTAAGCTTCTGCTGATTCTTCAACTACTTCAGGAGCATCTTCTACTACTGGGCGGTCTACTAATTCAATATAAGCCATAGGCGCTTTATCACCAGTACGGAAACCACATTTTAAAATGCGAGTATAACCACCTGGACGTTCTTGGTAACGTACACCAAGTTCGTTAAATAAAAGACCTACTACTTCTTTATCTTGTGTACGAGCAAACGCTAAACGGCGATTTGCAACACTGTCGGTTTTAGCCAATGTAATCAATGGCTCTACAACCATACGTAGTTCTTTAGCTTTAGCTACAGTCGTTTTAATAACGCCGTGCTTAACTAAAGAGCTTGCCATATTGCGGAACATCGCTTTACGATGACTGCTATTACGGTTTAACTGGCGACCGCTTTGACGATGGCGCATAAGTTAATCCTTCTCTCAAACTATGAATAAAAAAACGATGATCGAACTAGTCGTTGTCAACGATGCTTTCTGGTGGCCAGTTTTCTAGGCGCATGCCCAAAGACAAACCACGCGACGCTAACACGTCTTTGATTTCAGTTAGAGACTTCTTACCTAAATTAGGTGTTTTAAGAAGCTCAACTTCAGCACGTTGTACTAAATCACCAATATATTGAATTGCTTCTGCTTTTAAGCAGTTTGCGCTACGGACAGTTAGTTCTAGATCATCAACAGGACGAAGTAAAATTGGGTCGAATAATGGTTTTTCTTCCACTTGTTCAACTTCTTTAATATCACGAAGTTCTACAAACGCATCTAGCTGTTCAGCTAAAATTGTTGAAGCACGACGAATAGCTTCTTCCGGATCCAATGTACCATTGGTTTCCATATCTAAAATTAATTTGTCTAAATCTGTACGTTGTTCAACACGTGCAGAGTCAACATCATAAGCAATTCTTACTACTGGGCTGAATGAAGCATCTACCAACAAACGACCAATAGCACGATCTTCTTCCTCGGCATCACGGCGCGCTGAAGCAGGTACGTAACCACGACCCATTTCAATTTTAATGCGCATACTGATAGAACCTTCACCTGTTAGGGTGCAGATAACATGGTCTGGGTTTGCAATAGTTACATCACCATCATGTTGAATATCAGCTGCCGTTACAGGGCCTTCACCAGACTTAGTTAACGTTAGAATGGCTTCATTCTTGCCTTCTAAGATAACTGCTAGTCCTTTAAGATTTAACAATATTTCGATGATGTCTTCTTGAACACCTTCTTTACTACTGTACTCATGTAAAACACCATCAATCTCAACTTCAGTTACAGCACAACCTGGCATTGAAGATAAAAGAATGCGGCGTAACGCATTACCTAAAGTGTGACCAAAACCACGTTCTAGTGGCTCTAAAGTTACTTTAGCGCGACGAGGGCTGATATTTTCAATACCAACCATGCGTGGTCTAAGGAATTCGGTTACAGAACCCTGCATATATGTCCCCTCTTAAAGTGCAACTTTACTATTTAGAGTAAAGTTCAACGATTAACTGTTCATTAATTTCGGCAGATAAGTCAGCTCTATCAGGAACACGTTTAAAAACGCCTTCTAATGTCTTAGTATCTACTTCAACCCAAAGTGGTTTTTCACGTTGGTCGGCTAATTCTAAAGCAGCGATAATACGCGCTTGAGTTTTAGACTTTTCACGAACAGAAACCACATCTTCAGCTTTAACAGTGAAAGATGGAATGTTAACTACAACACCGTTTACCACGATAGCTTTATGGCTAACTAGTTGACGGGCTTCAGCACGAGTGCTGGCATAACCCATACGGTAAACTACGTTATCTAAACGAGTTTCTAAAAGCTGTAACAAGTTTTCACCTGTGTTGCCTTTTTGACGTGCCGCTTCTTTGTAGTAATTACTGAATTGTTTTTCAAGTACGCCAAAAATACGACGAACTTTCTGTTTTTCACGAAGTTGAACACCATAGTCCGACAAACGACCACGACGGGCGCCATGTTGACCTGGTATTGTTTCGATTTTACATTTAGTGTCAATTGCTCTAACACCGCTTTTAAGGAACAAATCTGTACCTTCGCGGCGACTAAGCTTTAACTTAGGACCTAAATATCTAGCCATTTTCTTTCTCCAACTATCCTAAAAAGAGCGATTAAACGCGACGTTTCTTAGGAGGACGACAACCATTATGAGGAATAGGCGTAACGTCAGTAATGTTGGTGATTTTAAAACCAGCAGCATTTAAGGCACGGATAGCAGATTCACGACCTGGACCTGGACCTTTAACGAACACTTCAATATTCTTCAAACCAAACTCTTTTGCAGTAGCGCCTGCGCGATCTGCAGCTACTTGCGCAGCAAAAGGGGTAGATTTACGTGAACCACGAAAACCTGAACCACCAGCAGTAGCCCAAGATAATGCATTACCTTGACGGTCTGTAAGAGTCACGATTGTGTTGTTGAAAGAAGCATGTATATGAGCCATGCCATCAGCAACTTGTTTTTTTACGCGTTTACGCGAACGAACGGGTGTTTTAGCCATTGTCTAGTTCCTCTTACTTCTTAATTGGCTTACGAGGACCT
>CAJXQM010000030.1 GCA_913058145.1 uncultured Colwellia sp.
ACCCGCAAAAATCTTCATGTCAGGCACAGTCAGTTCCTCAGAAACTTTTGACATTAAAATATACCCCTTGTTTATCGTTGTGTTAATAAACACTGAGCTGTAAAGAGCTAAAATTAACGGTAGCTGTAACGGCTAATTTCAGCAAATGTAGTTTATTTTTCTTATTTAACTAAATCTTCAATAACAGATAAGAGCGATGACTTATTTACTCCTTTAGCGATAAATGAATTTATCTCTTTAGGAAGTTTGATTTGTACATCATATGCCGCTTTTTTACTGGAAAAACATGAAAACACACACGCCCCAGTACCTGTCATCCTAGACGGCGCGTATTCTACCAACCAAGCTAGTAGGTTAGCAACCTTATCGTAATTTTTTATTACCATGGTTTGGCAATCATTATGATACTTGCCATTATTAAGTCGGTAATCTTTAAATAAATAGTCATCATGATAAGGGTTATCAAGGTCATTATTGGCTAATCTTTTCGTGCCTCTAGGTAAATCTAAAGAAGTGAATACACTGGCTGTTGAAATACTGCAGTGAGGTTTACTCACTAAATACCAACATTCTTCGGGCTGAGCAGGTGTTAATTCCTCACCTATTCCTTGGGCGAAAGCAGCAAAACCATGAACAAATATGGGGACGTCAGCACCTAAGCTTAAGCCTATCTCTGCTAGCTCTTTAGTTGAAAACCCACATTGCCAAAGAGTATTAAGGGCAACTAATATTGTTGCCGCATTTGAAGATCCGCCACCTAAGCCTCCGCCCATAGGCAGTATTTTTTTAATACTTATTTGTGCACCTAAAAGTGGTATTTTATGCTGTTTTGTTTGACAAATATTTTCTTGTAATAATTTAGCGGCAGTAATAATTAAGTTATCTTCATTATTCACACCATCAATGGGGGTTAACAATATTAGGTCTGAATTTTTTGTGACCGTTATTTCGATGGTGTCACAATAATCAAGAAATTGAAATAAGGTTTCTAATTCATGATAGCCATCACTGCGCTGTCCAACCACATGAAGAAATAAGTTTAGCTTAGCGGGGGCAGGGAATTTAAACGGTTTATTTATGTATGTTTTTATCATCGTGTTTTTTTAAATAAATTAGTGCGTTAAAAACCATTTTTTGATGGCTATTTTAATTAATAAGCCATCTTTTTTTATGGTGAATTGAGTTGCCATTTGTACGCCATCAAACACTTTGTATTTACTGTAATCTATTTGCCATTGGTTATCGTCAAACCGACTTGTTAAGGTAACAGGTAAATGAGTTTTAGACGAGACTTTTACTTGATCTGTCGATTGATAAGGTAGACCTTTTAACCAAAAACTTAATGCGTTTGTTGGCAAGGTTAACCCAGTAAGAGAATACACTAATTGGGCTAAATTATTACCCCTATATTCTTTACCATGCACTTTAATCAGGTGTTGATTTTTTTCTGACGTTAAATTAAGTACGTTAATCCCTAAGTAACTGGTTAAATTAAGCTCTTGAGTTCGATCTTTTTTATTTGTCTGCCAAGTAATTGTTGCACTTTCTCGTTTGCTTTTTTTATCTTTACGTTGCTCTATAAATGCTATTTTTCCGAGAAGATGCCATTGGTTTATTTGTGCTAGCTGTGTAACTCTTTGTTCCGCACTTTTATGAACAATGAATATTGGTGAGTGATTGTTTTTTTTTATTGCACAGCCTGATAAAATAGTGCTAAAAAGTGTGCATAAAAAAAATAAAAAAGATGAATGCTTAGCCATTTAAAAGGTACTGACGTGTGAACGTGAATATATTTGAACATAGCCAAGGTCTCAATTCAATACACTAGTTTTCTTTCAGGGCTTTAAATTGGTGGTAGTATTTTGTAAAATAAGGAACAAAGCTCTACAAATCCTAATATTTTGAGGGATTTTTATCATAGATCATATTTTAACGTGTAATCCTAAGTAATAGTAAGGTTGTTAACGTATAATATAAACGTTGACTTTAATTTGAAGCTGACTTTTGTTTTTTTATCAATAGGTTTTTTACATTGTCCATCGTTGCTGTAGGAATTAACCACAAAACTGCTCCTGTTGCGGTAAGAGAAAAGATATCCTTCAATCCGGATAGACTGTCGAGTGCCTTGCAGGAAATGTTGTCAGCGGTGCAGTGTCGTGAAGTCGCTATTTTATCTACTTGTAATAGAACTGAACTATATCTTATTCAAGATGGTGATATAAAACTAACGCAAGAACGTTTAGTACAATGGTTAGAAAGCTACCATAATATCCCAGCTTCTATTATTTTACCTAGTTTATACTGGCATCAAGATCAACAAGCCGTTAATCACATGATGCGTGTTGCCTGCGGCCTTGATTCCTTAGTTTTAGGTGAGCCACAAATTTTAGGGCAAATGAAACAAGCGTATAGTCAAGCCAAGGCTGCCGGTTCTCTGGCATTAGTCATGGATCGATTATTTCAACGTACTTTTGGTACCGCTAAACAAGTTCGTACGGAAACAGACATTGGCGCAAGTGCTGTTTCGGTTGCTTTTGCTAGTGTTAATTTAGCTAAGCATATTTTTGCTAGCCTTGATAACGTGAAAGTATTACTTGTTGGTGCAGGTGAAACTATTGAGCTCGTTGCGAAACATTTATATGAAAATAAAGTGGGTAAAATTACCGTTGCCAATCGAACTATTGAACGAGCTGAAAAAATGGCTAAACAGATTGGCGCTGATGTTATTACCTTAGCTCAAATTCCTGATCATATGATCAACGCTGATATTGTCATAAGTTCAACAGGTTCTACCTTGCCTATTATTGGCAAAGGTATGGTAGAAAAAGCGCTTAGTAAACGTCGTCATCAGCCTATTTTTATGGTTGATTTAGCGGTTCCTCGTGATATTGAAGAGCAAGTGGGTGATTTAGAAGATGTGTTTTTGTATACCGTTGATGATTTGCAAAGTATTATCGCGCAAAATTTAGATAATCGACGTAAAGCCGCGGTTGAAGCGGAAAGTATTGTGAATAATCAGTCAGACAGCTTTATGTCGTGGTTGCGGGGTTTAAATACCCAAGATACGGTCGTTAATTATCGGAAGCAATGTTTACACGAACGAGATCAACTACTTGAAAAAGCTTTGTTGCAATTAAAAAGTGGTAAAAATTCAGAAGCCGTTATGGGGGAATTAGCCACTAAGTTAACCAATAAATTTATGCATGCGCCAACTAGCGCACTGCAATCAGCCGCTCAGGGCGGTGAGTTAGATAAGTTGATTTATCTCCGTGATATTTTTAATATTGATCATTCAAATTAACACTCTATGCACGTTCCACTTGAATATGTATGATTCAGCTGGAATTTAAACGCCCATTAGCTAATGTGTTGATTGAGTAGAATGGTTGTTCACTCGTCGAAATCTATATATTCATTTAAGATATTTATCTGCCATTACGTGATCTAATAATTTACTGTGCTAGAATAGCGAAAATTTAGTTTTCTCCTCATTTAATATAAAGAATTTTTAATGAAATCGTCCGTTTACCAAAAGCTTGAAGTGCTAGTTGAGCGCTTTGAAGAAGTTCAAGCCTTATTATCTGATCCTGAAACTATTAGTAATCAAGATAAATTTCGCACTTTATCTCAAGAATTTAAACGCTTAGACGAAGTCACCTCGGTGTTTAATCGCTATAAAAGTGCAGAGGATGATTTTGCTACTGCAGAATCCATGCTCAAAGATGAAGATCCTGACATGCGTGAAATGGCGCAAGAAGAGTATAAAGACGCTAAAAAATCTCTCGCTGACTTAGCAGAGGAACTGCAAATATTATTACTACCTCGTGATCCTAATGATGATAATAACTGTTTTGTAGAAATACGTGCAGGCGCTGGTGGTGATGAGGCGGCTATTTTTGCCGGTGATTTATTTAGAATGTATAGCCGTTATGCAGAAAAGCAAGGTTGGAAAATTGAGATAATGAATTCCAACGAAAGCGAGCAGGGTGGTTATAAAGAAATAATCATGAAGGTTAATGGCGAAGGTGTCTTCGGTTATATGAAATTTGAATCAGGTGGTCACAGAGTACAACGCGTACCACAAACAGAGTCACAAGGTCGAGTTCACACCTCTGCTTGTACCGTTGTTGTTATGCCTGAAATTCCTGAAGCCGATGCAATTGAAATTAATAAAGCTGATTTGAAAGTTGATACCTTCCGCGCTTCAGGTGCCGGTGGTCAACATGTTAACAAAACTGATTCTGCTATTCGTATTACCCATATTCCTAGTGGCGTGGTAGTTGAGTGTCAAGACCAACGTTCACAGCATAAAAATCGTGCGCAAGCTATGTCAGTTTTACAAGCACGCCTACAACAGGCCGAAGATGAAAAACGCCGTGGCGAAGAAGAATCATCTCGTCGTAATTTAGTGGCTAGTGGTGATCGTTCTGAACGTATTCGTACTTATAACTTTCCACAAGGTCGTATGAGCGATCATCGTATTAACCTTACCTTGTATCGCTTAAATGAGATTATGGAAGGTAACGTGCAATTGATATTAGAGCCTATTATGCAAGAAAATCAAGCTGATTTATTGGCAGAACTTGCTGAACAACATTAATTGAGATGTATAAACTAAGTTGTATCCTATTTGAATAAAGATCCTATGCACTTTCGTTTGATTGGTGATAGTTCTATCGCCAATTTAATTGTTCAAGGGCAACAAATATTGGCAGTAAGCTCTGATAGTGCCAAGCTTGATGTCGAAATTTTATTAAACTTAGTGCTAAAAAAAACGCGTAGTTATTTATTTACTTGGCCTGAAAAAAAGCTGAATGATGAGCAGCTAGTTGAGTTTATACACCTGTTATCTCGTCGTGCAGAAGGTGAGCCGATTGCTTATATAACCGGTGTAAAAGAATTTTGGTCGTTACCTTTTTCTGTATCTCCAGCTACGTTAATTCCTCGCCCTGATACTGAAACGCTAGTAGAACTCGTTCTTGATCTTTATAGTGATAACAAATCTATAACTTGTTTAGATTTAGGTACTGGTACTGGCGCAATAGCACTCGCATTAGCAAGTGAGAAGACAACGTGGAAAATTGATGCGATAGATTTTAATCATGAAGCGGTAGCGCTTGCTCAACACAATGCAGTAAACCTTAACTTAACACACGTACATATTTATCAAAGTGACTGGTTTGAAGGTATATCAAAAAACAACAAGTTTGATATTATCGTTTCAAATCCTCCTTATATTGATGGCGACGATATAAATTTAATCCAAGGCGATGTGCGTTTTGAACCTAAATCAGCTTTAGTTTCTACTGAACAAGGTTTAGCCGATATAAAGCATATTGCTAATAAAGCACGAAGCTTTTTAAATACTGATGGTAAGTTGTTTTTTGAACATGGCTTTGAACAAGGGCATGCTGTGAGAACAATATTGACTGATTTAGGTTATAAAAATGCGCAAACCAAACCAGACTTAAATGGGCATGAGCGTATCTCTTGGGCCATTTACTCTCGTCTTTCACTTACCTAATGAATAGATAATTACAGCAAATAGGAAACTTTTTATGTTTAAACATCTTCACATGACTTTAGCTGTGCTTAGTATTAGTTTATTTACATTACGCTTTATATGGACCTTAGCAAATTCATCGAGATTACAAGCTAAATGGATTAAAATAACGCCGCACATAGTTGATACTTTACTGTTGGCCTTTGGTGTCGTGATGGCTGTTCAATATTCAATTAACCCGATTGAACAATTATGGTTAGGCGAAAAATTACTCGCTGTAGTCGCTTATATATTTACCGGTTATTTCACCTTGAAACTTGCTCGTAATAAGCCAATGCAAATTATTGGGTATTTAGGTGCGATGGGTTGGGTTATGCTAATAGTACGTTTAGCGATGACACGCGAACCGCTTTTCTTCGTCTAATTCTTTAAGAAAAAGTACATAAATTGTTATGAATACACTGTTATTATCTGAATTAAAATCAGACGAAAAAGATTTGTTAGAAACTTTAATACTGCTTGAAGAGCACATTTTTCAAGACATAGTATGCCAACCTATAAAGCATGATATTACTCTAGTAGATCAATCGCTAGATCCGTTAGAAAAAATCATTGAACAATGTCAGGCGGTAATCGCAGAAATTGAGTCGCCATTAGAACAAGCAGAAGTTTTGCTTAATGAACTGTATTATCAGCACTTATTTATTGATAAGTATAAAAGTGTTTGGCCATTAGACTCATTTAAAGTAGCAATAAGCCTAAACCAACGATTAATGTCTCCTATGGTTAAGGCTGTACTTGTTTGTGAAATTATAAATGCTTGTGGTTTTGACACTGATTTAGTCTTTGTACCAACAAAAGTGATGGTAAGGATTTGTTGTGATGAGCAGCATGCTATTATTTTTGATGCCGTTACGGGAGAATCACTAGATTGGCATGAGCTTGATTTACGTTTAGATGATCTTGAAGGTGACCCTAGTCAGCATGAAATTACTAGTATGAACCGTCAGGCTATTTTAGTTGAACATCTTAGCGTATTAAAAACTGCATTAATTCGTGATCTAGTATTTGATAAAGCCTTGTTGTGTGTTGATTTATTACTGTCATTAAATCCTGACGATCCTCTGCAGCGACGTGATCGTGGTTTTTTGCTTCACCAATTAGATTGCTTTAAAGTAGCGGTTGATGATTATCGTTATTTTGTTGAACAATGCCCGAAAGACCCAGCGGCTCAATTACTGAAAATTCAACTTGATAACATCACATTAACTGAACCTACAATGCATTAACATTATTTGTATATAAGTTCATATAAATCATAAATATTTTTAGGAGTTTAGATGTCAGTAGCACCATTGACAATTCCACTAATTACTAATGACGCCACAGTATTAGGATTATTGTCATTAATTTTAGGATTCGTTTTTTATAGCTCCAATAGTCAACATCCAATCTGGCAAAAATTTTATAAGTACGTACCTGCATTATTGATGTGCTATTTATTACCTTCGCTATTAAATACTTTTGGTATTGTAAGTGCTGAAGTCAGCCAAGTTGATGATGTTGCAAAATATTATTTGTTACCTGCCTGTCTTGTTTTACTGACATTAAGTATTGATATTAAAGCCATTGGTGCGCTAGGTAATAAAGCCATAATTATGTTCTTTACGGGTACTGTTGGTGTTGTTATCGGTGGCCCTATTGCTTTATTAGTTACTTCCGCCATTTGGCCTGAATTATTAGGTGTTACTGGCCCTGATGCTGTTTGGCGCGGTATGGCGGCATTAGCGGGTAGCTGGATTGGCGGCGGCGCTAATATGCTAGCCATGAAAGAAATTTATGGTGCAGATGGCAAAATATTCACGATTATGGTGACGGTAGATATAGTCGTAGCGAACTTATGGATGGCTTGTTTGCTCTATTTTGCTGCAAATCATGAACGTATTGATGCCAAAAGTGGGGCTGACACATCGGGTATAAATAAATTAATCGATAGAGTTGAAGCCTTTGAGCGCAACCATGCAAGGCGCCCTGAGTTAAAAGACTTTATTTTTATTCTTGCTATTGCCTTTGGCGCGGCTGGCTTTGCTCATCTAGCAGCTGATTTTTTAGTGCCATACTTTCAAACAAATTTTCCAGAACTTAAGAAATTTAGCTTACACAGTAAATTGTTTTGGATTATTGTTTTAGTGACTACGGTTGGTTTAATGCTTTCGTTTACTAAAGTTAGACGGTTAGAAACGGTTGGCGCCTCTAAAGTTGGTAGTAGTTTTCTTTATATTCTGGTTGCCACTATCGGCTTACATATGGATATTACTCAAATAGTTGAAGCGCCTAAATATGTGGTTATTGGTCTGATATGGATGGCAGTGCATATTGTATTGCTCTTTATTGTTGGTCGACTCATCAAAGCACCTATTTTTTATTTAGCGGTAGGCAGTAAAGCAAATATTGGCGGTGCAGCATCAGCGCCAGTTATTGCCTCAGCATTTCATCCATCGTTAGCGCCTGTAGGTGTTCTGTTAGCTGTCTTAGGATATGCCTTAGGTACATACATGGCATGGATTTGTGGCCAGTTGTTGCGAATTATTGGTAGTTAATTTTTGTAAAGTTAATCTTGTTGCTGTATTACCCAATTGTAGGCATCAAAAGTACTCATTGATAATCTTCAACTCGGTACTTTTTCTTTGCTATTACTTAATAAATATTTTTTAGGGCTCTTCATTTAGGATAGGTTATGACAATAAAATCAGTGTCGGTTAAAGGTATCGAAGTGGCTAATGACAAGCCATTTGTGTTATTTGGCGGTATGAACGTACTTGAGTCACGTGATTTAGCGATGAAAATTGCTGAACACTATGTTGAAGTTACACAAAAATTAAATATACCTTACGTGTTTAAAGCCTCTTTTGATAAAGCTAATCGTTCGTCTGTTCATTCTTATCGTGGTCCAGGCTTAGATGAAGGTTTAAAAATATTTGAAGAAATTAAGAACACTTTTAATGTTCCCATTATTACCGATGTTCATGAAACGTATCAGGCACAACCGGTCAGTGAAGTGGTTGATGTTATTCAATTACCTGCCTTTTTAGCAAGGCAAACTGATTTAGTGGTTGCGATGGCTAAAACCGGCGCAGTGATTAATGTAAAAAAACCACAATTTTTAGCTGCACATGAAATGAAGCATATTATTAAAAAATTTGGTGAAGCGGGTAACGAAAATATCATTCTTTGCGAACGTGGCAGTTGTTATGGTTACAATAACCTTGTGGTTGATATGTTAGCAATGGATGAAATGCGACAATACGCACCCGTTATTTTTGATGCTACACACGCATTGCAAAAACCAGGAGGGCGGACTGACAGTGCTGATGGACGACGTGCACAAGCTGCTCAGTTAACGCGTAGCGGTATGGCTATTGGTATTGCGGGATTGTTTATTGAAGCACACCCTGATCCCTCTATCGCTAAATGTGACGGACCTTGCGCTTTACCACTTGACAAGTTAGAGCCCTATTTAGCGCAGATGAAAGCCATTGATGATTTAGTCAAAGGGTTCTCTCCCTTGGTAACGGATTAAAAAAATGACAATTATCTAATTCTTAGTGACAGTTTTTTGAATTCTACTCAATCAAAGGGACGTAATATTTAAGTATTTCGCCCCTTTGTCATTTTGATTAGTAGGTAAATCAGTACGTTTAATTTATCCTTTAATGCTGTGGTTATTTAACATGGTCGCGGCAGAGCAAGTGAAAATCACCGATGGTCAACTAGGTTAGTTTATGGAAAATACAGTTATTAGTACAATTGAAAACACAGTCGATAACCCTATAGCACAAATTATTTTTGCCCATGGTGCAGGTGCTGATATGCATCATGAATTTATGATGCTAGTCAGCGGATTACTCAATAAAGCACATATTAATGTAGTGCGTTTTAATTTTCCTTTTATGGATAAACGGATTGAACTGGGTAAGCGCTATCCACCAGATAGAATGCCAAAATTAATTGATTGTTATAAACATGTGATTAATAATTTATCTGCCAGTGACACTAATAAAACTAGGCTACCACTGTTTATAGGGGGTAAATCTATGGGGTCGCGTGTGGCGGCAACCATTGCTGCTGATGATGATATAGCAATGCTTATACAAGGAGTTTTTTGTATAGGGTACCCATTTCACCCATCAAAAAAACCAGATAAACTTCGTTTAGAGCCATTACAAAACACACAAAAGTCAGTACTTATTTTACAAGGCGATCGTGATACATTGGGATCACAGGTTGAAATAGAGCAGTATGAGATGTCATCGTTATGTCATTGTGTTTTTCTAGCTGATGGCGATCACAGTTTAAAGCCGCGGATGAAATCAGGCTATACTCATCAGCAACATATCGAAACTGCGGTGAGTGCTATCGTTAAATTTATTCAAAAAGAAAATGCCAATGATTAAAAAAATACAGTCTAAGAGTAGAATAATTCAATTTTTAATGATTTTTGTTGGTGTTAGCGGCTGCTTTTCTGTACTATTCGGCGCTTGGCTTGCCCATGGTGGACAAGTACTACCTATTAATGTGCAATCAAGGTTAAATACTGCATTGCAGTACCAGTTATTTCATACGCTGGCTTTGTTGGCAACACTGGTTTGGGCTATCACTAGCTCATCAGTTAAGGTACCCTCTAAAGTATTGCTTAGTGCAGCTATTGGCTTTTTTGTCGGTATTTTGTGCTTTAGCGGCACTATTTATATCAAAACATTTTTCAGTTTTTCCCTTGTTGGTAAACTGACGCCATTTGGCGGAATATCATTGGCAATTGCTTGGTTGCTATTGTCAATTGAAGGTAAAAACAACTTATGACCTCTATCGTATTATATTGTCGTCCAGGTTTCGAAAAAGAGTGTGGGGCTGAAATTCAAGAGAAAGCTTCATGGAACGAAATGTATGGTTATTTAGAACTGAAAAAAAATGAAGGTGTGGTTCTTTTTCACTTACATGATCCTGCTCATGGGGAAGCGTTAATAAAAACACTTCCCCTTAAACGTCTTATTTTCACTCGACAGTGGTTTGTAACACTCACTGATAAAATAGATTTACCCGATTACAATCGCGTTGAAGCCATCGTTGAAGCATTAGGCAGTGAATGGCAATATGATGATTTACGTATGGAAACGCCAGACACTAACGATGGCAAAGCGTTAAGTAAATTTTGTCGTAAACTTACCGTGCCTTTACGCCAAGGCTTACGTAAAGCTAAGGTGTTAATAGGAAAAGGTGATTCATTTAACCCAGAACAAGATGGTTCAGTATTACACGCATTATTTTTAAGTGGCCAAGAAGTTATTCTAGGCTTTTCCGTAGCGCGAAATAGTTCACCTCATGTAATGGGTATCCCACGTCTAAAATTTCCTAGTCAGTCACCAAGCCGTTCCACTTTAAAGCTTGATGAAGCCTTTTTATATTTTATTCCTCGAGATGAGTGGGGTACGCGGTTAACGTCAGGCATGAATGCTGTTGACTTAGGCTCTGCACCAGGCGGTTGGACATATCAACTTGTTCGTCGGGGTATGATGGTTACAGCTATTGATAATGGCCCTATGGCGGAGTCTCTGATGGAAACAGGGCAAGTTAAGCATAAGATGATAGATGGCTTTAAATATTTGCCAATGAAGAAAAATGTTTATTGGCTTGTTTGTGACATGATTGAAAAGCCACAACGTGTTGCTAAATTGATGACTGAATGGTTACTAAATGGTCATTGTCAGGAAGCTATATTTAATTTAAAGCTACCAATGAAAGGGCGATATCAGCAAGTTACCAATGATTTACAAACAATTAAAGATGCTTTTAATGGACATAACGTGAAGTATGAACTCTACGCTAAACATTTGTATTTTGACCGTGAAGAAATTACGGTGCATGCAAGACTAATCTAGGTTACTTATTCTAAAAATAACTTGCTGTGAGTAATGTAAATACTCGCAGCAAGTTAACTCATTACTTTTTTGCTTATAGTCTATCTAAAAGCGCTTCAGTAAAGTCTGTAGTACCATGAGTACCGCCTAAATCACGTGTAGTGCGATCACCACTGGCAATTACATCGGTTAGTGCTTTTCTAATTTTATCTGCTTTATCGCTCATCTCTAAATATTCAAGCATTTGTAGTGCAGCTAAAATTACTGAAGTGGGATTCGCTAAGTTTTTACCTGCAATATCGGGTGCGCTACCATGAACTGCTTCAAAAATCGCACAATCTTCACCAATATTAGCGCCTGGCGCCATCCCTAAACCACCCACTAAACCAGCACATAAATCAGATAAAATATCACCAAAAAGATTCGTAGTAACGATAACGTCGAATTGTTCAGGATTCATCACTAATTGCATACAACAGTTATCAACAATCATTTCTGTTGATTCAATTTCAGGATAGCGTGCAGCAACTTCACGAGCAACTTTTAAAAATAAACCAGACGTTGATTTTAATATGTTCGCTTTATGTACAGCCGTTACTTTTTTACGGCCTTCTTTGCGTGCGGTTTCATAAGCAAAGGTCAATATTTTTTCAGCGCCATCACGTGTAATAATACTCATCGCTTCAGCTTGCGTACCATCTTCAGAAACCACTTGGCCAGCACCCGAATACATACCTTGGGTGTTTTCTCGTACGGTTAAAATATCGATATTTTCATAGCGAGCTTTTGTGCCCTTAAAAGATAACACGGGACGTAAATTAGCATATAATTTAAATTGCTTACGTAAGGTCACATTGATTGAAGTAAAGCCTTCACCTACCGGTGTTGTCAATGGACCCTTTAACGTTATTTTGTTTTTTTCGATAAGATCTAGTGTCTCTTGCGGTACTAAATCACCATGGTTTTCTAACGCAGTTAAACCAGCATCAGCATATTCATAGTTAAAATTACAACCTGCTTTATCTAATACTTTAATTGTTGCTTCAATGATGCTTGGGCCAATACCGTCGCCTGGAATAACTGTGATGGTTTGATTGGTCATATTATTTGCCTTGTAATGTAAGTTGACGTTATTTAGATTATAACGGTCAATGTTGTAACTAAGAGAGACTGTTTAGTACTGTAATAGTGCGCTTTATACCATGTAAATAAATGGTAAGCGAGTCTGAAAGTTTTCACCTTTAAATTCGTTGGATTATCCCCCCCGAAATTCAAAAAACAAAAAACACGAAATTAAAACAATATTATATAATACTTTAGGATGAAACTAAATCTGTAGCAAGCTTACTTTAGTCTATAATTGAGTTGCCTGACGGTTCACTTTTAAAATATATCTGAGACAAGTGTGACGTTTAAACAGTGGTAACCCGTCATTCAAATACGTGATCGTAGGAGGGCTTATTCTTTTCGATCTGATCCGTTGATGTGTTTAAACGAATATCTTTAAGATTAAATCCAAGAGGAATATTTTGTTTTAGTGTGAGAAGTTTTCTGCTTAACAATATTTGCTCTGTACTCCTGTTAAGTTTTTCTTTTATTGTCGGTTTTATCTCATTGCTTTTTAAAATAGCACTTAATGAACCGTATTGATTAAGTAAACTTGCGGCCGTTATTTGGCCTATACCCGCGACACCAGGAATCTTATTAGTATTATCTCCAGTTAATGTCCATAAATCAATTAGCTGCGTTGGTTTTATATCAAACTTTTCTTTGACATGCTCTTCGTCGAGATAACGGCGATTAAAATAATCATAAATATGAACAGTAGGACTTAATAAAGATAAAAAGCCTTTATCAGTCGAAATGATGGTGACATGTTGTCCATGTAACGCCATCTTTGTTGCTAACGTTGCGATAAGGTCATCGGCTTCATCTTCTTCAGACACTAATGAATCCACGCCTAGTTGTAAAAAAGCATCTTGAATCAACGGTAATTCATCTGCAAGATGCGATGACATTTTTTTACGACCTTTTTTATAGCCATTATATAGCTTATAACGCCAACAGGGCTGCTGACTATCAAACACAGCAAGTGCATGGCTAGCTTGTTGGTGTTTGAGTATAGTTTCTAATGCGTTAATACAAGACTTTTGGGTATTAAATAAGACTTGTTTTTGCGTTTTTTTTGCTAACTCATCATTTAATTGCATTTCGTTTTGAACAAAAGGCCGCTCTTGTACTGCATAAATACGCCTGATCAAGTTTAATGCGTCAATTAAAACTAAATGGTTTGACATATATTATCCTTCAATAACGGTATAACAAGGAATGTACTCGCTACCGGGTAATTTCATGCGTTGTTGACTAACGAAAGAGGCCAGTAAATTGTCCATTAAATGCATTATTTTTTTATCACCAGATAGTTTAAAAGGGCCAAATTCTCTAATGGATTTAATTCCATTAGATTTTACATTACCTGCGACTATACCCGAAAAAACTCGACGTAAATTAGCAGCAAGCTCAGCCGTTGTTAGATCATAACTAATCGTTAACCTTGACATGTTTTTATGGTTTGGTTCAAATGGCTGTTGAAAATCGTTTTTAATGACGATGGACCAGTTAAAATGAAAAGCATCACCTGTTTGTTTACGGTAATCAAGAACTTGTGTTAAGCCTTTAGACATGACTTGTGCTACCTTTTCTGCATCATCAATAATAATTTTGTAAAGTTGCTGTGCACTATCACCTAAAGTTGCGCCAATAAAAGCATCAATTTCAGAGAAATAGTCAGTAGCGGTGCTCGGGCCAGTTAAAATGATAGGTAATACTTGGTTAGCATTGTTATCATTTAATAAAATACCTAAAATGTAAAGTAACTCTTCTGCTGTACCTGCACCGCCAGGGAATATAATAATACCGTGTGACATGCGAACAAAAGCTTCCAAGCGTTTTTCAATATCAGGCATTATCACCAATTCATTGACAATAGCGTTAGGCGGTTCGGCAGCAATAATACTTGGTTCAGTTAAGCCTAAATACCGTCCTGCTTTATTACGTTGTTTGGCATGGCCAATCGTAGCACCTTTCATTGGCCCTTTCATTGCGCCGGGGCCACAGCTTATCAGGATTTTTTTTTGTTGACACGGAGCGGTGGGTGGGTGGCTATCTGTTGATATATATGGCGTGACCTTACGAACCCCCCTTGAATACACCTGTGTCAACACAACAAACCCTTAATTTAGTTCTCTTTTACGTATAGATTAGTCTAATATTAAGATAAATGGAACTAAAATTGTTGACAATATAAAGGGGATTTTACATGGACTCAAAACACTTAGAACCAATCCTACAAGAGTTTATACAAACATATGAATTACTGGGAAAAACAGCGCGTCACGTAACCATTTTCGGGTCAGCAAGAACAAAAAACAACGATAAAGTATATCAAGACGTAGAAATGATGGCTAAGAAGCTGGCAGAGAATGGTCATAATATTGCAACTGGTGGTGGTTATGGATCAATGATCGCGGCAAATAAAGGGGCGCAAGAAGCTGGAGGGCTGTCGATTGGGTATTCTATTCAATTACCATTTGAAAAATCAGGTAATGAATTCCTAGATATACATTCAAACCATGGGTATTTTGCATCAAGGAAATGGTTTCTAATCACAAGAGCTAGCGCAATTATTGGTACTCCAGGTGGCTTTGGGACTGTTGAGGAAGTGACTGAGGCTATATGCTTAAAGCAATGTAAAAAGATAACAAGACCAATGCCGATAGTGCTTGTCGGCAAGCGATACTGGCAAGGGCTGTTGGATTGGATGGAGATTATGGATGAAGACGGATACATTTCAAATGAAGATCATGATCTATTCTTAATTACTGATGATATAAATGAGGCCATTAGCTATATTGAAAATGGCTTAGATGATGATGATATAGTGAATTTAAATATCGAAAAAACTAAAAGACAGGTTTAGCAGGGCGCGAGGCTTGGCGTTTGTGTCATCTATTTTTCAATATCAACCCCATATTCGTTTAACTTTTCAATCAAATGGGTAATACTTCGTAAGCTCCATTGATTACTTATTACAATATTTTCATCGGACGACAAAGTTATTATATTTTCTTCTCTTGAGTGGTAACGATCTAATATATTCTCGCTGATTTCTTCAATTTTTTTAGCTATTCCTCTATGGATGGAACGAGGGAATACTTTAATTAAATCAGCCAGTGTATCAGGTTGGTTTTCCTTAACCCAATCAGTCAGCACAGCTAAAGCAAGGTTACGCTTAGGCGAAGGTGGCTACAACCCTGATTGGGCTGTTGCGTTCAAAGAAGGCTCGGTAAAGCACATTCTTTTTGTTGCAGAAACAAAAGGCTCAATGTCTACAATGCAATTGAAGAAAATTGAAGAAGCAAAAATAGAATGTGCCAGAAAATACTTTGAGCGTTTAGAGCAAGAAGTTGTAGCTGAAGGTCATGGCGAAAGAGTTAAATTTAATATGGTAGCTACATACAGCGATCTGCTAGAAAAAGCAGGAGTAAATAAGCCCGTATAACCTCACTCATATCATGGGTAGTGAGCTACTACCCATATGATTAATTAGCTATGCAGCTATGTCGATATCTATCATCATCTGCAACTTCACGATCTAGGTAGATGTAAGATAATACGGCTCGGGGTTTTATGCTATTGGCTTGTAGCAATTGGATAATTACATCAGTTTTATCACCCAATTACATCAGAACTGCCAGTCATTATCATCCCACACTGCCATCGAATGACATTTACGATGACCACTGAATAACATTAGGTTTGTCACTAAGAGATTAACATAATTTGGTGCACTAAACGGAAGCTTCAAGTGACTAAATTAATACTTCGGCTTTTAGCCATAAGCGGAAGTAAAGCAATCATCAACACAGTTCAGGTCATGCCACACTCCGGAAGTTAGCATTTTAGAATTTATACTGAAAAACTTTGTATGTTTTGATCTACAGCGGACATGGCTGTTCAACCACATTACGCTAGCCGAATCCTGATAGCGGACGTTCCCAAAAGATAAAAGCATGTGTTTCTTGATGATGAATTTTGCCAATATATAGTTAAGTATGAACGAGAACAAAGCCACCACAGCGGTCATACAACATTGAGTTAGTAACGCGAATTTTTGTTCCTAAAATAGATTTTCAGTAAGCGCATATTTTGTACCAACTCCTGTTATATGAGTCTCGAACGTGTGAAAGCTGAATAATCCTCCCTTGACTGGCTCCTGAGCCATTGCGGTCAGTCGTCATCAAACTGTTTTAGTACGATGAATGTTGTTTTACCTTCATATTGATAGAAAACAAAACCACCAATATAGTCATTCAGATAATTTTAAAGTGCGTAAATTGTAAGTTATAAACGAGATGAATTCTTCTTAGTCTGTTTAGGTTTGTTAGATACCAGTCGCGACAAAACACCATAGGATCAACAAGGTTCACTTCTCAGGCTGGTGTCTAACAAACCTCAGAGAAGGAAACCGCGTGAACCAAGTGCTTACTATGGGGAATGCTATATCGTGGTTGGGTGTTTTACTGGGTAATTTTGAATTAGCGCTTGTTGTTGCTTGACTTTAGTTGGCATAAACGACTTATTAACGAGTAAAAACTCAATGAAGTATAGCGTCATATTCGCTATTCTGGTGTTTTTGGCAAAGCGATCCCTTATCAACATTCGATAATAGAGACACTTATTTCCATTTGCTAATTCACAAGCTTGATTGGTGGTGCGCGAGGTTTCAACTGACAAATCAGAATATCTTTAATAATCATTGGCTCACTACATTCCGGGCATGTAAATACAATACTTTTTACAGGTAGAAGTGATTTATCCTTAACTAATTCTGTTGTGGTTACTTCAGGCACTTTTACATTGAGTAGGCCCTTAATTTTAGTTAAATTCTTCTTACAACGAGTATTTGCAATCAAGCCATAATGCCTAATGCGTTGAAACCCTGAAGGTAAAGCATGCAATAAAAACCGTCGTATAAATTCACCATGGCTTAATGTCATCGTTCGGTATCGCTTTGACGCTTTAGCACGATAGTTTTTACAACGAAACGTGACATCCTTTTCATCACTTTTAACCAAGCGACTATTGGATATCGCTACGCGGTGTGTATAACGAGAAAGGTAAGCGAAAACAGCTTTAGGCCCTGCAAAAGGTTTTTTAGCATAAACTACCCATTCTTTTTTTCGCAACGGCGTAAGCCATTTTGTAAACAACACTTCATCTTCAAGCGACTTACTTTCACCAAAGAATATCAGTTGATTTTGTTGATAAGCTTCAGCTAATTTCTCAAGATATAAGCGACGAAACAATCGAGATAACACACGAACAGGAAGGAAGAAGCCTGATTTACTCGATACCCATTTTTCCCCATCAAGAGATAAACCACCGCCAGGTACAATACCATGCACATGCGGATGATGAGTCATAGCAGAGCCCCATGTATGAAGGACAAAAGTAACCCCTAATTTAGCCCCGAGTCGCTTTTCATCAGCGCCTATCGTTAGAAGCGTTTGTGCAGCAGTTTTCAGTAATAAGCCATACATTATCGACTTGTTGTAGTAGGCTATTTCTGCAATTTCTTTTGGTAGGGTAAAAACCAAATGATAATAATCGACAGGTAGCAGTTGTGCTTGTCTCGCTTCAAGCCATCTTTTTGCTGAGCTTGCTTGGCATTTTGGGCAATGCCTATTACGACATGAGTTATAAGAAATATGAGTCTTATTACATGATTGGCAATAAAGTTGATGCCCACCTAAAACCTCTGTTCGACAATTTTCAATGGCTGACATGATTTTCAATTGACTGAGGTTAATATGCCCCTGATGCTTATCACGCCATACTTGACCGTGCTGTCGAAATATATCGGCGATTTCTAATTGAGGGCGAGTCATGGTGAATACTCACGACTTGTCCTTATCTTTTGTCTTATCTTTTGTCTTATCCTTGCTTTCTAAAGCATCAAGTGGACTGATAACTTCGCGTAATAGGTTTGTTGCGACCTGAGCATATAAAGCCGTGGTACCTAATTTAGCATGCCCAAGCAATACCTGTATGACACGTATATCAACATGCGCTTCAAGTAAATGTGTAGCAAAGCTGTGACGCAAGGTATGCATCGATACCTTTTTATTAATACCAGCGTCCTTGGCCGTTGTTGTACAAACTCTAGCAAGCTGACGACTCGTCATATGATTAATCGGATTAAGCCCTGGAAACAACCAACCTTCACGATGCATTTGCCCATGTTTATTAGCAAACAACCACCATTGTCGTAAATGGTCGAGTAGCGCAGGAGATAACATAGCGTATCTGTCTCGGCTTCCTTTACCTTGTTCAACGCGAAGTACCATACGCTCACTGTCTATATCTGAGACTTTAAGAGAAACGACTTCGCTAACGCGAAGCCCTGCACCATAAGCAACAGAAAATGCAGCATGGTATTTAGGATGCGCAGCTGTTGCAAGGAACAGCTTTATCTCTTCTAGACTCAAAATAATGGGTAACTTACGTGCGACCGAAACAGTGATTAATTTGGTGAGTAACTGCGGTTTATCTAACGTGACATTATATAAAAACCTCAAACCAGAAAGGGTGCTATTAATCGTTGTTCCTGTTGCGCCGTCTTTAACTAAAAACAATTGGAACTCGCGCAAATTGTCACGGGTAGCGTGTTCAGGTGAATGTTTCAAATATTCACATAAACGATTTAGTGCTCGGACATAACCTATTTGTGTTTTAGCCGTAAGCTTACGGATAACCATGTCTTCAGTGAAACGTTGGCTCAGCTCAGGATTAAAATAAGTAGAAAAAATCATGTTGAAACTCCTCGTTAATTGAGACGAAATGCCTCAATACTAAGAGTAGAAAAGAATATGAAATTTAGAAGGTAATATAGAGCTAGCCAAGTACGCCATTACCGCGGAGCGGTTTAGTTCTGTGACCTAAAGCGGACGTTTTAGGTATTTTAATAAAAGTCGTATTGTCATCATGGCCTGTATCATAAAGCCGTCTATGTTACGCATGTCTATTTTTATTACAAAAACAATACTATATGCTTAGAAATAGAAAATAGTTTCTAAATCAATAATAAGTGAAGCAAAAAATTAATTAACTCTTTCTTAAGTGAAAAATCAGCTAATCTTAAGTTTAATTTGTTATGTTCATAATATTAGGTTCCAAAAATAGCAGGTATTACTGTTGAAAATATTAATCATTGAAGATTCAATCTCTCTAAGAAGAAGTCTTAAAATTGGGCTAACTAACCTTGGATTTACAGTAGATGACACTGGTGATGGCTCTGAAGGACTGAGTATGGCGCTATCTGGTAATTATTCTCTTCTTATTTTAGATCTTATGCTTCCTTCAGTAGATGGTACTGCAATTTTAAAGGCGATCAGAAAAGCAAACAAAGATATTAGAGTACTCATTTTATCGGCTAGAGATTTAACAGAAGATAAAATTGAAGGTTTACTTAATGGGGCCGATGATTATCTAACAAAACCTTTTTCTTTTGATGAACTACACGTCCGTTTGTTGTGCTTGATGAGACGGGGAAGTTTAAATGTCGATAAAAGTACAATTAGTGTTGGTCATTTTTCATTAGATCTTCATTTAAAGCAATTACATTGTAATGGTAAAGATGCCAATCTAACCCCAAATGAATATAAACTTGTTGAATGCTTGTTTTCGAATCAAGGTAAAGTAATTGGTCCTGAAAAACTAAGTGAATATTTGGCAGGTCAATACGATGCTATTACTAAAAATTCAATTGAAGCACATTTATCAACCACTCGGAAAAAAATACGAGAACTTGGTTATGACTTGCCCATTAAAACGAAACGAGGCTTCGGATATTTCGTCGAAAAGATTTAATGAACTCCATAAAGAAAAAATTAAGTAGATACCTGTCTATTTCTGTCTCTGTTTTGTTGGTTTCGATATTGTTAGCTACTGATATCAGTGTTGATAAATGGATAAGCAAAGAATTTGATAAAGCGATGGTTAATAAATCAAATTTATTAACCACATTAGTGAGTGAGGATACTGAGGAAGTCGATTTTGATTTTGCGGATGAAATTATGCCTGAATTTTCAGGTAAAAATGATCCTGAATACTTTCACCTATGGCATAACAACAAAACATTTGAACGCTCAAAGACACTTGATTTATTTGAGATAAATACATTACCTAAAATAAAAGTTGCTTTACATAAATCAAAAATAATGAATGTTACGCTACCAGATGGTCGTTCTGGAAGAATGATTACCATTAAGTTTATGCCACAAGTTGATAGTGATATTCGAGAAGAATATGGTATTTCAGTAGAGGAATTTTCAAAAACACAAACCCCAATGGAACTGACTTACGCTGTCAGTAATGAAAACCTAAATCAAACGTTGTGGTTTTTAGATCTTATTTTCATTATTTCTTCAATTTTAGCAGTACTTGCAGTGAGATTTATTGTTTACAACGTTGTTGAGAAAGGGTTGAAACCACTTGATAAGTTGAACCTTGAAATTAAATCTATCAATTTAATGTCTGATGTAGATCCTATATCAACAGAGAACTTACCCGATGAGCTACTCCCCATCGCGGTAGGAATCAACCTCTTTATTAGTGAAAACAAAACACTATATGCCAGAGAAAAAAGAGTCACATCAGATATCGCTCATGAACTTAAAACACCAATCACAGAGTTAATAAATTTAAGTGAAGTCGCAATAAAGTTCCCTGATGAGAAGCAAATATCTGAAACATTCACCACAGATGTACTAGAAATTTCAGAACGGCTTAAAAGTATCGTCAACGGCATTCTCTTACTGCAAAAAAGTTCGCATAGTACAGAACTGAAGAAAAGCGATATAAAAATTAAAGATCTTATACGTGCCATAATACATAGAGAGAATAAAATTGAGCGTAATGTAAGCTTAATAATTAGCAAAGATGTGGAAACTATTCTCACGAATGAATTTGCACTTGATACTGTTTTAACAAACTTAATTAGCAATGCGTTACATTACAGCGAAAAAGATAGCCAAATTTCCGTACTAGTTGAACTAAGTAATGATTTAGATAGGATTAAATTGAGTATTTCAAACACGAGTGTTTATCAATATTCAGATCAAGAATTAGCACAGTTTTTTGAACCTCTTTGGCAGAAAGATCCCTCTAGAACTTCTTCACAAAGGTACGGATTAGGCTTGGCAATAGTTAAATCATATTGCGATAATATTAATGCTGACATAGGTGTAACTTTATCGTCTAAGAATCAAATTACTTTTACAGTAGTCATATAATAAGCTTATGAAATATTTTATTACTTCTATTGTGGCTTCTCTTCTTTCAGTTTGTTCACAAGCAAATGATATTTTGGTTGATGGGAAACTTAGTGAGAATGAATGGGTTGATGCCGTGAATAACGAATTGAACTACGAAGTATCTCCACAAACACTAAATGATAGTAAGGGAAATTTTTCATACAAAGTACTTACTACGAGTACAGGGTTATATATTGGGTTAACAGCAAATAAAGTTGAGCATTTAAGGCTTAGAACACAAGAAAATGATACTGAGTTTTCAAATGATCATTTTCAAATCATGCTTGATATGAATAATAATGAGCAAGGTGCCTATGTATTTGCAATAAACCATCAAGGCAACTATTTTGACGGTATGCTTGATGCTGAAAAAGACTTAGATTTAGATTGGAGTGCGCTGTGGGAATATAGTATTAGTTCCGATGATACATCCTGGTATGCAGAAGTGTTTGTTCCTTGGCAGGTAATGTCATTTAGCCGAGAGCCGAAAAATCAATTCGGACTCTATATCAGTCGCTTTGATGAAGAGAGCAACGCCACATACGCATCTTCTGCGGTATCTTCTTCCATGAATAGTTTCTACCAACAATTTACTCCTTACTCAGTAAAAATTGAGTCCCAAGCAAAGTTAGATATTTACCCTTATATTTCATGGAATAGAGATGTTATAGAGGAGAATAGTAACAGCTCTATAGGTGCTGAAATATTTTGGCAGCCGGGTAAGGGACAAAAACTAAGTGCAACAATAAACCCTGATTTTGGTCAAATAGAGTCAGATGAACTTGTTGTTAATTTTTCAGCAATTGAAACACTATTTTCGGAAAAACGTCCATTTTTTAATGATAATCAAAGTATTTTTGATGTGGAAGGTCCTGAAAATTTAAAAATAGTACACACGCCAAGGATTGGAGGGGAATCATATTACGATAACAATTATAACAGTGACTTAAATTCAGCATTAAAATATACCATCAACCAACCAAACTTTGATATTGGCATATTATCGGCATTTGAAAACTCAACAGCACAAGGTAAAGGCCGAGACTTTTATGCAGTAAGAGGGCAATACTCACTAGGACCAAGTAAAATAGGTGTTTCGTTGAATAAGGTGAACACGCCAACAATAAACAGAGCAGTAACGGTAGTTTCGTCAGACATTCATTTTGCTGTTTCAGATGATACATCCCTAAATTTTGGCGTTATTAGAACAGAGTCAGAAGTTAATCATTCTCGATTGCGTGATACTGGCTGGTGGTTGACAGGTAGCTCAGATATAACTGATCAGCATAGTCATGAATTTAGTCTCTTTTCCTATGGCGATGACTTAGAATTAAATGACATTGGTTATGTAAAACGAATTAACAGAAGGCAATTTGAATATGAATACCAATACCAAATACCTGATTTTTCTTCAGCACAAATTCGAGATATTAGCTTTTCTTTTGAAACTGAATTTAAAACCAACTTTCAAGACGAAAAACTTCCTCTTGTAATTGGGGCAGGTGCTGAAGTAGTGACAGAGTCTGAGTTTGAATATGATATTTCACTTGAACTTGTATCATCTGGATTTGATGATCTAACGACACGTGGCCACCATTCAATTTGGTTACCATCAGCACAAATACTAGAATTTGAATTATCATCTCCAGAGTATTTTTGGGGGAAATATAGTCTTGAAATGACATTGGGACAAGAGGGTTGGGATGGGACATTTTATGATATCACTGGCAGTATTGAGCACCAGATTAGCGAAAATATTCATTTAGGTGTTGCTATATCACAATACAACAGCGATAGCTGGATAGATTGGGATGAAGAAAATGATATTAATGAATACAATTTTACTGAGCAAGGCATAGAGTTTAGCTTAAATTATCAACTTGATGATTTTCAAGAAGTGCGATTAAAGTTTGAAACAGTAATAGGCAAAGCTAATGGTATAGGGAATTATATTATTATGTCTGATGGTTCAGCACATTACCAAGACAAGAGTGAAGATTTTTCTTTTTCAGAAAGTGCATTTCAGTTACGGTATAAATATGCGTTATCAAAATTAACCGCTTTTTACTTAAGTTATAGTTTTGCGGGTGAATATGAAGATGAGGTTGCAAAATTTGGTAAACGAAACTTATACAAACAAGCTATTCATTCAAAAAATGCCCACAACTTATTTGCAAAAGTCAGATTACATTTTTAATGTGCGATCTGTACTCCCTCCAATGCCAATAACTTAGGTTAACTATCAGTTTAACCTAGGCTAAATATCAGTATACGCTAAGCCGATCTTAAGGTTAATTTAATAAGATAAAAACACTTGCTTAGAGGTGTTTTTATTAACATGAAATTACATAATATTTTTGCCAGCATTCTGATGGCATGCTTGGCCTTTCCAAGTATTGCTGAAGATGATTCAAAACCATGCGACCAAAGTGAAAACATAACTTTCATTTCCAACGATGTATTTGACCTCACAGATAAAGACACCATTTTCCTTCATCATTGGGCCAATTTTTTACATATACAAACCAAACAGAAAACACTCATAAATGAATCGGCATTTTTTTTAGATAATTGCCAAGTTAATGTTAATGACTTAGCAGAGCTTGAACGACACTTTCGAAGTAAAAAGTACATTAGAAATTCTGCTGTTACGTTTGATGAAAACAAAAAAATTGTCGTGGAAACTTGGGATAATTGGTCTTTGCTACCAGTAGTGGATTTTGGCAGAAAAGGCGGTAAAAATAAATTTGCCTTCGGGATAAAAGACCGAAATTTACTTGGTCTAGGTATTGATGTAGAAATTGAATACTTTAGTAACAACCAACGAAGTGGTTATAAGCTTGATACTGAGTTCCCACTCTATTTAAGAAACAATATTAATGCAAATATTAGACTGATTGATGCCGATGATGGCAGTGCTGAAGCGGTATTTTTACAAAAGAAATTTGTTAGTTTTGACACTGAAAATGCTTTTAATATCGGTTTTGATAATTTTAATCAAATAGATACGCAGTTTGAAAATGGTATTGAATCCAATCGTTTTCGACATAAAAAATATAGCTCTACTGTGAGCTGGCAATGGCTGCATGATAATTCTGAAAAAGATACCTTACGATTTGGTGTCGGCTTTACTAACGAAAAACACACCTTCTCCGGTGTGGTTGATATTGATAATACTCCCACCACTAATTTACCTATTAATCGCGAATTTAATTATCCGTTTGTATCCTTAGAGTATCTACAAAAAGACTATAGAAAATTATCAAACGTAAACTTAATAAACCACATAGAAGATTTTAATTTAGGTTGGGATTTTCATGTGAATTTGGGCAGCGATTTTTCAAATGATGACGGTTCACCGACGTTAATTTGGCAATCACAATTGTCAAAAGGGTTTGATGTTTTTGAAGATTCTTATTGGTTCTTTAATTCAGCGTTTGAAGGCGAGATGTACGAAAATTCAGATCATGGCAATAGATTTCTTTTCCAATTAGAAGCAGAGTTTTTCCATAAGTTTAGCGAACAATGGGGAGCTTATTTTAAAAATTCTAATCAGCTCAGTCAAAATCAATTCTTAGATTTACCTGTCGTCTTAGGTGGTGAAACAGGAATTCGAGGTTTTCCACTTCAATACCAACACGGTGAAAGCAGTACACAATTCACCTTTGAAGCACGCTATTACCCACATATAAATATATACAAATTACTTGAATTAGGAGCAGCCGCATTTGTTGATACGGGTAAAGTTTTTAATCCGTCGGCTATATCAAAACAACAAACTTCATTGATGGCTTCTGTTGGCTTAGGTGCTCGACTTTATTCAACCCATTCAAGTGAATCTCGTGTAATTCATATCGATATTATCAAACCCATTACCTCAGATGCCAATGTTAATAGCGTTGAATTTCGAATAACAACCAAAAATTCATTTTAGGGCCTATGAAAGTGAACAAATTAATCAATTTTTTTAATAATATAAAATTAACAACGAACAAGTTGTTACTCTTAACGTGCAGTTATATAGCCTTAATTTTGAATTTGCCATTTCTAATTCGAGCCTCTACAGCGATAACGGCACTAGATAACTACAATGTATTCTTTTTAATTACATTACCTGTTTTTTTATTTAGTTTAATACTCTTTTTTCAAGGCATGCTTGCCTTTAGATGGATAACAAAGCCTATATTAATATTATTAGTGTCTGTTTCTGCACTAATATTTTATGCCACTATTACCTATGGCATTGTGTTTGATTATGGCATGGTGCAAAACACCATTGAAACTGATACAGCGGAAGCTTTTTCCTATGTAAATGTTTACGCTATAGGTTTTTTCATTATTTTTGGTGCTATTCCATCGTGGTTAATTTATTCGGTTAAATTAACTTACAAACCTTTTTTTAAAGAGTTTTTGAGTCGTTTAAAGTTACTCAGTATAAACTGTATAGTTGTATTTTTAATTGGTAGTATCTTTTATTCTAGCTATGCTGCGGTTGGTCGAAACAACAGAGATCTTATTAGTTATATAGTGCCTTACAAAATGCTTGTTGCTTCATACAAATTTGTAAGAAATCATTATTTTTATCCCCCGCTAGAATTTAAAGTGCTCGATACTACCCCTTTAATTGTACGTGATAGTGAAAAAAAACATGTAACCGTTATGGTCTTAGGAGAAACTGCTCGCGCTATGAGTTTTTCATTGAATGGATATGAAAAACCAACTAATCAATATACCCAAAAACAAGGTGTAGTATCCTTTTCTAATATGACATCGTGTGGTACAGCCACAGCGGTTTCAGTACCGTGTATGTTTTCTAGGCTAAATAAAGATAATTATAATAAGCGTATTGCGAATGCGCAGCAAAATGTTGTGGATATTATTCATTTAGCGGGGGCCGATGTACTATGGATAAGTAATAATAACGGCAGTTGTAAAGGTGTTTGTGTTCGCGTAAAAAATGAACAAGTAGCTACAGATAAGTCAAATCCGTTATGCGATGGAGAGTATTGTTATGATGAAGCCTTGCTGCAACCATTAAGAACTAAGCTTAAGAAACTTACTCATGAAAACACCCTGATCGTACTACATATGATTGGCTCGCATGGCCCTACTTACTTTAAACGATATCCAAAAGATAAACGTGTTTTCACACCCGATTGTCAACGCAGTGATATTCAAAATTGTACAAAAGAAGAGCTTATAAACACCTATGATAATACTATTGCATATACTGATTTTGTGCTGTCAAAAATAATTACTGAAATGGAAACGTTAGCAAAAGATAATACAATAGAAACATCGGTTCTATATATCTCAGATCATGGTGAATCATTAGGGGAAAAAGGGGTCTATTTACATGGCTTACCCTACGCATTTGCACCTGAAGAGCAAACCCATATCCCTATGATTTATTGGGCTGATACTCAACAAACTGATTTTAACTTAAACTGCCTTGACCAAATGTCGAATGCGCCATTAACTCATGATAATATTTTTGATACATTGCTCAGTATTATGTCGGTACGCTCCAAAGCTTACATTAATAATAGCGACCCTTTTATAGGCTGTAAATCACAATCAGCAATTGCAAGAACAACAATGATTACAGAACCACAACTTTTAACTACCATGGAAATTATAGATTAATGTTTGACAATAAAAACAAACCAAAAGGCGTAAAGAGAATATATCTTGCATCGTTAAATTCTTTTAGAGCATTTAAGTGGCTATATCAAAATGAATCAGCATTTAAACAAGAGTTACTATTGTTGCTTTTTACTGTGCCTATTACTTTTCTTTTTAACATTAGTTACATGGAGCAAATGATACTTGTTATATCTATAATTTTTATCATTTTTACCGAAGTCATAAATACCGCCATTGAGGCGGTTGTTGATCGAGTAGGATTAGACATTCATCCATTGTCAGGGCTTGCAAAAGATTTAGGCTCAGCAGCAGTGTTAATTAGTCTGGTTATCGCAATAATAGTCTGGTTAATGGTATTACTTTAAATGTTGTCCATGAGCTTAATTTCAGTTTAAATTAAGCTCATCTTAAGTTTCACAAGTTAAAGTAAGTATTGTGTTTTATTAGAAATATTAAACAATAATGCTTACAACTATATTCTATCTTATTCGTCCATTTTTACTATTTTCATTGGTATTAATTTCTACCTTGTTTATTTCAAGGCTTGGGCTAAGCCTTTGGCAGTTTGATCGGTTTGAAAGTGTCGACGATTTAATAACACTCTTGTTTAATGGCACCCGAATAGACCTGAGCGCAGTAGGATATTTATTGATTATTCCTGCGTTAGTACACCCTTGGATGATGCGTGCAGAGAAATATTCAGGACGGTGGATAAAAACGCTGAAATGTCTATTTTTTGCCATTTTTATTAGTGTGTTATTTTTTGAGTTAGCAACACCTGCGTTTATTAATGAATATGGCTTTCGCCCCAATCGTTTATTTATAGAGTATTTGGCTTACCCTGATGAAGTGATGAAAATGCTTTTTAATGGGCACTTGCTAACTCTTGTGATTGTATTCACATTACTAATATTACCGTGTAAAGTTTTTTGGTCATTAATTTGTAAAATCCTTGCAGGTAAGCACCCAACACCTCAATTCCATATCGGGTCATCTGCTTTGTCATTTGGTATTCTAGGACTGCTACTATTTTCTTTTGCGAGAGGGACTGTCGATCATCGTCCTATTAATCCTTCATTGGTATACTTTTCAACTGATCCACTCATTAATTCATTAACACTTAATTCAATTTACAGCGTTGCACATGCGTATAAACAATTTGGCGATGAAAAAAATGCAGCCAAAATGTACGGACAAATGAATAAAAATAAAGTGATTGAAATTATTCAAAGAGAAACCAACCTCGATCCTCAATCTTTTATTAATTCAGATTTACCGTCGTTAACTAAACGTTTACCTATATATCAAGGAAAGCCCAAAAATCTAGTAATTATTTTAGAAGAAAGTTTAGGGGCGCAGTTTGTATCCTCTTTAGGAGGGCTACCGTTAACACCAGAGATAGATAAACTAAATAATGATAGTTGGGCCTTTAAAAATTTATATGCAACAGGAACTAGATCTGTAAGGGGGATAGAGGCTGTCATTACTGGTTTTACTCCAACCCCCGCTAGAGCAGTTGTAAAATTAGGTAAATCACAGCATAACTTTTTTACCATAGCAGGTTTATTAAAAGCTAATAATTACACAACACAGTTTGTTTACGGTGGAGAAAGCCACTTTGACAATATGAAAAGCTTCTTTTTAGGTAATGGTTTTACAGATATTGTCGACTTTAATGATATCGAAAACCCGGATTTTGTAGCTTCTTGGGGAGCAAGTGATGAAGACTTATTTAATCAAGCAGACAAAGAATTAAATGAATTACATCATGAAGGAAAACCATTTTTTAGCTTTATTTTTACTTCAAGTAATCACGACCCTTTTGAAATACCTGCGGGTAAAGTTACACCTATCAAATACACAGAAGACCAGTTAGAGCTTTATGATTCGAAAGAACTAGCTCGTCATAAAGCTATCCAATATGCTGATTTTGCATTAGGAAAATTTATCTCTAAGGCTAAAACACAAGCTTACTGGCAGGATACTATCTTCTTAATTGTTGCAGACCATGACGCTAGAACTTCTGGAAGTGATTTAGTACCGATTAACAGTTTTCATATCCCAGGTTTTATTCTTAACTCAGGAAAAGAAAATGTTCTTGATGAAAGAGTGGTAAGCCAAATAGATTTAGCCCCCACTCTCCTATCATTAATGGGTATTGAAAATATTTCTCCAATGCTAGGTCATGATCTTAATGATAAAAATTCTGCTGGTAGGGCAATGATGCAATATGCAGATAACTTTGCCTATATGCAAGGGAATAATGTAGCGATATTGAGGCCGAACAAAGAGGCATTAGAATTTGAATATACTCAATTAACCAACAAACTGCTCTCTAAAGAACTAGACCCTGAGCTAGCGCGGACGGCATTGGCACATGTTTTGTGGGGCTGCTTGGCTTATGATAATCAGTGGTATCGTTCAAATCAAACAATACCCTTTGATTTAGAAGCTCGAATTCAAAGTCAAACTGTCTCAAGCATGTCATCGGCAAGTTTTGATTAACATTTATAGTACCTGTGCTTGGGCATATTTATTAGAACAAAATATATTGCAATTACCTATATAGCCATACAAGTAGCCAAATTTGAAACCCCAGTAGCTATGAATATTTTTATTGATTTTGAATTATGTAAGCAGTCTATATTGTGGCAAGGTTTAGTGTTTATATATAAGACTTCAAAGACAGATATGAGCATAACAGCCGCTGGCAAACTAATTCAGAAACTAGTTATCACCAGATTGTAATTCATGTGCAATAGAGCAATCTTTAAGATAGGTAATTAAAATGGTGTCGAAAATTATAGCCATATTAAATCTGACTTTACTATATTTACTTATAGGAATTAATCCTTCGCTTGCGACTCAAAAGTTGTCTTGTGCTACAACTCATTACCCACCATATACATCGTTTGATGAGTCAAAAAGAGAGTTTTATGGCTTAGATATGAGAATAATAAATCCATTATTTAAAAGCCTAAGACTTGACATAGAAATAGTTAATCTACCATGGGCTAGACTAAAGACAGAAATGTCAAAAAGTAATTATGACTGTTACTTTTTATTAGGAAAATTAGAAGATAGAGAAGAATATTTAAACTATGTAAGTACCCCAATGCATGTTACAAAGATCGCAATTTTCTATCCTGAAGGTGAAGATAATAAGAAGCTAAACTTTTCTAGAAAAATAGTAGGGGTTCATAGAGGTATAAATTTCCACGAAGATATTTTGGATTTGTATAACCTTAAGTTTTCAAAGATTTATAAACTTCCATCTAATGAAATTATGTTTAGCTTGTTAAATCTGGGAAAAGTGGATGTTGTTGTCACAGGTAAAGTCGTCGGTGAAGACATCCTAAAAAATAGGTTTCCTAAATTTGGTGTGACTGTTACAGAGGTTGTTGGTTATGAACTCCCCACATATTTGGCATTTAGAAAAGGGGTTATAGATATTGACGTCGTGAATAAAGAATTGTTAGGAATAATTAAAACTGTCACTACCAAATAACTTTACTTCTGATTTAGTATATCCCTCGGTCGATAATGATCCTAAATCCAAACGCATGTCGGATGCGAAAGAGCAAAGTGAGTTAGGAAATAAAGCGCTTTCTTATGCACTTTTGGGTAGCTTAGCTTACAATAAAGAATTATATAAATTACCAAAAAAAGCGTACCGAATAGTAATTAACGATGAGGTTTATTATGAAACTGAACAAACTGTAGTTATGACTTTCACATACAATCTTTTAATTTTACCACTGTTATGCCTGAGTATATCTTCGATAGCTAAAAATTTAGAGGATACTTCTTCATTTCATATTTCTGATTTTTCAGCAGAATATGTAATTACGCGTAATGACTCTAAAATTGGTAAAGGCGTTAGAAAACTTCAAAACTTACCAAATAATCACGTTAAGTTTAGTTATGAAACGGAGATTAACTGGTTTATCTTCAGCGATTATCGTAAAGAAGATACCACCGTAAAAATAATTAATAATTTAGTTATCCCATTAGATTACCATTCTTTAAGAGAAGGCACCGGAAGGAATAAATATTATTCTTGGGGTTTTGACCAAAATAAGAGTGTTGTAACCAATAACAAATTACAAACACCTATTGAAATTATTTGGCCTGAAGGCTTACAAAGTAAATTAAGTTACCAACTGCAATATCGCTTGAATTTGATTAACAATAATGAAGATTTTAGTTTTCAAGTCTTATCTACTTCAGGAAAAATATCTGAGTATGATTTTGAGTTTATTAAAGAAGAAAAGATGAAAACTAAGCTTGGTGAATTCTCGGTTCTTAAGTATCAAAGAAAACGTTCTAACTCAAAAAGAATTACCTTTATTTGGTTTGCACCAAAACTAGATTATTTGATGATTAAACTATATCAATTTGAAAGTAAACTGAATCAGTTCTCTGCTGAATTATCTGCTTTAGAATTAACCGAAAGCAATTAACAATAGTAACTCACACTAATGTTATCATTATTTCCAATAAATTTTCCTATCTCGGTTTTAGGGCGAAAACGAGATCCATTTTTTCTTATGATGTCCGCGTTGGTGGAAGCGGACTATTTATCAAGTTCAGTTTAATTCCAATAAATGAACTCATAGTTAACGTTAAAAAATAGAATGTGAATGGCGGCTTAAAGCAGTCCCATCAGTGAGCAGAAAATTTTGGCTAATTTGGCCCTCAATATGCTCATGAATTTGCAAAGGCTTAATGTCAGCAGTAGGCTCCATTGAGACTGCTAGATATATTGATTCGGCTCTTAATTTATGACTGCGTACTGCCCTAAAACTCTCGGTACGGTACTAAAACCTTAGGTCAACAAAGTGGTAATTGTTAGCGTTCAAGAATCAAATCTGACTGACGGCAATGAGCTTACTGCCGTCATAGATATTATTCTCGTTCTATAGCTCCTCAGACCATAAAATTAGCATCAATAATGATTCTTGGAACGTCTGCTATGCCAGTTATTACTAGGTTGGCTAATAGCCTGCTTAGGTCAACTAACGGATGTACAGAAGACTGTAAACAAGGCTGACAATTCTAAACTTTTCCTTCCGCTTAGCGCACAGAAAAGTCATAAAAACGAAATAGTAAAACTTCCGGTTTCGTATCTAAGTGATCCTTTTTTGACCTAGGCTTTATGTTGGTTTAAAGAGTTTATGGTGGCAAACTGAAATGTAATTAGCTGGCAAGGCTAAATTCAATTTGGTGGCACTGGTAATAGATATTTTCCAGCAATAAATGGTCATCACGTTATGCCGCCGCATAACCCATGCACCACAATGCAAATAGTGTGAGTGTGGCAACCAGCAGTAAATGACTTCCTTTAATATAATTAGCAAATAACTCTAACTAAATGCAATAGTACATTGTTTAGGGTATCTATATTTCATTAATGTAATTTACTCAATAAATACAATTGGTTATATTTCTATGGGCGGCATGATGTAAAACTCTGTGGTACTATCTTCATATCGCTTGATAGCTGAACATAGAGCCGCCATTGACTAATATATAAAGCTGCCTAGCGTTGTTAGCATCAACCGCAACATGTAGTCAATCAGAGCTATTTACT
>CAJXQM010000031.1 GCA_913058145.1 uncultured Colwellia sp.
CAGCGGTCTCCAAAACCGATGGTTGGGAGTTCGAGTCTCTCCACCCCTGCCATTTTCTCTTCTATTGTTTCTAATTACTTTTTTTCAAGCGCTGTTCAATAATAGCCAAGTCTGTCATTATTACACCATGAGCATTAATCAAAGACAATATCAGCAATTATCTGAAATGGGCATTAGCTTGTGGCAGCATAGGCCTATCGCTTTTCAGAATGCTTCATCTACTCAAGATAATTTAGAGCACAACATCAGTTACCTAACACAAGATGTTAAAAGTTTAGCCGCGCTAACTAAACTAACCTTTTTTACTGATTTATTGCTCACGCTTGAACTTTCTATTGGTGAAGTTACCGCTCAAAAAAACCACCTTGATTTAGGTTTATTCAATTGGTTTTTCTATGCTGATGAAAACAAAACATCCTCGATTCATTGTGCTGACAATAAATTAATGAGTCCAAGTGTTGACGTTATCTGCAAGTCTCCTGCCTTAAAAAAACAATTATGGCAAACAATATCAACTCACCTATTATAGACAGCAACATTGATGTAAAAATATGAATGACTCTTTAACATTTACGCCTATTATCCTTCCCGATATAACTCCTTTAATGCAGATAGAAGACAAATGTCATTCCCATCCTTGGAGTGAAAAAACCTTTCGTAGTTGTATTGGTGGTCGCTATTTTGGGGAGAAACTCAGTGAAACCTTAAGGGAATCAAATAACATTGTTGGCTTTTATATTGGTGAGCAAGTTATTGACGAAGCAACGCTAATGGATATTTGTGTTAGCCCAAATAACCAAGGTAAAGGCTTGGGTAAAAAACTATTAACAAAGTTCATTAATCAAGCGAAAGCAAAAGGGGCGGTTAAAATATGGTTAGAAGTGCGCGCTAAAAATATTCCTGCACAAATGCTGTATATGAATGTAGGATTTATTGAAACAGGTCGCCGTACTGGTTATTACCCAAGTGCTCGCGGTTTTGGTTACGAAGACGCTATTGTAATGTGCTTATCTTGTTAATATTGTTTTAATCATTCTATCTACTTTCTTATCGATGGCCATCACTTCAGCTATTGTACTTTACCTTTATTAAAAATTTTCCGTCTTAAAGAAGAAAAAGTCACTAATCTGGCTTTTTAATTTGTGATATAATCCGCACATTTATTTTGAGCATTAAATTGAACACTCAATGAGCATTAAATTTTTCGCCCAGACCCAATTAAGTACGGCCATTAAACACTGCCATTAAACTTTAATACAGCATGTTAAGTGCACTAGTATGTGAAACTAAGAGATTTTAAAATAATGACCACCCCACAAATTGCAGCAGTAGATATCAGACGCACTTTTGCTATCATTTCTCACCCCGATGCGGGTAAAACTACTATTACCGAAAAAGTATTATTGTTTGGTCAAGCCTTACAAAGAGCGGGTACGGTGAAAGGTAAAAAATCAGGCCAACATGCGAAGTCTGACTGGATGGAAATGGAAAAAGAGCGTGGTATATCTATCACCACCTCTGTTATGCAATTTCCTTACAATGATTGCTTAGTAAACCTATTAGATACTCCCGGCCATGAAGATTTCTCAGAAGATACTTATCGAACACTAACCGCAGTAGATTCTTGCTTGATGGTTATCGATGTAGCCAAAGGTGTTGAAGCCCGTACCGTTAAATTAATGGAAGTCACCCGTTTGCGTGATACACCTATAATCACTTTTATGAATAAAATGGATCGTGATGTTAGAGATCCTATTGAAGTGATGGATGAAGTTGAAACCGTATTAAATATCAAGTGTGCACCTATTACTTGGCCAATAGGAATGGGTAAAGAATTTAAAGGGGTTTATAACCTACTTACTGATGAGATATTTTTATATCAATCAGGTTTAGGGCATATGATTCAAGAAAGACGCGTTATTAAAGGGCTTGATAATCCAGCCCTTGATGAAGCGATAGGCCCATTCGCCGAAGATTTTCGTGACGAAATGGAGCTAGTGCTCGGTGCCTCGCATGACTTTGATTTAACCGCATTTTTAAAAGGTGAATTAACTCCGGTATTTTTTGGTACAGCATTAGGTAACTTTGGTGTTGATCATATGCTTAATGGCTTAACTAAATGGGCACCTAAACCTTTACCGCGTATTACTGACACAAGAGAAGTAACCGCTGAAGAAGAAAAGTTTTCCGGCTTTGTTTTTAAAATTCAAGCGAACATGGATCCTAAACATCGTGACCGCATCGCTTTTATGCGCATTTGCTCAGGCAAGTATGCAAAAGGCATGAAAATGAAACAAGTTCGCTTAGGTAAAGATGTGAAAATTGCCGATGCCGTAACTTTTATGGCCGGTGATAGAGCGCAAGTTGAAGAAGCCTATGCGGGTGATATTATTGGTTTACATAATCATGGCAGCATTCAAATTGGCGACACGTTTACCGCAGGCGAAATGATGAAGTTCAGTGGTATTCCTAACTTTGCTCCTGAAATGTTTAGACGTATTCGTCTTCGTGATCCACTAAAAGCGAAACAATTACAAAAAGGTTTGATCCAGCTATCTGAAGAAGGTGCTGTACAAGTATTTAGACCCTTTATTAATAATGACATGATTGTTGGCGCGGTCGGTGTATTGCAATTTGAAGTGGTAGTGCAACGATTAAAAACAGAATACAAGGTGGATGCCATCTATGAGCCTATCAGCGTAGCAACGGCTCGTTGGTGTAGTTGTGATGATGAACGCACGTTAGAGAAATTTAAAAAGAAAGCTGGTGATTACTTGGCATTAGATGGCGGTAATAATTTAACGTATATTGCCCCAACGATGGTGAATCTATCGCTAGCACAAGAGCGAAACCCAGATATTTCATTTCATGCAACCCGAGAACACTAGTTTGGTGTTGTATATAGCTTTCTAGCGGCGTTGATTATTCGATTTTTATGAGTCATTTAGTGTACTAAACTCCTCAAAAAAAATCGAACAAGCGCCTCGCTATAAAAACTATCTACTTAACCAAACATGATCAGATATAGATTGTTTTTGATGATTGCTTTAATAAACATCAGAAATACAAATAACAATTTAACTAACTGTGAGTTACCCAATTTTCGCAGTTAGTTGGTTCAAGAGTAAAAAATGCGCGGAGCTGACGATAGTCTGTGAGCACGATTGATATGACTATTGAGCCAAATAGCAAAGAGAATGAGATAACAAAATGAATATTAAACAAATATTAAGTGAAAAGGTCAGTACAGCGATGGTTGCTGCAGGTTTACCTGTAGGAACTAATCCAGCGGTTAGTTTATCAAATCGTCCACAGTTTGGTGATTATCAGGCCAATGGCGTGATGGGTGCGGCTAAAAAACTAAAAACTAATCCACGTGAATTAGCCACTAAAGTAGTCGAGCACTTAGATTTAGCTGGCATTGCAGGTAAAATTGAACTTGCCGGCCCTGGCTTTATTAATATTCATCTTGATGAAAAATGGCTTGCCGCACAACTTAATACCGTTGCCCAGGATGATCATATTGGCGTAGCGCAAAGAAGCTGTGGCTCAAAAGACTCTTCACAAGGCTCTTTACAAGATAGGCAACAAACAGTAGTAGTTGATTACAGCGCGCCTAACCTTGCCAAAGAAATGCATGTAGGACATTTACGTTCAACCATTATTGGTGATGCCGTAGTACGCGCCTTAGAGTTTCGTGGTGATAAGGTTATTCGCCAAAATCACATGGGCGACTGGGGTACACAGTTTGGCATGTTAATCGCCCATTTAAGCGATAAATTAGCCAGTAACGAAGTGGCTGAAACGGCACTCTGCGATTTAGAAAATTTTTACCGTGAAGCAAAAGTTCGCTTTGATAATGAAGAAGGGTTTGCTGACCGCGCTCGCGCTGATGTAGTTAAATTACAAAGTGGTGATGGAGACTCTGCCAAATTATGGCAGCAGTTTATTGATATTTCTATTGCCCACAGTGAAGAGATTTACGCGAAGTTAAATGTTTCATTACAACGCTCTGATATTATGGGTGAAAGCGCTTATAACGAGGACTTGTCAATTGTTGTAGATGAGTTAATGGCAAAAGAAATTGCTGTTGAAAGCCAAGGTGCTAAAGCTGTTTTCATTAATGAAATGGCCAATAAAGATGGTGATGCTCCTGTACTTATCGTACAGAAGTCGGGTGGCGGATTCTTATATGCCACCACCGATTTAGCGGCTTGTCGTTATCGCAGTGGTAAATTAGCCGCCGACCGTATCATTATTTTCACTGACGCCCGCCAATCACTTCATTTTAAGCAAGTTGAAGTGGTTGCTCGTAAGGCCGGTTTATTGCCTGAGTACGTTGGTTATGATCACTGTCCATTTGGTATGATGATGGGAGATGATGGCAAGCCATTTAAAACCCGTACGGGTGGTACTATAAAGCTAGCAGAGCTATTAGACGAAGCCATAAGTCGTGCAAGTGATTTAATTAAAGAAAAAAATCCAGATATTGACGCTGTGACGTTGGCTGATCTTTCAGAAAAAGTAGGTATAGGCGCAGTTAAATTTGCCGATTTATCAAAAAATCGTACCAGTGATTATATTTTTAACTGGAAAACCATGTTGAGCTTTGAAGGCGCTACAGCGCCTTATTTACAGTACGCTTATTCGCGTATTCAAAGTATCTTTGTGAAAGCGGGTGTTACACAAACTCAAGCGACTATCGCAATTATTGAACCACAAGAAAAAGCCTTAGCATTAAAACTATTACAACTTGAAGATGTAGTTGATGCAGTAATCAGTGAATGTACACCTAACTTGTTATGTAACTATCTTTATGAATTAGCCAGCCTTTACATGAGTTTTTACGAAGCCTGTCCTATTCTAAAAGAAGGCATTGAATCAGACGTAAAAGAATCACGTTTAGCTTTATGCCAATTAGTAGCACAAACGTTAAAACAAGGCTTAGATATTTTAGGCATTGACGTTATGGATAGAATGTAAACAAGACCAATAAAATGCATGAAATAAAGGGGCAATGATGCAATTTACCGATAGTCATTGCCACCTTGATTTCACTGAGTTACAAGACAATCGTTCTGAACTACTCAGTCAATGTGCACAACGTAATATTAACCGTATTATAGTCCCCTCAGTTAATCCAGAACATTGGCAACGCGTATTATCTTTACCCTCTCAATCGAGCAACAGCACAGTTAAAATATCATGTTGTTTAGGTATACACCCGTGGTTTCTTATTCTTCAAGACAACTCACTTAACAAAAAGTCAGCTAACAATATTGATCTAGCGTTTAATGAGCAACAGCTCAAACAGGCAGTTATAAAACATAAGAATTCCAATAACAACATAGTTGCTATTGGCGAGTGTGGTATTGATGTATTTAAAGCAAAAAAACACACAGAAAATGAACAAGCATTAAATAGTAATTTGAATTTGCAACAAGCATTCTTTGAAATGCAATTACACATAGCTAAAAAAAATAATCTACCTGTTATTATACATCATTGCCAATCTCACCAATTAATTGTACCTCTATTAAAAAAGGTTCGGCTAAGCAGAGCGGGCGTTATTCATGCTTTTTCAGGTAGTTATCAACAAGCTAAAGCTTATGTAGATTTAGGTTTTAAACTGGGTGTTGGCGGCACTATCACCTACGAGAGATCACAGAAAACCATTAATACAGTTAAGCGTTTGCCTTTGTCTAGTTTATTATTAGAAACCGACGCCCCTGCCATGCCTCCTTTTGGTCAACAGGGGTTGGTCAATACACCATTGAACCTAATCACCGTTTTTAAAGCCTTATGTACCATCAGAGATGAACCAGAAACAATAATAGCCAACCAAATAGAAAGTAATGTTGAACAATTATTTTTTAGTCGTTAATTTAGTATTTACATCAGGCATTCTAAAACCTTGACGGCTAAAGCGGTTTAACCCACGCGTTAATAAAAACCCGACTAAACCAGCAATAATAAGCAAAAGCCGAGACAAGGTTTGCGTATTATAATTGTCTTTAGCTAAGGTCGCGGTCAAGTATGACTTTTCAATAGTCAATCGTAAATACCCAATTAATTGTTCTGTACGGATCTCACTCACAAAAGGGCTATATTTACTGCTTTTATTAAGCGTTTTTAAGCGTTCATCAATACCATAAAGTGATTTTATAGAGGCACTAGCTTCACCATCTGATGTTGATTTTAATAGCAGTAAACCCGTTTTATCGTATAAATGTACTTGTTTGATAAAATCAGCCTCTCCAAGGTGATTTAAATAAGATTGCAATTGAGCATCTCGTGATTTTTTGCTTTGTGATATTTCTTTTTCAACAAGTAATACCGATACACCTGCGATAGCTTGCTGCAAAAATTTGTCAGCTGTCTGCTTAAAGTGCAGGGATAGCACCTGTTCACTTTTTTCAGCTGTCGACAACCACAGCGTCATCAAAAGCACAATAAGTAAAATAGCACTAAGTAATTGCAGAATTTTATTATAAATTGGCGATAATTTAGGGTATAAAGGCTGTTCTGATTTTTTCATAATAAACTTGCTGTGCCTCTTTAACAAAATAGCATGAGCATACATTCACTTATAATAGAGAGTTAACGTGTCTTTTTCTACTAATGTGCCTTTTTCTACCAAAATATTACCCTTATCACTGAAATCTTATTTCAATCAACATCAAATGTCAGATTTTTTACCTGTTTATTTGGTTTTAAGTGATAACGCTTTAACACTAAATGAAAAACAATCTGACAAAGTGACTGTTGATTCACCCAATCAAGAGCTAGTCGTTTTCTCTGATTTATCGATGACAAACTTATTAGCGTTACAAAACACCAGCCATATTAGTATTAATGCCTTAACGACTATTAATACACGAAACCAACAAACTAGCTATCGCTTTAGTATAACGTGCACTGATTTTATTAAAGCACGCAAATCTATCGCTGACTTTGCCTTAGCACAAGGCATTGAAGCCGCATTAATTCAAGATGCTCCAACACTTACTGAGCCCGGTTTATTAGTCATGGATATGGACTCAACCACCATAGAAATTGAATGCATTGATGAAATAGCTAAAATAGCCGGTGTGGGCGAGCAAGTAGCTGCCGTTACGGAACTTGCCATGTTAGGAGAATTAGACTTCGCCCAAAGCTTACACCAACGAGTTGCGACACTAGCCAATGCGCCAGAGCAAATACTAGCAGACGTTGCTAAAAACATTCCCTTAATGGCTGGATTAGAAAACTTAATTAGCGAGCTGAAAAAGCATAACTGGCGTATTGCTGTGGCGTCAGGCGGTTTTACTTATTTTGCTGATCATTTAAAAGAGTTGTTAGCACTTGATGCCACATTTGCTAATACATTAGACATTGTTGATGGTAGATTAACCGGTAAAGTACTAGGCTCAGTGGTGGATGCGCAAGTGAAAGCTGACTCATTAATACTACTAGCAGAACAATATCAAATACCGGCAAGTCAAACCGTGGCCATGGGTGATGGTGCCAACGATCTTATTATGATGGCAGCAGCAGGATTTGGCGTTGCTTTTCATGCCAAGCCTATCGTCTTAGCTCAAGCGGACAGTAGTATCAATAAACAAGGTTTAGATTGTCTTCTGCATTGGTTAGCCTAATAGGGATCTAAGACTCTACGTTGACAGGCTGACAATGTGTTGCTGATAGGTGATTTTTTATGTATTGGCTCTTATAACCGTAATAATTCAAAATATTTGAGTCAGAGCGCTTGAGACATATGATACATAGTTGAAAATACTTATGAGTCGTGACAATTTAACGATATGAGTTTTCTTATTGGGTTGTATAAGTGAAAGAGTAATGATGTAGGTGGACTATCTGACTAGCTATAATGGCATGAGATTTTCAATGATAAGCGTAATAAAATTTTACAAATATAGGTTATTTCCACATAGAAATATTAATATTTAGTTATGTAATGAAAGATGATGTATATATTGGTTTTTGACTGGATAAAGTATAAGTAAGCGAATGCGCGTAGCGCATCTGCTTACTTGTTCATGTACAAGAGCTAATGCTTAAACAGCAACAACTTTATTTGCACATGGACCTTTTTGGCCTTGACCTACTTCAAATTCAACCGCTTGACCATCAGCCAATGTAGCGTAATCTCCGCCTGATTGAATTTCTGAATGATGAACGAACAAATCTTTACTTCCGTCTTCTGGAGTAATAAATCCGAAACCTTTATCTGCATTAAACCACTTAACTATACCTTTACTCATAACGTTCTCTTTATCTCTATCTTTGGTGAAAAATATAATTCTGACTTGCTATCACCATTACAAATCAGAATGTAAATTTAATTAAAACGCTTTAAGCGTTAAATTGTATTGTTGATTAGCGATGATTACCATTTTTATTTTTCATACTAGCTACCTTTCGCGCTATTGCAAGTAACTCAGGTGAAATATCTTCAGCGCCAGCTTTTATTAACTTGCTTACATCACCCGAAGAAAATAGTGAACCGCGTTCAGATTTTACGCCTAACGATCTAACAAAATCTTTTGTTTTGCCCGTACTACACGTATCAATATATTTAAAAATAACTTGTTCATTAAAGCTCTGAGGCGCTTCTTTCAAGGTGGTGATTTGTTCGGTACGTAATTGTATTTCCGATTCTAACGTTTCAATTAATTCGGCGGTATCTGAATAGGGTTTCATTAAATTATTTAGCTCTTATGGGTTAACTGATGGTGCCAAGAGGCACACACTTTACAACTAAAGCAAATCAGTATAACCATCATGCTTAAGAAACCATTATACAGTGAATAAAAGTAAGTGAATAGCTTTGAGCATCCTATATTTTCTTAAACGCTAAATATATTGCGAAATAGAGCTACCACTATGACCTTTTTTACACAGCGAAGTAATAAATACCTATCTATTGAGAAAAGCACCAGTATTATACATAAAACACATCAAGGTTGTATTGCAAATGAATGAGATATTGATACACTGTATATACAAACAGTTCTTTAATTGTTTTGCAAGCGTGTCTGACATAGATTAAAGGCCACATGATGCTCAAAGATTTTACTCTGCACACGAAATTTCAACCAATTAATTGAGAATAAAAGCTCAACTGCATTGATAAGGTTGCGATTTAAAAACTATTTTCTTCCAGATCACCCTAACTGTTATATCACGAGATAAAAATGGCCAAAAAAGATAAAACTCAATACATGTGTAGTGAATGTGGAGAAACCCACCAACGATGGTTAGGTCAATGTTCTTGTGGGGCATGGAATACCATAGTTGAGTTCAAAGAAGCAAAAACAGTGACTCAGCGCACCCCCAATGCTAGACAACATAAAGGTTATTCAAAGCAAGATGCTAAAATTGAAAACTTGAGTGAAGTCTCTAATACAAAATTAACGCGTTTTGATACCGGAAGCACTGAATTCAACCGTGTTTTAGGTGGCGGTATTGTTGAGGCGTCGGTAGTTTTGGTTGCAGGAGATCCCGGTGCAGGCAAAAGTACCTTACTGATAAAAACCTGCTCAAACCTTAGCAAGATAGGAAAGGCTTTATATACTTCAGGCGAGGAATCTAAAAGCCAAGTGCGTGATCGCGGCCTTAGATTACAACTTGATATCGGTAATATTGACATAATGAACTCTGGCGATGTTGAATTAATTTGTGATGTTGTGGTCGCAGAGGGCTACAAATTTTTAATTATTGATTCGATCCAAACCGCTTTTGTTAGTTCACTCCCTAACGCACCTGGCGGCGTAACACAGGTTAAAGAGTCAGCGTCTATTTTGAACCGCCTAGCAAAAGAGCATGGTGTAACCGTGATTCTAGTGTGTCACGTTTCAAAATCAGGTGATATGGCTGGTCCAAAAGTATTGGAGCATATCGGTGATACTATGTGTAAGCTTGAATCTGAAGATGACAGTAAATATCGTACCTTGCGCGCATCTAAAAACCGCTTTGGCGATACCACTGAAGTTGGGACATTCGCAATGACCGCAAAAGGAATGCAGGATATCGTCAATCCGTCTGCTATTTTTTTAGAGAAAGGCGGCATAGAATCTAGCGGTAACATGGCCTATGCGTCAAACGATGGTGGCAGAACCTTACTTATCAATATTCAATCACTTGTCACACAATCACACGGTGAAAACCCAGTTCGAGGAGGCGTTGGTTTTGACTACAAACGCATGTCGATGTTATTGGCAATACTGCAAAATAGAATGGGGGTCAATATTGGCGGCAATGACATTTATGTAAATGTGGTTTCAGGGGTAAACTTAACTAAAGACGTGGGTGCTGACCTCCCCCTTGTTTTAGCGATGATTTCATCAAACAATGACTCTATATTACCTTCTAGTACCATTGCCTTCGGCGAAATAGGGCTTTCGGGAGAAATACGTCCCGTGCCATCGGGTGAAGAACGGATCAAAGAAGCCATTCGTAATGATTTCAAAACAATTATCTTACCAAAAAGAAATTATAGCACCAGACTAGAAACCGCTGGTGTGACAATTATTCCTGTCTCTAGCGTGAGTGAGTTACACAACGTTTTTGATAAAACTAAACCTTAACCTAGTATACCCACTCCACTTATAAGAGGCTCATTCCAATAAATATGAGCCATTCATAATTAAGAAGTATTTTTATTAAGGGCTATTATAGATAATCTCTTGCATTCTATAATAAGATACATCGATGTAGCGTCCTTAAAATAAAATATAATACAGAGTATGACTTGCTCAGCCTTCGCCAATGGGTTGATTTAGAAACGCTTTATATATTTTCTTCTTTAACTTTATTTAAGAGTTATTTAACAAATACGAATTATTTATGAATAAAAAATTTAAAATAACGTCCATTTTTATGGTTTGTGCCTTATTTACCTCACAGCAAGTATTTGCTGGAGATGAAATGAACGCAACTATTGAACAAGAAAACAAGCAGCTTTCGATAGAGCGCATCTATAGCTCCCCCTCACTTAATGGTCAGACACCTAAATCATTAAAATTTTCTCCTGATGGTTCGCGTGTTACCTATTTACAAGGAAAAAGTGATGACTTAAATCATTATGATTTATGGGAATATAATCTACAGAGTAAAGAAAATAAATTACTTGTAGACTCACAATCACTTTTTAGTGGTACCGAAATACTTTCTAATGAAGAAAAAGCACGTCGAGAACGTCAACGTATCTATGGCTTTGGCATTATGGAATATAAATTTTCTAACGATGGCAGTGCTTTATTATTTCCACTTAATGGTGACGTTTACTATTACCATTTAGCAACTAAAACAGCCAAGCGCTTAACAGAAACGAGCGCCTTTGAGACCGATATTAAATTTTCACCAAAAGGCACTTATGTTTCTTTTATTCGTGGAGAAAACATTTTCGTCTTAAATATTAACAGTGGTAAAGAGAAAAAGTTAACGATGGACGGAGGACGCAACAACATCAAAAATGGCATGAGTGAATTTGTTGCGCAAGAAGAAATGGATAGAATGACCGGTTATTGGTGGTCGCCAGATGAAAGGCATATTGCTTTTTTACGGGTTGATGAATCACCGGTAAAAGTGGTTATTAGAAATGAAATTTATGCAGAAAAAATAGAACTAATTGAACAGCGTTACCCTGCTACCGGCACAAACAATGTCAATATAAAGCTAGCAGTAACCGATATTACTGGGGAAAAAACACGTTTTATTACACTTGATAAAGCGCAAGGTGCCACGTCAAAAGGTAATAAAGATGATTTTTATCTTCCGAGAGTAAAGTGGCTTCCCGATAGTAAGAATTTATCTTATCAATGGCAAAGCCGTGATCAAAAAACGTTAAAACTAAAAATCTATAATCTTAAAAAACGCAAACAAAAAACCTTACTAACAGAGCAGTCAGATCATTGGTTAAACTTACATCACGATTTGGTTTTTTTAAGTGATAATAAATCCTTTATTTGGGCGTCAGAGCGTGATGGCTATAAACATTTATACCATTTTACTACGCGTGGTAAGTTAATAAACCAATTAACTAAGGGAGACTGGGTTGTTGATTCAATTAAGCATGTTGATGAAAAGAATGGCTTAATATATTTTACTGGTCGTGCTGACACTCCACTTGAACGCCATCTGTATAGTGTTCCGCTTAATGGTAAATCACCTGAACATGTTGCTAGAATTAGTAAACGTAATGGTTTTCATAGCATAAACTTTAGTAAAGACAGCAACAGTTACATTGATAGCTTTTCTAACATTTCAACACCAGAACAAGTGAGTTTACACCAAGAAAATGGCGAGCACATTACGTGGTTAGAAGAAAATAAAGTAACCAAAGATCATCCTATTTCGCCTTATTATTCTAAGTTAATAAAGCCAAAGTTTGGTACCCTAACCGCCAATGATGGCAAAACAAACCTCTATTACAAACTATACAAACCTGAAAATATGGCACCGGGTAAAAAGTACCCCGTTATTGTGCGCGTGTATGGCGGCCCACATGCTCAATTAGTAAAAAATAATTGGCAAGGTGCAGATATGACTCAGTATATGTTGCAGCAAGGTTATATCGTATTTCAACTGGATAATCGCGGCTCAAATTATCGTGGTACCGCCTTTGAATTTCCTATTTATGAAAAACTAGGAGAAATAGAAGTTACCGATCAAATCACGGGGGTTGAATATCTACATTCATTAGGGTTTGTTGATAAAGACCGTATTGGTGTTTTTGGCCACTCTTATGGTGGTTACATGGCATTAATGACTATGTTCAAAGCGGGGGATTACTTCAAAGCCGGTGTTAGTGGTGCGCCCGTAACTGACTGGTTACTTTACGATACCCATTACACTGAACGTTATTTAAATCACCCAGAGGTTAATGCTGACGGTTATGATAAGTCTAGCGTCTTTCCATATGTTGCTGGTTTAAATGGTCCTTTGATGGTTTATCATGGTATGGCAGACGACAATGTACTGTTTACCAACACGACAAAATTAATTAAAGCCTTACAAGATGAAGGCAAATTATTTGAATTAATGACCTACCCTGGTAGCAAGCACAGCATGCGTGGCAAAAAAGTAAAAGTTCATTTGAATAAAACTATTATGAATTTTTTTGATAGGCACTTTAAGCAACCAATTTAGCTTCTAATTATCCCTTTAAAATTAAAATATGAGTTAGCGTTAACTAGTTTGTATTATTCATCAATAACAAGACAAACGGCAAGTAACTAAGTTACTTGCCGTTTTTTATTATGTCGCTTTTGGTCTGATCAGTTATTACCTTATTTTGTTACTCATTAGTTTTTTATTAGCATTTTTCATGCCTAAAACAGGCCAAAAATTCGGTTACATTTAATTTCATTTACCTACCATTTTTTTATTGCATTTTTATGACTGATGAGGGATTATGAAATTGAAGATGAAGATGAATATATAGACAAAGATAACAAAAGAGGCACAACTATGAAGATTAAAATTTCTGGACACCACGTTGAAATAACCGAAGGTATCAAGCAATCTATCGAAAATAAGTTTGCAAAAATCTCTAAGCATTATCCGTCAATTATGACACTAAACTCAACAATTACTGTTGAACCACATTTACAGAAACTTGAAGTCACTGCATTATATGAAGGTGAAAAAGTAACCGTAAATGCTTCTGACAAACAACTTTATATCGCTATTGCAAAAGTAGCAAAAAAACTACAATCAGCATTAGCACATCGTAAAGGTGTATTATCAGCAAAATTCAATAATAAGTTTGTCGTACCACAAACAGACTTATACCACACTGCCTAATGAAGTATTTGTGATAACGTAAATGTTTACAAGCAAGGCTCTTCAACAAAAAAGGCTATACCCTCTATATGGTATAGCCTTTTAATTATCTAACTTATTCAGGTTCATAATCCAAGTTTGCTGATAACCAACGCTCAGCTTGCTCTATCGTCATACCTTTACGCGCGGCATAATCGAGTACTTGATCTTTAGCCAATTTTGCTACGGCAAAGTATTTAGATTCTGGATGAGAGAAATACCAACCACTTACGGCAGCACCTGGCCACATGGCATAACTTGAGGTGAGGTCCATATCAATGTTTTCTTTCACATTAAGCAACTCCCATAACAAACCTTTTTCAGTATGTTCAGGACACGCAGGGTAACCGGGCGCAGGTCGAATACCTTGATAACTTTCGCGAATTAATTCGTTATTATTTAGATCTTCATCAGGCGTAAAACCCCAATATTCTTTACGTACTTTTTCATGTAAATATTCAGCACTTGCTTCCGCTAATCTATCAGCGACGGCTTTGAGTAATATTGAATTATACGCATCGTGATCAGCATCAAACACTTTCACTAAATCTTCAACACCAAAACCTGCTGACACAGCAAAAGCACCAACATAATCTTCAATGCCTGAGTCTTCTGGCGCTATATAATCAGCTAAACAACGGTTAAACTGCCCTGCTGGTTTTTTACTTTGTTGACGTAGTTGATGAAGTCTCATTAATTTATCGCTGCGACTTTCATCGGTATATAACTGTATATCATCTTGATTACTGTTCGCAGGGAACAAACCAAATACTGCTCTAGCACATATTTTTTTATTGTTGATAACATCATCAAGCATGGCGTTAGCATCATTAAATAAGTTAGTTGCTTCAACGCCAATCACTTCATGTTTTAAAATAAGAGGATACTTGCCAGACATTTGCCATGTCATGAAAAATGGCGTCCAATCAATATATTTTCTCACTTCGTTCAAATCGATATTATCAAGGACCGTTACACCCAATTTGTTAGGTTTTTTCGGCGTATAATCTTCAAAGTTAATTTTAGTGGCGTTAGCACGAGCAGCTTCAAGGCTTATTAAACTTGAGCGCGGACCTTTTTTATAATGGCGAACACGTACGCGTTCATATTCTTCTTGGGTACTGGCAAAGAACTTTGCTTTATGCTCACTTGATAATAAATTACTTACTACAGATACCGCGCGCGAGGCGTTTGATACATAAACCACAGGTTCATCATATTGCGGCTCAATTTTTACTGCTGTATGTGCTTTTGACGTGGTTGCCCCACCAATTAATAAAGGCAGTTTCAAGCCTGTACGTTTCATTTCTTTAGCAACATAGACCATTTCATCAAGCGACGGCGTGATCAATCCCGATAAACCAATGATATTAACATTTTCCTCTTTAGCTACGCGTAAAATATCATCACAAGAAACCATCACGCCAAGGTCTATAATTTCATAGTTATTACACTGCAGTACTACGCCCACAATGTTTTTACCGATATCGTGTACATCACCTTTTACGGTCGCCAGTAACACTTTACCATTAGTACTTATTTCAGTTTTTCCTTCTTCAATAAAAGGATTTAGGTAAGCAACCGCTTGTTTCATTACACGCGCTGATTTTACGACTTGTGGTAAGAACATTTCGCCAGCGCCAAATAAATCACCAACGGTATTCATGCCATCCATCAATGGCCCTTCAATTACATCTAATGGCTTCTCTGCCGCTAAACGCGCTTCTTCGGTATCTTCGATAATAAATTCATTGATACCTTTAACTAACGCATGAGATAAACGCGCGTTAATCGGCAATTCTCGCCAAGTTAAATCAGTCTTTGAGGCTTGTCCGCCAGCTTTACCATGGAATTCTTGCGCAATATCAAGTAAACGTTCAGTCGCACCGTCATCCTTATTTTGAATAACGTCTTCTACCGCTTGTTTTAGATTTGCAGGTAAGTCTGAATAAATAGCTAACTGACCAGCGTTAACAATACCCATGTCCATACCATTTTTAATGGCGTAGTATAAAAAGACTGCATGTATCGCTTCACGAACGGGGTTGTTTCCTCTAAATGAGAAAGAAACGTTAGATACACCACCTGAAATCATCGCATAAGGTAGATTTTTCTTAATATCATCAACTGCTTCGATAAAATCGACCGCGTAGTTATTGTGCTCTTCAATACCCGTGGCTACAGCAAAAATATTCGGGTCAAAAATAATATCTTCTGGCGGATAACCAATTTCATCAACAAGCATGTGATAAGCACGATGACAAATTTCATATTTACGCTTACGCGTGTCAGCTTGTCCTTCTTCATCAAACGCCATAACAATAACAGCCGCGCCGTAACGACGAAGCAATTCAGCTTGGTGCCGGAAGTTTTCTTCGCCCTCTTTTAAGCTGATAGAGTTAACAATGCCTTTACCTTGAATACATTTTAGGCCCGCTTCAATAATATCCCACTTAGAGGAGTCAATCATGATCGGCACTTTAGCAATATCTGGTTCGCCAGCAATCAAGTTCAAAAATCGCACCATGGCGGTTTTTGAGTCCAACATACCTTCATCCATGTTGATATCAATAATCTGCGCGCCATTTTCTACTTGCTGTAAAGCGACAGAGATAGCTTTATCGTAATCTTCTTCAACAATTAAGCGCTTAAACATAGCAGAGCCAGTAACATTGGTACGTTCGCCCACGTTTACAAACAAGCTATCTTTGTTAATGGTTAAGGCTTCTAAACCAGATAAGCGACAGGCAATTTCACGTTTTTCAACTTTACGCGGCTTAAGTTTAGCAACCGTGTCAGCCATGCCTCTGATATGCTCAGGCGTGGTACCACAACAACCACCAATGATATTTAAAAAGCCTGACGAAGCCCACTCTTCTACATGGGTGTTCATGTCTTCAACGGTGAAATCATACTCACCGAAGGCATTTGGTAAACCCGCATTAGGATGGGCAGAAACAGCCGTATCACAAATACGACTTAATTCAGCAACATATTGGCGCAATTCAACAGGACCTAACGCACAGTTAAGGCCAAAGGAAACAGGCTTTGCATGGCGCAATGAGTTATAAAAGGCTTCTGTTGTTTGTCCCGATAAAGTACGTCCTGAGGCATCCGTAATAGTACCTGAAATCATCACAGGTAAACGCTCACCTAATTGATCAAATACAGTTTCTACCGCAAATATTGCCGCTTTAGCATTCAATGTATCGAAGATAGTTTCGATTAAAATAATATCACTACCGCCTTCAATCAACGCTAACGTAGATTCAATATAGGCATTTTTTAACTCATCAAAGGTAACGTTACGATAGGCGGGATCATTTACATCGGGAGAAATTGAACAAGTTCGGTTTGTTGGGCCCAAAACACCGGCAACAAAACGTGGGCGATCTGGGTTCTTCTTAGTGTACTCATCAGCCGCTTCTCGCGCTATTTGAGCAGCAACACGGTTAATTTCAGCGCTGTGAGCTTCCATGTCATAATCAGCCATGGCAATCGTCGTGGCATTAAATGTGTTCGTTTCTAGAATATCAGCGCCGGCTTCAAGGTATTCAAGATGAATAGCTTTCACCACATAAGGCTGAGTAAGCACTAACATATCGTTATTGCCTTTTACGTCAGTGTGCCAATCAGCAAAGCGTTCACCGCGAAAATCTTGTTCTTCAAACTTATATGCTTGGATCATGGTGCCCATAGCACCATCTAAAAGTAAAATGTTTTTTGCTAGTTGTTGCTCAAGCAAGGTAAATGATAATGATTTCTTCATGTTCTTTTTCCGCAGTTTTAAATGTTATTTAATTTCTAGCTAAGATTAATAATACAGCCTGATTGAATAATATCAGCTGATATTTTACTGAAAATCAAAGAACGGTATCAGGGTGGATAGCTCTCATATTAGAAGCGTCTAATTGGTATGGTGTCATTTGATAAACATAGTAGTTTAACCAATTAGTATAGAGCAAACTGCCATGACTACGCCATGATCCAATAGGCGGTTTGCTAGCATCATCATTTTGATAATAATTTTTAGGCAAAGTGGTATTACGGCTATGACTACTATCGCGTAAATATTCTTCATGCAACGTGCTTGTGTCATATTCAGGATGACCCGTCAAATACACTTGTTGCTTATTTTTGCTCGCTGCTAAATACACGCCTGCATCCGCGGATTCAGCTAATATCTGAACATCGGGAAGACTTTCATAATCTGACTTATCAATGTAGCCATATCGAGAATGTGGCACATTAAAGTTTTCATCAAAGCCTCGAGTTAACGGCTCTTTATCATTAAGTGGCTTATGCTTAAACACACCAAAAAGTTTTTCTTTTCGCAAATGACGATTTATACCATAATGGTGATATAGAGCGGCATGGGCAGCCCAACATGAGAACATAGTTGAAGTTACATTTTTTTCAGCCCAATCAAACACTTCACAAATTTTATCCCAAAACTTTACTTGTGAATAATCAAGTAAGGCTAGTGGAGCACCAGTGATAATTAGACCATCGTATTGTTTGTGCTTTATATCATCAAACAGATGATAAAAATTCTCTAGATGTTCTTCTGGCGTATTTTTCGACACGTTTTTATGTATACGAACAAATTCAATATTTATCTGTAACGGTGTGTTAGACAGCATGCGTAATATTTGTACTTCAGTTTCAATTTTATTCGGCATCAAGTTGAGGATAGCTACTTGCATTGGACGAATTTCTTGAGATGCTGCTCTGTTCTCAGACATAACAAAAATATTTTCATTATCTAAAATTGATAATGCTGGTAATTGATCGGGAATTTTGATGGGCATAACACACCTATTACGAGTAAAAATAGACTAAATAACAATACTACTTGGATCGCTAGATATGTCAACTTCTAAACGTATAGATGGCTAAAAGATTTATTTGATAAAGTATAAATCGGTGGTAAAAAAAAAGATTTTGAATAAAGCTCAGTTAATGCTACCAACAATAATTTTGCTCTCTTACTAGCTAAAACCATAACTAAAAAATAGCCTTTATGTAAATACAAAGGCTATTCAATGGTAAATATTCACCTAATTAATCAAATTACTCAACAACTTCTTTTTCTACTTTATCTGGTTTACTTAAAAACAGTTCGCGTAATTTAGTATCTACATCTTTAGCCATATCAGGATGCTCTTCTAAATATTTAGCGGCATTGGCCTTACCTTGGCCAATACGCTCACCATTACAGCTGTACCATGCACCTGCTTTTTCTACAAACTCATTTTTAACACCCAAGTCAATTAACTCACCTAAATTGTTAATACCTTGGCCATACAGAATCTGAAACTCTGCTTGTTTAAATGGTGGTGCAATTTTATTTTTAACGACTTTTACTCTAGTTTCATTACCAATAATTTCATCACCATTTTTCACTGCGCCAATACGGCGAATATCTAAACGCACAGAGGCGTAAAACTTAAGCGCATTACCACCCGTAGTTGTTTCAGGGCTGCCAAACATAACGCCAATTTTCATACGAATTTGGTTAATAAAAATCAACATGGTATTCGATTTTTTCAAGTTACCCGTTAATTTACGCATCGCTTGAGAAAGCATACGAGCTTGAAGACCCATGTGCGAGTCACCCATATCACCTTCAATTTCAGCTTTAGGTGTCAGTGCAGCAACCGAGTCAACCACAATAACGTCAATAGCACCCGATCGAGTTAACATGTCAACAATTTCTAATGCTTGTTCACCTGTGTCAGGTTGTGAAATTAATAATTCATTGATGTTAACGCCTAATTTTTCAGCATAAACAGGGTCAAGCGCATGTTCAGCATCAATAAAAGCACAAACCTTTCCGTTACGTTGGGCTTCGGCAATAACTTCTAGAGTAAGTGTTGTTTTACCACTTGATTCTGGGCCATAAATTTCAACAACTCTGCCCATCGGTAAACCACCAGCACCTAAGGCGATATCTAATCCCAATGAACCAGTAGAAATGGTTTCTACATCCATTGTGTTATTGTCACCGAGCTTCATGATTGAACCTTTACCAAATTGACGTTCAATCTGACTCAACGCTGCTGATAGTGCTTTTTCTTTATCGTCTTTCATATATAGCTCCACGGATGGTTTCTGAAATTTCATTTTATGAAGCAAGTATACTGTATAGTTGTACAGTATCAAGTTTTTTATTGATTTTTTATTTCATGATAACAAAAACAAACAACCCGTACTTTTAAGTCTTTAATATTAAACGATTTTATTATGAACTATAACTTTTAAAAATTATTTCAAAAAAAGTTACTTATAGTTTCTAAATAGACGTATACTCTTAAATCTACCAGGTGCGTTTGTAACTTATCATATCACACCGTAATACGTCGATAATGGTTTACTCTTGCCGTGGTGCCTTTTACTAAGGACAGTATTAGCAAATAACTCCATCAATACTCCCTTTTATTCTTAATTGAATTATATAAGGAACATTATTAGAAACTTGTAAAGATGAGGGTGTATATCTGTTCTATATGAAGATGCATTATTCAACTGGAATTAGAAACAACTTTTAGGCAACGTATTGATTGAAGGGAATGTTTACTCACTTGTCAAAATCAATAACGCAGCATGAGATGCTTCTAACCCCCCCCCTTTGGGAAAGGCTGATAAAATAATACTCTGCGTTACATTTCTTTGTAAGAATTTGTACTTTAATCATTATCTCATTTATAAATATTCAAAAGGTAAAACATCAAGCCCATCAATCATTGATTGGCTTAAGCCTTTATTGTGTTCAATCATCCACTCATTGTAATCAGTTTTTTCCAGCAATGTACACATCTCAGAAAAAGTCGGATAAGTAAATCTGTTTTTCTGCTGCTCTAACCTAGTTAACCTAATTTTAGTGTTCATATTGAGCCTCTAATATGTCGAATCTTTTTGAATCCTAAGGACATCTTTTACCTGTTATTTGATTGATGGCTGTAAACTTTTTTATCGTTTTTTTCTCATTAGTTTTGCGTTTTTTTAACCAAAAATATAATTTATTTTGCATAATATTAAGCACCACCAAAAGTCAAAAAATATTGTAGCTGCATTTGTTTTTGTTCTGCTGTTGATTTCAGTTCATGTTTCCTTGGAGTTACTTGCTGTTTACTTCTTTTTTCTGATACTGTAAATATTGTTAAATTAATTTTTGTATCTAATTCTGCTTGTGATTTCATAATATTATCCTTAATTTAAATGCGCTATCACACGGTTATAATCTGCGATTGATGATGCCGATATTATATTGCTCATGTGTAGGCTGTCATGTAACGCACATTAAACGACTAAACGACCGACTAAGCCACGCATACTTCCGACTATTTCGCTATGATTTTTAACCAATGAAATTCTCTTAAGTCTCAAAAATTCTAGCCGATTTTTCTGTTAGTTCATCTCAAAGCACTTTGATTATATCAAGCTATTTAAGTGAATCCTTTAGTGTAGTACACGTTGAACCTATCGACCAATTTAATTCTAATTCCATATTGTGATACTCTATAATAATGATTTTTTCCATTCGTTCTATGACATTTGTCAGTCCATCTGTTTTTGCTGATAACTACGCTAATTTTGGACTTAAATTGATGATTGATGATTGATAGTAATACTCCCTTGCTTTGGCTAGCCCTAAAGAAATTTCTTAATATGAGTCAATTTTGAATTGCTTTAGTTGATCTGTAGTTTTGTTACGGTAGAATTAGAATTTTCCATACTGTTACCTGGAATAACGTTTTAGTTCAAATTTTGAGTGTTTTATGAACTCTTGAGATCAGAATAAAAACTAGGTCACACAAAAAACTAGACTAGATCCACTTACTTTACCGATTTAGTTAGATACGACCTAAAAAACTCAGAAATAAAAAACAACAAAGCCAATAACACCGTAGCCATAAAGAATTATCAGAGAGTAAAAACCAGTATGAACAAACCTTTAAAAGAAATTAATATTTCCTCTCACACCCCTATGATGCGTCAGTATTTAACCATTAAAGCTGAATTTCCTGATATTTTAATTTTTTATCGAATGGGTGATTTTTACGAGTTATTTTTCGATGATGCTAAAAAAGCGTCTGATTTATTAGATATTTCATTAACTGCTAGAGGTAAAACCGGTGGTAATGCTATTCCTATGGCTGGAGTGCCTTATCATGCGGTAGAGAATTATTTAGCGAAATTGGTACAGCTAGGCGAATCGGTTGCTATCTGTGAACAAATTGGCGATCCAGCGACCAGTAAAGGACCTGTAGAGCGCAAAGTTGTTCGCGTAATAACCCCCGGCACGTTAAGTGATGAAGCACTACTCACTGATAGACAAGATAACTTAATTGTTGCTATTGTTGAAAATCACTCTAAATCAAGAAAACGTACTGATGCTGATTTTGGTTTAGCCTATTTAGACATGGCTAGTGGTCGTTTTGTCATAACAGAGCCAAAAACAAGTGAACAATTACAAGCTGAATTGCAGCGCCTTACACCTGCAGAATTACTTTACCCTGAAACCTTAACCGATATAACATTAATCAAACAATATAAAGGCTTACGTCGCCGCCCAGAATGGGAGTTTGATATTGAAACTGCTATTTCATTACTTAATAAACAATTTGGTACCAAAGAATTAACAGGCTTTGGAGTGGATGATAAATTATTGGGTTTATCTGCTGCTGGTTGTTTATTTCAATATGTTAAAGACACTCAACGCACGGCGTTGCCACATATTCGTGCGATAATTAGTGAGTCAGCCAGTTTAGGGGTTGTGCTAGATGCAGCTACTCGACGTAACTTAGAGTTAACGCAAAACTTACATGGTGGAACAGATAACACCTTAGCAGCTGTTTTAGATAAATCGTCAACGCCTATGGGGTCACGTTTATTAAAGCGTTGGCTACATTTTCCTCTACGCGACTTAACAACGTTAAACAATAGACAGAATGCAATAGCGAAAATTATAGCAACGGACTTACACCATGATATTCAACCTATTCTTAAAGGTTTGGGCGATATAGAGCGTATCGTTTCTCGCATTGCCTTGGGCTCTGCACGACCACGAGATTTTGCTCGTTTACGCTATGCCTTACAGCAATTACCCTTACTGCAAAGTTATATTCTTCCTGCGTCATCTGGTTATATAAATACCTTAGCTAAACTTATTCAGCCCATTCCTGTTATCCAAAACTTACTAGAACAGGCTATTATTGAAAACCCCCCGGTATTGATTCGTGATGGTGGTGTTATTGCCCCTGGATATCATCAAGAATTAGATGTACTACGCGATTTAAGTGATGGGGCTACTGAGTTTTTAGCACAGCTAGAGCAAAGAGAAAAAGAGCGTACAGGGATTCATTCGTTAAAAGTTGGTTATAATAAAGTGCATGGTTTTTTTATTGAAATGAGTCGCACTGCTGCAGCTAATGTGCCGGATGATTATATCCGTCGTCAAACATTAAAAAATAATGAGCGCTTTATCACTGAAGAATTAAAAGAACACGAACATAAAGTTCTCAGTGCACAGGGTAAATTTTTAGCACTAGAAAAGCGTCTCTATCAAGAACTATTTGATCAAATTCTACCTAAACTAGACCAATTACAAACATTAAGCCAAACCATTGCGGAACTCGATGTATTAACTAATTTTGCTGAACGAGCACAAACATTAAATTATGTACAACCTGTTTTATCAAACGCAGCGGGTATTAATATTGAAGCAGGAAGGCATGTTGTTGTTGAACAAATGACCAGTGAGGCTTTTATTGCTAACCCTATTGTATTAACTGAACAACGTAAAATGCTGATCATCACAGGTCCAAATATGGGGGGTAAATCAACCTATATGCGACAAACAGCACTAATAGTATTACTTGCTCATATTGGTTGTTATGTACCTGCTGATTCAGCCAATATTGGGATAGTCGATCGTATATTTACGCGTATTGGCGCTTCAGATGACCTAGCCAGTGGTCGTTCAACTTTTATGGTAGAAATGACCGAAACAGCCAATATATTGCACAATGCTACCGAAAGAAGTTTAGTGCTATTAGATGAGATAGGTCGTGGTACTAGTACGTATGATGGTTTATCTTTAGCATGGGCTTGTGCAGAAATGTTAGCATTAAAAACGCAAGCATTTACCTTATTTGCTACGCACTATTTTGAGTTAACATTACTTGCTGACCAAATAAAAACGCTTGCTAACGTGCATTTAGATGCGATGGAACATAACGATAACATTATTTTTATGCATGCAATTCAAGAAGGATCAGCAAGTAAAAGTTTTGGCTTGCAAGTAGCACAATTAGCTGGCGTCCCTAAAACGGTAATTAACCGTGCCAGACAACGTTTATCTGAATTAGAAAGTAAGCAGATACCATCAATTTTACCTGAACAATCATCACACTTTGAACCGTTAAATATAATGCCTGACGATCATCCCGCATTAGAGACTTTGCGTAATATTGATGTCGATGATATAACTCCAAAACAAGCGTTAAATTTATTATTTGAATTGAAAGGAAAGCTGTAGACTATAATGAAAAAGGCTGTAAAGTTAAACTTTACAGCCTTCCGTTTACCTTTTTATGGTAATGCTTTTATCGCTAAAAATACAATTTGATATATTTATTTACGAAATTTCAAATATAGTCTCTATTGATAAATTTTGTTGACTTAAAATATCACGAAGTCGTTTCAGTGCTTCTACTTGAATTTGACGAACACGCTCACGGGTTAATCCGATTTCACGGCCCACACCTTCAAGTGTTGCCGCTTCATAACCCATTAAACCGAACCGCCTCGCCAATACTTCTCTTTGTTTCAAGTTTAGCTCATTAAGCCAGCTTACAATGCTATTGCTCATGTCTTCTGACTGTAAATCATCTTCAGGGCCATTACTTTTTTCATCCGCTATAACATCAAGTAACACTTTATCTGAATCACCTGAAAAAGGGGTATCAACTGAGGTAATACGCTCATTTAAGCGCAGCATTTTATTTACGTCAGCCACCGGTCGATCTAACGAACTAGCAATATCCTCTGCGGTGGGTTCGTGATCGAGTTTCTGCACAAGTTCTCGTGAGGTACGTAAATAAATATTTAATTCTTTGACTACATGAATAGGTAAACGAATGGTACGAGTTTGATTCATTATCGCGCGTTCAATAGTTTGGCGAATCCACCAAGTAGCGTAGGTTGAGAAACGAAAACCTCGCTCAGGATCGAATTTTTCTACTGCGCGAATCAACCCTAGGTTACCTTCTTCAATTAAATCAAGTAAAGGTAAGCCACGATTGTTGTATCGCCGAGAAATTTTAACCACTAAACGTAAATTACTTACAATCATACGTTTTCGTGAGGCTTCATCTCCTTTTAGAGCCAAACGTGAAAAATAAACTTCTTCTTCTGCACTTAGTAAGGGTGAAAAACCAATTTCACTTAAATAAATTTGAGTAGCATCTAAACTTGATGATTTTTCTTCTTTATCTTTGCCTACTGCGGTATCTTGTTGTATTAACATATTATAATCCCTTAATATACTGTTATCCCTTAACATATTGTTATCCCTTAACATATTGTTCTTCCTTAAATATCAACGCTGTATTAATTATTCACATTACCTCCTGTTATTTTTGTTAATTAGTATTATTAATTTTTCTATTTCACGCTAAATACATTTATTTTTTTTTTGGTAAGTACTTTAAAGGATCCACTGATTTACCGCGAAAGCGAACTTCAAAATGAAGCATAACTCTTTGCGCATCTGTATTACCCATTTTAGCAATAACATCACCAGATTTAATTTGTTGCTGTTCTTTTACTAAGATTTTGTCATTGTGAGCATAAGCACTAAGGTAATCATCATTATGTTTTACAATAATTAACTTACCATATCCTCTTAACGCACTACCTGCGTAAACTACTTTGCCATTTGCCGCAGATCTAATCTTAGTGCCACGGCGTCCTGCGATATCTATCCCTTTATTACCTTGTGCTTTAGAAGAGAATTTTGCAATAACATTACCTTTTACTGGCCATCGCCAGTGACTAATTTTTTGTGAAAATTTTGTCTTTGGTAAATCACTTTGTACTATTCTCTTCTTGCTTGTATTTTTACCATACGCTTGCTTTTTAGAAGATGCAATAGTATTTTTTACCTTTTTAGTACTGGCCAGATTAGATTTCTTAGTCTGTTTTTTGCTCGAATGCTTACTACTACTAGCTTTCGTACTTTTTCCTGTATTTTTAGAGACTAAAAATAATTTTTGTCCTGAATAAATGTTATAAGGAGGCGATATTTTATTCAATTTAGCTATTTGGCGTACGTCTGAGTTTGCTCGCCAAGCTATGGAGTATAGTGTTTCTCCTGAACGTACCGTGTATTCATTAGTGTTAATATTGTTTTTAACGCTATTCTTTAACGGTGTGCTGCCATAAACGGTAACAACAGGCGCTGGTTTATCTCTAGATGAACAAGCGACAAGATTTACTGAAATAAGAACACAGCAGAGCAATTTTAAAAATAAAAATATAATATTACGAGAAGCGCTTTGATTAAGCCTGCGAGTAATATGAATGCTAGTGTCATTCATGTACTTAGTTACCATATAAAAAAAGTGAACCTGATTAGCGTAAAATAAAATAAGCAATGATAATCAAGGAAATTAACCCCCATCCCAAAACATCAATCCATGTACGTAAACTTTTCTCCATAGCACTACCACCCCATTTAATAAGTCCCGCAACAAGGAAGAACCTTAACCCTCGTCCAATGGCTGACATGAGTAGAAAAGGTAAAAAAGCCATCTGTAAAAAACCAGCACTCACCGTAAATAGTTTGTAAGGTATGGGTGAAAAACCAGCAACAAATACCACCCAGACACCCCATTCGCTAAACCAAGCCATTGCTGTATCAAAGCGATGTTGATAGCCAAACTCAGTGATTAGTGGTTGTATCCAAGGTTCAAACATCAAATAACCTAATAGATAACCAACGGTGCCGCCAAGAATTGAAGAAACGGTCGTTAAGCTGGCAAACTGCCATGCTTTCTCTGGCTTAGCTAAAACCATAGGCGCAAGAAGTACATCTGGTGGAATAGGAAAAAAAACTGATTCAGCAAATGTTAATACTGAGAGCATTATAGGAGCAAATTTGTGTTCCGCCCATTTTAGCGTCCAATCATAAATAGCAGAAAACAACTTCATTATAATAAATCTCCGGGTACTAATGGCACAAAACGAACAGCTTCTACTTGTTGCTCACTATAACTGTCACCTTTGCGTGTAATTATTTTTAAAATTTGTGTTTGCTCCCCTACCGGAATAACTAAGCGTCCACCATCTACAAGTTGGTCTAATAACGCTGGTGGTACGCTTGAAGCACCCGCAGTAACGATGATGGCATCAAATGGCGCTTTACTTGCCCATCCCTGCCAACCATCTCCATGTTTCATCGCTATATTATGTAAATCCATTGCGCGCAAACAGCGTTTTGCTTGAAATTGTAATGATTTAATACGCTCTACCGAATAAACTTTATCCGTAATTTGCGCTAAAATTGAGGTTTGATAACCTGATCCTGTGCCAATTTCAAGGATACTGCTTGGCCTATCACCTTCTTCCCCAAGTAATAACTCCGACATTTTAGCAACAATATATGGCTGTGAAATGGTTTGTCCCTGCCCTATAGGTAAAGCAGTATTGTCATAAGCTTTATGAGCTAATATTTCAGGGATAAAAATATGCCTAGGTGAGTTAGCTATCGCCTGTAAAACCTGTGGGTTAGCTATGCCCTCAACGTGTAGTTTTTCTGCTAACAGTTCACCACTACGTTTTGATTTTCCACTCACTCGACTTTTTATTGTGTTGCTTCTCATAACGTTACTTCACTAATCCATTTTGTCATATTATTTATACTATTGTGCGCTGTCATATCAACCGTCAATGGTGTAACTGAAACATAGTTATTGGCTACCGCATGAAAATCTGTACCCTCACCACCATCTAACTCTTCACCTAAGTCGCCATACCAATAAATATCTCGTTGCCAAGGGTCTTGCATTTTTTTCATCCTTTCTGCCTTATGACGATGACCAAGGCGAGTAACCTTTATCCCTTTAATTTCAGATAAAGGGACATCAGGAACATTAATGTTAAGAATTTGATCTGCCGCTAAAGGGTTATGTTGGATGCGTTGTATTATTTTGGCGGTAATAATGGCTGCAGTTTGATAATACAATTCGTGCTTACCAAGCAGTGATACCGCAATGGCAGGTATCCCCATGTGACGGCCTTCTGTAGCGGCTGCAACAGTACCTGAATATAAGGTGTCATTACCTAAATTAGGACCTTTATTAATGCCGGCAACCACTAAGTCAGGTGTTGAAGACATTAACTGACTGACACCTAAATGCACAGCATCGGTAGGTGTACCATTAACCGAAATAAAATTATTTTCCAATGTTTGGGCGCGCAATGGGTTAAGTAAGGTAAGTGAGTTACTAGCACCGCTGCAATTTCGATCAGGAGCAACAACGGTAACAGTAAAGTGCTTAGCCAACTCTTGATAGAGCACTTTAATGCCTAAAGCATGCACACCATCATCATTACTTAATAATAATTTCATTTCAGATCCTAGTTTTGAACTCTTTGAGTGGCGTCTTGGTAATCAATTAACTCTCGTAACACCGTGGTTGCATAAGAGCCTGCAGGTAATGTAAAGCAAATATTTACTGAGGGTAGCGCGTTATCATTTTCGTTGTCATTCGTTAAAACTTCAATCTCCGCATCTTGTACGATTAAACGAATACGACGACGTTCTTGTTTTAAACCAAAGCGCGGTAAACCTTCAGAAAACTCACTGTATTTTTTACTAATCTTTTGCTCTAACGCTTTAGGGTTATCGCTGGTCATTAACTCACCTGCTCCCCACATAGGTGCGGTAATATCAACATCTTTATCAGTAAATCGTTGCACTATCGCATCATCAAATTTATCAAGATGAAAAACTGATTGCGTGCCTGCTAGCATTAGTACCTCGCCCTCCTGCAGATTAGTAAAAGAGTTTTGTTGAATACGCTCACTGATAACAGCATTAAAAATACACGACCTCGCCGCAGATAAATACATGCCACGTTTCTTTTTATCTTTAACTTTGGTGCCTGAAAACAGTGCTAAGGCTTTATCAATATTACCACCATCTATGCCGAAACGTTGCTCTCCAAAATAGTTGGGCACGCCTTGCCCGACGATATCATTCCATCGGTCATTTAGCGCTTGAAGGTTGGTAACGTTACGTAAAATTAATTCAAAGCGATTACCCGTTAAGGCACCTGTACGTAATTTTTTATTATGTCTGGCGTATTTAAGTACCTCAACACCTTCAATAGTGAGATCTTGTAAGTCATAGACCTGCTTACCCGGCACATGCACACCAAACCATTGTTCCGTTACGGCAAAGCGGTCTTTTAAGCCCGCATAAGAGACTAGCTGCTCTTTAACTTTAAAATACTTAGCAAGCTCTCTAGCGACAAAAACAGTATTCGCGCCTGTTTTTCTAATATAAATAAATAAGTGCTCTCCCTCACCTATTGGTAAAAAAGGAAGTTGTTCAAATACTTTAAAGTCACTTTTTTGGCTACGAAGTAACCCTGATGATTCTGGTTTACCATGTAAATAAGTAAGTTCTGGTAACATTATTTATCTCTAATTAAACTGTTGCGTTAAAAATTAAGCTTGTTGTATTGAAAATAAAACTAAACACTCTGCACTTTTTGCATAGAAAGAATTGCGTGAACTTTAGGTATTAATAACACAACACAATGTACGGCAACCCCTTCCTTTCTTCCCGTATAGCCTAGTTTTTCTGTTGTAGTAGCTTTAACATTAATCTGTTCTATATCACACTGTAAGTCTTTACTTAAACACGTACGCATGGCCGTTAAATGTGGTGATATTTTAGGTGCTTGCGCAACGATAGTTATATCACCATTGCCAATTTGATAACCTTTTTCAATCATTAAGCCAACAACATGCCGTAATAAAATTCTGCTTGAAATATTTTCATATTGAGCATCATTGTCAGGAAAGTGATTACCAATATCACCTAAACAAAGTGCACCAAGAATCGCATCACACAGTGCATGAATAGCTACATCGCCATCAGAATGAGCAATAAAACCTTGCTCGTATGGCACGGTAACACCAGCTAACATTAGCGGTCCATGTCCGCCAAATTTATGCACATCAAAACCATGTCCTATTCGCATACTTTATCCTATTAGTTGTTCGAGCTTTTGCTGCTTTAACTTTTGTTGTTCTTGTTTTTGCTGGTCTAGGTAGAAAGTCGCTAAGGCTATATCTTCAGGACGTGTTATTTTTATATTATCGCGACGTCCTAAAACAAGTAAGCTAGGTAAACCCGCTAATTCGATAGCTGAAGACTCATCAGTAATCTGTAAACCTTGTTCCAACGCTTGTTCTATCGCTTGTTTTAGCTCAACTGTTTTATACATTTGTGGCGTAAACGCGTGCCATAGATCACTTCGTTCTATTGTGCGACCAACAGTATTAATGTCTGTTTTGATATTCTGTTTCATCGTATCAACCACTTGTGTGGCTAATAAGCCTCCGCAATTACTTGTGATACATTGTTCAATAATTTTATCTATATCATCGTGAGTGATACAAGGTCGAGCAGCATCGTGTACCAAAACCCAAGGGTATTTTTCAACATCAATTGCGTGTAATCCATTTAATACCGAATCTACACGTTCTTTACCCCCTGAAACTCTAACGATATTTATATTGTCAGCTAGCTCAGTTTGAGCAAAATATTCATCCTCATCACTCAAAACTATAATAATTTTCGTTATGTTAGGGTGGCTTAATAAACGATTGGCCGTACGCGTTAAAATACTTTGATCATTAATTTTTAGATACTGTTTAGGACACGCCACTAACATACGTTTACCTACGCCGGCTGCAGGTACAATGACCACAAATTGCTTATCGCTTTGAGTTTGTTTAATCACGACTACCGAATTCCTTTGCTCTGTGGTTCTTGACTTATTTGTTCTTTACTTGGAATAAGACGAAAAAATGTTTCATTTTCTTTGATCATACCGAGTTCATTACGCGCGCGTTCTTCAATTGCTTCTGTGCCTAATTTTAGATCGTCAGTATCAGCATAAAGCAATTTATTACGCTGTTTTAATTTTTCATTGGCTTGTTGCTGACGAATAACATCTTCTTGTAAGGCGAGATAATCAGGCACACTGTTTTTACCAAACCAAAGTCGGTATTGTAATAAGCCAAAAACAATCAGTAGGAATAGCGTAAATGCTCGCATAGTTACCTAAAAAATATACAAAATCAACTGTTGGCACTATTATATAAGGCTTAAACAGTGTGTAAATGTTTATATGTGGTTATAAAGCCAAAGGTCGCTTGAAGTCTTGCCAATTAATAGCACAAGAGATTAATAATTCTCGTAAACTTGGAATAATAGGTCTTAATTTAGTGGTGTGCATTTGGCCTTGCCATTGATGCCCTGCACAGGCAGCAAGCATCACTTTTTTAGTTGGTTTTAACAAGTACAAAGAGTGATCAACATTGAACTCAATTAACGAAAACCAGCCTGATACATTAGTGCGAATACGTCTTTTTTCTATATCAATACGATCAATACTGTCTAAAAAAATATGATCATCTTTTAGTATCGGTACGACTAGGCCTAATGACGTTTTATTGGTTTGGCCAATTAAGGTTAAATACCATGTAAAAACGTCTTGTTCATTTTGTGCTAGTACTGATAGCTTATTGGCTTGATTAGCTGACCAAGTAGCATTTTGAACATCTAACGTGAGTGGTGAGAAACCTAGTTCATTAACAGATACCAATAAATTGGCTGTACGATTAATATAATGTGGCAAGCTTTTCAGTCGTCCTTGCATGTTTTCAATACTCGTGGCTTCAGCATTTGCAAGCAAGCTTGTTTCTCGCTCATAAAGCGCATTGCATAACTCTGCAAAATCATTGTTTTGCTTATTAGTTTGCCAAAGGGTATTTTGAGACATTATAAATAAAAGTTACTGCTTATCATTGAGGTTAATTCTCATTAAACCCTGTATTTTGAATGCGAACGGTTATACCTAAGCATACTCGATCGTGATTAAAAGATAAAATTTTCTATAAAAAAACCGAGCAGGTAAAAGCTCGGTTTAATTTAATATGTACTGATATAACCAAGCAAATTGAAGCTAATTAGTTCAAGAGCAAGGCGCTTGCACGGAGTTGACTGTAGTCATTACTTCGGACGTCCGGTCCTACGCCCAGAGGGCCAACCTTCGGTTGTTCAAATTTGTTCCAGACAAATTTGTGAGTACAAGTAACACCGCTATTGAAATAAGTAACAATAATTTTAATAGTTATTGACCTTTGATTTCAGACAAGCCGTTATATATTGCTTTGTCGCCTAAAAACTCTTCAATACGCAATAATTGATTATATTTAGAAACACGGTCTGAACGGCATAAAGAGCCAGTTTTAATTTGACCTGCAGCAGTACCTACCGCTAAATCAGCAATAGTTGAATCTTCGGTTTCACCTGAGCGATGAGAGATAACCGCTGTGTAGCCCGCTTCTTTAGCCATTTGAATTGCCGCAAGTGTTTCTGTTAATGAACCTATTTGGTTAAATTTAATTAAGATTGAATTGGCAACGCCCGTATCAATACCACGTTTGAATATTTTAGTATTAGTTACAAATAAATCATCACCAACAATTTGTACTTTATCGCCAAGTAAATCAGTTTGGTATTTAAAGCCATCCCAATCTGACTCGTCTAAGCCATCTTCAATTGAAACAATTGGGTATTCTT
>CAJXQM010000032.1 GCA_913058145.1 uncultured Colwellia sp.
ATGTAGTATTAAGTCTATTTTATCTTTTATTACAAAAACTTAACATCTGATCAATAAAAATAATTAATAATACTTGTTAGTGATTATTGCACTTGTGGATAAGTATAGAGATAATGGTAGTACATAATAAAAATTTTCACTTGCACTAGTTCTTCGAGTTCACTATTTTTTGTTTATTTTGACATTAAATATTATTCTTATGCAGCATTCATTTATCATAAATAGTGAATATGCTTTGCAAGCTGATTAGATTACTTTCCTTTGGAGTTTTGGTTGGAACATTCACTTTGGCAACGTTGCCTATCTGTTCTTCAAGAAGAATTACCTGCTCAGCAATTTAGTATGTGGATTCGACCACTGCAATGCGTAGTAACGAATAATGTTTTAACACTTTATGCCCCTAACCGATTTGTTTTGGATTGGGTGCGTGATAAATACGTTGATCGTATTAATGAATTAATTACAATGACTGACGGAGAAGATGCTTATTTGCTAAGGTTTGATGTTGGAAGTAAACCCTTAACACCAACACCCATAGTGAAAAATAATCCCTTGTCATCCTTTGCGGGTCCTAATTTCACCAAAAACAATAAAATAATAACTGTAGATGAAGTTACTACGGGTTTACCTAAAAAAGCTAATGTGAGAGTTAAATATACATTTGACAATTTTGTTGAGGGTAAATCTAATCAATTGGCACGTGCTGCAGCATCACAGGTTGCTGATAATCCAGGTGCAGCATACAACCCTTTATTTATATACGGAGGCACTGGCCTTGGCAAAACACATCTATTGCACGCAGTTGGTAATGCTATATTAGAAAATAATCCGAACGCAAAAATTGCTTATATGCATTCTGAACGATTTGTTCAGGATATGGTAAAAGCGCTTCAAAATAATGAAATGGAAAAGTTTAAACATTACTATAGAAGTGTTGATGCGCTATTAATAGACGATATCCAATTTTTTGCCGGTAAAGACAGAACCCAAGAAGAGTTTTTTCATACCTTCAACGCTTTGTTAGAAGGCAATCAGCAAATTATTCTAACAAGTGATCGTTATCCTAAAGAGGTTGCTGTTGAAGATAGACTTAAATCTCGTTTTGGCTGGGGTTTAACTATTGCCATTGAGCCCCCAGAATTAGAAACACGTGTTGCAATTTTGAAGAAAAAAGCACAAGAAAATAATATAAACCTTGCTGATGAAGTCGCTTTTTTTATAGCTAAACGTTTACGTTCAAATGTACGTGAATTAGAAGGTGCACTTAATAGAGTAATCGCCAACGCTAATTTCACAGGTCGTGCTATTACCATAGACTTTGTTCGTGAAGCATTAAGAGATCTATTAGCATTACAAGATAAATTGGTTACCATAGATAATATTCAACGCACGGTTGCAGAATACTATAAAATAAAAATAGCTGATCTATTGTCAAAACGAAGAAATAGATCTGTTGCCAGACCTCGACAGTTAGCAATGGCATTATCTAAAGAATTAACCAATCATAGTTTACCTGAAATTGGAGATGCTTTTGGTGGAAGAGATCATACTACGGTGCTTCATGCCTGTCGTAAGGTCAAATCTCTACGAGAGGAACTTCATGATATTAAACAAGATTATTCTAATTTAATTAGAACACTTTCTTCTTGATATATCGAAGTTAAGTACTAAAAAGTTTAAGTTTTTTATTTAACGTATTTCTTTAACAATAATAAATATGAGTATAAGCAGGAATATAAATGAAGTTTTCAATTAATAGAGAATTATTACTAAAACCACTATTATTAGTTTCTGGTGCCGTTGAACGTAAAAGTACATTACCTATTTTAGGAAATATCCTTTTTGAAATAAGTAAGCAATCACTTACTATTACAGCAACAGATTTAGAGCTAGAAATGGTTGCTTATGCTGACATAGATAACCAGGATGATGATGGTAAATTAACAATACCGGCAAGAAAGTTACTTGATATATGTAAAAGCTTACCAGAAAATTCATTGATCACTTTTACTGCCCAAGACGATACGGTAAAGCTATCTTCAGGTCGTAGCCGTTATTCACTCTCAACCTTACCCGCTACTGATTTCCCTAATATTGAAGAATGGAAAGGTGATGTAGAATTTAAATTATTGAAATCTGAATTATTACGTTTAATTGAAAGTACTCATTTTTCTATGGCAAACCAAGATGTACGTTATTATCTTAATGGTATGTCTATTGAAAGTGAAGGTAATGAAATTCGTTCAGTAGCAACAGATGGACATCGATTGGCAATTTGCAAAATTTCAAATGACTCTTTAGCGTTACCCGCCAGACAAGTTATCGTCCCTAGAAAAGGTATTTTAGAAATTATTCGTTTACTATCGCCTGTTGATGAAGAGGTTGATGTTTATTTAGGTTCAAATCATATTCGTATAATTGATAGTGAATTCTCATTTACTAGTAAGCTAGTTGATGGTCGCTTTCCTGATTATCGTCGAGTGTTACCACGTAATGGTGACAAAATTTTTATTACCGATAAAGAACAGTTACGACAAGTACTTTCACGTGCCTCCATTCTTTCTAATGAAAAATTCAAAGGTGTTCGTTTAAATTTTTCTCATTCGTTGTTAAAAATTACTGCCAATAACCCTGAACAAGAACAAGCTGAAGAAGAATTAGAAATAGATTTTCCTTATGAAAATTTGGAGGTTGGCTTTAATGTCAGTTACGTTCTTGACGTACTTAGCGCAATAAAAGATGAGCAAGTAAAGTTTACTTTAGCCGATGCCAACTCTAGTGTTGTGATTGAAGGTGCTGATTCGGGTGAAGCACTTTATGTTGTTATGCCAATGCGCCTGTAGACAAATATATTTAGTTTGCTTACCTCTTATGAAATTTAAAAAAACAAGATGAGTGTTGATAAATTATTTACGCAAAACTTTCGTAATTTGGATGGCGGATCAATTAATTTTCATCCTAAATTAAATTTTGTTGTTGGTGATAACGGTAGTGGTAAAAGTAGTTTACTAGAAGCAATATTTTTCCTTGGTCATGGTAAATCTTTTAGAACCAGTAAAGTAGACTCACTCGCTTCCCATGAAACCCAAAGTTTTGTGGTAAGCGTAAAAGATAGTAACGATCGTCAATTAGGTTTAAGCAGAGATATATCAATAGGTTTAACGAATATAAAAATTGATGGGGAACATTATAGTAAGCTATCTGTTCTAGCTAAAAATATTGCTATACAGATTGTAACACCCGAGAGTTTTAAACTTTTTTTTGGGGGTCCTAAAGAACGTAGACGCTTTGTTGATTTAGGTATGTTCCACGTGAAACATGAATTTTCCACTTTGTGGAAGACTTTCAATAGAGTACTTAAACAACGCAATGCTTGTATTCGGTCAATTGATAAAACTTCTGATATAAATAATAATTCGATGTTATCTTATTGGACAGAACAATTTTGTCAGTTGTCGATTGAAGTATCTGTATTAAGAGCAACCTATGTTTCAGATATTATTTCGGAATTAAACTACTGGCTAGCTATACTATTACCAGATATTAGAGAACGGGTTACAGTACAATATTTACAAGGTTGGTCACAAAAAATGGCCCTTGTTGATGTGCTATCTAGTAACCAAGATAGAGAAGCCAGTTTTGGTTACAGTTTATATGGTGCACATAAGTTCGATGTAAAGTTTCTCCTTGACAAAAAAGCCATTGAAACTCAATTATCAAGAGGACAACAAAAGTTGTTTTTACTAGCATTAACTTTTGCTCAGGCAAGTTTTATTGCAAGAGTTAAGTTAGTAAAGCCAATTTTATTGATAGATGATATAGGAGCGGAGTTAGATATTAATTCACGTTCTGCTCTATCAAATGCAATAAATAAATTGGATTGCCAAGTAATTATTACGGCAATTGAATCTAGTGTATTACAACCATTTTTTGGACCATGTGATGATAGAAAATACAGCATGTTCCACGTGAAACATGGTAGAGTATCAGAGAGATATCCAGACGATTCTGAGTTCAATTAATCAGAAAAAGCAATATAGAGTGAATAGGCTAAAACTATGACAGTAGAAAATGAATATGGTTCGTCCAGTATTAAAGTACTAAAAGGACTTGATGCGGTACGTAAAAGACCGGGTATGTATATTGGTGATACCGATGATGGCACAGGTTTGCATCACATGGTTTTTGAAGTCTTAGATAATTCAATCGATGAAGCTCTTGCCGGTCATTGTAAAGAAATAGTTATAAAAATACATCTTGACGGTTCTGTTTCTGTAAAAGATGATGGACGAGGAATACCAACAGATATTCACCCAGAAGAGGGTGTGTCAGCAGCTGAAGTTATTATGACAGTATTACATGCTGGTGGTAAGTTTGGTGGTGAAGACTCGGGCTATAAAGTATCTGGTGGTCTTCATGGCGTGGGTATTTCGGTAGTCAATGCTTTGAGTCGAAAGCTAAAGTTGAATGTACGACGTAAAGGAAAGTTGTATGAACAGTTTTATACGGGTGGAGTTCCTGATGCACCATTAGCAGCTGTAGGTGATAGTGAACAAACAGGTACAGAAGTTCGCTTTTGGCCAAGCAGTGAAACATTCACTGATGTATTGTTTCACTATGATATATTGGTAAAACGAATTCGTGAATTATCCTTTCTAAACTCAGGTGTTTCTATCCGTTTGATAGATGAACGTGGCGAAGGTAAAGATGAACACTTTTGTTATGAGGGTGGTATTCAAGCGTTTGTAGATTATTTAAATACCAATAAAACAGCCGTTAACCAAGAAATTTTCTATTTCGATTTAGAAAGAGACGACGGAATTATTGTTGAAGTTGCTATGCAGTGGAATGATGGATTTCAAGAAAATATTTTCTGTTTTACTAACAATATTCCACAACGTGATGGTGGTACTCATTTAAGTGGTTTTAGAACAGCACTAACTAGAACTTTGAACTCATATATGGTTAAAGAAGGCTTAAATAAAGCAAAGAAAGGCAGTACTGAAACAAGTGCTACAGGTGATGATGCACGAGAAGGATTAACTGCAGTCATCTCAGTAAAAGTACCTGATCCTAAGTTTTCTTCTCAAACTAAAGATAAACTCGTTTCTTCTGAAGTTAAAACAGCAGTGGAACAAGCGATGGGTGAAAAGCTCGGTGAATACTTATTAGAAAACCCAAGCATTGCTCGCACTATTATTATGAAAATTGTTGATGCGTCAAGAGCACGTGAAGCCGCGCGGAAAGCACGTGAAATGACACGTCGTAAAGGTGTATTAGATATTGCAGGTTTACCAGGTAAGTTAGCTGATTGTCAGGAAAAAGACCCTGCTCTTTCTGAAATATATATTGTGGAAGGAGACTCTGCTGGTGGTTCCGCTAAACAGGGGCGTAACCGTAAAAACCAAGCCATATTACCATTAAAGGGTAAAATTCTTAACGTAGAAAAAGCGCGCTTTGATAAAATGATTTCGTCACAAGAAGTAGGCACCTTAATAACTGCATTAGGTTGTGGTATTGGTCGTGATGAATATAACCCAGAGAAACTACGTTATCACAGCATTATCATCATGACGGATGCTGATGTCGATGGCTCACATATCCGTACTTTATTACTTACTTTCTTCTATCGTCAAATGCCAGAAATTATGGAACGAGGTCATATATTTATTGCTCAGCCTCCTTTGTATAAAGTGAAAAAAGGCAAGCAAGAGCGTTACATTAAAGATGATGATGGATTAACAGAATATCTAACTACGCTAGCATTAGAGAATGCGACCATTCATGTAAATGAAGGAGCACCTGCTATTGCAGGTTTAGCACTAGAACAGTTAGTAAATCAATACCGTAAAACGATGGATATTATAAAAAGAATTTCAAGACAAATTCCAAGTGATATTCTAGAGAAAATGATATATAGCGAAAACATTTCTCCAGATAAGTTTTCTGACAAAACTACGGTAGATGCTTGGGCAAAAGATTTGATTACTCAGCTTGATAATCAAGATGGCAATGGTTCAATTTATACGGTAAGTGTTGAGCATGACAGTGAGCGTAATATCTATTATCCTCGATTTAATGTTCGTCAACATGGCATAGATAAAGTCTATAATTGTAGTTATGATTTTATTCAGTCCGGTGAATTTGCTGCTATTGTTTCATTAAACGATGAGATTAATGGTTTAATGGAAGAAGGTGCTTATGCTAAACGTGGAGAGAAAACTAAACAGGTAGAAAGTTTCGAAGAAGCACTAAACTGGTTAATGGCAGAATCTAAACGTGGACAGTACATACAGCGTTATAAAGGATTAGGTGAAATGAACCCTGAACAACTCTGGGAAACTACTATGGATCCTGACACACGTCGTATGTTGCAAGTTACCATTGAAGACGCTATTGCTGCGGATCAGTTGTTTACTACCCTTATGGGTGATCATGTTGAACCACGTCGTCATTTTATTGAAGAAAATGCATTAAAAGTTTCGAATTTAGACTTTTAGTCAAACGGCTACGAAAAATCATTGTGTAGTTAAAATACAAATAATATACCCGGTCTTCATTACTGGGTTTTTATTTTTCAGCATTACAGTTTAATAAAAAACTTGTAATAGAATCCAAACAAAAGTGAATTTGAACATCCATGACTAGTTTCAATTGTAAAACGTTTCAGGGCCTTATATTGCAGTTGCAAGATTATTGGTCACGTCAAGGTTGTGTTATCGTACAACCATTAGATTTAGAAGTTGGGGCAGGAACATTCCACCCAATGACATTTTTACGTTCTATAGGACCTGAGCCAATTAGTAGTGCCTATGTACAGCCTTGTAGACGACCTACTGATGGTCGTTATGGTGAAAATCCAAATCGATTACAACATTATTATCAATTCCAAGTAATGTTAAAGCCATCACCCAAAAATATCCAAGAGCTTTATCTTAATTCTTTAAAAGAGTTAGGCATTGATCCTCTAGTACATGATATTCGCTTTGTTGAAGATAATTGGGAATCACCCACATTAGGTGCGTGGGGTTTAGGTTGGGAGATTTGGCTTAATGGTATGGAAATTACACAGTTCACCTATTTTCAGCAAGTGGGTGGTTTAGAATGTACACCAGTAACGGGCGAGATCACGTATGGTTTAGAACGCCTTGCTATGTATATTCAAAATGTAGACAGTATTTATGATCTTGTTTGGGCTGATGGTCCTATGGGTACAGTAACTTATGGTGATGTTTTTCATCAAAATGAAGTAGAGCAATCAACTTATAATTTTGAACATGCCGATGTAGATGCACTTTTTAAGCAGTTTGATCAATGTGAAAAAGATAGTCAAAGACTGATTGAAGCTAATTTACCATTACCTGCTTATGAGCAAGTGATGAAAGCTTCGCATGCGTTCAATCTACTTGATGCTCGCCATGCTATATCAGTTACTGAACGCCAACGTTATATTTTACGTGTACGTACTTTGTCTAAAGCTGTTGCAGAAGCTTATTACGCAAAACGTGAAGAGCTAGGCTTTCCTCTGTGTAAAGAGAAAGCAGGTAAAAACAAAACTGATCATTCAGTTAAAGGAGACAAATAATGATTAACGAAACTCTCCTGATTGAATTAGGTACAGAAGAATTACCACCAAAATCACTAAAGACATTAGCAATAGCCTTTTATGATAATATTAAAAGTCAGCTTGATAGTAACGCTCTATCTTATTCTGACATTAAATGGTTTGCTACACCGCGCCGTTTAGCCGTACAAGTAATAGACTTGAATGACAAGCAAGCAGACAAAGTAGTGGAAAAACGTGGACCAGCGGTAAACGTTGCTTTTGATGAGCAAGGGCAACCAAGCAAAGCTGCTATGGGTTGGGCTCGCTCTAATGGTATTACCATTGAGCAAGCTGAACGCTTAGTTACACCCAAAGGTGAATGGTTGCTACACAAAGCAACTGTATCAGGTAAAACTATTCATGAGTTAGTGCCAGATATGGTTGTTACAGCACTAAATAAATTACCTATTGCCAAGCCTATGCGTTGGGGTGCAGAACGTATTCAGTTTATACGACCTGTTCATACATTAACGTTAATGTATGGCAATCAAGTTATAGCGGGTGCTGCGTTAGGTGTGAATTCAAGTAATCAAGTGCAAGGTCATCGATTCCATCATCAAGGGTTGGTTACACTTAAGCATGCAAATGATTATCAAGCTGAGTTATTAAAAGCCTATGTTGAAGTCGATTACCAAGCACGCCAAGATAAAATCATAGAACAAATTAAACAAACAGAATTCGATATTTCTGCTGTTGCCTTAATCGATGAAGAATTACTGGAAGAGGTCACTGCATTAGTTGAATGGCCGGTAACGTTAGTTGGTACTTTTGATGAAGACTTTCTCAATGTGCCTGCTGAGCCATTGATTTACTCTATGAAAGATCATCAAAAATACTTCCCAGTTACTAATAGCGATGGCGTATTAGTTAATAAATTTATTTTTGTTACCAATATCGAATCAAAAGATCCACAACAAGTGATCTTTGGCAATGAGAAAGTCATTCGTCCTCGATTAGCAGATGCTGAATTTTTCTTTAAAACAGATAAAAAGCAGACACTTGAATCAAGGCTTACTACTTTAGAAACTGTTCTGTTTCAAAAACAATTAGGTACGCTAAAAGATAAATCTGAAAGAATAGCCCACTTAAGTCATTTGATTGCTGAGCAAATAGGTGAAGATGGCGTTGATGCCTATCGAGCAGGTCTGTTAAGTAAAACAGACTTAATGTCAGATATGGTATTAGAGTTTCCACAAGTGCAAGGCACAATGGGGAAATACTATGCCCTCAATGATGGCGAAAGTGAAGCAATAGCTCAAGCATTAGAAGATCAATATCGTCCACGCTATGCGGGTGACAGCTTACCAGAAGCGACAATAGGTTGTGCGGTTGCTATCAGTGATAAGATAGACACACTCGTGGGTATCTTTGGTATTAACCAGCCACCTAAAGGTGATAAAGACCCTTTTGCATTGCGAAGAGCTGCCATTGGTGTGATTCGCATTATCATTGAAAAGCAACTAGATTTAGATCTTGTTACGCTAATAGCTGAAAGTATTAATTTATTTGGTGATAAATTAATAAATGAGAATACTGCTGATAATGTCTTTCATTTTATTATGGGCCGTTTCCGTGCTTTTTATCAAGAACAAGGTATTACGCTTGACGTTATTCAAGCTGTGCTGGCGAAGAAGCCAAGTGCGCCGTTAGATTTTGACAAGCGTATTAAAGCAGTTACTTTCTTTGGTGAACTTGCGGAAGCTGCTACATTAGCAGCAGCCAATAAGCGTGTTGGTAATATTCTTGCTAAGTTTGATGGCCAACTTTATGATGCTTTTAAAACTGAGTTAGCTAGCGAACAAGCAGAGAAAGATCTTGCTGATGTTTTTCAAAGTATCAGCTTGAAAGTCGCACCATTAATGGCACAGAAAAATTATCAAGCTGCTTTATCTGAGCTTGCTCAGTTAAAAACACCGATAGATACTTTTTTTGATAACGTGATGGTGATGAGTGATGATGAAGCAGTAAAAATAAACCGCTTAACGTTACTTAATGAAATACGTAATAGCTTCTTTGCTATCGCGGATATTTCTTTATTGTAAAAAATATCATAAATTTACAATGACAAACGAAAGGGCCTATTATACTAATTGATATAATAGGCCCTTTTTTTAACTCATATTTTGAAAAAATTTTTAATCAGACCCTTGTGCTAGATCAAATACTGATAGAAATAAAAGCGTAAAGTGAGAATGAAGATAGATATAATACCAATCAAACTCATTAAGTGATCTTTATAAATGGTCTAAATCTCCAATAACATCGTTGCTTTCAATCCCAATAGCCAGCTATTGCTCAATCAAGCGCCTCGCTCTTGAAAATTTATCCTCATTAAAATTGATCACTAAATTAATCTGTTTGGTATAACTTAACGAAAAACATGGCACAAGGAGAACACTATGACCATACAAAAACATGATCTACACCACGAGTTTCCAGAGTTTAATGATGAAATTCATCACTTAAAAATGAATGATAATCACTTTTCTCGCTTATTTACGGAGTACCATGATATTAATCAAGAAGTGCTTCGTATAGAGAAGGGTATTGAAAATACCAGTGATGACTATATCGAAATGAAAAAGAAGCAACGTTTGAAATTAAAAGATGAGTTGTTTGTTATGCTAAAAAAAGTAGAGTTACCTGTATAATAAATTAGCAGGCCAACAAATAAGAAGAACTAATATACTCGTTCCTCCTCAATTGGAGCCGGTATAAAGGCGTTTAGCTCTTTTTTATTACATATAAATAGGGTTTCTTATCTACTTTTTTAGCAATGAGTTCATGTTCCATAAACCGGCAAAAACTGGGAATATCACGCGTAGTTGAAGAGTCATCACACTTAATTAAAAGCGTTTCGCCAGAGGCTATTTTTCGTATATTTAGGCGCACCATCATTACGGGTTCTGGGCAGCGTAGTCCCACGGCATCCAGAATATGATCTGTTGTTTGAAAAATAGTGTCGAGCATAGAGGTATTTAAATAGTTAGGTAGTAAAACTAGAGATATTATACTGTATATTGAATAATAATTGAGAGTAAATCAACTATTTAATTGGTCTCTGATCTATACTGAGATACATTGAAAAAATGGAATGTAAATTAAATCAATGATGGCTAGTTTAGTGAAAAAAATGTTGTTAGTTATATTGGCTTATGGATACGGTCTAGGCGTATTTGCCAGTGAACCATTGAACTTAATAGCTGATAAAATTCAGCAACAACGGTTTATTCAAGCAGAAAAATTAGTACACAAGAGTATATCTGCACAATATAAGTCACTTTATAATCATCTACATTATTACCCGTTACAACCTTATTTAGATCAGAAGCGTTTGCTAAATAATATACGCTTGTCTAATGCGGAAGAAATAAATAAATTTTTATTTAAATATAAAGGAACACCGCTGGATTGGCCATTACGGAAAACGTGGTTAAAATATTTAGCCAAGAAAAAAAAAGGATTGTTATTTTTAAAGGCTTATAAGCCTTCAAATAATGCAGAATTAAATTGTCAGCATCTTAAATTTAGACTTTTATCAGGCTTAACCGACAGTGTGGTACTCCCTGAAGTAACTAAACTATGGCAGGTTGGGAAATCACAAAATAAAGCATGTGATCCATTATTTGAACGTTGGGAAAAAGCAGGCTATCAAACCAATACCGTGATTTGGCAACGTATTGTTCTAGCGGCTAATGGCGGCCAGCACACCCTAATCCCCTATTTAACCAAGTTGTTACCACCAGAGGAGCAGTACTTAGCTAAGTTGTGGCATAAAGTTCGTCGTAATCCATCACTAATAGGTAAGTTAAAATATTTTCCTAACAAGTCGATACGAGAAACTGAAATATTAGCTTATGGTTTAAAACGTCTTATTTGGCGTCATCCAGACATGGCTATTCGTAGTTATAAAAAAGCTCAGCAGATATTTGTATTTACGCTTAAGCAACAACAACAGATCAATGAAAAATTTGCCTTGGCATTGTCTGCAAAAAATCATCATCAGGCTCAAGAGTGGTTAGATTTACTCGAGCTTAGTTCTTTAAATCAAAACATGTTGCAGTGGCGTTTATCACAGGCATTAAAACAACAAGATTGGCAACGGCTTATTGTTGATTTTAAGTTATTGCCCAGTAAATATAAAGATGATTTAAAGTGGAAGTATTGGTATGCACGGGCATTAATAGCAACAGATGCTGTTGAACGTGGTCAGTATTTTTTGCAACAGCTGGCAGATGAGCGACATTATTATGGCTTTTTAGCCGCAAGTTATTTACGAACACCAGCGAGCATGCAACATAAGCCGTTGGCGTTTTCTTTGGCAGAAAAGCGACGGGTGATAAATTATCCTGCGGCAAAAAGAGCATTTGAATTATATCATTTAGGACGTTATGAACAGGCCCGTTCTGAATGGAATTGGTTAATGAGTCAATTAACCAATAGAGAAAAGCTGATTGCAGCAAAAGTAGCTAATGAAAATCAATGGTTTGATCGCACCATTTTTACTTTAGCTAAAGTTGGTTATTTAGATGATGTAGCGCTGAGATTCCCTAAAGCTTTTGATGAAGAGATTAATCTTCACGCGAATAATGAAAAAATAGCACCGGCGTGGGCATTTGCTATTGCCCGTAGAGAAAGCTCCTTTATGGCGGATGCACGTTCACCTGCAGGGGCAAAAGGTTTGATGCAATTAATGCCTAATACTGCAAAATCACTAAAAAAAGGAAAAATTAATCGTAATGAGTTACTTGATGCTGACAGTAATATTCAACTTGGTACTCGCTATTTGAAAAAGTTACTTGATAGAAATAGCGGGAATCAGATTTTAGCAACAGCAGCTTATAATGCTGGGCCTTACAGAGTTAAAAGTTGGTTGAAAAATTTAAAAGCTATTCCTGCCGATATTTGGATAGAAACTATTCCTTTTAAAGAAACACGAAATTATGTAAAAAGTGTTTTGGCATACCAAGAAATATATCAACATGAGCCGGGGCAGGTTAGTCAGCTTTTTAAGCAAGTAATTAATATGAATATCGGTGATTAAACAGTAAGTATTTATATGCGTGTATAATTTAATCATATCCTTTATGTATTATTATTCATCGTTTCTGTGATTGATAATGGCGCTACATGAATATAGCTTATTAGAAGCAGATTTTCCTAAATAACTATTGTTTCATCACAACACCACGAATTGAAATAGATCAGTCACTCTTCAAAAGGGAATTGATTGGTCACGGATATCTAACTGGCCAACCAAACGTTGTGTTATCATGAAAAAAATTTAAGGACGCCTCAATGAGCAAATTAATAAATAAGCTAAAAGAAGAATATCCACAGCATTTAGAACAGTTACAACAAAGAACCAAAGAAGCGTTGTCGCGTGAAAATATTGAAGGTATTGTTATTCATTCGGGTCAAGAGGTTAAAGTTTTTCTTGATGACAATACCTACCCATTTAAAGTAAACCCTCACTTTAAACATTGGTTACCGTTAATTGATGCACCTAACTGTTGGCTTATTATCAATGGTGAAGACAAACCAACTTTAATTTATTATCAACCAGTTGATTTTTGGCATAAAACAACCCCATTAACTGAAAGTTATTGGGGTGAATTTTTTGATATAAAAATACTCAAAAAAGCCAGTGATGTTGATAAATTACTGCCTTATGATAAGAAAAATTTCGCTTATATTGGTAGTCACATTGAAATGGCCAATACACTCGGTTTTGAAGCAATTAATCCTGAACCACTACTTAACTATTTTCATTATCACCGCGCCTTTAAAACGACTTATGAACAAGAGTGTTTACGTCAATCAAATTATTTAGCTGTAACAGCACATCAAGTAGCTAAAGCGGCTTTTTTAAGTGGTGATACTGAGTTTGAAATTCAAAATGCTTATCTTAATGCTATAGGTTATACCGCGAATGAAACACCTTATGGCAATATTATTGCATTAAATAAAAATTGTTCTATTTTGCACTATATGGATTTAAATAAAAGTGCACCGCAAACACATCAATCTTTTTTAATTGATGCGGGCGCTAACTTTAATGGCTATGCCGCTGATATTACACGTACTTATTCTTTTAAACGGGGTAAGTTTGCTGAATTGATCGCACGTATGGATCAACTTATGTTAAATGCAGTGAAGGGCTTAAAGCCGGGACTCTCTTATGCTGATTTACATGTTGCTACCTACCAAGAGATAGCACAAGTATTGGTGGAGTTTGATTTTATTAATGTGAGTGCTGATACCGCGCTAGATTCAGGCATAGTGAGTACGTTCTTTCCTCATGGCTTGGGACATCATCTTGGTTTACAAGTACATGATGTTGGCGGCTTTATGGCTGATGAGCGTGGAACCCATATTAATGCACCAGAAGCGCACCCGTTTTTACGTACATCAAGAATTATTGAAGCTGGACAAGTCTTTACGATTGAGCCGGGTTTGTATTTTATAGACTCTCTACTCCAAAACTTAAAAGAATCAGCTAATAGTGATCAAGTTAATTGGCAACAAGTAGATGGAATGCGCCCCTTTGGTGGTATTCGCATTGAAGATAATATTATTGTCCATCAATCACATAATGAAAATATGACCCGTGATTTAGGTTTGTAGTTTACCGTGCGTAAAGACTATCAAATAGCGGATAATAAAGTTGAGCATGAAACGGTTGTTAATCGTAGCCGTTTTATTTGTTACCTATTCCCTTGTGCTAGTATTGATGAGGCCAAAGCTCAGGTTAAGTTTTTTAAGCAGGCATACCCGCAAGCGAGTCATCATTGTTATGCTTTTTTAACTAAAGCAGCCAACGATAGCTTAGGTTATGGTTATTCTGATGATGGTGAGCCAAGTGGAACAGCAGGAAAACCGATGTTAGCGGTATTGCAAGGTGGTGGTATTGGCCAAGTGTGTGCCGTTGTAGTGCGATATTTTGGCGGTACTAAGTTAGGTACAGGTGGTTTACAACGAGCTTATGCTGATAGTGTTCGACAAGCGCTTATTTTTTTAGAAGCGAAAACTAAAATAGCTATGGCGGCAAAAACCCTAGCATGTCAATATAGCCAAGTTGATGATGTATTACATATAATTAGCCAAGCAGAAGGGCAAGTTGTTAAACAAGAGTATTTGCAACAAGTACTGTTTAGTTTATGCATTCCGGAAGCTAAGCTAGGGCTAGTAGCTGAAAAATTACAAACATTATCGGCAGGAAAATTAGTATTAACTAATTTGAATCAATAACATTTAACCACTAAAAAATAATAAAACGTGCAATATAAAAATATTATCCGAATTTTAGGTTTGTTGGTGGCACTACTGAGTGTCACTATGTTACCACCCGCTTTGGTCTCCATGATTTATCGTGATGGTGGTGGTGTACCTTTTCTATTAGGTTTCCTTTGGTGCCTGATTACAGGTTTTCTCGCTTGGTATCCGAATAGATATCAAAAAACCGACTTAAGAGCCCGAGAAGGCTTTCTTATTGTGGTGTTGTTTTGGCTAGTGTTAGCGAGCTTTTCTGCTATTCCTTTTATTTTATTAGAACAACCATCTTTATCTATTACGGATGCTTTTTTTGAATCCTTTTCTGGTTTAACGACTACTGGCGCAACTATTTTAAATCATATAGAAGGCTTACCCCATGCCGTTTTATGGTATCGCCAGCAATTACAGTGGCTTGGTGGTATGGGGATTATTGTTTTAGCGGTGGCAGTATTACCCATGCTTGGTATAGGTGGCATGCAATTATATCGCGCTGAAACTCCTGGGCCGGTTAAAGACTCAAAAATGACGCCACGTATCGCTGATACCGCTAAGCACCTATGGTATATTTATCTATCACTAACCATTGCTTGCGCTGTTGCCTACTGGCTTGCAGGTATGTCGGGTTTTGATGCAATATGCCATTCATTCTCTACTATCGCTATCGGTGGATTTTCTACACATGATGCGAGTATGGGATATTTTAATAGCCCTACAATTAATTTTGTTTGTGTTTTTTTCTTGGTAATTGCGGGTGTTAATTTTGCCTTGCATTATGCGGTTGTGCAAAGTAAGTCACTTAAAAATTATTTTTATGATCCTGAATTTAAAGTTTTTATTGCGATACAATTAGTACTAACACTAATTTGTTTTACTGTATTGATTGCTTCTGGAACTTATCAAGATGCTGATCAGGCTTTTGATCAGGCTTTGTTTCAGTCTGTTTCTATCAGTACAACGGCTGGTTTTACTACGACCTCATTTGCTGATTGGCCAACACTGTTACCTATTTTACTCATTTTTTCTAGTTTTATTGGTGGTTGTGCTGGCAGTACTGGTGGCGGTATGAAAGTTGTGCGTGTGTTGTTGTTATATTTACAAGGTTTACGTGAACTAAATAAGCTGGTTCATCCTAAAGCAGTGTTCAGTATTAAAATGGGTAAAAAAGTTTTGCCTGATCGTGTTGTTGAAGCGGTTTGGGGGTTCTTTTCTGCCTACGCGGCAGTATTTGTTATTTGTATGTTATTACTACTTGCCACGGGTATGGATGATATTACAGCCTTTACCGCGGTTGCGGCGTCTATTAATAATCTTGGGCCTGGGCTAGGTGAGGTTGCTGCTAATTACTCAACAATAGGTGATAGTAGTAAATGGGTCTTAATTATGGCTATGCTGTTTGGCCGTTTAGAAATATTTACCTTGCTAGTATTATTCACTCCTGCATTTTGGCGTGCATAAGTTAATAGATACGGTATAAATATTTTATTTAGAAATAAATAGCGCTAACTTGGAATAATTTTTCAACGTCACCGATATAACGTTTGTTGACTAAAAATAAGATAACATGGTCTTCTTCACAGATCAGGGTGTTGGAATGGGCAATTAAGACTTCAGAGCCACGCACAACCGCGCCGATAGTTGTACCGGGTGGTAGCTTGATATTTTTGATTGTACGGCCAACTACTTTTGATGATTTTTCATCACCCTTGGCGACTATTTCAATTGCTTCAGCTGCACCACCTCGTAGGCTATAAACGTTATCGATACTGCCGCGTCTAACATGGGTTAATAATGCTGAAATAGTAGCTTGTTGTGGTGATATAGCAATGTCGATAGCGCCACCATGGACTAGCTCTATATATGCGTCACGTTGAATAAGTACCATAGTTTTACGTACACCAAGCTTTTTCGCCAGTAGTGATGACATTATATTAGCTTCATCATCATTGGTAACGGCAATAAAAACATCAAATTGGTCAATGTTTTCTTCGGTCAGTAGCTCTATGTCAGATGAATCACCATTGAAAACAAGTGTATGATTTAGTTCAGATGTTAATTTCGCAGCACGTTCTGGTGAGCGTTCAATTAATTTTACTTGATGGTTTTTTTCTAAGATTCGCGCAAGTCCTGCGCCTATATTACCACCGCCAACAATCATAATACGTTTATAAGCAGATTCTAATTTTTGTAGTTCGTTCATTACTGCGCGTATGTGAATACTGGCAGCAATAAAAAACACCTCGTCATCTGCTTCTATGACAGTAGTACCTAAAGGACGAATCGGTTTGCCGTTACGATAAATAGCCGCAACACGGGTATCAATATTTGGAATATGATCTCTTAACGTTGATAAGGCGTGCCCGACGAGTAAACCACCATAATATGCTTTAACCGCAACTAAACTGACTTTTCCGTGAGCAAACTCTAATACTTGTAATGCACCTGGATAGTCTATTAAGCGGACAATATCGCGTGTAACTAACTCTTCTGGAGCAATGACATGATCAACGGGAATATGGTGTTTATGAAATAACTGTTGTGAGTATTTTAATACTTGATTTGAGCGAATTCGGGCAATTTTTTTATGGGTATTAAATAAAGAAGAACAAATTTGGCAGGTAATCATATTGGTCGCATCATCTGAGGTTACCGCGATAACCATATCCGCATCTTCAGCACCCGCACTTTTAAGCACCTCGGGATGACAACCTTGGCCAGTAACAACTTTTAAGTCCATCTTATCTTGGAGGTCGCGAAGCCTTTCACCGTCAATATCAACAACCGATATTTCGTTATTTTCACCAACAAGATTTTCCGCTAAAGTACCGCCTACTTGACCAGCACCTACTATAATTATTTTCATTTTTATTCTCAGGGATGAACATTACCCTCGTGGTTACTTAATTGAGGATCGATAATTTTTTATAATATTTTTTTTAATAGTTTGGCGTAATAAAAACCATCCATATTATTTTCTCCTGGCAATAATTGCCAACCGACAATGTTTTTTTCTGATGTGTCGTTACCGTCAATATTGACTAACTCAGCATCAGTATTGTTTTTAATGAAATTATGTATTTGCTCACTATTTTCTTGCGGTAAAATACTACACGTTGCATAAAGTAAAGTACCACCAGGTTTAAGTAAAGACCATGTTTCTTTTAGTATTTGCTGCTGAAGTGTTACTAGTACATCAATGTCGCTGGCTTTACGTAACCATTTTATGTCAGGATGGCGTCGAATAACACCGGTTCCAGAGCAGGGAGCATCTAATAAAATACGGTCAAACTGTTGCCCGTCCCACCAGGTCTTTGAATTGGCAGCATCAGCGGCAATAACCTTAGCTTTTAACCCTAAACGAGCTAAATTTTCTTCTACTCTAACTAAACGGCCGGCTTCAACATCAATGGCAGTCATTGATGCTATGTCAGATGTTTGCTCTAAAATATGACATGTTTTGCCACCAGGTGCAGCACAACAATCCAGTACTATGTCACCATGTTGACAATTAAGCAGTCGAGCGGCTTCTTGAGCGGCGCCATCTTGAACTGAAATCCAACCCTGCTCAAAACCGGGTAACTTAGTCACATCAGTGGGGCGAGTGAGCTCAATGGCATGACTTAATGGATCCATAGTATTAACGTCTATTCCTGCTGTCGTTAATAAGTTTTGATACTCAGTGCTCGTGTGATGTTGTTGGTTCACTCGTAACCACATAGGTGGTTTTTGTTGGTTGGCTTCTAGAATTTGTTGCCATTTTATGGGGTAGGCTTTCTGTGTTTTTTTAATAAACCAACCCGGATGGTTGTACTGTATTGAGGCCGGCAGAGTTTCTTGTTTATGTGGTGTAGTATTTTCACTAGCGCGGACAAAATTTCGTAACACACCATTAACCAATGCTTTCATTTGACGGTTTTTTAAAGCGCCAGTAGCCGCAACGGTTTCACTAACCGCTGCGTGATCAGGAATGCGCATATACTTAATTTGATACACACCCACCAACAACAAAAAGTGAAATACACGTTGTTTACCCGTCAAAGGTTTTTGCATTAATGCACGGACATCATGTTCTAATTCAGGTAAATATCGCAGAACGCCATAGCAAATTTCTTGCAATAAGCCTTTATCTTTTAAGGCGGCTTTATCTTGTTGTTTGGGTAATTCATCACTAAGGCTTCGTCCTTGGTCAATTACGCTATAACAACACTTCGCAGCCAGTGCGCGAATATTGATAAATTTTTGTTTATCTATTTGAGTAGTTTTAGTTGTCATTTAATTCACTATGCCGTTAATGTTAGTGCCTACTTTAAACCAATCAGCACGACCATTAAGAATATCTTTTACAGGTAGAGCATTTTTGCCAGGTAGTTGCAGTATTTCTAAACAAATAGCGCCATTTGCTGTGGCGACTACAATACCACTTTTATCTACAGAAATAATGGTGCCAATAGGTTTGTTACTGTCTGTATTTTGTACAGAAGCTTGCAATATGCGAATTTTGTGTTGTTTATCTACGGTATTATTTTCAGTTTTAGCTTCAGTGAAAGTAAATTGTGCTACAGGCCAAGGAATATAAGCACGAACTTTTCTATCTAATTCGCAGGCGCTTAATTGCCAATTTAATTCGGCTTCGGCTTTATCAAGTTTATGTGCGTATGTGGCTAGAGTATTATCTTGGCTAGTATTATGTTCATTAGCGTTATAATTATCTTGTGCCATTAAAGCTAAAGTATCAACTAATGCTATTGGTCCAAGTAAAGCTAATTTTTCATAAAGATTTGCACTTGTGTCTGTGTACTCAATAAGACATTCGGCAGTTAAGATCATATCACCTGTATCTAAACCTTTATCCATTTGCATAATGGTAACACCCGTTTTTTCATCCCCCGCTTCTAATGAACGTTGAATTGGTGCAGCTCCTCGCCATTTTGGCAATAAAGAACCATGCACATTAATACACCCTAAACGTGGGGAATTTAATATGGCTTCAGGTAACAGTAGACCATAAGCAACCACCACCATAATATCGGCATTATATTGGGTTAAATTTTGTTGGTCGTTAATGTCTTTAAAATTAATGGGTTGCTCAACAGGGATATTGTGTTCAAGTGCTAATAATTTAGTTGCACAGGAGGCAAGTTTTTTGCCTCTCCCCGCCGGTTTGTCAGGTGGGCAATAAACCGCAACTATATTGTGTTGACTATTAATCAGTGCCGCTAAATGTTGGGCAGCAAAATCGGGTGTGCCGGCAAAAATAATATTTAGGGGACTTTTGAGAGAATTAGACATAGGTTTAAGCATTATCCTTGTCTAATTTTGCTTCTTTTTCTAACTTGGTTTTAATGCGTTGGCGCTTTAATGGTGATAAATAATCAACAAATAAAATACCATTTAAATGATCAAGCTCGTGTTGAATACAAATGCTCAATAGTTCTTCACCATCAAGGGTAAATTGTTTCCCGTCACGGTCTAGAGCCTTTACGGTACAAGTTGTGTGGCGATCTACTTTGGCGTAAACCCCAGGAACAGATAAACATCCCTCTTCATTAATCAAGGTTTCATCGCTTTTAGCAATTATTTCTGGATTAATTAGTACAAGAGGTTGATCGTTATTTTCAGAAACATCAATAACAACGATACGTTGATGGATATCAACTTGGGTCGCCGCAAGACCAACACCTTTTTCATCATACATGGTTATCAACATATCATCTATAATGATTGAGGTAGCTTTAGTAATTTCAGTTACAAGGCTAGCCTTTGTTTTTAAACGAGGATCGGGAAAACGTAATACAGTTAAAATAGTCATAGTCTTATAAGCGCTTGTTAAAAGAATTAGCGATAATTCTGTTAGAGTGTTATGTTTATTATTATAGCAATTAATAATACTGTATTTCTATAACAGTGAATAAAATCATGATTCAGGGACGAAATACATGCTAAAAAAAATAATTCTAACACTTTCTTTATTCACGAGTTCTTTAATTTCATTGGCAGATCAGTTAAAAATTAATGATGATGCACCTAAAATCCACGTTGTCGTTAAAGGAGATACCCTATGGGATATTTCTGCTATTTTTTTAGAACAGCCATGGCTGTGGCCTAAATTATGGCGTTTCAATCCTGAAATCAACAACCCTCATTTAATATATCCTGGTGATATTATAATGTTAATTTTTGATGAAAAAGGGGAGCCTATGTTGATGCTACAGCCCGTTAAAGCAAGTTATAAATGGTCGCCCAAAATACGCCAAACAAGTAAGGATAATAAAGCAATTAGGTTGTTACCATTAGAAGTGATAGCCCCATTCATTAAGTACGAACATTTATTTAGTGCCGAAAAAATTGAAAAATCACCTTATGTTATTGGTAGCGACGAAGGATATAATTTGAGTATTAATGGCTTTAAAGTTTATATTAATAAAGAGTTAGAGTTGGCAAAAACCTATGCTATTTATCATAAAAGAGAGGAAGTGATTGATCCTGAAACGACTGATTCTTTAGGGTTTTATGTTGATTTAGTGGCAACAGCTCAAGTACTTCGTGCGGGTAATAATAATGAAAAAGAACCAGCAACACTCAAAGTCTCTACTGCAAAACGTGAAATACGCTTAGGCGATTTTATTGTGCCCGTACATGAGGGGCAAATGTACCCTTCGGTATTGACGATGAAAGCCGCGGATAAATCATTGCGTGGAACTATTATTAAAGCGTCGAGTAATGGTCGTGAGTTTGGTAAGTTAGAAGTCGTTATTGTTAATCGAGGCACTGAACATCAGGTAACTGTCGGCGATGTTATGGCAATAAAACGCTCAAGCCCAGGTATCCTAGATACAAGTAGAGGTCCAAAATATGTCATGGAGACACCAGGTTGGAACCGATTTTTAACAGCGAGTAGTGCAAATTATAAAATGCCAGAAGAGGGTTTAGGTGAGTTAATCGTGTTTAAAGTTTATCAGAAAGCAAGTATGGCACTGATTTTACGCACTGAAAAACCGGCGCGTCTACAAGATGTGGTAACCGCACCAGAATAAGTACCCGTAAATATAGTCTTAGGGAGGAGACAAATGAAAAAAACCAATATTCATTACTGGCTAGCACTAAAGCTTGTTCCTCGTTTAGCCATCCATAAAAAATTAGCACTTGTTGATACCTACGGGCTAGCAGCACTTTTTTCTTTGTCATCATTATCACCATTAACTTCAGCAAATAGCTTAACACCTAACCATTTAGCTGCATTTAACAAACCCAATTGGTTATTCATCGATGAGATTATTAACAGCAGTTATAATTGTAACAGTGAAATAATAACTTTTGATGATCCCCTATACCCTTGTTTACTAAAAAAAATTTACGATCCACCCCTGGTTATATTTATAAAAGGTAATAAAAAATTATTAAATCAAAGTCAACTCGCTATTGTTGGTAGTCGTTCGGCTACTATAGGTGGCCGTGAAACGGCTTTTCAGCTAGCTCAACAGTTGGCAGAAGTTAGTTTGATTATTACCAGCGGTTTAGCTTTAGGTATTGATGCAGCTGCGCATAAAGGGGCACTAACGTCCAATGCAAGTACTATTGCGGTAGTCGCTACAGGGTTAGATAAAGTCTACCCAGCAAGACACCAAGCTTTAGCGGAGCAAATTATATCTCAACATGGTGCGATAATTAGTGAATTTTTACCCGGTACTTTGCCAAAAGCAGGACATTTTCCAAAAAGAAATCGTATCATTAGTGGCCTAAGTTTAGGTGTATTAGTCGTTGAAGCTTCGTTGCAAAGTGGTTCTTTAATTACAGCTCGTTGTGCGTTAGAACAGAATAGAGATGTTTTTTCTATTCCTAGCGTTATTAATAATCCTCAGGCTAAAGGGTGCCACTGGTTAATTAAGCAAGGTGCTAAACTAGTGGAAGAAGTGGCCGATATAATAGAAGAGCTAACGTTTGAAAATCAACCTGACCGACACTTAAAGAATCAGGAAAAATCACAAGATGTTGTAAATAAAGATATTGATCAAAAAATTCGAAATAAGAGCTTGTGTGTCGATGAATTGTTGGCTAGTGTGGGATTTGAAATTACTCCCGTGGATAAAGTGGTTTCTCGAAGTAAACTACCTATTGAGGAAGTGTTAACTCGGTTAACACTATTAGAGCTTAGTGGTCTGGTGGTTGCGGTACCAGGTGGCTACCTTAAATTGTAGTATGAACCATAGGTTTAAAAGGGGCTAGTTATGTTTGATATATTGATGTATCTTTTTGAAAACTATATTCATAGTGAAGCTGAAGTAATGGTTGATCATGATATATTAACCGATGAACTTACGCGTGCAGGTTTTCACCAGGATGAAATCTATAAAGCACTTAATTGGCTAGAAAAACTTGCTGCATTGCAAGATAGCGATGCGTACCCTTATTTAACTCGCGTTGGCAATCAATCTTTCCGTATTTATACCGAAGATGAAATGCAACTGCTTGATACCGAAAGTCGAGGCTTTATCTTGTTTTTAGAACAAGTTAATGTGCTTGATTTTACTACACGTGAAATGGTCATAGATAGGGTTATGGAGCTTGATACCTCCCATTTCTCTATGGATGATTTAAAATGGGTAATATTGATGGTATTGTTCAATGTACCGGGTCAAGAAAATGCTTACTCACAAATGGAAGATCTTATTTTTGATGATCAAGAAGGTCCATTGCACTAGGCATTGCATTAAATAATAGTTTTTTTAAGCAGAGTTGTGGCATAATATGTCACAATTATATTTGTAGTATCTCGTTTATTTGACCTAACCATAGCTTATTTTATGTCTAATCTGCCTAATGCAAAGCAATTACCTTTAGATAACGAGAATCCATTGTTTTCTCGACATGAGCATGCGCTTGAGAAAGCCTATGAAGTTTGCCCTGAGTGTGGTTCTGAGCTCATCATAAAGCGGGGTAAATTGGGTGCTTTTTTAAGTTGTTCTAACTATCCTAACTGTCAATATACGCGTTCGGTGATTGAACAAGAGCGAATCGAAGATAAGGTTTTACCCAATAGCGAGTGTCCTCTCTGTACTCATCCATTAGCTGTAAAGCAAGGACGATATGGTATGTTTATTGGATGTACCAATTATCCACAATGCCATCATATTGAAGCTGAACAGCACCATGAAGATATTGGTGTTGCTTGCCCATCATGTAAAAAGAAGGGTAAAGTTGGAGAGCTAAAAGAAAAAACTAATCGCTTTGGTAAAACATTTTATTCTTGTAACCAATACCCTAAATGTAAATATGTTTTAAACTATCAACCTATAGAGCAAGCCTGTCCAGAATGTCAGTGGTCGGTGCTAATTAAGCGAACTATGGCAAACGGTGAGGTGATAAGTTGCCCACAAAAAAAATGTAGCTATAAAAGCAAAGCGCTATAATTTTGAATATAAACCATCCATATTATTTTAACCTTTAAGAGAAAAAACCATGACTTCACCATTTGTTGCTATTTTAATGGGATCAGATTCTGATCTTCCGGTAATGCAAGCTACTATTTCTATTCTAAAGCAATTTGATATAACTCATGAAGTTCGTGTGCGTTCAGCCCATAGAACTCCTGAAGCAGCAAAATCTTATGTCAAAGATGCTGAAGCGCGAGGCTGTAAAGTATTTATTTGTGCAGCTGGCTTAGCTGCCCATTTAGCAGGTGCTGTTGCGGGTATGACCACACGTCCAGTTATTGGTGTACCAATAGATAATGGTCCATTACAAGGCCATGATGCTTTATTATCAACGGTAATGATGCCTGGTGGTATCCCTGTTGCGACAGTTGCAATTGGTAAAGCAGGCGCTAAAAATGCAGGTTATTTAGCCGCGCAAATTTTAGGTGTTGCGGATCAAAGCATGGCAGATAAAGTACAGGCTGAACGTAAAGCTAATGCTAAAGCTTTACTTGCAAAAGATGAAGCTATGCAAGCTAAACTGGGCTAGTTTACTGCTGTATGACCCAATTTAGACGTCAAAGCACCTAATTAACAGTCGTTAATTAGGTGCTTTTTCCTTGAAAATGAAGCATACAATGAGAGTAGAACTGCGGTTTACAATAACAGACTGTGATTAAATAGTGACTTTATGAGTAATATCTCAACAATTGAATACGCTGCTGAGGTATTTACCCAAGGTGGCATTATTGCTTATCCAACTGAAGCTGTTTTCGGTCTTGGTTGTGATCCTGATAATGATGAAGCGGTAAATAAGCTACTTTTATTGAAAGAGCGAAGTGTTGATAAAGGCTTGATTTTATTGGCAGCTAATTACGATCAACTTTTACCTTACCTTAATGATAATGCTATAAGTCAAGAGCAACGCTCTCTAATTTTATCTCGTTGGCCTGCCGCTCTCACGCAGGTACTACCTGCCAGTAGCAATATATCACCATTGCTTTGTGGTGTTTTTGATTCCATTGCCGTTCGTGTTACCAATCATCCTGATGTTGTTGCTCTTTGTAAGCTAACAAATAAAGCGATTGTGTCAACTAGTGCAAATTTATCAGGACAACCACCAGCAACAATTTGGCAACAAGTTGAACAAAAGTTAGGTGATAAAGTTGATTACATTATCAAAACTGATACCTTAAACTTTCTAAAACCCACTAGTATTATTAATGGCTTAACAGGCAGTGTTATTCGTCAGTGAAAAATTTGTGAGTGTGATAAATATCAATAAAAACATCTTTGATAGCGATGCATTACCTAAAGCTCACTGCAAAGCTTGATCGAAATCAATAAAAAAACCATTCTGTAAAAATTAGCTAAAAAACCTTACGCTAAATCAAACTTTTAAATAACAACAGCCCTATTATATCCACAAATTATTAAGGGATATAAAATATGAAAAAATCAATATTAGCAATCGCATTATTAACTAGTATTTCTACTGTCGCGTTAGCAAATCAAGCGGGTGATATATTAGTTCGTGGTGGTATCACATCTGTAAACCCTGATAGCCAACAAGCAACTATTTATGCTGCTGGTAATCAAACAGTTAATTTAGGCGCAGGTGCTATTACTGCCTCTGTTGACGATAATTCACAGCTTGGTTTAAATTTTGTTTATTTCTACGACAGCAACTGGGCTGTAGAGTTATTAGCAGCGACACCATTTAAACACGACATCATGGTTGATACTGGTGCTGGTGTGGCTAAGTTAGGGGAAACTAAACACTTACCACCAGCGTTAAGTGTGTTGTATTATTTCGATACGAACTCTGCATTTAAACCGTATGTGGGTGTAGGTATAAACTACACTTTTTTCTTTGAAGACAGTTTTAATCCTGCATTAACTGGACCTGATAGTCCTACTATCGTTAGTATTAGCGATGGTACTACTACACCAGTAGGTGCCCCATTAGATGCTAGTGATCTTAATTTAGATAACTCTTGGGGTTTAAGTGCCCAAGTAGGTGTTGATTACCAAGTTGATGAAAATTGGTCAATTAACGCTTCTGCGCGTTATATTGATATTGACACTAAAGCCAGTTTCACCGCAGTTGGTGGCGCAGTGCCAGGTCATGTAAGTGTTGATGTCGACCCTATGGTTTATTCTTTAATGGTTGGTTATAAGTTTTAATACAACGTTAAAGATATAAATCATAATAAAAAGCAGTAATTTGTTACTGCTTTTTTTATGTTCTTAAAACTACAATTCGGTTAGGCTATAGCTAAATTTTTTATTGAAAGTATCCTAATGGACAAATACTGCGTTTTTGGTAATCCAATCAAACAATCACGTTCGCCCTTCATCCACCAATCCTTTGCTAAAACGACAAAGCAAATACTTCATTATGAAACATGTTTGGTCGAGTTAGATGGCTTTACAGAGGCTGTTAATGACTTTATTGCCAAAGAAGGTAAGGGGGCTAATGTCACAGCTCCTTTTAAAGAGCAAGCAATGTCAATGTGTGATGAATTAACCGAGCATGCAAAATTTTCGGGTGCTGTGAATACGCTGACTTTCAAAAATGGAAAGATATATGGAGATACTACCGACGGGGTTGGGTTAGTGAATGATTTACTTGCAAACAATGTTTGCATAAAAAATAGTCGTGTATTGTTGCTTGGTGCTGGTGGAGCCTCTAAAGGAGTAGTGCTACCTCTTTTAAATCAAATGCCTAAAAGCCTAACTATTGCTAATAGAACTGTTTCTAAAGCAGAAGCAATAGTTGAGCAATACACGGATCAGCCGTTATCAGCTTGTTCGTTTGATAAAGCGAATGAACAAGAATTTGATATAATTATCAATGCCACATCTGCGGGTTTAACAGGTCATGGGATTCCGATTGAGGAAAAGCTTATTACACCTAGTTGTGTTTGTTATGATATGACATACGGTAAAGAATTGACTCCATTTTTGCAAAAAGCACAAGAGCTAAATGCTAAAAATGTTATTGACGGTCTAGGTATGTTGGTTGGGCAAGCGGCAGAGAGTTTTGATATTTGGCGAGGAGTAAAACCTGCAGTAGATCCTGTTCTTCATGACTTAAGAGCATCTTTAAATGAGAGGTAGGCATGAATCAGGCACTTCTATTTAATGATGATCTCGAATTTGATGAGCAACAAGATGCTTGGCGATATACGGCTTTATTATCAGGACAACGAATAACTATTTACTTTCACTCCATGCAGTTAAAGCGATTAGATAAAATTGATACCTGTGCTAAGTATGATTTAGAAGATATAGTCGAACTCTGGCTCGAAAAAAACGAGCCAGAGGGGGATACTATTCATATACACCCATGACCATTCAAAGTTCACTCTGAATGGCTATTTTGATTGGTCACGGATATAGATGTGCGCTAATTTGTCTAGCGTAAGTCAGATATTAGGTCTCATTCAAATAGTCATTTTTCAATTCAACGTAGTTGATTGCGGACTGTTTAAGAAATGCAGCTTCACTGTCTTTTAATGGTCGTATTTGTTTTACGGGGTTACCAACATATAAGTAGCCACTGGCTAATGTCTTATTTGGTGGTACTAATGCGCCAGCACTAATGAAGACGTCATTTTCTATTACAGCCCCATCCATAATAATAGCCCCCATGCCAACAAGAATACGATCACCTAGTGTACACCCATGTAACATACATTTGTGTCCAACAGTTACATCAGCACCAATAATTAATGGATTACCATTCGGATTATGCTCACTCTTTCGAGTAACATGAAGAACCGACCCGTCTTGAATATTAGTACGCGCACCTATGGTAATCGTATTTACATCACCGCGAGCAGCAACTAAAGGCCAGATACTAACATCATCGGCTAAAGTAATATCACCCACAATTACGGCAGATTGATCTATATAGATTTCAGCGCCTAATACAGGTGATATTCCTTGAAAAGGGCGTAAGTTTTTAGCAGATTTATTGTTTATCATGTGGTTACCTATTGAATATCTGTGTTTAAATGGCTTTTATGTCATTAAAAATAGCATAAAATAACGAATAGGAAGTGAATAATTTGAATTGAGTAAAATTAACACGGCATTAACTTGGTGACTTATTCTTTAACAGGGCTGTTAAAATTCAGACAAAGTGATAGCTTTAACATCAACCCTGTCGGGGTGTGTATGAATGTTGAGCAGTTAAAAAGAAA
>CAJXQM010000033.1 GCA_913058145.1 uncultured Colwellia sp.
CACCTCTCTATTCGTCGGCAGCGTCAGATGTGTATAAGAGACAGCTCCTGGTATGTGTATGACCTTAGCCATGACCTTAGGCATGTCTGTAGGTATTCGTAGAACGTTATGGATGATGATAGGTGAGGTTGTTGGGGTCGCTTCAGTGGCTATTTTTGCCGTTGTTGGTGTTGCTTCAGTAATGCTTAAGTATCCTGATATATTTACTTTGGTGAAGTATTTAGGCGGTGCCTATTTAGCTTACATAGGTATCCAGATGTGGTTATCTAAAGGGAGTATGACTATCACCAAAGAGGATCAATCAGATGTTAGTCGGCTTACTTTATTTAACCAAGGACTATTTACCGCTATATCAAATCCTAAAGGCTGGGCCTTTATGATATCGCTGTTGCCACCATTCATTAATATTAATTATGCGGTAGCTCCTCAATTAGCTGTATTGGTTTTAATCATAATGATATCTGAATTTGTGTGTATGATGATTTATGCCTCAGGAGGTAAAACTCTTAGAGTATTCTTATCTAAGGGAGATAATGTAAAGCTGATGAATAGAGTGGCAGGAACACTTATGGTAAGTGTAGGCATATGGTTAGCTGTATCTTAGAGCTCATCTACTTCGGTATTTATCTATTTGTTGTCCAAGAGGTATAATAAAAATTAAAACTGAATGTATTTTTTAAAATAGTAATGTAATATCAACAAGATAAAAAATAACCAAAGGAAAACACTATGTTTAGTCATATCATGATCGGGGCGAACGATATTCAAGCGTCTAAAATATTCTACGATGCCATTTTAGGCGAATTAGGGCATAAAGCAGGTGTTATAGACGAAAAAGGTCGCTGTTTTTATTTTACTAAACGTGGTATTTTTGCACTGACTACACCTCTTAACGGTGAGCCTGCTAGCCATGGAAATGGCACAACGATAGGTTTTTCTGTGGTGTCTGGAGAACAAGCTGACGCATGGCATGCTGCCGGAATTGCAAACGGTGGGGTAAACTGTGAAGATTTACCGGGCGTTCGAGCAATGGGAGAAGGGCACCTTTACCTAGCCTATTTACTTGATCCATCAGGTAATAAAATTTGTGCGTTGCATCAAATTACCAAGTAAAAAGTAGTTTTCACATAAAAAGGTGCTTTTAAGTGCCTTTTTTTATAGTCAATATTTAGCATAGTCGTTTACTTATGAGCCACTTGGGGGGCGACTATCTTGCATTAATAAATCTAGGTTTATTTGAGCTTGCCTTGGCTTTGCTAAGTCTATTACTTCAATCATTTCGCATTCATCTCTAATCATTTCGGTAATAAGACTAGGGTAATGACGGCAATCTTCAGGTCTATCTAAGTAAATGCTGCAGGTGTACTTCTTTTGGGCGAGCGTATTTTTTTTGGGTTCAATCTCTAGAAAGGGGCAACTTTTTAGGCTTAAACCCGATTTTGGATCGAACCATATTTCGTTGTTTTTAACGAATTTGAATATTTCAGGGTTAAATACTTCCCATAAATCAATTTCTTCTTTTGTCGCTGAAAGATCACCACCACCGTATTTGATACAACATTTACCACATTGATTACAATCTTTCATAGTTTGCCAAATTAGTAGGGTGTGCAAAAACGTATTATATCATTGATGTTATTTTTAGATCATGGTTTGTTATTGTTAGCCTCGAAGCCTCTTACGGTGTTTATCCTCGTTGGCTTGAGTTAATGTTTTGATTTGTTTTGTTTTGTTTTAGTATTCATAATAAGCTAGCACTTAACTAAGACGCTTTTCCCCATTTTAGCGATTTGAACGATTTGAACTACGACAACGAAATCATCAATGGTGAGGTTATAATGAAGAAAAATATAATATTGTTTGACATAAATGAGACGGTACTGAATCTCACTACATTAAAACCTAAGTTCAAAAAAATTTTTGGTGATGAACGTGTTATTGCAACATGGTTCTCTATGCTTTTACACTCATCTACCGTGTGCATAATCACGGGTGTGAAAACCGATTTTGCCACCTTAGCAAGTACTATGCTTGAATCCATTGCGGCTCGTATGGGGATAACGCTTTGTGAGACAATGCGTGACGATATTCTGGGTGGTTTTGCTAGCCTTCCTGCTCATCATGATATTAAGCAAGCGCTAGCTCAGTTAAAGTCTGCTGGTTTTCGCACGGTAGCTTTTTCAAATTCATCACTCAATTTAATATCAACTCAAATAACAAATGCAGGCTTAATGGAATACTTTGACGATATAATTTCAGTCGAAGAAACCGGTAGTTTTAAGCCCGATCCTACTGTGTATAAGTTTGCAGCTAAAAAATTAAATCAACCTCTTAAATCTCTACGACTTGTGGCCACTCACGATTGGGATACTCATGGCGCGTTGTCTGTAGGAATGCGTGCTGCTTATATCAATCGTTCAGGTGCAATCTATCATCCTTTGTACCGTCAACCTGATATTTATGGAACCACCATGGGAGACATCGTTAACCAAATAATTAATAAAAATGGTTAACTACCGTCATATAGATAATAACTAAACGCCCGATATTTGATCAGAGTCACATGATAAGACATTAGGCAGCGAGATAAATATGCGTAAATCGGATAAAAAAATAGAAAACCAACTTCGAATTGTACTAACGGATATATGTGAGACAACATTAAAGAACTTTAATGGCTTTGAGTGGTTAGCGCATAACGTTAATTACAGTCACTTTCCTAATAGTTTAAAGGTGATTTGTGTTTTTGATACTAACGATAATCTTTCTCGCTTTATTAAAAGTAATAGTTGCCGAGAGCTTGGTACGTTAGTTCAGAAAAAGTTTTTTAATATTGGTATAAACCTTAAAAACATCACCCACCATATCTCTTATGACACCGAAGAAAACGGTCATAAAAAACAAGGGTAAATGGGCTGATAGGCTAGGGCAATAGCCAACCTAACAATCTAAAGCAATAATAATAAACTCAAAATAAGGTGTTTGATTGTGTTAAACTTGCCTTTTTCTAGCGACCCCTATTGAGTCGCTTGAGTTACCTTTTACAGAGATTTGAGTTAATACATGTCAGACAAGTTATTTTTCAAAGGCCGTCAGGATGCACGTCAAAATCATATAAAATATGGTCATAAAAACAAGAGTAGTAATAAAGCAGGTAGTAAGAAATATCCATTGGCATTGGTTGTGACAACTGAAGCCCGTAAGTTAGACGTTGAAACATTGGTTGCTAACGCTGATTTGTTTGCTGAAGTAAGTATAGATAGTAGAGCAGGGGCCGTTGAATCTATTGCCGAACTCACTATGCTTTTGAATAAACAAGCCGCAGTTAAAATAAACCAAGTACCAGGACGTAACGATTCCTGTATTTGCGGCAGCGGAAACAAATATAAAAAGTGTTGCGGATAATAATTTTATCAGTAAAAATTTCGAATTAAAATTTTAGCCATCTATAAATAGCCGATTAACCTGCATTGTATTTTTCTGGAGAATTATTATGAATTTGGACAAGTCGACAAAACGTATAGCAAAAAGAGTAAAAAAAGGATTTCAGGGTTATCCTCAAATTTCACTTGCTTATTTTGGTGAATCGGTTGAGTGTGCAACTGAAGTTGTTGTTAGCTTTATCTTAGAAGAGGGGGCTGCTGCCCAAGAACAAAAATTTAGCAGTAAAGGTGATGCAAGAACAGATGAAACTATTCAAACGACCTTATTAAAAGTTATCGAACGGGCAGACGCTAAAACCGTGATAGCGGTTTCAGGTGTCTCTAGTATCACATAGCCACGGTTATACCGCGTTGATTTGGTAATAAATTTTATAGAATATATAGGTTCATACCGTTGTATACGGTGTTTAGAGAATTGAGAAAAATGAGTATTGTTACCTCTAAAGAATTTTTTGTTGATGTAGACGGAGGATCTATTTACATCAAGAAGTGGATTCCTGACAACCCTAAATACACATCACCGATTGTGCTTATGCATGATTCTTTGGGGTGTGTCGATTTATGGCGAAATTTCCCCGAACAATTGGCTCGCTCATTATCATGTGTGGTCATTGCCTACGATCGACTTGGTTTTGGACGCTCAAGCGTTAATAAAAACATTCCCAGCGTTAACTTTATTTGGGATGAAGCTGATTTTTATTTTCCACACATTAAAAGCGCAGCCCAATTTAGTAGCTATTATCTTTTTGGGCATAGTGTTGGCGGCGCAATGTCGATAGGGATAGCTGCCGTGGATAAAGAGTGTATTGGCGTGATAACCGAATCAGCACAAGCATTTGTAGAAGCGTTGACGATTAAAGGGATTAAAGAGGCTGAAATCTTATTTAAACTCCCTGAACAAATGGAACGATTAAATAAATGGCACGGAAATAAAGCCCGTTGGGTGCTGAGCGCTTGGATTGATGTTTGGTTATCCTCTGAGTTTTCTTCGTGGAGTTTACAGCCTCGCATTAATAAGGTAACGTGCCCTGTTTTGGCGCTTCATGGTGATAAAGATGAATATGGTTCAAATGCCTTTCCTGACTATATTGTAAGTAATGTTGCTGGAAAATCTACAATGATAATTTTGAAAAACTGTGGGCATGTTCCGCATAAAGAAAAAATGGACGATGTTATTAATCACATTAGGTTGTTTCTTTTTCTCGCTTAAGGCGGTTTAGCTTATTTGGAGTATTATTACGTTGAATAGCATTGATCTATTTGTAAAAAACTGGGGCAGTAAAAACGCCATGGTTCCAATAAATACACAGGAAATTTCAGAACTTGAATCAAAATTACATTCATTTTTACCTGATTCATATAAATATTTAATTTCGACCTATGGTTTGGTTCACTCTCCCAATATGTTAACTAAAATCTGTGATTTAAATGCCGATGTTTCTTCTGCAGTTCAAGATTTTTTAAGCTTAGATGACATTCACTCACTATCAAAGCTATATGAAATGATGGGGATGCCAAAGGGACATATCTTGTTTGCTTCGGATTGTAAGGGAAACATGTTTTGTTTCAAACTGTCAGATTGTGTGAGTAAGCAAATAGATTCACCTGTATGGTTTTATGATCAGGGCAATTGTAGTGTAGAAAAAGTAGCGAATTCTTTTACTGGATGGCTAGATGAATTTAATGAGCTTTAAGTCAGCTAACTAAGCGCCAGTTAAAACTATATTTATGGCTAAATACCCATAACTGTTATTCAGTATTAGACTAGCGACGTTAATTCACCACGCAAATTAACTTGCATCAATTGGCAAACCTCATCATAAGTGAGATTTTGGCTAAGTAAATAATGTAGCTTAGTCAATGTTGCCTCTAAAGTCATATCATGACCGCTAATAACGCCAACTTGGCTAAGTGCGTTTCCTGTTGCATATCCTGACATATTCACGGTGCCTTTAATACATTGACTACAATTTATCACGACAATATTGTGCTGTTTTGCTTGTGCTAAACAGGCAAGTAGATCGGGGTTCTGTGGTGCATTGCCAACACCGTAACTACGTAATATTAAGGCTTTAACGGGTTGCCTAATGGTATTTTTAATAACATCACTACTAATGCCTGGGTATAGGTGTACAACGCCAATGGGTTGGGGAGTAATATTGTGAACAATCACTGCTTGCTCTAGTTCAACACAAGACGCTATTTGTCCTGCGACTATACTAATGTTTATACCTGCTTCAAGTAGTGGTGGCATATTAGGCGAATCAAAGGCATTAAAACCGTCTGCATAGGCTTTAATGGCACGATTACCGCGATAAAGTTTGTTATTAAAAAATAAACCCACTTCATTGATTGGGTAATTGGCGGCTATATATAAAGCGTTTAACACATTTACTTGCCCATCAGATCGTAATTGACTTAAAGGAATTTGTGAACCGGTTACTATTATTGGTTTACTCAAATTCTCAAACATAAAGGACAAAGCTGAGCTAGTATAAGCCATGGTATCTGTGCCATGTAACACCACAAAACCATCATAGTCATCGTAATGTACTTTAATATCATCAGCGATACGTTGCCAATCACTTGGCGTCATATTTGATGAGTCAATTAACGGTTGATATTCGTTAATAGTAAATTCGGGCATTTCATGACGGTGAAACTCAGGTAACGCATTTATTGAATGAGTTAAATGCCCATCAACAGGCACAAAACCTTCACTGCTGTGTTTCATTCCAATAGTGCCGCCCGTATAAGCGACATAGATGCGTTTTTTTATAGAGGTATGCATTTTATTGGGCACTGCAAGCAAGGCACAAGGTATATATGCCTTGTGGATCATTAAATTGATTCATTTTAGAAAAATCAGCTTGTAGCTGATTGATAAACTGTGTCATTGGCTTTGCATTTACGCCGCCCAAAGAGGTTAACTCACTAGCCGTGGTATGCTCTGCAAAACCCAAAAAAGTACCAAAACGAGTATTTGCTAACAAGTGCACTTGTCCCATTAATTTTTGAATGAATTTATTACGCGAAGAAGGCTCTTTCTCAATTAATAAGGTGTCATATGTATCTAGCTTAGCTAACTTTGCTGCAACCACAACCGCATCGGTTAAATTACCAAGTTCATCCACTAACCCAAGAACTTTTGCTTTTTTACCAGACCAGACTCTGCCTTGAGCAATCGCATCAACTTGCGCTAAAGTCATGTGTCGACTTGTCGCTACTAAGCTTATAAAATCTTGATAGCCTTTATTGATACGTAGTTGAAATAGTTGTGACATACCTTTAGTTAATGCCTGAGTAGGGCCAAAACCTGCAATATCTGTAGTTCCGACCCCGTCGGTATAAATACCAAGTTTACCCAATGAGTCTTCAAAGGTCATCATCATGCCAAATATACCAATAGAGCCCGTGATAGTAGAAGGTGCGGCGATTATTTTATCTGCAGGGGCAGAAATCCAATAGCCACCAGAAGCAGCATACGTTCCCATAGAAGCAACAACTGGTTTTCCCGCTGCTTTTAATAACTCGACTTCTTGACGAATTATTTCTGAAGCAAACGCGCTACCGCCGGGGCTATCAACACGTAATACAACCGCTTTTACCTTATCATTTGTACGCGCTTTACGTAACAAATTAGCGGTTGAATCACCGCCGATAGTGCCCGGTTTTTGTATACCATTTAAAATAGTACCTTTAGCGACGATAACCGCTACTTTGTTTGTTGATTTTTTGTCGAGAGATACAATTGAAGTCGTTGCAGCTAAATAATCTTTAAAGCCAATATGGTTATAACTGTCACCTTTTTTATTTTTACCGACCCTATCGATTAACTCACTACGCATTTGCGCTCGTGTTTTTAACTGATCAACCCAGTTATTTGTCAGTGCGTAATTGGCAAAACTACTATCTGCTTTAGTAAACTTACTTAACAGATCAGCCATACTATCATCAAAATTATTAACGCTAAATCCTCTCTGTTTTGCGACATCTTCCTTATATTGTTGCCACAAATCATTTAACCATAACGCATTAGCTTCTTTTGCTTTTGCCGACATATCATCACGTAAAAAAGGTTCTACGGCAGATTTAAACGTACCAACACGAAAGATGTGTTGATTAATAGCAAGCTTTTCTAATGCAGATTTGAAATACATATTATATCGACCATACCCCTCAAGTAACATAAAGCCTTGTGGGTTAAGCCATATATCATCGGCATGGCTAACGAGATAATATTGATTTTGTGAGAAGTTGTCGCCTAACGCGACAATTTTTTTACCTGAATTTTTAAAATCTATTAGCGCAGCGCCAACCTCTTGTAACTTACTTAAACCAGCAGATCGTAAGCCGTGAAGTTGTAACACCAATAATTGTACCCGATCATCATTTTTTGCTTTAGCAATCACAGTTAACACATCCGCTAATAACACTTCAGGTTTTTCGTCTTTTTCGTCTAGTGCTTCAAGTAATAAAGCATCCATCGGGTTTACTTCACGCTTTTGTTCGACTAAATCGCCGACTAAATTCAACACCAATGCCGCCTTATTTGGAACAATAACTTGTTCAACATCACTATCTAGCATAGCGATAAAGCCAATGAAAAACACCACGAATAACACGTTTAAAACAACTGAACGTGTTAGGGTAAATAAACGCCATATACCTAATACAATACGTTTAAATACGTTTACTAATTTACTCATAAAAATCATCTATAAATACTCACTAAAGGGTTAGTATTATCTTAACCTAAACGGATTTGAATTTGACTATTAGATTGTAAATAAATAAGTTTTTAGCTCACAATTTCTGCAGAATTTTACTGTAGTTGATCAACCTTTTCCTAATTGTAATAAGTGAATGAAAGAATTTTAGTGTTTAAAAGTTCTTATACCTATAAATGTAATTCAACGGATACTAACAACAATGTCTTTACTGTTATCAATCTACAATGATTTTTTAAATAAACTCCCTAAGTTTGATGGGGTTCCGGCCTTATTATTACGCTTATATCTTGCACCTGTTTTTATTATGGCAGGGTTTAGTAAAACTCAGCTACTTAATGAAGAGGTGTCAGGTATCGCATCTTTTATGGCGGATCCAAATATAATCGCTTGGTTTGGCAATAGTGAGTGGGGCTTAGGTTTACCATTTCCTGCGTTATTGGCAAATTTAGTGATACTTGCTGAATTTTTTGGCGGTTGGTTATTACTTATTGGAGCACTTACAAGGTTAATCTCTATTCCATTAATGTTTACTATGATAGTGGCAGCAACCACCGTACATGCACCGAACGGTTGGTTTGCTATAACGCCCACTAACCCTGATACCAGTGCAGCTAAAATGATGAGTTGGATTGGTTTTGAACAAGCAGAAGCCAGTTTAGAGAATAGTATAGAAACGGGTAAACGTTTAGAAGCAATGCGTGACATACTCGAAAACAATGGCAATACCGATTGGTTGTATGAAAATGGCAACATTGTGGTACTTAACAACGGTATCGAATTTTCAGCTACCTACTTTATTATGTTACTGGCTTTATTTTTTATTGGGGCAGGTCGATATACGAGTGTTGATTATTATATGTCGACAATAATTTTATCTAAGAACAAACCTATTTTCAAATAAATCAAAGCAGGTTAGTCACCATTTCAACTCAAGGTGCCAACCTGCTTTACCTCTAAAGTTAATAGCTGTCTCTCATCACTTTTTTATTTTGTAGTTTCTTAATTAATAGCTCACCCCAATGATATACAGCCAACCCCAATATGACTAAAAACGCCCCTAAGAGTATTTTGTTGCTGATGACTTCACCGTTAAACACTACGCCCAAAGTCATTTTAATTCCCTCTGAAATCCTGCACTTTGAATGATAACGAGTATATACTAATGCCATCTATAATTAGAATAAACAAAATACAATGACTAGTATCGAATTGCTCTTACAGCGACAATCAACGCCTCTATTAACAAAACCTGCGCCAAACCCTCATGATTTAGATAAAATTTTAGCTGCCGGTATGCGAGTACCTGATCATGCTTGCTTGCAACCTTGGCATTTTACCGTAATAACTGGGGATGGTTTACAACGATTTAGTGATTTATTGGTACACAGTAGTGATAGCGCAAGTGCTAACTTAACTAGAATAGCAAAAAAGCCCTTTAGAGCGCCTATGATTATTGTGGTGAGTACTGAGTTTGTTCAACATGAAAAGGTGCCAACCCAAGAACAATTAATTTCCGTAGGGTGTTGCGCTCATGCAATGCAAATGGCATCCGTAGCACTGGGTTATGGCGCTATGTGGCGAACAGGTGGATTAGCTTATAATACGAAAATAAAACAAGGGCTGGCAATAAAAGAACACGATGAAATTGTTGGTTTTTTGTATATAGGAACGCCTTGCAAAGAACAAGAACTGAAAACAACTAAGAGCTTTGAAAAGAAAGTGAGTTATTGGGAATAGAGATGTTTTAAAACTATACCCGTTCCAGCTGGAACGGGTATAGTGCAATCAATAACTAATTAAAAATCAGCGTTATTAGGCGTTCTTGGGAAAGGGATCACATCACGTACGTTTTGCATACCCGTAGCATAGGCCACTAGACGTTCAAAACCTAAACCAAAGCCTGAATGAGGTACGGTGCCGTAACGACGTAAATCACGATACCAACTGTAATCAGCAATATCTAAGCCCATTTCTTCTAAACGACTATCTAAAACATCAAGACGTTCTTCACGTTGACTACCACCAATAATCTCACCAATACCCGGTGCTAAAATATCCATAGCAGCAACAGTTTTACCGTCATCATTTAAACGCATATAGAAAGATTTAATGTCTTTAGGGTAGTTTTGTAAAACGACCGGACCGTTAAAATGTTCTTCGGCTAAATAACGTTCATGTTCTGAATTTAAATCAACCCCCCAAGAAACCGGGTTTTCAAATGTCTTACCACAATTTTCTAATATGGTAATGGCATCAGTGTAATCTAAACGGACAAAGTCTGTTTTAATCACAGAGTTCAAACGCTCTACCACTGTTTTATCAACACGCTGTTGAAAGAAAGCAATGTCGTCGCTACGTTCATCTAAAACGGCTTTAAACACGTATTTTAGCATTTCTTCAGCTAAATCTGCTGCATCTGATAAATCAGCGAAAGCAATTTCAGGTTCAATCATCCAGAATTCAGCTAAGTGACGAGAAGTATTAGAGTTTTCAGCTCTAAAAGTAGGGCCAAAGGTATAAACTTTTGATAACGCGTTACAATAGGTTTCGACGTTCAATTGTCCTGAAACCGTTAGGAAGGTTTCTTTACCAAAGAAATCTTTGTTGTAATCAACTTTACCTTCATCAGTGCGTGGTAAGTTTTCCATGTCTAAAGTACTCACACGAAACATCTCTCCTGCGCCTTCACAATCACTACCGGTAATAAGTGGTGTGCTGATCCAGAAATACCCTTTTTCATGGAGAAAGCGATGAATAGCCTGAGCTAAACAATTGCGTACGCGAGTAACTGCGCCACCAATATTGGTACGAGGACGTAAATGTGCTTGCTCACGTAAAAACTCAATGCTATGACGTTTTGCCGCCATAGGGTAAGTATCAGGGTCTTCAACAAAACCTAATACTTCAATAGCTGTGGCTTGTATTTCAAAAGATTGCCCTTTACCAGGAGATTCAACTAAAATACCCGTGACTTTAACTGAACAACCCGTGGTTAATTTAAGAACCTCTTCTTGATAATTATTAAGATCACTAGGTACGATAGCTTGAATGGCATCAAAGCATGAGCCGTCGTGAATAGCTAAAAAAGAAATGCCGGCTTTTGAATCTCGACGAGTTCTTATCCAACCATGGACGGTAATAATTTCATCAACAGGGAATCTTCCCGTTAATACATCAGTAATTGCTATAACTGACATGTAATGACCTCTTATGTGTTATCGAATGTACTCAAATTTTTAAGGTGGTTATGTTACCGTGACTGTTAGGTTTAACAAGTAAAATTTGCTAAATTAATTAACTATCATAGAAAAAGTTACTTTATAAGGTTAAAAAGACTTAAAAATGCATAAAATAAGCCTAAACAACTAAGATAAAAGAGCGGTGGGAGTCTCATTTAGCTGTCTTTGATTTTACCTCATCCGCTTAACGCGTTTGCTGAATAAACAGTCATCTTCATCAAACACAATTGAAATAGCACAAAATTTTGGCTCTGCCAGCCAATATTATGATGTGACAAATGGTTTGCTATGACTAAACATGATCAATATTTTCTTGATCAAAGCGGAATATATCCAGCAACTTACCGTTTGTGTTCAGGTCTTGTCACTAAGCTGTCTAGTTAAATTAACTAGTTGAGATAAATCTAAAGATGAAATGTTTTTTATTTCCCCAACTCAACCAAGCAAGCGCTCGCAATAAAACCTGAACGGGTTTTATAAGTAGTACTTTTACTAACCCTTTCATCTATTTGTTTTATTAATAATTCCGGTAGGGTGACATTGATTTTATGACTTTTACCTAAATAGGCTGTTATATCAATATCTATAATCGCCCAAAAAGCCTGCGAATGCGTGTGTGGATTATCGATAGTATATTGCTGCCTGTGTTTTTCTATACTCAATGCTGACGGAATTTTTTCACCATACTCAGCCAATATAGCCAAGTGAGATTTAATATTTTGGCTTATTTTTTCTAATCCCAAATCAATTGAATCTGCATTAGTAGCACAACCCGGTAGGTCAGGTACTGACACTTGATAAACGCCATCGTTTTTTACTGAAACGAAGATAATTGCATACTTCATAATGACCACTTTTATAAAAAAACCTTAAATTAATTATACCCCCGACAACCCCGGAAGTAAAAACAATAACAACCCTGATAACTCCACCACCCGTGTCATTGGTAACTCCAGTAACTCCAATAGTAAAAATAAAGATAACCCCGGCAACCCCATTTGATATAAAAGTGATTGATTACTACTTCTTTAGTCCTTTTAAAATAAGAGAATAAAAATAGTTGGTGAAATTATTAACGTTTACTTTTTTATTTAAATAATGAATGGTTAAAGAGTAAAATTAATACACTAGAGTTATCTATTAATAATGGTAGATTCAAAAATTGATCATTATAATAAAGGTTAAACATAGAGGCTTATCAATCACTCTGTTAAAATCTGTCAATAATTATTACGTTTTTCTTGAATGTAAATAAGTCTAGTCCGTCAAATTAGTGGAACAATTTGTTTATAAAACGCATTAGGAAATTTTATGAAAGAGCTTATTCATTCCAACCCTGAACTACTGATTACTGTTGTTGGTATTGGTGGTTGTGGCTGTAATACTATTAACATGTTGTATGAAAATGGTTTATCACAGCAAGTAAATTTAATTGCTGTAAATACTGATCTGGCCGCATTAAATGCCTTGCAGGTAGAAAACAAAATACTCATTGGTGAAAACTTAACAAATGGCTATGGTGCTGGCTCTAACCCTGAAGTAGGTTTAAAAGCCGCAGAAGAAAGTAAAGAGCTGTTAACCAATGCCATAAAAAATAGCGATATTGTTATTATTACTGCAGGTTTTGGTGGTGGTACTGGTACAGGGGCTAGCCCTTTAGTTGCACGTATCGCGCGTGAGTTAAATATTAATTGTTTAGCTATTGTCACTTTACCTTTTGAATCAGAAGGGAAACTTCGAATGGATTTTGCTCTACAGGGAATTAAGGGCATTAAAGACCCGGTACATGCTTACATCACGTTATCCAACGATCTACTGTTGAAAGGTTTAGGAAAGAGTATTGGTTTGTTTGCTGCATTTAACCAAAGTAATGAAGTATTGAAAAATTTACTAGTATCGTTAGTGCAAATGTTGACGGATACCGGTTATGTTAATGTCGATAAAAATGATTTTGCTAGCATACTATCCTATGAAGGCGAGTCTATTTTAGGGGTAGGAAAAGCAGAAACCGAGGAATTAGCGTTTGATGCCTTGGATCAAGCGCTTAATAATCCGTTAGTTTCTATTGCTAAAATAGATACAGCAAAGGGCATTATTTTCCAACTATTTTGTAAATCTGAGCCTAAGCTTGCGACGTATAATGGTTTAATTGACCAAATTAGAGAAAAAATCACCAACACATCTGTCCTTATAGTTCCTGGTGTTACGTTAGATCCCAACTTATCATCTGAAATTGAAATTTTAATTGTTGCCTCAGGTATTGCATCGTTATCGTCAGATCCCAATAGTATTGATGTATCAAAAATCAAAGAGGCCGCCTGTTTAGAAGACGATTTAATTTGTGATGAATTATTGTCAAATGATGGCAAGGCACAAAGCTATACTGATATTCCAGCAATCACTCGAAAGTTAAGAGCCAATAAATAAACAGGGTAAATAACATTATGGCTAAGCCAAATAAAAAAGGCCCAACAAAAACCGTCGATATTTTTTGCAAGGCATGCAACGCCCCCTTATTTAAATATAGAAAAGGTGGGAAGGGTGCTTTGGTGAAATGCTTTAAAGAACGTATAAGCCAAGATTACACAGTAAGCGTTGGTGTCTGTCCTAAATGCGAAAAAGTATTCGCTCGGGACACTTTAGTCAAAGGCACACCTGCTTATAAAATTGTTGGTGGTAAAGTTTGGCTCAAATAACGATGGGGTTATGATGAAATATTTTGGCTTTTTTACACCTTAAAATAGTTCTTAATTAATAAAATTTAGATGGGCTGAGTAGTAAGGTTATATTTTTCACTCATGTCTATTATAACTAGGTTAAAACAATAATTACATTAAAACCAATAACTTGTACCGTAACGTGTTACTAAGTAAGCTCTTTATTTTATATATTATTCACCCATAATAGACAAAGATTCTACTGTTGAATCAGGAAAAAAATAAAGTTGGTCAACTGTCTTTACTATTATTTAATTAATCGATGTTTTTTTAACTGTAAGAGATAGAATATCTTTTTTAATCACTGCACAGGTTGAACAGAAACGTATTTTAGCAAACACAAAATTGGCTTGACAGGATTCATAGCACGCGCTTCTTTGTTATGATGCTAATTAACTTCAGCTGTTACAAAGTGGATGAAATTGCTGAATACAGGCATGGTAGTAAAATAATGGCAGCCATTAATGCGATAAAATATTTATTTATGGGGTATCCGAATGTACAACCACACAAATAGGTCGGGTCGGATTAATGTTATAAAAAATTTAATCCGTATAGTGTTTAGGAGCAGCTCTAAAAAATGGTGAGTAAAGTATTAGTCTGCAAGATATTTAGTTAACCAGGTACCAATATCATTAAGCTGCTCTGGCAAAACACTGTGAGCCATTGGGTAGGTTTTCCATTGAGTATTATAGCCTTTATTTTTCATTAACTCGTTTGCCATTTTTCCTGCTGACATGGGAACCACATCATCAACTTTGCCATGGTGTTGCAGTACCGGCGTGTTTTTATTAGCCGTACTGAGCTCTGTGGGTAATTGATCTTTTATCGGTAAATAACATGACAAGGCTATTATTCCTGCCAACGTTTGTTCAAACCGCAAACCAGTATACAAACTCATGACACCACCTTGACTAAAACCAGCTAAAACAATATTACTTGCGGGTATTCCGTTATCAATTTGTTCTTGAATTAGCGCTTGCACCAAAGACTCTGATTGCAGCACACCACCCATATCGGCTCGATTATGCAAATCATTATTTTTAATGTCGTACCAGGCTGGCATCACAAAACCATTATTAATAGAAATGGCTTGTTCTGGTGCATGGGGGAAAACAAAACGTATCGCATGATTATGTGGTAAATTTAATAAGGGTACTACGGGTGCAAAGCCTGCTCCTGAATCACCTAAACCATGGAGCCAGATAACACAAGAAGTAGCGGTTTTTTTTGGCTCAATCGTAATGCGATCAAGCAATGTTGTTAGTTTTTGCATTATATCTCTTTTAGTTGAATATTCTCTTGGACGGTATAATATACTGTATTTAGTTGAAAAGCAGGAAGTCTCTGAGGTAGTTTTAGTGAGACAATGAGGTAATCGTCTCATCACAACGTTTAATTAGGCTGATATATCAATAAATGACGTATAATATTCTTACTAAAATGCCAACTAGCGAATAAAAATGAAGTCTACACTCAAGGTTAGTAATAAATGACTCGGTTAAAAATAGCCGCGATGGTTTGCCATGGTTTGGCTATTTTTCCCATGTTTGTAGGTGGGTGGGTTTACGCGATTCGCGATAGTTATTTATCCTATCATGCCGTGGCAACAACCTATACATGGCAGGAACTAGCACCAGGTATACAGATATTATTTCAAGCGATGTTAAACGGGGCAGGGAGTTTAATGCTTCTGACAGCACTAACTTTAATACTTTTGTTAGTTATACCTTTTAGAAAGAATGAACGTTGGTGTTTTTGGGCGATCCCGTTAATTGGTATTAGCGCGATGCTAACCACTGTACGTTCAGCTATATTAGTTGATCTCAATACGCTCGCAAATCCACCGTGGATCTGGTTATTTATCGTGATTGCTCTGTTTATTAGTGGTTGGTATTTATCTTATGCAAAAGAGTGAATAATTGACTTAAAGGGCTACCATTCAAGCCCCATCATTATGCAACTCAAACCACTACCAATACCTAGAAAGGCAACCTTATCATTTTTTTTCAAAAAGCTTTTTTCGGTCGCCATAGCTGCGGTTACCGGTAATGATACGGTGCCCATATTACCAAGGGTTGGAAACGTGATGAAATCCTGTTTTTCATTAAATTTTAGTTGTTCAAGCACGTGTTTTCTATTAACCGAGCCTATTTGATGACAGATCAATTTATTAACATCAGATCTTTGCCAATCGGATTCAACTAAGAAGTCTTGCCAAGTCAAATTACCCAAATTCATGCCCTTTTTAAGCAGCAATGGAGCATCTGTGGTCATTACTTCTTTAAATAGACCTGACGCAACTGGTTGCATGCCCCAATGACAAATTTCAAAATCGGCTGCGGATGTCCGGCTAGTCACCGTTAATAATTTATGCCCTTTGAGTTCATGGTAGCCTTGATGCTCAGTAAAAGAACCATCGGTGATTAAAATAGCTGTCGCACCAGAGCCTCCGGTAAGTGTTGCTAATGTATCAGCAAAAACAGACATGGTTGGATTATCTAACAAATACTTGATACTACTTTCAACAATGGAATGAGCCGATTCACAAGAAACCACCAAGCCTGCTTTAATCTGACCAAGCTCGATACGGTTAGCGATATCAATAATACCATTCATTGCACCAAGACAAGCGTTGCTAATATCATGAATAACCGTATGACTATTTGCCCCTAGTTGTGCCGCAACTCGACACGCAGTTGCTGGCTCATAACCTTCTCGGCAAACACCCGTGTAAATAATTGCACCAATATCCTTAATGTCAAAGTTGGTTTTATTGAGGCATTTTTTAGCCGCAGAAATAGCACCGTCAGAGTAGCGAAAACCTTCATTCCACCAACGACGTTGTTCTATTCCAGTGAACGCTTTAAGTTGACCTTTGGGGATGTGAAGGGCTTTGTATACAGGCTCAATTCTACGCTCAATTTCTTCACTAGAAATAATCCGTGGAGCCAGTTGATAACTAATATCATCGATAAATACGCGTGCGTATTGCATGTCAGTTGAAAATCCATTAATAAATGATAAATATGAGGCAGGGATAACTACAACAGCATCCGAGTAAGGCATTTATTTATAGGGTAAATAAATGCTAAGTGAATATTCACCCTACAAATAAATGATTATACCTTAGTATGATTCATCCTTCACCCGTTCAGGTTATTAATATTGAAGTAGTACCTTGGCTATAAAGTTTTCAAGTTTAAGTGAGTAGTGTAAAGGCGATAAAGATATTTAGATAGTCTAATTTTTTACAGATAATTTTTTTGCAATATTCATTATATCAACTGATAAATATCATTATAAATAGGTCATGTTCGTGTCAACATGATTTTTGGTTTCAGTTTGATTTAGGCTATGGACAAGCCGTGTAGAATTTCACTGAAAAATGATTGGGGTATTCAGTAACGGGTCTCCGTAAACCAACTATGCTGAAGATAAAACCCTATCGATTTAACTCGTTGATATTGAGATATAAAATATTGCTAGCCTTTTGGAGATAAAATCCATGTACAGAGATCTCAGAGCATCAAAAATGAAAAGAAGTAAATTATTTTTATTGACGGTTCCGTTATTTACCATAGGACTATTAAATGGCTGCGGAGGGGGAGGTGCAGATGGGTCTTCTAATTTGGCTCCAGTGGCGAATGCTGGTCTCGATAGCTCTTCAGTTGAGCTGAGTTCGATTAGCCTAAATGGCAATTCCAGCTCAGATACCGATGGCACTATTCAGCGTTATCTGTGGAGTCAGATAAGTAATGGTGCTCCTAATGTTACGCTAACGGACGCAAACACGGCTTCGCCAAGTTTTACGGCACCAGATGTATCCACCGTAACCGAATTTTCGTTTCAACTTGAAGTGACTGATGACGACGGAGGCTCCGCAACTGACACCGTAATGGTTGAAATCACGAGCAAATTACCTGAAGCCAGTGTAACAACCGAATCAACGGTACTCTCTGGTAATAACTTGAGCCTAAATGCTAAATCAAATTTGGGCTGGCTCTATCGTTGGGAGCAAACATTGGGGCCAATAGTTATCATAACAGGTGAAAATTCATCATCAGCAGAATTTGTTGCTCCGACATTTTTAGAGAACACTGGTGTTAAGTTTAGACTGACTGTGAGTGATGCCGATGGCAATACAGATGAACAAGAAGTGTCTGTTGACATTATGCGTCGTAATCCAGATGCAAACGCTTATGCGGGTGTTGACCGTGTTGGCGCTACCTCTTCAGATCATGCTAAAGCCATACCCAATGTGTTCATCAACGGCGCAGCCAGTACAGGCTTAAATTTTTCATGGTCTGTGACTAAAATGCCTGAAGGGGCGAATTATCGATTTACTTCAGGTTTCGATCCGGTGACAGGCTTTGTTGCCGACATTGAAGGAAATTACACCTTAAGCCTGGCAGTCGACAATGGCCAAGGCTCATCAGATATTGATGAGATGACAGTTGCTTTGATGACTGATGCTGATCTAGATGGTTTACCCGATAGTCAGGATACCGACTCTGACGGTGATGGGTTCGCCAATTCTGAAGATAAATTCCCAACAGATAAGGCTTCACACATAGATTCAGATTCTAATGGCATTGGCAATTATTACAATGCTGATGAAGACGGTGATAACATAGCTGATGTGGATGATGCTTTTCCTTTAGATCCTTTACTGAGTATCTTACCAACTTTCGTGGAAGCCTCTGAGACGAATATATCATTTAATAAAAATGATGGTATTAGTGTCGCTGAGTTTGCAGGCTCTGCTCCACTTAGCGTAACTGGTTTTGTTCAGGCTGCCTCGCAAGCACCTGATTTGGATTACTACCGAGTGACGTTAGATGCCGGGGTTTTCACTGTAGTAATGGACTCGGTTGGCGGTAACTTACAACCCACGGTGAACTTAGTAACTTCGTCTGGGGTTCGATTGGCGACATCCAGTCAAACTTCGGCTGATGCGAATACAAAATCCTACAGCGTTATCTTAGTACCTAGCCCTGATGATTATTACCTGATCGTTGGTGATGCGACGGGTCAAAGTGGCACAGATTGGTCTTATAGTTTGAGTATTCAATCTGATACGGATCGAGATGGTATAGCCGATGATGTTGAGATTGCGCTAGACATCAATCATCTAACTTCTGATAGTGACGGTGATAGCATTAGCGATTTAATTGAATTAACCATTGCTAAGCTAGACTATGCAAATAACCTTGATGCAGATGATGATGGTTTGCCTTTATGGTGGGATACTGACAGCGATGGTGATAGTGTTCCTGATTCTATTGAATACGCCAGCGCGACAGACTTTCCTGATTTAACCCTGATGGAACTAGCGGCTCTTAACGATGCCGATCAAGATGGCTTACCTAACTTTGTCGATACTGATAGCGATGGGAATAGTGTAGTGGACGCCGATGAAATAGGGCTCAACCCATTTTATCCATTGGATTCAGACGGTGATGGTCAACCCGATTTCATTGACATGGATAACGACAATGATGGATTGCCAGACATCGATGAATCATTGGTTAATATGAACCTTCCATTAGGCCTAGGTGGAGTAGTAGGCAGCCCATTCAGTTTTGTGGAACGACTTGATATCCTGAGTATTGAAAATACTAGCCTTAATTTAGAATATGTTTGCCGTGAAGGTGACCAAATAACCATTGAAGGTCGCAACTTCCCCGCGAGCCAAAATAGTCTCTGGGGAGTTATGAATTGGTTTGGTGGAACTTTAGCCGTCGTTGCTTCTTCAATGGTTGATGATGTTGCTACTTTTGATTGCCCTATAGGTGTGAGTAGTGGCTTGATTGAGTTCTTTGTTGCTACCTCGGACAAGCGAAGTGATAGTGTACCAATTCAAGCGATGGCTAATACAACGCCATTATTACGCGTTGCCACTTACGATGCTAATCGCAATTTGATCACCTTAGATGGTGATAACTTAGACACAGACCTATCCATTCAATTAAAAGGGGTGAGTACGAATTCAAACAATACGTCTGGATCTCCGTTGTCTGTAGATATCAGCATCCCAGTTGGAGCAACTACTGGGTATGTAACTGTTTCCAGTTCAGAAGGTGAGTCAAACGCTGTGTGGCTGATAACCACCCGACAAGTTTCAGGCACGGTAATTTTACCTGGAACAGGCGTAGCCATGGAGGATTTAGATCTAGGTGTATTAGATGATGTGGTTCCTGATTCTACAGGAAATTTTTTTACCGAAGTTGATAGTACTGGTGTGCAAACTTTATCCGCTTTAGTAGAACTTCCCACAAGCACCGAAGAGAATCCTCAATATTCTCCATTTCTATCGGCTATAGTTTTGCCTGGAGAAAATATAATCCCTCTGTCAGCCGATACCACCGCTCTTGCTTTGATATGGCAAGGACTAGGGATAGAACAGTTAGTAGATGAATCAGCGCTTGTTTCAATCAAAACATCCTTGATGACACTGACTGAAATGAGTACTTTTACCGATGCATTAAAGGCTGCATTAGCGGCTGATCCTTATGCATTAAATACCGCAACACCAGTGTTTCTAAATGAAAATAAAACAGCCATGTTGGCAGCGGCCCAATGGTTAGCTGATTATCTGACAAAAACACCGTCTCTAATAGCTTATTCTAGAATGGCTGTAATCAATCCAACTGAAGCAGATGATATTAGTGTATATGAGTATGGCACTGAAGGAAATGTGACCGTTGAAAATGACTCTCAGCTATATTTATCTGCCAAGGTAACCGCTTCAGATGGTACAGTGTTGCAATCTCATATTACTGGCTTAAGTGGGATGGTTGGTCCTCAAGGGTATGGTTTATTATTCTGGGCGAGTAGCTCACAACTCAAGCATCCACAAGGGCACAATGCTACCGTGGAAGTGATCACGGCAGGTATCGACGAGACGTTAGATCCCCAACGAACGGCTAATATGAATGTCTGGAGTAAGTTGTTTTTCCGAACTTGGGTCGAACGGGTATTATGGCCTGTCTTGGGTGAATTTTTGCCCGCCGACGCCTCTGACATGACCAATATTATTGTGACTCATGCGCCTGCTTTAGTCGATACCGTAACCACTAAAGCGTTAGCTGGAGACGTTAAAGGATCCATGTCATCTTTCTTAGATTTGGTCTGGCAAGATTTCTTTAGTGTGCCTCCTGGTCCTATTACCCAGGCCGTAGCGAAGAAATACGGGAAACAGTTAGGAGTGAAAATTCTGGCGAAAATTGCCGCTAAAGTAGGCGCTAAATTTGTTCCTGGCATTGGTCAAATTGCCTTGGCAGTTGAAATTGCGGGTCATGTAAACAATGGCGTCAATGCGGCCAAAGCAGTTACCGATGTGGCGACTACAGATTCGATTATTAACTTTGAAGTAACCTTCAAAGCTGAACTTGATAGTGTAGAACCTAGTAAAGTGAAGGCCGATGAACTGTCACACCGCTTTGTATTGAAAGGAAGTGGCTTTACTAAGATTAAACGTGGCACTTGGCCATTCAATACCTACTTAACTCCTGAAATTACCTTTACTGATAATACCGGTCGGGAGTATTGGGCTGAGCCTGATTCAATTAGCTCTGACGGTAAACTCATGACAATTACCGTTCCTGCTTACTACTTCGATGAAGATGACTTAGAAGGACCCATTTCGGTTGAGGTGCACCACCCTACATATGAGTCTGACGCTATTGTTGAGCTCGAAGACGCGATTGGCGTAGTTGATACCTTAGAAATCACCAGCCTGTCACCAGATAGCGGTGGTACAGGTGCAGCGGTAACTATCTATGGGACTGGTTTTAACCTCTCTATAGGCTTAAATGAAGTAACGGTTGGCGGCCTTCCTGTTCTGGTTACTTCCGTTTCTGCTGACTCTTTGGGTATCGTGATCCCGGATGGATTGGATGAAGGCAATCATAATGTGATAGTAAGAGCGCTAGATGATGGTAATTGGACTAATTGGGTTGGTCCTTTGACTTATGAAGTAGAAGCGTCACAGGTTTCCATCAATGTTTGTGATGATGGCGGGCTCAAAGATGATGCTTTTGCTTTGTATGTTGATGGGACTTACTTAGGAACAATGTATGCGAGTAACTCTGATTATTGTGACACCTACAACCCAACGCTGTCCAACGGCGCACACACGGCTATTTTGATTGGTGTTGAAGCGCCTGATTCTGTTGGTACTTATTCCATCAGCTTTAGTGGTGTGTCTAGTGTCACCGGATCGTCAACTAGTGGCTCTGATTTGACACCAGGTGTACGTAAGCTATACAACTTTGATGTCGATTCTTCGGCTTCAAATCTAAGTATTCTACCTCGCAAGATCCAGCCTGCGTTGCAACAACAAGTTCAGGAAATCACTGAAAGTATGAATGCTCCTTGAATGATTGATTAATCAGGATGCTCAGCAATTAAAAGGCTGGGTATCTTATGTCTAATTTAAGGAGGATTATGCTTAGCACAAGAGATAAGTGGTTTTTACGATTGGTCGCATTAGTCTGTTTAGCTGGTGGGGTCCAAATCATTCTCTTTGGTGAACTTGGTGCGCCTACAACCGATTCCACCTATCAATTTAATGGTGTTGAACGTTTATTTGGCTTATGGCCTTTGCTGCTTAGTTGGTTTTTCTATTGGTGTAGCAAGCCAAATAATGAAGATCCTCCTAAGTTTAATTAAGCAAAGAAGCTTTTATTCACAAATGAGAATCTGTGGCAATATTGACTAATTTATTACGTGCCAATACGATGGGGTTAGTAGAAAGTTTTAGTCGAATCTGCTTAGGGAGATTCTCAATCTACGATTGCCAGCGTGTCAGCTAGTCTGGCCTGACTGCGTAAAAATGACTGGTTTTCCGGTAATCTCTAACAACTCGATACGGTTTAGTAGGGGAATACGATTCTCCGAAATATCAGCAATAGTGACATTATCTAACACATCCATAAATGCATGAGTTGCTTCCTGAATTTTCTTAGATAGTTTACAAATGCCAATCAACGGGCAGGTGTTTTTCTCAGGATTAAAGCACTCCACCACATCTAATGGACCCTCTGTAAGACGAACAATATCACCGATAATGATATCTTTTGCCGGACGACCTAATCTAAACCCACCATTACGTCCCCGTACGGTTTCTAGAAAGCCCGCTTTGCCCAGTTTGTGCACTACTTTGACAACCTGCGGACGTGACACGCCATGAATGAAAGTCACGTCATCGATTCGTACTAACTCAGGTTCTTTAAGCGCAGCTAGCTGCAAACAACGCATCGCATAGTTGGTGTAACTTGTTAATTTCAAGAAGCTATCTCTATTTTTATACAGGGCTTATATTATTACACTCAAAAGATATATTTTCAATATTGCTTTTATTTCTATATAAGTATAAGGTGTATTTAAAATATACCTTATATGAGCACATATATTCCTATATGAAAATCATATATTAAAAATAAATAGAAGGCTTTATAAAATGATGGTACTCGGTTATCTTGCTGCAATTCTAATGGGAATGGTTTTAGGAGTTATTGGTGGGGGAGGTTCAATTCTTACTGTGCCAATTCTAGTCTATCTGATGGGCATTCAGGCTAGTGTGGCGACTGGATACTCGTTACTCATTGTAGGCGCAACGGCGGCTTTTGGTGCTGTTAGGTATTTTAAAGAGGGTTTAGTCGATATTAAATCATCTATAATATTCGCGATACCTTCAATTATTGCTGTATACCTTTCTCGCGCGTATCTAATGCCTAACATTCCCAACGAAATAATGTCATCTCCTTTTATTGTCAATAAAAACACCGCTATCATGGTCTTTTTTGCAATACTTATGCTGGCATCTGCTGCACTTATGCTACGTAAAGCTTATAAAAAAATAGAGCCCAACGACGCTGCTACCGTTGAGCCAACTAAAAAGACCAAGTTAAATATACCTTTGATTATGTTAGAAGGGGCTGTTGTAGGTTTAGTTACCGGGATTTTAGGAGCAGGTGGTGGCTTTCTTATCATTCCTGCGCTTGTATTGTTTTTAAATATGCCTATGAAAATGGCTGTAGGATCTTCTCTTTTTATTATTGCTTTAAAATCGCTTATTGGCTTTACGGGTGACTTACAAGCTGGAATTGAACTAGAAGTTCCTTTGCTGCCTTTAATGTTGTTAGCAACATGCTTCGGTATGGCTATCTCTACCAAAATAGCGGGTAAATTAGATGGAACTGCATTACAGAAATTCTTTGCCTTCTTCACCTTAATTATCGCGATGTTTATTATTATCAAAGAACTTATTTAGTGAGGAATATTATGAATATAAAAATGTTCTATGACCAAAACACGGCAACTTTTACTTATGTTGTTATTGATGAAAAAACCAAAAAATGTGCAATTATAGACTCTGTTCTCGATTACGACCAATTTGCAGGCAAAACGCAAACAACGAGTGCTGATACAGTGATTAGTTACATAGAAGAACATGATTTAACGAATGAATGGATTTTAGAGACCCATGTACATGCAGACCACATAACTGCGGCGCATTATTTGCAATCTAAGATAGGAGGTAAAATAGGGATTGGTGCGGGTATCAAAAAGGTACTTCAAACCTGGGTCCCTATTTTTGAAATTGAAAATGATGTCTCTGTAGAGGGGGAGCAATTTGATGCACTCTTTGATGAAGGCGAAATATTCTATATTGGCGAACTGAAAGTCACGGTATGGCATACACCTGGACATACTCCAGCTTGTGTTAGTTATTTAATAGATGGCAATATTTTTGTTGGTGATACTATGTTTGCCCCTAATTTAGGTACGGCTCGATGTGATTTCCCCGGTGGGAGTGCTAGCCTATTGTTCAACACCATTCAACGATTCTATACATTACCAGATGAAACCGTTGTTCATCTGGGTCATGATTATCCTGCAAAAGGAAATGCGCCATTGTCGAGTATTACTATAGGGCAAGCAAAACAAGAAAATATGCAGATAAAGCCTGATACAAAACTTGAGGATTATGTTGCGCGGCGAGAAGCTAGAGATGCAACATTAGCCGTACCAAAACTTCTTCTTCCGGGTCTTCAAGCGAACTTGAGAAACGGTCAATTCGAAGAAAGTAAAAAAAGCGGACTGCAGTTTATAAAAATTCCGGTAAATGCACTTTAAAAGGAAAATATGATGAATATTAAAACCGTAACGCCGCTTCTTTCGGTCGCTCCTCAAATTATGCCGAAAGATCTCATCGCTATTAAGGAAAAAGGCTTTAAAACTATTATTTGTAATCGACCAGATGGAGAAGGCGTTGACCAACCTACATATAAAGAAATACAGTTGGAAGCTGAAAAGCTAGGTATAGAATTTTGTTATATGCCTGTAATTAGTGGGAAAGTCACAGATAATGATATTGCCCCTTTTGCAGATGCGATTGATACAATGCCAGGACCAATTTTGGCATACTGTCGGACTGGAACACGCTCAATTACGTTATGGGCGATGTCATCCTCAAAAAAACATTCATATGAAGAGTTACTTTTACTGTCACAAAAAGCCGGATATGACTTATCGGGTGTCGTTCGTCGTTTAAAAAATGGTGGTAATACACCTACTGATAACGCCGAATACACTCATAGTGTAGTGATTATTGGTGCCGGTGCCGCGGGTATTGCGGTTGCATCAAGTTTGAAATCGCGTTCTCCAGATCTAGATGTTGCAATTATTGACCCTGCTGAAGTACATTATTACCAACCTGGTTGGACAATGGTAGGTTGTGGCGTTTTTGACCCTAATCAAACAGTGCGTACCACTTCATCAGTTATCCCTAAAGGCGTAACTTGGATTAAAGCCGCCGCCGCCGCATTTTTACCAAAAGAAAATACAGTTATTATTGATGGCTGCCGTATAGTTAAGTACGACCAGCTTGTGGTTTGCCCAGGCATTAAGTTGGATTGGCATAAAATAGATGGACTGTCTGAAACCTTAGGAAGAAATGGTGTTACCTCTAATTACCGATTCGACTTAGCTCCCTATACCTGGGAATTAGTGCAGGGCTTAAAAAAAGGTAAAGCTGTATTTTCTCAACCGCCAATGCCAATAAAATGTGCAGGAGCGCCACAAAAAGCTATGTATATGTCTTGTGATCACTGGAATCGTTCAGGTGTATTAAAAGATATCGATGTTCAATTTTTCAATTCAGGAGAAGTACTATTCGGTGTTAAAGAGTATGTGCCTGCACTAATGGAATATATTGAAAAATATCAGACAACTTTGAACTTTTCGCATCAACTAATTGCGGTTGATGGTCTGAAAAAAATTGCAACCTTCCAAGTTGTTAATGAACATGGGACATCGTTAATAGAAACTGAATTTGACATGCTTCATGTTGTGCCGCCTCAATCACCACCTGACTTCATTAAAGTTAGTCCATTAGCTGATTGTAATGGGTGGATAGATGTTGATCAATCAACTCTACAACATAAAGTATATGAGAATATTTTTGCGTTAGGCGATGCATGTAATACTCCCAATGCTAAAACTGCTGCCGCTGCTAGAATGCAAGCTCCAATTGTCGCAAGTAATTTACTTTATATAAGGAATTCACAAAGTGAAAGAGCTATTTATAACGGTTATGGGAGTTGTCCTTTAACCGTTGAAAGAGGTAAAGTTGTTCTAGCAGAATTTGGATATGGGGGTAAAATACTTAATAGCATGCCAAGCTGGATTATCAACGGTAAGCGTCCGTCCCGATTAGCTTGGCTTTTAAAGGAGAGGATACTTCCGCCAATCTATTGGGAAGGTATGCTCAAAGGCCGAGAGTGGTTGGCAAAGCCAAAAATCAAGTGATATAGCATATTGCTCGTTCACTCTTAGCTAAAAAAAAAGACGCCCTAGGGTGTCTTTTTTTATTTAATATGGTCGGAGTAATAGGATTCGAACCTATGACCTCGCGCCCCCCAGGCGCACGCGCTACCAAGCTGCGCTATACCCCGATAACAAAACGTAGTATAAACTTCATCAGTACTCTGGGGGAGTTACTCACTCTACTTACGTTTTGCGATGTCTATATTAATGATTTATTTACCGAATGCAACGACAATTAGTCGTTCAATCAGTTAATTGTTATTAATTATCAATAATCGAATGATTAATACGCAAGTTGTTTATTTTTGCTCTGCTTGCAAGCTAAATTGTTTAATAAAGTGTACGCCGTCAATCATCAACGGAAAATCTTTATTTACGGTGATCGGGGCAGCTAATTGACTTGAGTAGCTTTCAAAACTACCATTTTGGTCAATGAATACAGATTTATCTTTATTAAAAATCATCAAACCTTCAGCAGACGTATTCGCTATTACTCTATCTTTATTTAACGTTAATAGATTTGTGCCATTACTATAACTTTTATTGTCAACATCACAGCCAAGCCAATTGGTTATTAGGGTGGGTTGTAAGTCCATATGGCTAGTTAATTGGCTTATCGCTTTAGCATCGGTATTAGTTTCATTTGGTACAATCAACAATGCTGACTTAAGCGCTAATCGAGTATTTATATTTTGATTCCCTAACGAGCTTATCCAAATAATATCTTTATGTTTTTTTTGTTTTTGGGCTAATAATATCGCATCAACAAATAATTCAAACTGATAGCGACTATTATTGTTGAATTCACTTTCTTGTGGTGTATTTTTAAAATAAATCAAATGTAAACCAGGTTTTTTACTATTTAAT
>CAJXQM010000034.1 GCA_913058145.1 uncultured Colwellia sp.
AATACAAACGCGTTTTCCGCCTGAGCCGAATGGTTTTTTGCATATCGGTCATGCGAAGGCTATTTGTTTGAGTTTTGGTATTGCTCAAGACTACAACGGATTATGTAATTTACGCTTTGATGATACGAACCCTGAAAAAGAAGACATAGACTATGTGCATGCGATAAAAAAAGATGTGCAGTGGTTGGGTTTTGAATGGGCAGGAGATATTCATTACTCTTCAGAGTACTTCGACAAATTACATGGCTTTGCTGTTGAATTAATTGAGAAAGGCTTAGCTTATGTATGTTTCTTAAATGGCGAAGAAACTCGCGAGTATCGCGGCACATTAAATAAGCCAGGTAAGAATAGTCCCTATCGCGATACGTCAGTTGAAGAAAACTTAGCTTTATTTGAGAAAATGAAAAACGGCGAGTGCCAAGAAGGTGAATGCTCGCTACGCGCAAAAATTGACATGAGCTCAAGCTTTATGTGCTTGCGTGATCCGATTATTTATCGCGTTAGGTTTGCTCATCATCATCAAACAGGGGATAAATGGTGTATTTATCCAATGTACGATTTTACCCATTGCTTATCAGACGCAATTGAAGGTATTACGCATTCACTTTGTACATTAGAGTTTCAAGATAACCGCCGTTTATATGATTGGGTTATTGATCATGTATCAGTACCGTCTATACCTCATCAGTATGAGTTTTCTCGTTTGAATCTTGAATATACTTTAATGAGTAAACGAAAATTAAACACCTTAGTGGAAGAAAAATTAGTTGATGGTTGGGATGATCCTCGCATGCCTACTATTGCAGCCTTTAGACGTCGTGGCTATACGCCAGCATCATTACGAGAATTCGCTAAACGTATAGGTGTTACCAAAATGGAAAACACTGTCGAAATGAGCGTATTAGAAGCTTGTATTCGTGAAGATTTAAATGATAATGCTCCGCGTGCAATGGCTGTACTTGATCCGATAAAACTTGTGATTGAAAACTATGCAGAAGGAAAAACTGAAGATCTAACCGTAAAAAATCACCCAAGTGATGAAAGTCAGGGTACGCGTATTGTGCCATTTAGTGGTGAACTTTATATTGAAGCTGAAGACTTTAGAGAAGAAGCTAATAAGAAATATAAACGTTTAGTGATTGATAAAGCCGTGCGCTTGCGTGGTGCTTATGTGGTCACTGCTACCCGTTGTGACAAAGACCAACAGGGCAATGTAACGACAGTCTATTGTACTTATAATGAAGATACTTTAGGTAAAAACCCAACAGATGGCACAAAACCTAAAGGCGTTATCCATTGGGTTGATGCTAAAGAGTCACTTACTGCAACGGTACGTATATATGACCGATTATTTACGGTGCCAAATCCTGCTGCAGAAACTGATCTTGAGAGTGTGATGAATCCCGAGTCATTGATTGTGATTGAAAATGCGAGAGTAGAGCCATCATTAGCTAATGCTAAAGCTGAACAAGCTTTTCAATTCGAACGACAAGGGTATTTTTGTTTAGACAATGATATTCAACACGCGGGCGACTTGGTATTTAACCGTACAGTTGGTTTACGTGACACGTGGCAGAAATAGCTAAATAAACCGATTGTTTGTCGTCACCAAAATTACGAATAATAAAAGCCAATAGTATCGTACTATTGGCTTTTTTCTTCCACTTGCTATTAAATCTTTGGGAAAATCTCGTTATACCTTATGATGAGCTTTCTCTATATTACCTAAATTACTCTAACCTATGCGTAGCTCTAGTTATCCTGAACACGAAGTAACCTCTATTAATTGGCAAGCATTTAAACTGATTCTGCCTTACCTCTTTGAATTTAAAAATCGCATAGCTTTTGCCATGCTTTGTTTAATATTGACAAAAGTTGCCAGTGTGTACTTGCCGTTTATCCTAAAAGATATTGTTGATACCTTAGATGCCAATGTGCCCGACAATTTGCAAGTCGCTATTGTACCGCTTGGGCTAGTGGCCGCTTATGGTATGACGCGCTTAGCTATCGTGGTGTTTGCGGAAATTAGAGACACACTTTTTGGTCGAGTGACTGAGCGAGCTATTCGCCGTATTGGTTTAAAAGTATTTCGCCATTTACATGCATTGGATTTAGATTTTCATTTGAATCGTCAAACAGGTGGTTTGTCTCGTGATATTGAACGAGGTACTTCTGGTATTAGTTTTTTAATGCGTTTTATGGTCTTTAATATCGTACCTACGTTACTTGAAATTATCATGGTAGTAACTATTTTATTCGTTAATTATGGTATTTGGTTTGCGCTAATTACCTTAGGCTCTATTGTTTTTTATATCATTTATTCTGTGTATGCCACGGAATTAAGAACACGTTATGTACGTGCCGCTGCTACAGCTGATTCATCGAGCAATACGCGCGCAATTGATAGCTTATTAAATTACGAAACTGTTAAATATTTTACTAATGAAGAATTTGAAGCGAAAGCCTATGATAAACAGTTAGCAACGTGGGAACAGGCAAAAATTAAAAACCGTTTGTCTCTCTTTGCACTCAATGGTGGTCAAGCTTTTATTATAGCGGTAGCGATGACGTCAATGTTGGCTCTAGCTGCGGTAAAGGTTAGTGAAGAAGAAATGACGCTAGGTGATTTTGTGTTGATTAATGCCTTTATGATGCAAATCTTTATGCCACTAAACTTTTTAGGTTTTGTGTATCGTGAAATTAAAGGCTCATTAGCGAATATTGAAAACTTTTTTGGCTTATTGGCCAAATCACCTAAAGTACAAGATGCGCCTAATGCTAAGACGCTAGTTATCGAACAAGGAACAATAAACTTTGAGAATATTGAATTTTCTTATCATGAAAAACGAAAGATTATTAAAAATATTTCTTTTCAGGTTAATGGTGGTGAAAAAGTTGCTGTCGTTGGCACCAGTGGCTCAGGTAAATCAACCTTAGTAAAACTGCTATTTCGATTTTACGATGTGAGTCGTGGCAGTATTTTAATTGATGGTCAAAATGTTTCAGACGTTAGTCAACATTCTTTACGCCAGCACATAGGTATTGTGCCACAAGACACGGTGTTATTTAACGATAGCTTATTTGCTAATGTTCAATATGGCGATCCTCAGGCGAGTCATGCACAGGTCATGGCAGCCATTAAAATGGCACATCTAACTAAATTTGTTGCCAGTTTACCTGATGGTGTAGAAACCAAAGTAGGAGAACGAGGATTAAAGCTTTCTGGTGGTGAAAAACAGCGTGTCGCGATTGCGCGTACTATATTAAAAAACCCGACTATTTTGGTGTTTGATGAAGCGACTTCATCACTTGATAGTCAGTCAGAACAGGCTATTTTAACGGCGATAAATGAAGTGGCCAAAAACCGAACCAGTTTAGTGATTGCCCATAGACTATCAACCATTATTGATAGCGATAATATTATTGTTATGGATGAAGGTACGATTGTAGAGCAGGGGAATCATCAGCAATTATTAGCGTTGAATGGAAAATACAGTAAAATGTGGCAATTACAACAATCGACTGATTAAGTGATAGTTAAATAGTTAAATAGTTAAACGATAGTTGGGTAATAGCAAAGTAACAGTTAAATAAAAATTAACGAGTTGAGTTTTTAATGACGACAGTAATGAATACCGATGAACAAAGTGAAGTGTTAGCGACGAAAGCGTGGCTAAGTGAAATAATTATAGGCCTTAATATTTGTCCTTTTGCAAAAAAAGAGTTTGTAAATAACACCATTCATTATCATTTATCAAAAACGGAGCAAGTTAAAACAGCTTTACATGAGTTTATTGAGCAATGTTGGTATTTACAAAATCATGATGAAATAGAAACCACGCTGATTATTTATGGTGATGGCTTTCGCAGTTTTGAACGTTACTTAGATTTAGTTGATTTCGCCAATGATTTACTCGTTGAGTCTGGTTTTGAAGGAATATTTCAAATAGCGAGTATGCACCCTGAATATTGTTTTGATGGCGAAGATTATGATGACGCGAGCAATTTTACTAATCGCTCTCCTTATCCTATTATTCATCTTATTCGTGAAACGAGCATGTCGAGAGTGTTATCCGTCTATAATGAACCAGAAAATATACCTGAAAATAACATTAAGTTGGCGCACGAAAAAGGCGCTAGTTTTTTCCAGCAAGTGCTAACACGCATTCATGAAAAGCATAATAGTACATGACGGATAATGAGGTACTATTATAGATCTGCTTTACTTATTACAGCAGTACATCTTTTAGCGCTAGCAACGCTAGAGCGTGAATTTACTATTGTTTTAAAGCTTTATCTGATAAGAAATCTTATGTAAACTCAGATATAATAACCGTTAATTATTGTTTTATTTTATTCTTTTATTAGAAATAAGGGTATTGGTTTGCCAGAAAAAATTACTATTGTACAAGTTGGTGGCAGTATTGAACGTGCATTGAAAGGCGACTATAAAATTGATGTTAAGGCCATTTTAACTGAATCTTGGCAACAAACACTAAGATCTCGATTAGCCATTAATCTAGGGTTACTTTTTTCTTTAGTGCTTGGCATGTTAGTTTCCTTTGTTGCGAGCAGTTACCTTGGCGGCATTGAAAATGTATTAGTTGATCCGCAAGCGGGTATGTTATTAAATGTTGTGGTTACCGTTGTTATTTGGCCTTTTATGGCTGGTGTAGAAATGATGGGCGTTCAACATGCTGTTGGTATGAAGACTCATGCGAAAATGATTTTTTCATTCCTTACTCGGGCTAGTTGGGTCGTATTGTGCGCACTATTAACCTCAGTACTTATCAGTGTTGGTTTCCAGTTATTTATTGTACCGGGAATCTTTCTAGCAGTAACATTATCGTTGACGGTACCCTTGGTAATAGAAAAAAAGATGATGCCAATGACGGCTATTATTTTATCGATTAAAGCGTTGCGTTTTAAGTTTTTTTCGCTATTAACCTTATATGCTCTTTTACTTTTATTACTTGTTGTCTTATTACTTCCGTTTATTTTCTTACTTGAATCAAGCGTTGCGCCATTGGGTATTGTTATTTTCTTGATTGGAATATCGTTTCTTGCGCCATTATTTTATAATGCTAAAGGTATTATATATCGTGAAGTTTTCGGTATTAGTATCGCAAAGAGCAATGATACTGATATACCTCATAATGAGGATGACTCAACATCTAATAAAGTAGATTCTGGTTCGAATGATACCTTTTCAGCATAGTCATATAATGCATATAGGTATGGGGTATTTATGAAGAACGCCAGATTAATTAAAATTGATTTACTACTATTATTACTGTTATTAATTGTGTTTTTAGTGGCGCCTTTTACTTTTTTAAAGCCAACCGTTATTGAGCAAAAGCTAGGAAGCTCAACAACCAAAATGCTGGAGAAAGTGAGGGTAAACAAAGTGTGGGAAAAGCCATTACATGACGTTTTTTTACCTGATTTTGCTGCGGTTAGAGAGGTAAAAATTAAAAAGAAAATGTTTTTTGATTTTATGCGTCCTGCTGTTGTTAGACAAAATAATGCGTTACTTGCTACTCGAGTCAAACTCAATAAGTGGCTCGAACAGGTATCATTAGAATTACCTTTGTCTGAGCAAGAATATCAAGCGTTAACAGTATTAGTTAGGCGCTATCGCGTTAATAAAAATGCTTCTCCGTTATCACAGCTTAATGACTTATTAGTACGTGTTGATGTTGTTCCTATGTCACTTGTATTAGTACAAGCGGCAAATGAGTCAGCTTGGGGGACATCACGTTTTTCTCGAATAGGATTGAACTTTTTTGGTATATGGTGTTACCAAAAAGGTTGTGGTATGGTTCCCGGTTCTAGAGATACGGATGCTAAACATGAAGTCGCTGCTTTTAAAAGTCTAGATGCGGCGGTAGCTCATTATTTTTATAACATTAATTCTCATAATGCTTATCGTGTTTTTAGAACTATTCGCTTGGAATTAAGATCGCATGACCAGCCACTCAACCCTGAAGTATTAGCGACGGGCTTACTCCCTTATTCTGAACGTGGTGCTGATTATGTTCTCGATATCACTAGAATGCTGAGACAAAACCAGCAATATTTAATCGAAGAGAACACTAGACTTAATAGGGTGACTGGCGATTAAACGGTTTGAAAAATGATAATCTAGTGTGTAGTCATAGTTTTGTATTACCTAGCGGGGTATTACTGTTCCCGTTGCTCCTTAGCCTGTAATAGAGTCATAAAGGTTAACGGTATAATAATCATTAATAATAAAATCAAACGTGGCCATTGGCTATAAGGCGTTTCACCCGTTACTAGTGCTACTTCTGTTGTTAATACAGCTTCTTCAAACTGTGGAATACGCGCGATAAAGTTACCGTGATGATCAACCACTGCCGTTATGCCATTATTAGTTGAGCGAAGTAGGGGGCGGCCAAATTCTAAGGCGCGCATACGGGCTATTTCCATGTGTTGATGTGGCCCGTGTGAATCACCAAACCACGCATCATTACTGACGGTTAAGAATAAATTCGTTTGTTTAGTTAAATTAGCGGCTAATTGATGAGGAAAGACAATTTCAAAACAAAGCAGCGGTAATATATGTAAGTTTTTTGCTATCAGGTTATCTTGCATATAATTCCCTCGGCTAAAAGAAGACATGGGTAAATTAAACAGTGGCGCTATAGGACGTAATAATTCTTGAAAAGGGACAAACTCACCAATAGGTAACAGGTGATTCTTTGAATAGCGATTTCGATGGTTATAGTAATAACCTAGATCATCACCCTCTTTTTTATTTCCTAAAACAATTAAACTATTAAAGTATTCTTTGCTTTCAAAATTATAATTTAAAATCCCCGTAATAATGGCCGTATTATTTAGTAATGCTGATTGGTTTACGGTGCTTAAATAATCTTGTACTGATGGTTCAATGGCAGGAATAGCTGACTCAGGCCAAATAATGATATCAGCATCATAATTTACACGCGTAAGATCTAAGTATTTTAGCATAGTTGGCCACTCTTGCTCTGGAGCCCATTTTATTGATTGCGCTATATTACCTTGAACGAGGGCTACTTTGGTTTTTTTTCCGGTGGCTTGAACCCAATTTACGTCAGTTAAACCATAACTTAATGCAGTAATAATAAAGAGAAGTAAGAGAGGGAGAGCAAGCCTTTTTTTATTGCTTTGCTTCAAGGTGACCACTATTTTTACTAGGCAAACGTTTATTAAAATCACTAATGCGGTAATACCGACTTCGCCTATTAGTGGCGCGAAATTCGCTAATGGACTATCTATTTGGCTGTATCCTATTGAGAGCCAAGGAAAGCCAGTAAACACTACGCTACGCAAATACTCACTAATTAGCCAAAAAGGTATTAATAGCCATAAATTGAGTTGCTTTTTAGTAGAGAAGTAGGCAGTTAAGTAAGCAGCAAGTACAGGAAATAAGGCTAAATAAAGACAAAGTATTAACATTAACCCTAAAGAAACGATGAGGGGTAGTCCACCAAATTGGTCGATGCTAACGTGAACCCAACTGATACCACTAGCAAACCAACCAAAGGCAAACAAAAACATAAGTTTAGCTGACTTTTTAGGTGATTGTTTAGCTAAGTGATAGAAAACAATGGCAGGAACAAAAAGGCTTAGATACCAGTGTGAAAAAGGGGCATAAGCAAACACTAAGCTTAAACCCGCGATGAAACAAAGCCAATACTTCTTGTGTACTAAAGGGCTTTTCAATGACTCTAAAATAGTTTGAATGCTTTTTTTAGTCACTCAGTTTACCGTTTATTTTATGTGTTTTATCAACGGTTACTTGTAGCATTTGTATACGTCTTTTATCTGCTGTGATCACTTTAAAGTTGAAGTGGCCTAGGGTGAGTTTCTCACCTTTTTTTGGCATATGTTTTAAATGTTGTAAAACTATACCAGCAACGGTATCTGCTGATTTTTCATCAAATTCACAGTTGAAATATTCGTTAAAATCTTCAAGTTCAGTTAATGCTCTGACTAAATAGACATTACTTGCGAGCAGTTTGATATCTTCTTCAATATCTTCATCGGTTTCATCTTCAATTTCACCGACTATTTGTTCAAGAATATCTTCAATCGTTATGACACCAGAAATACCGCCATATTCATCAGCAACTAGCGCCATATGATAGCGGTTAGAGCGAAATTCGTTTAATAGTGGTTCCACTTTTTTACTTTCGGGGACAATGATGGCTGGGCGAATAACATTATGTAAACTAAATTCTTCAGTTGAATTGCTAAAACCAAAAGCCAGTAAGTCTTTGGCTAATAAAATACCGTCTACATGGTCAATATCTTCATTTACCACTGGAAAACGGGAATGACCTGAATCTAAAATGATGGGTAAAAACTCATCTAAGCTATGATTTCTATCTATGGTTACCATTTGCGATCGAGGTATCATGATGTCGCGAACACGCATTTCTGATACTTCTAATACCGCTTCAATCATTTGCCTTGTTTCAGGGTTTATAAGTTCACGGCTTTGCGCGTCAGTTAGTACATCAACTAAATCGTTTTTATTTTTCGGCTCAGGTCTAAATAATTGAATAACTTTATCCAATACTGATTTTTTCTTTGAGCCGTTACTCGAGTGGGGGTTGCCATCGCTCATAGAGCTTATTTTTTTCCTATTTAATTTTATGTTGGCTGTTATTAGCTCTCATAAGGGTTATTAATGGATAATTGGGCTAAAATTTTTATTTCTAGCGCTTCCATTTCATCTGCATCAGTGTCATTTATATGATCATATCCTAATAAGTGCAAGCATCCATGAATAATCATGTGTGCCCAATGATCAAATAATACTTTACCTTGTTCTGTTGCTTCCTGTTGAATAACGGGTGCACAAACGACTAAGTCGCCTAGTAAGTTTAGTTCAATACCCTCAGGAACTTCAAAGGGGAAAGACAGTACATTGGTAGGTTTATCTTTGTGTCTATACTGTTTATTTAGCTGTTGGCTTTCGTCAATGTTGACCAACCGAATAGTTAATTCAAATGCTTCATCCGTAATCGAGGTTAATGCGAGGTCTGCCCAACGTTGAAAAAGTTCAAGTGATGGTAATCCGGTTGTTTCACAGGCAATTTGTAGATCAATATGATTACTCATTGTTTAGAGACTTAGCCTTTGCTTGTTGTTCTTTTTGCTGTTTTTGTCTGTTTGCTTGTTGCTCATAAGATTCATAAGCATCCACTACTCTTGCGACTACGGGGTGACGTACAACATCTTTGGATTGAAAAAAGTTAAAACTTATTCCCTCAATATCCTGCAACACTTCAATTGCTTGGCGTAAACCTGATTTTTGATGTCTAGGTAAGTCAACTTGAGTGATATCACCCGTAATAACGGCACGTGAATTAAAACCAATACGCGTTAGGAACATTTTCATTTGTTCAACGGTCGTATTTTGGCTTTCATCTAAAATAATAAAGGCATCATTTAACGTCCTACCACGCATATACGCCAGTGGTGCAATTTCGATGACATTACGCTCAATGAGCTTTTCTACTCGTTCAAAACCTAACATTTCAAATAGTGCATCATAAAGCGGTCTTAAATAAGGATCGATTTTTTGTGATAAATCACCGGGTAAAAAACCCAGTTTTTCCCCGGCCTCAACAGCAGGGCGAGTCAGTAATATACGGCGTACTTCTTGTCGTTCTAATGCTTCTACTGCGCAGGCAACGGCGAGGTAGGTTTTACCTGTCCCAGCAACGCCCACACCAAAGCTTATATCATGGGTTACAATATTTTGAACATATGACTGCTGATTACCATTGCGTGGCTTTACGACGCCGCGCTTTGTTTTAATGGTCAGCATTTTTTCATAATCAGCGCCTAACTCAGTCGCTTCTTTAGTTTGTGCAGGGCTATCGTCACCATCTTGTTCTAATACATTCGCTTCGAGTATGGCTAAATGTACCATTTGACTAGTGATTAATGTATTAACCCCTTTTACTGGTGCAGTTTCTATATAAAGATTTTTTAATAAGAGGATAACTGCTTGGCAGATTTTATCTTTACCAAGTATTTTAAATTGATTGCCACGATAACTGATTTCTACCCCTAAACGACGTTCTATCGTTTTGAGGTGATCATCCATAGGTCCACATAACTCAGCTTGACGTTCGTTATCAACAGGAGTTAAGTCAAGCTGGTGGTCTGAAGCTGTATTAATTTTACTGTTTTTTTCAGTGTTCAAAGTGTTATCCATTATTATTGATTACTGACTATTCACTGTTGAAGGAGTATAAGTGCCAACACCTAAATCATCAAGGTGACTTACTTTAGATGACTTGTGATGACTATTTGCTAATATGTCAGCGGGTGAATGAGCAATACGAAGTCCCATGTCACTTTCTTGACGAATCAACTCACCACGTAATGAATTTGCATAAACATCAGTAATTTTAATATCAACAAATTGACCAATAACTGAGTGCGGTGCTACAAAATTAACGGTACGGTTATTTTCTGTTTTACCACGTAGCTCCATCGGGTTTTTCTTAGATGGCCCTTCAACTAAAACACGTTGTTCGGTATTCAGCATTAGCCTAGCAATACGTAAACCTTGTTGCGTTATTTTGTCTTGTAATAATTGTAAACGTTCTTTTTTAGTTTCATTGCTTATATCGTCAGGTAAATCAGCAGCAGGTGTACCAGGACGGGCACTGTAAATAAAACTAAAACTTAAATCAAAGTTCACTGCTTCAATTAACTTCATGGTATCCATAAAGTCTTCATCTGTTTCACCGGGGAAGCCAATAATAAAATCTGATGACATAGAAAGATCAGGGCGAACTTTTTTCAATTTTCTAATTTGTGATTTATATTCAATTGCGGTATGGCCACGCTTCATTTGCGTTAAAATACGGTCACAGCCACTTTGTACGGGCAGATGTAAGTGGTTTACTAACTCAGGGACATCCTCGTATGCTTCAATAATATCATCGGTAAATTCTACCGGATGTGATGTGGTATAACGAATGCGATCAATGCCATCAATGGTGGCGACTAAACGAACTAAATCGGCAAAGCGACAAATGCTACCATCATGCATTTCGCCGCGGTAGGCATTAACATTTTGCCCCAGTAAATTAACTTCACGTACATTTTGCTCAGCAAGTTGGGCAATTTCATATAAAACGTCATCAAGTGGTCGACTGACTTCTTCGCCACGAGTATAAGGGACTACGCAAAAAGTACAGTATTTACTACAGCCTTCCATTATTGACACAAAAGCAGTGGGACCGTCAGCTTTAGGCTCAGGTAAACGATCAAACTTTTCAATTTCAGGAAAACTCACATCGACAATAGGGCTACTGCTATGTTGTAATTGATTTAACATCTCAGGTAGGCGGTGTAGCGTTTGTGGGCCAAAAACCATATCAACAAAAGGGGCTCTTCGGCGAATAGCATCCCCTTCTTGTGAGGCAACACAGCCACCAACACCAATAACTAAATCTGGTTTGTGGTCTTTTAGTGTTTTCCAACGCCCAAGTTGATGAAAAACTTTTTCTTGAGCTTTTTCACGAATAGAGCAAGTGTTTAGCAGGATGACATCGGCGTCTTCTGCTTCTTCCGCTAGTACAAAACCATGGGTCGAGTCTAATAATTCTGCCATTTTCTGCGAGTCATACTCGTTCATTTGACAGCCCCAAGTTTTGATATATAGCTTTTTACTCATTTACTTTACTCTTACGTATTCGTATTTATGAATATCGATATTGTGTAAACCCAACGCTTGTTGAGACATCGACAAAAGGATTTGCATTTTATATTAAATCAATCTGAATTTCGAGGTTTAAGGTAATTAAACAAGTGATTTAGTCAGAATGTTTTATTAAATCAGTGAAGTATTTTATAGGCTTAACTTAATCTCTTCGCTACAATCAGTAGCTTGGGTATTTAAGAGAAATTTGGATAAAATGAAAATTTTTGATTGTGTGGTAGTCGGTGGTGGCATGGTTGGGGCAGCAAGTGCGTTGACGTTGGCACAATTAGGTTTACGTGTTGCTTTAGTCGAACAATCTGAGCCTGAGCCTTATTCTCCAGAACAAAATTCAGATTTACGTGTGTCGGCTATTTCACTGGCTTCACAGCAATTATTAGAACAAGTGGATGCTTGGTCACAGGTAACTCAATGGCGAGCTTGCCCTTATAAGCGATTAGGTGTTTGGGAGCAAGCCTATGCTTATACTGAATTTAATGCCGATGATATTGATCAAAAGCAGTTAGGGCATATTGTTGAAAACAGGATTTTGCAATTAGCGTTATGGCAGCAAGTTAACACTCACACAAATATTGACTTATTTTGTCCTTATAATTTGGTTAATTTATCTCAAGAGTCATCAAGGGTACATTTAACCTTAAAAAACATCACATCGTCAACGGAAACAGACATTGCTACTCGATTAGTTATTGCTGCTGATGGGGCTAATTCCCAAGTTAGAAAAATGGTAGATATTGGTATAACCGCATGGGATTATCAACAGTCCGCGATGTTAATCAATGTTAAAACAGAAAAACCTCAGCAAGATATAACGTGGCAGAAATTTCTTCCAACGGGCCCTATTGCCTTCTTACCCTTAACGAGATCACCCTTAGCGAAAGTTACTTTTTCAGAAGAAAACCTATCTAAAGGGAATACTGCTGAGCAGGGCGGTTATGCTTCTTTAGTTTGGTATCATCAACGTGATGAAATAAAACGTTTATCGGCTTTGTCTAATCAACAATTACAGCAAAAAATCATTGCCGTTTTCCCCAAGCGTTTGGGAAAGATTGAAGTGCTTGCTAAAGGTGCTTTTCCATTAACGCGTCGCCATGCAAATAGTTATCAAAGTCAGCGTGTGTTACTACTGGGTGATGCCGCACATACCATTAATCCGATGGCAGGTCAGGGCGTTAATTTGGGTTTTAAAGATGTAAAAGCGCTACAAACTGTTATAGCTAGTGCTATTGGTCATGGTGAATGTTGGCATGATGTTGATGTTTTAGGCCGTTATGAAACCATGAGGCGAAAAGATAATTTACTTATGATGTCAACTATGGATACTTTGTACCACAGTTTTAGTCACCCATCACCAATGGTTAAAACCCTTAGAAATGTGAGTTTATTTGCCATTAACAAGGTTCCTTTTATTAACACGACTGTAAAAAACAAAGCCTTAGCATACGCCTGTGGCATATAGTTTTATTGTTTTAAAAAAAGCAGATCAGTAGTTCTTAATAAAACAGGCTTTTGGTGAAAATCAAATGGTAAAAATAAAAAGAAGACCGAAGTCTTCTTTTTATCATTACGCCGCTTTTAATATCAAAAATTAATCTAATTCATCAATAAATGCTACGGCACGACCAATATAACTGGCTGGCGTTAATAAGCATAGTTCTGCTTTTACTGTTTCAGGTAGCTCTAAGGTATTGATGAAATCACGCATTGAATCAGCATTTACGCGTTTACCACGAGTTAACTCTTTTAATTTTTCGTATGGCTTTTCAATGCCGTAACGACGCATGACTGTTTGTACTGGTTCAGCTAATACTTCCCAGTTTTTGTCTAATTCGTTAGCCAGATTGCCTTCATTAACTTCTAGTTTGCTAATACCTTTTAACGTTGATTGATAAGCAATGATAGCGTGACCAAAGCCGACACCTAAATTACGTAAAACCGTTGAATCAGTTAAATCACGCTGCCAACGAGAAATAGGTAGTTTTTGGGCTAGATGGTTAAATAATGCGTTAGCAATACCTAAATTACCTTCTGAGTTTTCAAAATCAATCGGGTTAACTTTATGTGGCATAGTTGACGAGCCAATTTCACCTGCAATCGTTTTTTGTTTGAAGTGACCTAGGGCAATATAGCCCCAGATGTCACGGTCAAAATCAATTAAGATAGTATTAAAACGGGCTATCGCGTCAAACAACTCTGCAATGTAATCATGTGGTTCTATTTGAGTGGTAAAAGGGTTAAACGTTAGCCCTAAATCATTAACAAATTCATCAGCAAATTGATGCCAGTTTACTTCAGGGTAGGCACTAAGGTGTGCATTGTAGTTACCTACTGCGCCATTAATTTTACCCAGTAATTCTATTTCACTAATTTGTTTACGTTGACGCTTCAAGCGTACATAAACATTAGCCATTTCTTTACCTAAGGTACTAGGTGAGGCTGGCTGTCCATGTGTACGACACATCATAGGGATAGTTTTATATTCAACCGCTAGGCCTTTGATGCTTGATAAAATTTCATCAATGGCTGGTAGCAATATAAATTCACGACATTCTTTTAGCATTAACCCATGAGATAAGTTATTAATGTCTTCAGAAGTACAAGCAAAATGAATAAATTCAGTAACAGCATGTAATTCAGGGTTATCACTAATTTTTTCTTTTAAAAAGTACTCAACGGCTTTTACATCATGATTGGTTGTCGCTTCAATGTTTTTAATACGTAAAGCATCTTGCTCATTAAATTCGCTAACAATTTTGTTTAATGCTTCATTTGCTGCATCACTAAAGACAGGAACTTCTTCAATGGCTTTAGTTGCGCTTAATTTTTGTAACCAACGTACTTCCACAGTGACACGATATTTGGTCAAACCAAATTCACTAAAAATAGGGCGTAAGTCACTTGTTTTGCTACCATACCTACCATCTACAGGCGATATTGCCGTTAACGCTGAAAGTTCCATAATATGTTCCTAAGTTAAGATCTAATTTTTAAAAATGATTAAAATGTTTATTTTTTACGCATGCTTATGTTTATATCTGTTCGAGTAATTCTTTGGCTGTTTTGACTAATTTATTACGACTAAATAATACGGTTCGACGTTTACCACCGACTTGTCGCCATAATACGGCAGATCTTATACCTGCTAGCAATAAGGCTCTAATTTTATGCTGGCTAGCCGTTTGCTTTAAAATATTAGGCTCCCCAGTTACTTGAATACGCGAACCAAGGGGGCTAATAATATCACTGTAAATACTGGCAAAACTAGCAATTAGCGTGTCACTGGTTATTGAATAATGTTCAAGTTGTCTTTTACTTGCTTCAATGCGTTCACCAAGTTGTGTTAGTTGCTTAGGCTGCTTTGTTAGACGACGTTCTAAATTAATTAAGCTAATAATATAACGGGTAAATTCAGGATCTTTGACGGTAGATTTTTTACCGTTTTCGCGTGTCGAATCACCTAGATGATTAATTAATAATTCAAGACCCTGTTTAATATTGGCTAATTCGCCGCCATAAACGGCTAATGTGTTTTCTGGGGAGGTTGTGATTATGCTATTGAGTATCACGGCAAGCTCATTATCATCAACTTGGCCATTGCGGGATACTTGCTGTACAAGGTGTGCTACTTGGCATATAGCGGCAAAAGTGATGGTTAGTTCTTTCATGTATTATCTAAACTGCTTTTATTGAAAATTAATGGTTATGGTTAATATATTAACGCTTTACTTAGCGAATCAGGGTATTAATAATACCACCACCTAGACAGATATCATCTTGGTAAAATACCACTGATTGGCCTGGTGTTACTGAGCTTTGTGGCTCAATAAAGTCTATTTGATATTCAAGTGAGGCTTCTGCATGTTGACTTGATTTCTTTTCTAATGGGCTGACGATACAGGCAACATCGTCTTGGCGATAGCGCGTTTTTACTGTGCACTTGATGGGTGCAGCTAACTCTTGGCGATCGACCCAATGTAATTGATTGGCAATTAATCCTTTGGAAAATAGACGAGGATGGTTATGCCCTTGACCCACAATGAGGACGTTGCGAAGCAAATCTTTTTCTACGACATACCAAGGCTCTTCACCCGCATTGGCTAAGCCGCCAATACGTAAACCTTTGCGTTGTCCTAACGTGTGATACATTAAGCCATCATGGTGTCCAACAGAGGCCCCTTCGGCTGATTCAATAATGCCTGGCTGAGCGGGTAAATACTGCCCTAAAAAATCTTTAAATTTACGTTCACCAATAAAACATATACCGGTACTATCTTTTTTATTATGGGTGACTAACCCTGCTTTTTCAGCAATGGCGCGAACTTTTGGTTTTTCTATATGGCCCACAGGAAATAATGTATGCGAGAGTTGTTGTTCATTTAAGGTGTATAAAAAGTAGCTTTGGTCTTTGTTATTGTCTAAACCACGCACCATAGTCCAATGGCCATCGACAAACTTTCGTTGCACATAATGGCCTGTTGCGATGTAATCTGCGCCTAAGTCTTCACAAGCAAATTCTAAAAAGGCTTTAAATTTTATTTCTTTATTGCACATGATATCTGGGTTTGGAGTACGTCCTGCTTTATATTCAGCGAGGAAATACTCGAATACATTATCCCAGTATTCGGTGGCAAAGTTGATGGTATGCAGTTTGATGTCTAGTTTATCACAAATGGCTTGCGCATCTTCTAAGTCTTGCGCAGCAGCACAATACTCGTCGGTATCATCCTCTTCCCAGTTTTTCATGAACAAGCCTTCAACTTGATAACCTTGTTCTTTTAATAAAAAAGCAGAAACAGAGGAGTCGACACCACCTGACATGCCCACAATCACTTTTGTATTTTGTGGTGCTTTTTGCTTTGGTAACTTATTGTGTTGGGTTGTAAGCTCGATAGACATTAAAAACTCGTGATATTAAAAGTACATGTACTGCATAAAAAGGCGCGCAATTATAACATGACCGTTATCGTGATTAAATAGTCATGTTTAAGATCAATTATTATATACCCATGAGACTTCAATATTCTCGCTGAATCTTAGATTTTGAGGAGGCCTAGGTATAGCTTTATTCAATTATTTTATATGCACCATTATCTATGTTAGTTATCGTCCATTGACCGATGGCATAACGAATTAAACGTAACGTGGGGAAACCTATATTTGCAGTCATACGCCGTACTTGTCGGTTACGTCCTTCGGTAATCATTATTTCAAGCCAAGTTGTTGTGATATGGGCTCGTTCTCTAATAGGGGGGATGCGAGGCCATATTTGTGGCTCAATCATACGGGCTACTTTAGCCGGTAATGTTATGCCGTCTTTAAGTTCTACCCCACTGCGTAGTTTAGCTAAATCATTATCAGTTGGGCTACCTTCTACCTGAACCCAGTAGGTTTTCGCTGTTTTCTTTTTTGGATGGGCAATTTCGTTTTGTAATTGACCATCATTGGTTAGCAGTAATAACCCTTCACTGTCTCGATCAAGTCGTCCTGCAGCATAAATATCTTTTATTGGAATAAAATCTTTCAGGGTTTGACGTTTTTGTTTTCCAATATGCTTTTCATCGGTGAATTGGCATAAAACATCAAAAGGTTTGTTGAAAAGCACTACTTTAGTATGGCTTTTATCTGGCCGTACCTTTGTGATATGTTTGGCTCTATGTCTTGTATTATCTTTGTTGTTATTCATTTTTATCTTGATTTCAATGAAGGAAAGTAACTAGTGCTTATACTCAGCTATATTAATATGTCTTGAATTACTATAATATACTGCGCGAAAAATAAATGTTAAATATTAGCGATTATTCTGATGTAAGCTAATGTAAATTGATCGATTTAAGCTAAATAAATGTAAGCTTAACCAATAAATTAGGAAGCTCATGAGCACTGATAACTCAAAAATTATTTATACTATTACTGATGAGGCACCAGCCTTAGCAACATATTCTTTATTACCTATTATCCAAGCATATACTGCATCTTCGGGTATTAATGTTGAAACTCGTGATATTTCTTTAGCAGGTCGCGTTTTGGCAAACTTTCCAAAATATTTAACTCAAGTGCAGCGTATTGATGATGCATTAGCTGAATTAGGTGAGATGGTTACTAACCCGGATGCAAATATTATTAAATTACCTAATATCAGTGCTTCTGTGCCGCAATTACATGCTGTGATAAAAGAACTACAGGATAAGGGGTATGCAGTACCTAATTACCCTGAAGAGCCACAAAATGACGCAGAAAAATCAATTAAGTATACCTATGATAAAATTAAAGGTAGTGCGGTAAACCCTGTTTTACGTGAAGGTAACTCAGATAGACGTGCTCCCGCTTCAGTTAAGCAGTATGCACGTAATAATCCTCACTCGATGGGGGTTTGGTCAAAAGAATCGAAATCTCATGTCGCTAGTATGAGTGGTGGTGATTTTTATGAGTCAGAGCAATCAGTCACTGTAAATTACGCAACAAATGTAAAAATTGAATTTGTTGCGCAAAATGGCAGTATAAAAGTGTTAAAAGAGAGCTTGGCACTATTAACGGGTGAAATAATAGATTCATCTTTATTAGGTAAATCTGCTTTGATTGAATTTTATCAACAGTGTATTGCAGATGCTAAAAAAGAAGATGTTTTATTGTCGTTACATTTAAAAGCGACCATGATGAAAGTATCTGATCCTGTTATTTTCGGTTACGCAGTTAAAGTATTTTATGCAGATGTTTTTGAGAAACACGGTGAGATTTTTGATCAGCTAGGTGTTGATGCCAATAATGGTATTGGTGATGTCTACAGTAAAATTAGTCGCTTACCGAGTGATAAAAAAGCAGAAATAGAGGATGATTTAGCGGCAGTTTTTGCTAATCGCCCTGAACTTGCTATGGTTGATTCAGATAAAGGTATTACTAACTTACATGTGCCAAGTGATGTGATTGTTGATGCCTCTATGCCGGCAACGTTGCGCTCTTCTGGTAAAATGTGGGGTCCAGATGATCAATTGAAAGATACTAAAGCGATGATTCCTGATAGATGCTATGCCGGTGTTTACCAAACCGTTTTTGATTTCTGTAAAGAGCATGGTGCGTTTGATCCAACAACCATGGGCACAGTGCCTAATGTTGGTTTAATGGCGCAAAAAGCTGAAGAGTATGGTTCTCATGATAAAACATTTATTATGAGTGAAGCTGGTAGCGTACGTGTTGTTGATGCCCGTGGAACTACTTTACTTGAGCACAGTGTTGAAGATGGTGATATATGGCGCATGTGTCAAGCCAAAGACTTACCTATTCAAGATTGGGTTAAACTCACCATTACTCGCGCTAAAGCATCAGGCATGCCTGCCATTTTCTGGTTAGATGAAAACCGAGCACACGACAGAGAGATGATCAATAAGGTAAATGCTTATTTAGCACTCTATGATACGGCCGGTTTAGATATTCAAATTCTTAATCCTGTTGCCGCATGCGAATTTACTTTGGCACGTATAATTAAAGGTGAAGATACTATTTCTGTTACCGGTAACGTGTTGCGTGATTACTTAACCGATTTATTTCCAATTTTAGAACTAGGTACTAGCGCTAAAATGTTATCTGTTGTGCCATTGATGAATGGTGGTGGTTTATTTGAAACGGGCGCAGGTGGTAGTGCACCTAAGCATGTTCAGCAATTTGAAAAAGAAAATCACTTACGTTGGGATTCTTTAGGTGAATTTTTAGCTTTAGCCGCTTCTTTAGAACATTTAAGTGTTACGACAGGTAATACCAAAGCACAAGTGCTTGCTGATACATTAGATCAAGCCACCGGTGAATTTTTAGATAGTAATAAATCACCATCACGAAGAGTGGGTGAATTAGACAACCGTGGTAGTCATTTTTATCTTGCTATGTATTGGGCAAAAGCACTAGCACAACAAACGAGTGATGGTGAGCTTAAAGCGAGCTTTACGGGTGTTGCACAAGCATTTGCGAAACAAGAAGAAAAAATTGTTGCAGAGCTAAATGCAGCACAAGGGCCGGCTATGAATATAGGTGGTTATTATTTTGCTGATGTCGCCCAAGCAGAAAAAGCTATGCGCCCAAGTGAAACGTTAAATACTATTTTATTAGCATTGTTATAAACGTAAGTAATGCGATTAGTTAAAGAAGGGTTAAGTGATAAAACTTGACTCTTTTTTATCCAAAGTTTTATTTAGTAGGGTAATAATGACTATCACTAGTGAGTGATTGTTGTCGTGGCTCTTTTTCCTCAGTTTTAGGTTAGACTGAGTTATACAGTATTACGTTCGCTAAATTAAGTGAAGTTAATAATATTGCTATTGTTTAATATCGATTGATTTATCTTTTTGTTTCTTTTATATATTTTATAGGCATTGGTCGATGCCCATTCTTCCAATTAGGAGAGCGCTTTATGACAAGTAAAATCTCAATTCCCAGTATAGGTGATAAAATTACTGTATCGAACGGTAAATTATTAGTACCAAATAATCCTATTATTCCTTTCATTGAAGGTGATGGTATTGGTGTTGATGTGACACCCCCTATGATTAAAGTCGTTGATGCTGCTATTCGTAAAGCTTATGGCAATGAGCGAAAAATTGCCTGGATGGAAGTTTATGCGGGCGAAAAAGCAACTCAAGTGTATGATTCTGAAACATGGTTACCCGATGAAACATTGGAAATGTTTAAAGAGTATAAAGTGGGTATCAAAGGCCCATTAACCACACCAGTTGGTGGTGGCATGCGTTCATTGAATGTAGCCTTACGTCAAATTTTAGATTTGTATGTATGTCAACGTCCTGTACAGTGGTTTACAGGGGTACCGAGTCCAGTGAAAAGACCTAGTGAGGTCGATATGGTTATTTTCCGTGAAAATACGGAAGATATCTATGCAGGTATTGAATATCAAGCGGGCACAGATGCAGCTAAAAAAGTTATTTCTTTCTTAACAGAAGAAATGGGTGTAACTAAAATTCGCTTTACTGAAAATTGTGGTATTGGCATAAAGCCAGTTTCTAAAGAAGGTACTCAACGGTTAGTTCGCCAAGCAATACAGTACGCCATTGACAATAACAGAGACTCGGTAACGCTAGTGCACAAAGGTAATATTATGAAATTTACCGAAGGCGCTTTTAAAGACTGGGGTTATGAATTAGCTTTTGACGAATTTGGTGCGGAGTTAATTGACGGTGGTCCTTGGTGTCGTGTTAAAAGTCCTAAAACAGGTAAAGAAATCATCATAAAAGATGTTATTGCTGATGCTATGTTGCAGCAAATTTTGCTTCGACCAGCTGAATATAGTGTTATTGCAACGCTTAATTTAAACGGCGATTACTTGTCTGATGCCTTAGCCGCGCAAGTGGGTGGTATTGGTATTGCTCCAGGCGCTAATTTAAATGATGAAGTGGCAATTTTTGAGGCTACCCATGGGACTGCTCCTAAGTACGCGGGTAAAAATAAAGTAAACCCAGGCTCTGTAATATTGTCAGCAGAAATGATGCTCAGACATATGGGGTGGGTAGAAGCTGCTGATTTACTCTTAAAAGGAATGTCAGGGGCTATTGGTGCTAAAACAGTAACGTATGATTTTGAACGATTAATGGATGATGCGACTTTAGTTACTTGTTCTCAATTTGGTGATTGTATTATTGATCATATGTAAATGTCATTATGAACAGTGAATTTTGAAGGTGAAATACTATTTGAAGGTGAAATACTATTTGAAGGTGAAATACTATTTGAAGGTGAAATACTAATAATGTAGTTTGCTCCTAAGTTCTCTTAATCGTAAAGTATTCAAAATTATAAATATAAAAAAACACAGCCTATCCGCTGTGTTTTTTATTTTATTGTGTAGCTGACACTATATTTCTTCATCTGTTGGTTTTATGCTGGCCGCATGGTGCCCCTTAGCTCCTTCATTTAGTTCGTAATTGACATCCTGACCGGCTTTTAATGTACGGTATCCATCCATTTCAATGGTTGAGTAGTGAGCAAAAATATCTTCTCCACCACTATCGGGACGAATAAAACCAAAACCTTTTGCATTATTAAACCATTTAACTTTACCATGAGCCATGCATCTACTTCCTCTAAATCCTTCAGTATTATAGGTATGCTTAAATCAATTATTTTTATTTAATTTTAGTCTCATCAAAATAGAGATATAATTAATCATATAGACATGCGCTTATGCGGCTAAAAAATAGCCAGTCATTAAATCCTAGGTAAAATATTGAATTAGTCAAGTGAAATAACTGAATTTCACTCGCTTTTTTAATGTTTATTGACAAAAAAGTTACAGCAAAAGTTAACAGTAGAGACTAAGATAAATATATGAGTAATTGGAAAGAACTAATTGACAGCCATGAGCTTGTTGAAGAAGATGTTAGAAATGAGCTAGAAAAACCACCTAAATATCATGTTATTTTACTTAACGATGATTATACTCCTATGGATTTTGTAGTAGAAGTTTTATGTAAGTTCTTTAATAAAACATCAGATCAAGCGACTGACATAATGTTAACTATTCATTATAAAGGTAAAGCGCTTTGTGGCACATATACTGCGGATATTGCAGAAACTAAAGTAGATCAAGTTGCTCGTTTCGCATTAGAGTGTCAACACCCATTAAAGTGTGTATTAGAAAAAGCTTAATGCTAGATCATCTATTACCCAAATAAACTTAAAAGTAAAAAAGTGCGGAAGGATATAAATTGGAGTACCTATGCTTAATAAAGACTTAGAAATTTCGCTTAACTTAGCTTTTAGACAAGCTAAAGAATCTCGTCATGAATTCATAACGGTAGAGCATTTACTGTTAGCACTGTTAGATAACCCCTCAGCAATTGAGGTTTTTGGCGCGTGTGGTGTAGACTTAAATATAATTAGAAGCAGTCTCCTTGAGTTTATTAATGAAACTACTCCGCTCATACCTGTTGAAGAAGATGAACGTGAAACACAACCTACTCTTGGGTTTCAACGCGTATTACAACGGGCAGTTTTTCATGTGCAATCGTCAGGTAAAAGTGAAGTAAATGGCGCTAATGTTCTGGTTGCTATTTTTAGTGAACAAGAGTCGCAAGCGGCTTATGTATTGAAAAAAGCAGATATTAGTCGATTAGATATTGTTAATTTTATCTCACATGGTATATCTAAGGTTGAAGGTAGCTCTAACCATTCTGCTGGTGAAGAAGGTGAACAAGTCAGTGAAGAAGAACCTAGAACCATTGAGAACTTTTCGGTTAATTTAAATGAAGAAGCACTTAAAGGTAATATTGATCCGCTAATTGGACGAGATAGTGAATTAGAAAGAACTTTACAGGTATTAAGCCGCCGCAGAAAAAACAATCCGTTATTCGTTGGTGAAGCAGGCGTAGGTAAAACGGCAATTGCAGAAGGTTTAGCTAATTTAATTGTTGCAGGTAAAGTACCCGAGTTTTTAAAAAATGCCACTATTTATTCTTTGGATATGGGGGCTTTACTTGCAGGCACAAAATATAGAGGTGACTTTGAAAAACGCTTTAAAGCGTTATTAAAAGATCTTGAATCAGACGATAATGCTGTTTTATTTATTGATGAAATACACACTATTATTGGTGCAGGAGCTGCATCTGGTGGTATGTTGGATGCATCTAATTTAATAAAACCTTTACTTTCAGCAGGTAAGCTTCGTTGTTTAGGTTCTACTACTTATCAAGAATATCAAAGTATTTTCGAAAAAGACCGTGCATTAGCAAGGCGTTTTCAAAAAATTGATATTGTTGAACCAAGTGTTGAAGACACCACCAAAATACTGCAAGGGCTAAAAGAAAAGTACGAATTACATCATGGTGTTCGTTATACCAATGCAGCTTTACGTGCAGCAGCACAGCTTTCTGCTAAATACATTAATGAACGTTTTTTACCTGATAAAGCGATTGATGTTATTGATGAGGCAGGTGCAAAACAGCAACTTGTGGTCGCTTCTAAGCGTAAAAAAACTATCAATAATACTGATATTGAGGCTGTTGTGGCAAAAATGGCCAGAATACCGGAAAAATCAGTATCATCATCAGAAAAAGATAGCCTTAAGAATCTTGATCGTAATTTAAAGCTTGTGGTCTTTGGTCAAGACAATGCAATAGATGAATTAACCTCTGTTATTCGCTTATCACGGGCAGGACTTGGAAATGAAGAAAAACCGATTGGCTCATTTTTATTTGCCGGACCTACTGGGGTAGGTAAAACTGAAATCACGCAGCAACTTGCAAAAATATTAGGTGTTGAACTGTTGCGTTTTGATATGTCAGAGTACATGGAAAAACATGCGGTTAGCCGATTGATTGGCGCTCCTCCTGGTTATGTAGGCTATGAGCAGGGTGGTTTATTAACTGATGCGGTTTTGAAGCACCCTCATGCCGTTGTTTTACTTGATGAAATTGAAAAGGCTCATGAAGATGTTTACAATATTTTATTGCAAGTGATGGATCATGGCACTTTAACCGATAATAATGGGCGTAAAGCCGATTTTAGAAATATTATTCTAGTCTTAACCACTAATGCTGGTGTGCAAGAAACCGTACGTCAATCAATTGGTTTTAAACAACAGGATCATAGTTTAGATGCGATGAGTGAAATAAATAAAGTTTTTTCACCAGAGTTTAGAAATCGCCTAGATAATATCGTTTGGTTTAATCATCTTGATAATGAAGTTATTCAACAAGTAGTTGATAAGTTTATTGTTGAATTACAAGTACAGCTTGATGAAAAAGGCGTTTCATTAGAGCTAAGCCGTGATGCTAAAAAATGGCTTGTAGAGCATGGTTATGATAAATCGATGGGGGCTAGGCCTATGTCGAGGTTAATTCAAGAAAAGCTTAAAAAAGGGCTAGCTAATGAATTACTCTTTGGGGAACTAACCAATGGTGGTGTCGCTAAAGTTGGAGTAAAAAAAGATAAGCTAGTGATTTCTTATGAAAATAAACAAGAGTTGATTTCAGAAAAATAAAGAACACTAAACAGTATGTTTTATAAATCTGCTAATGTTATTTGTTTGTTATAGACCTTATTATCTTAGTGATGATAAGGTCTTTTTTTTACTTGCCTATGTAGATCAATCAGGAAAAATTTATTATTGAGACAGAGTGTCATGCCAGCAGTACTTTAAGCCCTTCGACCCTTTGACAAGCTCAGGGTAAACGAGCTCAGAGTGAACTGAAGTTATGGCCGTTCGCCCTGAGCGCGAAGTAGTCGAAGGGATCAGTTAATATAGCCCCCCAGAGCAGAGGTGCTTCGCGCTGCACAGAAAAGTGAATTTTTAGGGATAAAACATTTTCTTTCAATTAGACCCTTCGACAAGCTCAGGGCGAACGGCGATTATTAATGTGAATGGTGTGCTTAATGCCAACAGAGATAAATAACGTCAAAGATGACGTTATTATTAAACTAATGAGTAGAGTACATAGGCAAATAAACACTTTTTAATGTGGCTCCCAGCTCTTTATAAAACAGGGGCTCGAACCAATGACACATGTTTATCGAATAAAGAGCACAGTCCATCGCTCTACCAACTGACTTTTATTGGGGAGTAAACTTTTTTAATGGCAATAAAAAAGGCTACGATTTCTCGTAGCCTTGTTTAATGTGGCTCCCCAAACTGGGCTCGAACCAGTGACACATGGATTAACAGTCCATCGCTCTACCAACTGAGCTATTGGGGAAT
>CAJXQM010000035.1 GCA_913058145.1 uncultured Colwellia sp.
CTAGCCATTGCAGATAGCGGCAATAACATGTCTGACAATTCAGATAATAGCAATAATTCTGACAACTCAGATAACTCTAATGACCTAGCCATTGCAGATAGCGGCAATAACATGTCTGACAATTCAGATAATAGCAATAGCTCAGATAACTCTGATAATAGCATGGCTAATGCAAGTGCCATGGGGTCTGCCGCTGCTACCAATGGTGGAATAGCGACCGCTGATAACTCAGATAATAGTAATACCAGTTATGCTAACTCTTCGGGTAGTAATGGTAGTGCCACAGCCAATGATGGCAGCTCGGCTAGTGTAGATAACAGTTCTAATACTGATAACTCAGATAATAGTGATAACAGTTATGCCGAGGCAAATGATCGCGCAGCTTCAGCCAATAATGGCAGTACTGCCACTGTTAATAACAGTGATAATAGCGACAATAGTGATAATAGCGTCAACAGCGACAACAGTGACAATAGCACAGCTTGGGCTGAAGGATGGGGAACATCTTCTGCGAATAATGGTGGCACCGCTACTACAACCTATACGGTTAATGAATCTGTATTAACGGGTACAGTAACTGCTAACAACTCGGCATATAATTTCAATGGTGCTTCTACAATATCAACGAGCAACAATATGACAGATACCTTTAATGGTACCGCTGGCATTAACCAAAATGTGCAAAACCTTGGTAATAATGCTTTAACTCAACAACAAGTATCATTTCAAGGAAATGTTAATGTAAATTAATCATGATTATTACATCATTTAAGGATTATGTGAGATGAGGTTAAAAAGTTGCTGGCATTATTGTCAGCAACTTCCTATAAGGATAAGGGCTATGAAAAAGCTATATCAAAGTATTCGTCTATTAATATTGTTCAGCTTGTTAATTATAATAAATAACAAAACCTATGCAGAAGATGTTGTTGTCGATATTGCGATAATTGATGTTGCGCCTGTATTGCTCGAAGATTTAGATCAAATTAGAGGCCTTGGTGGAGTTGTTGATGTTACTAACAATGCCAACTTAGGAGCCGTACTTAGCAATAATGATGCTAACGACAGTGTGACTGGATATAACATCATAGATCAAGGTTCATTTAATGATGCAAACGGTGTGTTTTCAATCATCCAAAATACGGGTAATAATGTGATCATTCAAGACTCGACTATTATTACTATTACAATATCGCCTGAGTAAAGGTCACCATTATGAGGATAATTTTTGCGGTATTTTTATCGTTCATATTACTAATGCTTCCAGCACATGCCGGAACAGTTAATTTAGGCGGAGGTTTCAGTGGAGGTGATTTGTCAATAAATATTTCAAGTATTAAGGAACAGCGCTTTAAAACTATCTATAAGCAACAATACGATTTTAGTTGTGGTTCAGCCACTTTGGCAAGTTTATTGTCTTTTCATTATGATGATGTTGTAGATGAATTAGTGGTATTTCAAGATATGTATAGCCATGGAAATCAAGCTAAAATACAAAAGCATGGCTTCTCATTATTAGATATGAAACTCTATTTAACACGCCGAGGTTATCGTTCTAACGGTTTTAAAATCAGTTTAAAGCAGCTTGCACAAGCTGAGATTCCGGCCATCACTATTATTAATAATAATGGTTATATGCACTTTATTATTATTAAAGCTAGTGATGAAAACGAAGTATTAATTGGTGATCCTGCCATCGGCATTAAAGTTTATAGCAGAGCAGAATTTGATAAAATGTGGAACAAACAAATTTTGTTTGTTCTTCAAGACAAAAAGGATATTGCATCTAATCATTACCAAACCCAGGCAGAGTGGAAACTACGAGTGAAGGCCAACTTAGGCTTCGCCGTTGATCATTCTAGTTTAGCCTTATTTAATATGCTCCAACCTTCCGCAATTGATTTTTGATTGAAATTTTAGGAAATTGACATGAATATAAATTCAGTCCTGTTGTTAAAAAATCTACAGATAATGATGTCATTTATAATAATTATGGGATCAGGTTTAGTTTCAGCTACAAGCATAGAGGATATCGCCTTTGAGCAATATTTAGATACCGAGAAGTGGCTTAAGGTATCCGACACAAAATTAGCTTATTCTCGAGGAGGCTTTATATTACCTAATGGGGTTATTGTTGATATCAGTTTTGAACAGCGTATATTTCGAAATGGTGAAGAAACTTCTAACTCTTATTTTCAAACACCAAATAATTTGAATCTAGTTAACAATGGAAAATTAAATATACCGGGATTATCTAATACTCTATTTCAGTCAATTATCCAAAATGATCTCGATAATCAAACGCTACAAACTATCAACAATATCAACATTGATATAAAAAATTTAAATAATGTCAACTTAACCTCAAGTAATAACCAATTTTATAATTTGCACTCGTTGCCTACAACCATTAACCATTAAGCACTAAGTTCACTCATTTATAATGATGGTGTTAAAAGTCAGCTGTTGTTTAACAGTGTATCGAGTTAAAATATAATTGGGATCCTGAAATTTAATCGAATAGCTGGAGCATCATCAGTAACGCCAATGTTCAATGATAAGTTAAGGTTCGTTCGTTTTGAATTGTTGAATGAATAGCCAATAATCAATTGCCCAATATCAAGCTCACTACCATTAATTTTAACATCATCAATTTTAGATTTTAACACATGCTTATGGGAGTAACTTAAACTCATAGAAGTACGTTCATTTAATGACAGTCCTAAGCCAAAGCTAAACCCTAGGCTATCACCGGGATCAACTTTCCCTACATCTTCATCCGAGTCTAAATTATTTCCATAGCTTATGTTACCAAAAAGTACACCTGGATCAGTTGCATAAATTGCAGTTAAACTGGGTTGAACGCTGTAGTAGCCTGATCCTGTTGGTAACTCTGTAGGAAAAACAGCTCCTGGAGTCGACTCTACATACTCAACATCGAATGGACTTGTACCTGTTGGTATAGTAGCAACTAAATTAAACACATAAATTGCTCCGCCACCAACGCCAGAATTAAGTTGGTAACGTGTAGACACTTCTACATCACCCATATCACTACCACTTGCCGTAAATATAGCATCCTCACTAACGCCTACACTGATTGGACGAGAGCGCTGACTGTCATTGCGGCCGATATAAGAAAGTTTTAGGTCAACCTCCCATCGATCAGTAAGACCATATCGAGTACCGATAGTACCAATAACGGTATGGCGCTTTATTTCTCTAAGATCGATTACACCAACGACTACTGCAGGAAGAAAAGAATATGCATCTAGAAATACACGGTTAGTGTCTGTATAGGCATAACCTATCCCTGGCTCTATTATCAAAGTACCTGTTTTTGTAAGGACTCCGCTAATATTAGTACTCAATTTAGGTATAGCAGATACATCAATACGTGTCGCTGTTTTAGGTGGCGCTTTACCTACAGGCTTATTAATAACACTTGAAACGTTGCTATTTTTTTTACTGGTCACTTTGTTTTTTTTGGAGGGAGCGTTTTTATTCGGGTCAGTATTTGTCGTTTGTTGGTCAATTTTAGCATATTGATTCTTAATCAAACGTTTTAAATTTTCAATTTCTTTTCCCTGCTCCATAAGTATTTTCTGTTGTATTTCTAACTCAAGTTGAAGTTTTGTTTTAGCAGACTCGTGCGGTTCTGTCATTTGCTGTGAATAGCCGTAATGAGTGGTAGATATCCATAATACAAACATAAGTACAAATAGTTTATATCGTTTTGTATTGGGTAAGATTATGTGAATATTAGTTTTGTTCATAAATGTCCTTATATGAAAACATTCAAAGTATTTGATAAAATTATTGAATGTTTACAACTATATTTCTTAACTGAAAACATATTTTTTGACGTAGATAGTAGTAAAGATAAGCTTATATGCTAAACGTTGAAATGCAAATTTAGGGGATAACTAATGGTTGAAAAATCGACTTTTCTATCGATAAATTTATTTTATTTGATATAAAACAATTAATGTTAAGTTTTTAGACTATGAACTTGGAGGGGATCACATAAATAAATGCGCATATTTAATTTTATCTAGAGTCTTACGTTTATATAAACTGACATAGTGATATTTAAAAAAGACTTATACAGGTAAGCGTTAACTAACCTGTATAAAACTCAAGCTTGCCTTTTTCTTGCTACTATTACGCTGAAGAGTTAATCCTGTTCTTTTTTAGTCGCATCTTCAATTTGCTCTGGCGTTAACGGCTTTTTACGTTTAATAATTTTCATTGCACCGGCATCGTCATTTTCAAGGAAGATTTTTTTAATCACTTTTCTTGCTCTAGTATCAGCAGGTCTTTTACTTTTGACCGTATCAGATTTTGCTTTAACTACTTTAGTTTTTTTCGGTTTCAAGCCTTTGAACTTAACTTTAATCCCTTCCACTTTAGTAAAGCTGATTTTTTGCTGTAAAAAAGCTTCAACATTTTTAAAACTTAGCCAGTCATTAGGTCCTATTAACGAAATAGCATCGCCTTTGGTTCCTGCACGACCCGTTCGTCCTATACGATGAACAAACTCTTCAGTATGCTTTGGCATGTCAAAATTAATCACGTGCGATACGTTGATTAAATCAAGGCCACGTGAGGCTAAATCGGTCGTCACTAATATTTTATGTTTACCTTTAGCAAAACTTTCCATGATCTGATTACGTTGGCCTTGGTTTAACTCACCACTTAAAGCAACCGCATTAAGATCGGTATCCGTAAGTACCTTAGCTAAACGGTCAGTGTCACTTCGTGTTGCAGTAAAAATAATAATTTGCTGCGATTTTTCTGTCGCTAAGAAGTGATGTAATAGTGCTTCTTTTTGTGTGAGGTTATCGGCAAGGTAAAATCGTTTTGTAATATCAACGTGTTCAGTATGCCCTGCTTCAATAGCTATTCGCTTAGGCTTTTTCAGTAATTCAGTTGCAAATTCATTAACTTGTGCGTGATCTAAGGTTGCAGAAAATAGTAAAGTTTGACGTTTACGATGATCAGCGGCCTTATTTATTTGACCTAATTCTTTGCTAAAGCCCAAATCAAGCATACGATCCGCTTCATCTAAAATAAGTAATTCTAAACCATTTAAATGAAAGTGACCTTGAGTTAAATGATCAGCCAAACGACCTGGTGTGGCCACAATAAAGTGTGGGTCTTTTTCTAAAACTTTGACTTGATCATTAAAGTTTTCGCCACCTAAAATCAGTACCGCTTTAAATTGAGTATTCGACGTAAATAAGCGTAACTGGCTAAACACTTGCTTAGCCAACTCACGTGTTGGCGTTAAAATAACAACGCGCGGATCACGTTTTGATAAAGGACGGTTTTTAGATAATCGCTGCAACGCAGGAATGATAAAAGCTAATGTTTTACCTGAACCTGTTTTTGATGACGCAATTAAATCATGCCCCGCCATTGCTGCAGGAATAGCCTGCTGCTGAATTTGTGTTGGCTCGCTAAAGCCAAGATGATCGACCGTATTCATTAAGCATGTATCTAGACCAAAATCACTAAATTGCACTAGGCATTCTCCTACATTGACATAAAGTGGTTAAACTAAGCGCTAAACTTATCATTAACCGGCTGCAATTCTTGCTTCTACCACCACAATGGCTTGATCAATTCTTTCTAATACTTTGCTTTGATCTAACAACGCTAACGTAATATCAAGTGACGGAGAGTTACCTCCACCCGTTGCCGCAACACGTAACGGCATACCCACTTTCCCCATACCCACGGATAACTCTTCTGCTGTATCGTTAATAGCAGCATGAATAAGTTCTGGCTGCCAATCAGTTAACGCAGCTAATTTTGCTTTAACTAACAGTAAAGGCTCTTTTACGACTGGACGTAAATGTTTTTTCACTGCTTTGGCATCAAGCTCAGAAAAATCTTCATAGAAATAACGTGAAATTTCAGCCATTTCTTTTAATGTTTTAACGCGATCTGCTTGTATTTTAACTATTTCTGCTAACGCCGGCCCATTGTCAGTATTAATACCTTGGTCATTCATATGCCATGCTAAATGCTCAGCAACATACGCTGGCGCAAGTGTTTTCATGTAGTGCTGATTAACCCAAATAAGTTTATCGGTATTAAACCCTGACGGTGCGCGGTTACAATCTTTCAAATCAAACAATTCAATCATCTCTTCACGAGAGAAAATTTCTTTGTCACCATGTGACCAACCTAATCTTACTAAATAGTTTAGTAAGGCTTCAGGTAAATAACCATCATCACGGTATTGCATAACACCAACGGCGCCATGGCGTTTAGATAAGCGTTTACCATCATCACCTAATATCATAGGAATGTGGGCATATTCAGGTAATTCAGCGCCTAAGGCTTTTAAAATATTTATTTGTTTCGGGGTATTACTAATATGATCATCACCACGAACCACATGAGTAACCTTCATATCCCAATCATCAACCACAACCGTTAAGTTATACGTTGGCGTACCGTCACTGCGCGCAATGATTAAATCATCTAGCTGCTCATTACTGATCGTAATATCACCTTTAACCATATCATTAATAACAACATCGCCATCAAGTGGATTTTTAAAGCGAATAGCAAACGGTTTATCTGTTGGATAATCAGTACGTTCACGCCATAAACCATTGTATTTTTCTATTTCGCCTTTTGCTTTCGCTTCTTCTCGCATCACATCTACTTCTTCGCTAGTGCTATAACAGCGATAAGCATTACCTGAGGCAAGTAATTGTTCTATTACTTCTTTATAACGATCAAAACGTTTGGTTTGAAAATATGGACCATGAGTCCATTCAAGGTTTAACCAGCTCATGCCATCCATAATGGCATCAACTGAGGCTTGAGTAGAACGTTCTATATCAGTATCTTCGATACGTAGAATAAAGTCGCCACCATTTTTTTGTGCATAAAGCCAACTATATAAAGCCGTACGCGCGCCACCAACATGTAAATAACCGGTAGGGCTAGGAGCAAAACGAGTTGTTAAAGTCATAAAATTCTCAATTTTGTACGCATTCGAACCAAGTTAAGCTCAATGCGATAATTAGGTCTTAAAAAATTGTCGATATTTTATCACTCTGGCCAAGTTAATTCACCTTTTACAGAACTTTGTTTTTACACTTTTAAATTTCAATGGCTAACAGGTAGATGTAATTGCAGACAAAACAGTCGTTGTGTTGAAAAATAAATCAAACAGTTACCTATTTATAAAAAATTAGTAAATTAAGTCGTTTTTATGTTGACAGCTTTTTGGATCTGCCTATAATACGCCCCCACGGAGACGGACGATTAGCTCAGTTGGGAGAGCACCGCCCTTACAAGGCGGGGGTCACTGGTTCAAGCCCAGTATCGTCCACCATACTATTGTTTTATTACTAATTTTAAAATTATTTTTATTTCAAAAAAATAAATTTTTTATTTTTACTGTATTCTTGTTAATAATATTTCAATGCATAAAACAAAGTCAATTTAACACCGTTAACTAGTGATGAATCATCAACAGCCACTACATTAAAAAATAAAAAAAACACTAAATCAAAACCTTATAGCTTATATATGTCATTAACAATAGCTTTGTATTTAACGTGATAATAGAATGCTTAGTGACATTTTTATAGGCGTTTTATCGAAAAATAATCAAGAAACACAATAAGAAAAACGGTAGACTTGCACTTTAAAACTAATTACTCCAATTAATAATGAAATTATCCAGCCTAAGTAAACTTTTATTACTATTATTTTTTACCCCTAGTATATTAATATTCAATGCTCATGCAAAAACACTGAGTGAATCAACACTAACGCAGACATACGATTTAGTAAAAGCGAACAATAAATACGTAACTTTACTAGGTACCCAGGTAAATATTGGTGATAAAGCGCCAAACTTTAAGGTAGTAGATAAAAACTTTGCTCCGATACAATTAACAGATTTAAAAGGTAAAACAGTACTTATTTCGGTAGTACCAAGTTTAGATACTGGCGTCTGTTCATTACAAACGAAGCGTTTTAATGAGGAAGCCGACAAGCTGCCTGAAAACATCACCATATTAACGATTAGTAATGACTTACCTTTTGCGCAAAAACGTTTTTGTAAAGTTGAAAATGTAGATAAAATCAAAGTATTATCTGATTCAGTCTGGCATAACTTTGGTGAAAACTATGGTTTAATTATTAAAAACATGGGCTTATTGACCCGTGCCATTTTTATTATCGATAGCCAAGGAACAGTCAAATACAAAGAATTAGTGGCTAATATCTCACAGCACCCAAATTACGAAAGTGCGTTAGCGGCTGTTAAGAATATTGCCCCCGTAATGGTTATTGAAAATGAAGTCATAACGGATGAAAAATCTAACGAGAGTAAGTAACTATATTTCACTTCTATCAGAAGAAACCGTCATTGTTTTGTACGGATTTTTCCACCCTAATACAGAGATCCTTATTCAGCTCTCTGCTCCGGTAAAAGTTATGGGTGATTTTATGGCAAATGAGATATTATAGTATTACAGTGATATTTTAAAAGAGAACAGCCACAAATTTTTAAATATCATAAAATAACTGTTAATGTTTACTGTTTACTGTTTACTTACCCCTAGTTTTGAGAGGGCTTTGTTATTTAAGTATTTTTACTTGGTAAAAACTTAATCAATAATGCCGCCAAAAATGCTGCAACACTGGCCGTTAAAAAGGCCGTTGTTGCTCCTAAACCATCTAACCATAAAGCACCCGCCAGATAGGCGCCAATAGCTCCACCTACGCCATAAACGCCCCCCAGATAAATAGCTTGACCTCTTGATTGTTGGCAAGGACTAAAATGACTACTGATAAAGATCATTGAAGCGCTGTGAAACAAAGCAAAACTTGCTGCATGAATTAATTGTGTAAATGCTAACACCCAAGCAGAATCTGCATACAAAGCAACCAAAAACCAACGCAAAGCAGTCACCGCTAAACTAAAAGTTAATAAGCTTTTCAATGAAAAATGTTTAAAAAAACTACTCGCGAAGATAAATACTAATATTTCAGCCAAAACACCTAATGAAATAAATAACCCGACAGCAAAGCCAGGGTATTCTAAATCTCGTAAAAATAAGGCAAAAAAACCATAATAAGGACCAAAACTAATTTGTAATAATATTCCTGAAATAAAGAAAATTATAAACCTGAATTCAAGTAATTTTTCTTTTATTGATAATGCCTGCCTTGTTGCTTTGTTAATAACGTGACGAGACTTAAGACTTAGTGTTGAAAACAATAATAATAATAAAACAGCACAGCCCATCAACACAAAAGCGTTGGTGAATGAAGAATTAGTAGCACTTGATAAGTCATCTTCTTGATAAAATGCCATTACTTGTCCAGCAAAAATAGCTAAAACAATAAACCCCAAACTTCCCCATAAACGAATACGTGCGTAAATTTTATTACTGCACCTAACTGAGTTTAAGGTTAAGACTTCAAGCTGAGGTAATATTGCTGTCCAAAAAAGGCTAAAGAGTGCTAAGCAAATACTGATTGCCCAATAGTTATCTAACCAAAATAACAATACAAAACTTAACAGAGCAAGTAGTGCCCCTAGACGAATGATAAGTAATTGCTGCCCTGTTCTATCAGCTAAAATTGCCCATAGGCTTGGCGCAATAATTTTGGTCGCAGTAAGAATGGCAAAAATTTCACCAAGCTCAAGGGAAGTGAAACCTTTACTATCAAGAAAAACTGAAAGATACGGTGAAATTAAACCAAGAATGGCAAAATAAAAAAAATAGCTCGAAGAAAGGCGGGTAAATAATGACAATGTATATTCCTATTTACCCTAGGGTGATAAATTAGTATTAACCTGCTGTTATTACAGGCGTACTACAAACAACATCGGCATTTTGCGCACGATGTCTTAAATAGTGATCCATTAATGTTAACGCTAGCATCGCTTCGGCAATAGGTACTGCACGAATACCAACACAGGGATCATGTCGACCTTTCGTCACAATATCCGTTGATTCACCACTAACATCAACCGTTTTACCACTAACACCAATACTTGACGTTGGCTTTAATGCTAAATGTGCAATAATATTTTGTCCCGATGAAATACCACCTAAAACACCGCCAGCATGATTGCTAGCAAAGCCATCTGGTGCTAACTCATCTCTGTGTTCAGAGCCTTTTTGGTTAACTACCGAAAAACCATCGCCGATTTCAACACCCTTAACTGCATTTATGCTCATTAAGCCATGCGCAATTTCAGCATCAAGTCGATCAAAAATAGGCTCACCTAAACCAACTGGGACATTCGTTGCCACTACACTGAGTTTTGCCCCGATAGAATCTTTAGCACGCATCACATCACGTAAGTGTTGATCTAATTCTTCAAGCTTGGTGTTATCGGGGAAAAAGAATTGATTTCCTTCTACTTCATTCCAATCAATATTTTGAAAATCAAGTGATTGACCATTGGGAGATTTAGCTGTTATCTTGCCAATTTGAGTAACACAGGCTTGTATTTTCATACCAAACTTTAGTGCTAAATATTTTTTAGCAATTGCGCCAGCGGCAACACGCATAGCAGTTTCTCTGGCAGAGGAGCGACCACCACCGCGATAATCACGTATTCCATATTTCTGCGAATAGGTATAATCAGCATGCCCTGGGCGAAAACTTTGCGCAATATTACCGTAGTCTTTAGAGCGTTGATCAGTATTTTCAATAATCAGACCTATTGGTGTTCCTGTTGTTTTACCCTCAAAGACACCTGACATTATTTTTACTTTATCCGCTTCATTTCGCGCTGTAGTGAAGCGTGATTGACCTGGGCGACGTCTATCAAGATCGATTTGTAAATCTTCTTCACATAATTCAATTCCCGGAGGACAGCCGTCAACAATAGCACCTAGACCTAACCCATGGCTTTCGCCAAATGAAGTAACGGTAAATAATTTTCCGAAAGTATTTCCTGACATTTTAACTCCAACCTCTGTTATTAATTCTTTGATGTATGAGTAGTTAAGGCAGTAGTAAACACTGCCGAGAATTCAACTAATTGTGCCTTAGTTAGCATAAAGACACCATGGCCACCACGCTCAAAATCAAGCCAAGTAAAAGGCACCTCACTATATAAGGCTTTCACATGTACTTCTGAGTTACCTACTTCACAAAATAGTAAACCACCCTCATTTAAATGCTGTGCACTTTGCGCCAGTATAACACGAACTATATCTAGGCCATCATCACCACAACCTAAACCCATTTCAGGCTCATGAAGATACTCTTGCGGTAAACTGTCAATATCTTGCTGATCAACATAAGGTGGATTAGTGACAATTAAATCATAACTTTGCCCTTCAATTCCAGAAAAAACATCTGATTGAATGGGAATAACTTGTTCACTAAGACCGTGATTTTCTATATTTATTTGCGCAACATTCAACGCATCTATTGATAAATCGACCGCATCTATCTCTGCATCATCAAAATAACTAGCACAGGCAATGGCAATACAACCACTGCCAGTACATAAATCCAAAATACGTTTTGGCGTTTGATTAGCATTTATATATGGAAAAAATTTATTTTCAATTAACTCACCTATAGGCGAACGTGGAATTAACACCCTCTCATCAACATAAAAAGGTAACTGAGCAAAATAAGCAACATTAGTGATATAAGCCACCGGAATTTGTTCTTCAATACGGCGGGTAAATAAGGCTAAAATACGTTGTTTTTCTGAGTCAATCAAACGACATGTCATAAGACTGTCGTCTACCTCATTAGGCAGAGACAGAGCATATATCACCAATATATAAGCATCATTAAAGGCATTTTCACTACCGTGTCCATAAAACAATTCGGCTTGATTAAATAAAGTGGCGCCATATCGACAATAATCAGCGATAGTATGCAATTGGTTCGTTACAGTGGTTAACTTATTCACTTTTTATTCCTATAATTTCTACGTTTACTTCAATTCATTAAATTCATTACTTGTAAAGATTAACAGATATTTTTAAACTGCCGTTATGAAAATGCAAAACACCAAAAAAAAGCTAATCACTACTGACGATAAATCACTTTTTAAAGATGCCATAGGCAAGATCATGCCTTTAAAAGTGGACACCATACACTTTGCTAAAAAAGTCAGCAAGCCTAAAGTACATGCTCATCCAAAAAACAGTAAAAAAGCCATTGCCCAGTTCCACTTTTCTGATGAATTTGAACCTAATTTAAACAAACAAGGGCCAATGAAATATGTTCGAGCTGATGTGAGTAGTTATGAAGCCAAAAATTTACGTAGGGGTGTTTATAGCCCTGATTTAATTTTAGATTTACATGGTTTAGATCAATATCAATCTAAGCAAGAGATCGCCGCGCTACTCTACGCTTGTCAAAGAGAACATGCTCAATGCGTTTGTATTATTCATGGCCTCGGATCAAGAGTATTGAAAAATAAAGTACCCCATTGGTTAGTACAGCACCCCGATGTAATGGCATTTCATCAAGCACCATTAGAGTGGGGAGGTAATGGTGCATTACTAGCCTTAATAGAGTTAAAAGATAAGTTTAGTAAAAATTAACTCTTTAGCTATCCACTATTTAACGATTAACTTAGCCGGTGAAATAATATCCAACAACTGCCCTTGCATTCGCTTAGTATCATAATCAATTACCGCGATGGCACCGGTGGCGAAAATCGGCATCTGGTTTTTGTCGGTTAATTCAGCCACAAAATAACTAACAAAAGGCATATGAGAAACGAATAAAATCGCTGAGTTTTTTTCACCATAACCGGCTTCATTAGATTCACTAAGTAATCCATCTAAAAAATCATGCACGTGCTGAGCATTACCTGACGGGGTAATCAAATCCAGTGTTTTGGGTTTGTTAACAAGTAAACTCGCTTTTATTAGAAAACTAGACACATTATTGTAAGTTTGTTGCGCCCTAATATATGGACTAACAAAAACATCTAACAGTTTAGTTTTTTTGTGTAATAACCATTGCCCCATTATTTTAGCTTCGAGATCCCCTTGCTCAGTCAAAGGTCTCAGAGAGTCATCACCTGCAATATTAGCAGCGTCACCATGGCGCATTATAAAAATTTTCATTTGCTCTCCCGCACATCAAGTAGATAAACATACGCGGTTGTCTATTTTGAGGCTATAGTAATAGAATTTATTACTTTTTACATTATCTGTTAAGAATAAAATGGACTCTAGTTATCCATAAGGTAATTTAGAAAGTTAACTTTTTATTATAATAGCCTTTTACTCGTTCTGGTTCTAAAACTTAGGAGCCAAGCGTTGAAGCAAAGTCCAAATGATTTAAAAAAGTATCGTTCACTTACCTTGGACAATGGTAACTAGCCATCTATTATCACCATTGTTTTTCAAGAAATGCGTACCGAAAAACAGTATGGTTATTTAGTAGGTGTCGGGTATGTGCCAATTAACCGCTATCCTGGGATTGCCTTTTATATTCAGTCTCCACATATCGATGCAATAACGCTGACAAAAGCTATAGATGAATTTATAACTGACAGTTTAGCAATGCTAGTAGAAATAAGTGATAACCACTGGTTGCACTTAATCAACGAATTAGCAGGACAACTACAAGAAAAAGATAATAATTTGAGAATAAAAAGTCAGCGGTTTGGGGCTGATATTTGTAATAAAGACTTAAGTTTCTGTGATAAAGAACAGTTAGTCTCGGCGATTTTAACTTTAAACTTTGATCAAGTAAAAAGCTTCATAAAAAAACATTAATACTGCCGATAAAGAATCAAATGAACCTCAAACTAAAATTGGCTTAAGACAAGCACATTGTCAATATTAACCGTATTGCTATAGTTTACTGAGTAAAGAAAAATCTCAATTAAAAGATTATATTCACATATTATATAATACTGACTAACAATCTATTTAATAATGTTGTAACTTACCATGTAGGAGTATTTCGATTTATGTATTTTCTAGGATAAGTTACCAATATAAGGTTTTTTATATGAATACCCATACTATTGCTACTAGCGAAATACAGGTATTAAAAAAGAAATTTAATGCGGTAATTGAAGAGGATATTAGTAATAATCACAACGCACGAACGAATTGTTAGTGATTAATAAAACTAAACATAATCACGTACTGGAACATTTCATTGAAGTATTCGATGTTATTGTCGCCGACTATCAAAATAAACAAGAAAGTGCTAAAAACGTTTTAAATACCTTAAACCAAACCTTAACAACTCTGAAAAATTCCCTTAAAAAGACATTGTTAACTATGCTGAACAGCATAAAAGGAGTTAATTATGCATACTCAGCTTAACCCTGTTGGTAATATGAACATCCTTTCTCAGGCTGAAGTAGATCAGCTCCAGCGTTCATCAACCAGTGAGCTTTATAACCTTTATCGAAACTGTTCCCTAGCTGTACTCAATGCCGGTAGTCATACTGATGATGCTGAAATTATTTATCAGCAACACAAAGAGTTTACTATCGAAGTACTAAGGCGTGAGCGCGGCGTTAAAATAGATCTTAAAAACCCACCAAAAGATGCCTTTGTTGATGGTAAAATAATTAGAGGTATTCGCGAACACTTATCCGCGGTATTACGTGATATTTTATTTATTCATAATCGCTACCCAAAAAGTCGGAGTGTTCCTGATACCTTAACGGATGTTACTTTTGAAATATTACGTAATGCAAATGCGATTTTACCCGAAACTGAACCACGCTTAGTTACTTGTTGGGGGGGACATTCCATAAAACAAAATGAATATAAATATACCAAAGAAGTTGGCTACCAATTAGGTTTACGTGACTTTAATATTTGTACCGGCTGTGTTATCCGTAGTCATTAAAAATACACACTATTGTTGACAAGATTTAATGGTTAGTTATACTGGCAACAATACTATGTTGCGGGTAACCATTTATGATCAAGAAAAAATTAGTTGAAGGACTTGAATTCGCTGGTGGCGAATGTGAAACCTACGTAATTCTAGATGATAATGGTCTTCCTATATTTATCCCTACGCAATGGCTTCTGTCTCTTGCTACGATGAAAGGATCACCTAAAACAACTCTCCGTACATATGCCAGTAGAATAACATCATTTCTGAATATTGTTGAAAAATCAATCAGAGCCGACAAGTCTAAAGTTACACTCTCAAATATAACTGACGAAGAGATTCAAGGTTTTCTACTTGGTCATGTAATCGGTACTAACCAAAGCAAAGTAAGCACCTATAAAAACTATCATGCAGCGCTCGTTGAACTGTACAGATGGGCTAATAATACAGGCTTGGTTGAACACAAAGACATCCCCTTGAATCTGGTAGGAGCTCGTAATTTATCATCAACAGATGCACAGTCTAACCTTCAACTATTACAAACTACTTACTTAACTGAAAAAGAATTTATTGATACTATTTTATCAAACGTGCAAGAAGAAAAGTCTTTCGAACAAGAGCGCGATGAACTTGTTTTATGCCTTGGCTATTATGCAGGATTCAGAACACACGAAAATGGAAATAAGAAAAATCTTCGAGTAGAAGAATTACGAGAATGGTTACATAAAGATATAAAAGCAATCAGTGCCAAGCACTTGGTTATATATGGTAAAGGTAGTGAAAAACCACGGACGATACCCTTTATTCCTAAACTTTTAGAAAGAATACACAAGTTTTTGTGGGGAGCAGCAAAAGACATAAAAACAGGACCGTTAATTTGTTCAATGGGCGGTAAAATACTAGCTCCAGAACATGGAACAAGGGTTTTTAATGCGGCTAAAAAAGGCTACTTAGCTTATGCTTCACTCGAAAAGGATGATTCATCAGCTTGGATGAAAAGAACATACCACGTCCTTCGAAAGTGCTACGCCACCAATGCTACAACGCAACTCATCAGCGACGGACTGTCACCGTGGGTTTGGTTACCACAATGGATGGGACACGAAGACCCTGAAATAACAAGGGACTATGTATTTTTTGACGCTGTGCTAAACAACCGTCTTGAAGTCATTGAATCTCTCAGCCTAAGTGAACAAGTGAGCCGTCATCATGACTAATACAGTTGGCGACAGCATAGACTTAGAAAGCCAAACGATTAACCTCTCTAAGTTAGCCCCAGCTAAAGTGGTTGGGTTAATAACAAACGTTAACCGTGTCGATCACATGTATATAAGTGGAGTTATACATAAACTTGAAATACCTCATGAATTTAAGGATACAAATTTACTTAAAGCATGTATTTGGCACCTACAATCAGCCAAGTTTAATTTGTTTCAACCAAACACGAAAGATAAAGATTTTGGTTTCGCAACAGGCTTATTTGACTTCATAGTCAATGCTCCAGAGCATTTGAGGTTTAATGTCGAGATCCCAGTAGATATTGCGTATCTATACTTGATTCATTGCTCAAAATTAAAATATTCAGCCAGCACTATACGGAAAAAAGTGGGTTTTATAAGGCTTGTAATCGATAATCTTCGATCTGAAAAACATAAGGCTAAGACTTCAGATATTACATATAAAATATGGGATGAAAATTTTAGTGTAATGCTAACAAAGATCCCCCCCTTCACAAAACACCTTATAACCAGTTCTAACGCAGTGACAGACACAAGAGATAACGCCACTACCGTTTCGAAAAAAGGACTGAGTGAGATATTTCCTGACTGTCCATACAATAGTACTGAGCTAATTAACTCTATCCGAACATTCTCACATTGGATGTTGATGGAACTTAAAAAACAAAGAGAGGTTTTATTAGGTATTTCAGAAGTAAAAATTACACTTGATGAACTTCTCAAAAATCACACTGCACAGGAATCACCAGTATCAGGATTAAAACAAATAAAAACCAAGAACAGCACCACTACTAAGCATGAACATCAAGCCCTGTACCATACGCTTGTGTATGCCGCGCTAGCAACAAACGATCCTTTATTGCTAGAACGGGTTTATCTCGATATTGATTATGATGATGTATTTGATCCCGAATCAGATAGAGATCAGGTTAAAATGAAATGTTTTATTGATAACAAAAGTATTGATGGACATTTTAAATCCAGTATTGTTTCGATACAGAATACTACTTTCGCAAATTTAATAGTCCCATCACCTGTGGAAGTCCTGATATTTTCTTGGTTACTCGCTTCTGAAAGGTGTCAAAGATCAGGTGTTTTTCTAGCCAAGACAGAACATATGTCTTTCAGTAAAGCGGGTGTTCAGTTTTTCTATTATAAAGATAGAATTAATATCGAAGCTGCTCCAGAGAATCCCTCTCCTATTTACAAAAGAAATACTCCAATACATGAGGTATATCGGTATTGGGTCGATTTTATCAGAAGTGCCAAAAAACACTTACCTACGGAATATCAAGGCAGTCTGTGCCCTAATTTTAAATACGCGGCAGAGATTGCTAGAATTAGGACAAATGCACGTCCTAGTGCACTTATACGTAATATGGCCGTACCTAAATCGGTATGGCGTAAAAAATATATCGACAAGGTAGGGGTTAACGCGAAGCCATTTTTATGGTTTCTCGATCAAATAATAAGATCAAATACCCAATTAGTTACAGGAATCAGTGAATATAACAAAGACTTGATTAAATATAGATCAAGAGGACTCACTGGAGTAAAACCTATTTGCAAGCAATACTGCAAAGGAACATCCTGGATATCTATAAGCACTGATGCAATAGCTCGAACACGCGTTCAAATGGATGATGGTGTTGAAGTTAGAGTAAAAGATGGTGTTATTCCTCAAGAGTTTGATCCTAACAGCCTCATTGAAATTAAAACAAGATTACTAGCCCACTCAGAAACAACTCATAAAAATATTTACGGCAACAATAGTAACTCTGTAGAGAAAATAGCCTCGATGAAAAAATTCGCAGCCCAAGTCGGTGATTTAATGGAAGCCGATGCCAATAAAATCCAACACCTTATGGATAATAGCAAGGTTATTGATTTGAATGAATTAAAGCAAACGCTAGGTCTAGAAAAACCCATCGATAGTCTCGAAAGTTTACTCAACGAAACGGATGAAAGTGGTCTATTAGGTGAGATAAAATACAACGGTATTAAATATTTTGTTGCTACTGATTTAACGTCTGCGTTGATTCAAGGTTATATAAAACATATCGAACAATCGATACCAAAAGCTCGATTAGAGAGTGAGAAATTAGCAAAATCGTTGTTGTTAGAATCAATGTATCTAAGTGAAGTGCTTAGTAGTTTCCCTCAATCCATGATTAAGGAAGGGAAAACGTTACTTGATACACATAATTTCCCCTACCCAAGCGTAATATAAGGAGTTAATGATGCCGTCTACAAATGCCTTTTTACCTAAACACATTCCTGACGTTGAAAGTCAAAATAAGAGTATTAATACGCTCCAATCTGATGAATTTATCATCTACGATGTCAAAGACGGCACTACACATAAAATCCTTATGCATTTATCACTATTAAGCCAAGAATGGAAAAGTCTACTCCGACTTCACTTTATCGCTATGTGCGGTGGTTATGTAGACTCCAAGAATACAATACGATCTAGAATAAACACTTGCAAAGGTAGAGCTGAGGTTGTTCGCATAGTCGCCTCATACATCCACCAATACTCTCCTGACAAGCCTCTAACTCAATGGGATTTTGATGATGTAAGTGATCTAATTAGAAAGGCTACTTTTATAGAGATTGAGTTAATGGATAAGGATCAAGATAAAGCTCACACCAGTCGTGAACTTCTGCCATTTAAATCAGTGGATAGTCTTAAGTCATTCTTTAATAAATCTCATGAATATTATAATCAAGGTGTTGTATCGAGTGGATTTACAGAAAACTTGCCAACCTACTTTGTTAAAAAATCAGTAGAAAATATTTTCGAAGAACGTGGTATCTGCTTTAGTACGTGGGAAAAAGGTGGTACTCACGGCTCAGTGCCGACACATATAGCGATGATGATGGTAGCTGAAGCTATAAAAACATTACGCAGTTATGAGACTAAATTAGCCATTACTTATTTTAACTTAATGCGTACTAATAAACACGCAAAGGCGCTCAATATTCGGGAAATTTGGGAGGGATACGAAATATTTAATGGAGAAAATAAACTTTGTATTGGTCGAAAATTGCTATACAAAGCACTTAATACTGTAGTTAAACCAAAAGGTATAACAGAATTACCTAAATGGTCACGAGTAGATTTTAATAATGTTTGCGAAGAAATCCATCAAGCTTCACTTGTTATATTTTTATGTTTAACCGGAGTTAGAATAAGTGAATTAGTCACTGTTGATGGAAGATATTACCGTAAAGAAACTGATGGATGTTGGACATTTGATTCTCGACTAGAAAAAACCAACCACGGGATATCTGAAGTACGAACAATGGCTGGGCTTGTCGCAGAAGCTTGTGATGCATTGATGGCAGTAAGTTATATTGATAAGTCAAAAGCTGACACCACTCTATTTAGTCCACACTATCGAGGTAACTACCTTAAAGTAGCGCAATCTGGTTCAAGTAAAATACCACAAATAAAAAGACCGGTAACCTTTAATAGAACTCAGCTTAGCAAAGCGTATCAAAAATTGATTGATAAGTATGGCCATCATATTTTAGCTGAATGCCCAAAAGTAACACCGCACATGTTCAGACATACCTTTGCCGAGTTTACTATACGACGCTTTGATGGTGATGTTCTTGAAGCTATAAGACAGCATTATCGACATGCTGCTGGAAGTTACTTCACCATGCGCTATGCAGGTAATAAACTTAAACCAGAAGTTGAAGAACGAATTGAAAAAGCTTACTTAAAAGAAATACTGATGAAGTTTTCTGATTTAAAATTCGAAGATGATTTTGTTGGCAAGGCGGCATTAAAGATCAAACAAATTGTACGCGCCCAAACTCATACAGCCTCACCTGAAAAAATAGCAGAAATTATTGAGAATCTATCTGATGAAATAGAAGGGATAACACCACATTCATACGGTGTTTGTGTGGCTTTTAAAGACCAAATGCACCTTGCTAAATGTAAGAATCCTAAATCTGGACTCCCAGAATATGATAATGGTTCATTTGACATCTGCCCTGGATGCCCAAACCATTTAAGCAATAAGTTATCAAATAAAGAAAATATTGTGCAAATGGTTATATCCCACAAAGACTTTTTAGCGAATTACCCACTAAAATCTTCCAAAGCCGTTAAAATCAGTACGCAAGCCATAGAAAACGGTGAGCGCATATTAAAAGAAATGGAGCAATAAATGGTAGATATAACAGATTTCAAAAAAAAAGAAGCTACAGTAAAGAAGACTCCAGATTGGTTTGATAATGCGCCTGAGTCAATTAAAAACTTTTACTGGCATGCTATTGATATATTTGAAGACAAAAAATGCAAAATTCTATCATCAAAAGAACTGGGAGCTAGGGATCGAGATGTATCAATAACCGAGGTTACAGCGTTAGAAGGAAAATCAAGAAGCGCTATCAGAAAAGATCGGCATGGCTATTTTATCGAGTGGCTTAAAACTTTAGATGATAAGTTAGAAAAGCTTTATGAGGCACAAGAAGCCAAGCGTGCTGACTATAGAACAAGGGCTGAGGTCATTGAAGAAAACAGAGAGTTAAAGTTGGCGCTTTCCAAAGAGAAAAACAAAAACCTCGTTGAATATTGTCAGGAATCTATAGCGAATCACACCACTAAGAATATGCAAACCTTGCAAATAAAATTAAAGCAATCACAAATTGATTTAGAGAGTGCGTATGCGACTATTGCTAACCTTCGCCAAGGCCAAGCCGAACTAATGAAACATTATAATAAATAAAGGTAGTATATGAGCCAAGCACAAGGTTTAAAGTATGCCCAAGCGTTGGAAGTATGGTTGGCTACACAAAGTAACGATGACTTTAAACGTATCATCTACCGTGGCAAACTCAATCGAAATGAGATAGTTAAAGCTATCGGCTGCGGGCAATCAGCTGTCAAAACGAATCAGAAATTAATAGACTTGATCAAGGCAAAAGAAGACGTTTTGCGCGAAGAAAATATATTGCCTCCTTTAACACCCAAGGCACAGTTAAATTCAGATCCTATTGAAAAATACGATCCTCAAGAAACAAAGCGAATGCGTGATAATCAGCGCTCTTCCGTACTTGAGCAAAGCACTGTAGAACTTAAGGTACAGTTAGAAGATTGTATTTTACGTAATGATAAATTGAAAGATGACAACCGAACACTTCAACAAGAAGTTAACTCGTTAAAACGTCAGCTTACCCGTTTTCACGAAATGTCCGAAGCAATGAACGATATTGGATTATTACCACGATGAATTCAGCAATATCTGGAGATTTATTAAGAGTAACCAGTATACCTCTCCTTGAGCATGGCTCTGTTATTTTTAAAGGTGTACCACTCGACAAGTCATCACACCAACTAAAAAGTGCTAAATATTTTGTTGCAGTAATTACCAGTTTATCTAACCTTCCGATGAACCCTGATACAGGGGAACACCTTGAACCTACAGTAGGTCAATTGTGGGAGGTCGAAGGTCATCGTGTCATCAAAGACGTTGAAGTTGGCACTTTTGTAATGAAACAACATTCATATAAAAAGCCTAAAAGCCTGTTGTGCATACTTCCTGAAGATGGTGAACAAGTAATAAAATTCATCTCTACTAATAAAGATTTCAAAGGAATTGGTGAGAGTAAAGCAAGAGCCCTGTGGAACCTTGCTGGTAATGATTTGTATGGTTTGTTACGAAATAACACTGTTGAGCTTAGGACGCGCTTTAAGGATGTTCTAACTGATGAATCAATAACTTCCTTGGTTGAAGGATTTAGTAAATATAAAAATCTTGGTAATCATAAGTGGATGTCCGATCATAAAATACCAACCGGTATTCAACAGCGATTATTGAGACATCATAATGATAGCTGCGTAAAAGCAATTAAAGACAATCCTTATAGATTAGTCGCGTTCGGACTAACCTTTAAGCAAGCTGATAAGATAGCTACTGAACAGTTTAACAGTCCGTTAGATGATCCTAATCGCCTAAGTACATCAGTAGAAATGGCGATAAGAAAAGAAATTGATGACGGGCATACTTACACTACAAGAGAATATATCAAAGGTACGGTCAAAAATTTATTAGGAAGTGATCAACTGGCTGCACAAGCTTTTATGGCTGCACACGATAGAGTTCAATTTATTATCGGAAAGGAATCAGGATATTACCACCCTACACCTCAACTGCTCATGGAAACAATTGTAGCCAAACGTTTACTTTCTATGGCTAAAATAAATAACCTCTTTGCTGATGACGCTAACCAAGCAATGGGGAACGCATTAAAAGACTTACCATACCCGCTATTGGAGCTGCAAAACGAGGCTGTAATTACCTCTTTAGACAACTCCGTTAGTTGTATTACTGGTGGTGCAGGAACAGGTAAAACAACAGTTCTTAGAACGGTATTAAAATCCTACCATGAAATGGGATTTACGATACACGCAGTCGCACTATCAGGGCGTGCCGCTCAACGTTTACATGAGTCTATCGGATTTGAAACATCAACAATTGCTGCGTTTTTAAACAAGGAACCGATACTTCCTAGTGACAGTAAACCGAAACACATTCTAGTAATTGATGAAGGTAGCATGGTTGATTTGCCGACCATGTACAAACTGGTAATTAATATTAGCCCAGAGACAAGGATCATATTTAGTGGTGATCCTGATCAACTACCACCTATCGGTTGCGGTAAAGTGCTTGCTGATGTTGTAGCGTCTGGTGCAATAGCAAATGTGACTTTGGATATAGTTAAACGGCAAAAAGGTTCCACAGGTATTCCTGAGTATTCAAAGAAAATAAGGGAAGGTGAAGTACCCGAGACACTATCCTCAGGAGCCATTACATTCCATGAAACATCTAAAGAATGTATCGCTGAGGTTTGCACCAAGTTATACGCTGAATCACCTAAAAACAGCCGTATCGTTGGCTCTACCAAAATAATGGTTGCCAAGATAAATAGCCTCTGTCAGCAAGAAGTAAATTTCGATGGAGAAGTTCTTACCTTTAAGATTGACGGAAAAAAATACATCACATCCGACCCTGAAATAAGAAAGGATGATTCAGTTTTATTTACCCAAAACAATTATCAAGTAGGTGTTCAAAATGGGTCGCTTGGAACCTTAATAAAAGTGCATAGTAGCGATTCTGATGCTACTGAGTTTGGAATGGTAGAGTTGGACACTAAAGAGAATATCAGTGTTACCAAGCCAATCCTAGACTCTATGGCACTTGGATATTGTGTCACCCTACATAAAGCTCAAGGCTCTCAATTTCCAAGAATAATAGTTGCACTAAAAAAAGGGATTGTTGTAGACCGAGCATGGTTGTATACAGCTATAACTAGAGCTGAAAGTGAAGTACATATTGTAGGCTCTGAGGAAGAATTTAAAGCGATAACTCAAGAGCCAAGCAAGTCCCATCTAAGAAATAGCCATCTTTTTAATATGTTAAAGCTAGGGCGTACAGACATTTGATTAACCGATATAATGTAGTAGGTTGATTTGTATAGCTATATACTAACATTACAACCTTGATTTTTAATATTTCAATAAACTCTAGTCCTTTTACTAAAGAGTTTCCTCCCAAAGAAATTCTTTTTAACTTAGGAAGGCTGTAATCCAAACAGGGAGCTCGGTTAATTGATTTCCTTCCAAGCGAAACGTTGTCATCGAACTCAACTCACCAAGACTATCTGGTAGCTTCCAACCAGGGCAAGATCATGAGATTTATTTTATAGCCAAAGTATGATCAAATAGCAGAAACAATCACTTTGAGTTTTCTATGCTATCAACAATTGAAGAACATTTCGCCGCAGTTACTGATGAACGTCAACAGTATAAAGTAAAATACTCACTGTTAGACAATAACTGATCACGCTTGTTGGAGTTATATGTGGTGCTGACGGGTGGGAAGCCATTGAAGAAGTAGGTAAAAACAAATTAAAATTATTAAAGAAATATCGTTACTTTCATTATGGAATTCCCGTTCATGACACCATAGCGCGCATAATATCGGCGATAGAGCCAAGCGAGTTTCAAAATTTCTTTATCAATTTGATGAAGGAAGCAGAGCTAAGCACACAGGGTGAGATAATAGCTGTTGACGGTAAAACTGTTAGACGCAGCTATGATGACAAAGGAAAACAAGGTGCTATTCATATAGTAAGTGCTTTCGCCGCAGAAAATGATATTGTGCTTGGCCACTGGGTGTTTTCACACAACCTGAGCTTGGAGCGGACGTTAGGATTAACGAATTGCTAGCTTCCGCTCTACGCCCTGAAACATTTAACAAGCTTTCGTATCTAAATGGCCTTTTATGTGAGATGAATTTACTTCACAAAAATCGACCGTTTAAGCCATTAAGTTCATTAATAACAGATCCGATAACTTAGTTAATATATCTAAAATATCAGTAGATTATAAAAAATCATGAGGATCAATTTCAATGTGAATTTGACCTAAACTGGATTATTTTACCTGCCAATCAACATGGATACTTAGATTGGCATGCCTTTATATTTTAATTCTTTTCCTTAGGTAATAAATCTCTAATATTACATTTTAGCTTATCTGCTAGATAATAAGCTTTTTCCAGAGAAACACTAATTTTACCCAGTTCTATACGACTAACATAACTTCTATCTAAATTCGCTAAAAGGGCAAACTTTTCTTGGGAAATACCCTGTAACTCTCTCTTTGAACGTACATTCTTACCAAACTGTGCCGCTAGTTCTTTATTATTCATTTATCTCCTCCATAGAGGAGACAAGTATCTAAGACTTGAGGTTTATTCGTCCACGTCTTATAATCCCACGTCTTTTAGTCCTCATGCGTTTTGTGATAATTAAACCAACGAATAATTAACTGGATAGTGTTATGTCGCCTGTAGAATTAAAAATCAAAGAGCCTT
>CAJXQM010000036.1 GCA_913058145.1 uncultured Colwellia sp.
GGATAATGTCTGCCTGAAAAATTGAGGGTCATAATGATAAGAAGTGATCAATAATCGTTAGATCATAAACTATTCCCTCTATTTGCGACAGAACCATCCCCATAGTACCGAGTTCAATTCCTGCTGTTTCCTCATTGTGAGCCTTTCAGACATCAGCCTTGTGATGATGAGCTGTTGATAGGTTTTGTGCATTGGCTGATATCTATACCCATCACCATTCAAAGTGCGGGTTTTAAAATCTGAAAATTGTCATTAATCCAACTATCGAGACTCTCGGCAACTTTAAGTAATGTGATGGTAAAAAATTCACTTATTCGCCGTCGAAACTCTTTCGTCGAGGCAAAATATTTTCCATTTCTAGCCTTTTCATTCATTACTTTCCAAAGTCGCTCTATTGAATTGAAATTGGGACTATACGGTGGTAAATATATTAGCTCGATATTTAATTTTTCTGCTTCCTTCTTCACGAAATCTGAACGGTGATATCCCGCCTCATCCAAGACTAATTTTATTGTCCCGCTGCTCAGGTAGCTCTGACGTACATTCGTAAGAAAATCAACAATGGCTTCACCATTGACCGTTTTCTCATACTGTTTAATTACCGCTTTTTCTAAATGACCGAGTTCAATCGCACCCACCACATTAATACGAGAGCGACTACCTGTTGTTTTTATCGCTTTATCTTCGCCTGTTCTTATCCAGCCTGCCGTTATTTTGGTGGCTTGCGTTGGATGGACTGCATCCATGAAGAGTAACCGTTCGTCAGGCGATAGTGCTGACTTGAGCTGTTTGTAATACGCAATAAACTCAGTCTGTTTTTCTTCATCAAATTTATGAGGTACACCTTAGGCTTTTTATAGCTAAATTTATGTTAATGTAGCCACTTATTTAATCCTGATATTTCGTAGGCTACGCCATATGTTTCTTTAATATGAGTCTGTATTTGATGTGCGTGCAGATAAGTGACCTCACATAAATGTTCGATTAGCTGCTTTGTTTATTCATCGTTTAGGCGGCTCACTTTCTATTGTTAATTTTTCACTGTAGAGGTAATTATCAATAAAGCGCACAACACTGGTTTCATGCACACGTAATACTTGCGCAATCATAGGTGTCGGCCAACCTTCATTGCGCAGTAAAACGGCTTTAATGCGATCACTTTCACGTTTATCACGAGATTTTTTGTGACGAGCTTCTAATATGGCTTCTTGCTCTGCTGACAGTGTAATATTTTTCATGTAGCTATCATGATCTCATTATCGATAAAATCAAGCATTTTCAATAAGCACAGGTATAAAAACCTTAACACTGCGGTCATTAGCATTTGGAAACTTGTATGTTTTGATCTAGAGCGGACATGGATGAACAATCACATTACGTTAACAGTCTCCTGATCAATGTCATTAACTTAAGGGTTTAACACATACGTTTATAATTCATTGGGTACTTATTTGTCTTGTTTCTCCGGTCTTGTCTAAAAAATTTACGATCAGGTCGAATAACACTTAAATTCTTTGATATTTTACTTATCATCAGTTCATATAACTCAAGCTTAGCTAGTCTCATAATGAACCTGACAACATTATCCTTTAGCTGATTTATCGCAAAGGTGAAATTGATTTTATATTCATATAGCCTATCGTTTTTAGGCTTGTTTATTTTTCGTTTTGCATCGTGGATCGCAGAAGCTGCAAGGTTTTTAGTTAATAGCTTAGCGTGTAAGTCTTGTAAAACACCTTCAACGGAAACACTAGAATAATTCTCAATATTGAGGCGACTTTTCAATACTTTGTAATCTTCTTCAACTCCCCAGCGTTGATGATATAAATTAGCGAAAAGAGCAGTAGGATAAGCTTGCAGATCTGTTAATGATGAAACCAAAACCTCTGGCTCACCTGATGGTAGGTCAACTCGAACTAATCGTAAACGTAATGATTCGGTCGATATTTTATCTTTTCTACATCGACGAAGAGACTTCTCGATACAAGGAAAATCTACGACATCACTATATTTCCCGCTCTCTAAGAAGGCTTTAACAACATTAGAGCTTTTAACAATACGCATACAGAAATCAACATTTTTTAGCTTATGGTATTTATAAAACCAAACAGCAGGATAACCTCTGTCATAAACGACTAAGTCCCCTGTTTGGGTTTTATCTAAATGCTTTAGCGCCATTTCACGCTCTCCTGTTGAATGGCTTTCTACCTGTAAATCTAGCGTAATATTATTCTTAACATCATAAAGTTGTGAAAGACGAACATGAGGCATAGCAGCATGTGGGCGAGCTTTACCAAAATGCTCAAGTAGTTCGTCAGAGATAGGTAATTGTGTGACTGAGCCATCAACAGCTAACAGTCTATGGCCTTGCCATTTATCAATGGTTCCAGCTTCATAAAAGGCTTGAACTAGATCATCGTTTAACTCAATAAATGCCTGATGGGAGAGTTTCATTCTGGCTTTACAAAAAGCAGCGGTGCTAACTGACTTTGTTGACAAATAGCTATCATCGATAACAGTGAAAAACCGAACGAGTTCAGCTTGAATTGAACCATTAAGAGCATTCAACATAAAACTCATTAAACGAGGAAAAGTAAGCGTGCGATTACGAGTGAAATCTGTAGGTTTTTTTCGGTGATTTTCTAAAAACTCAGTTGAATGAATTTTATTGGTTAACTTTTGTACTATTTGAATTAAATACTGAACAGCTCATTGATGATTTCTCTATATTTTTAATTCATAGCTAGGTTATCAACTAGCTAACTTATTGTAAATACGAAATTTAACCTTAAGTTAATGACATTGGTCTCCTGATAGCGGACGTTCCCCATAGATAAAAACATAAGTCTTTTAATGATGACTTGCGTCAATGAGCCGTTCAGCCTGAATGTGATCTAAGCCACCAGACTAATGGAATGGTCGCCCCTACTCAAAACGGCATCTATGTGCCAAAGTGTGGAGAGTGATAATTCACACAGCAAGAGAGGCGACCACTATGAATATTAGTACAGTTGGCATTGATCTAGCAAAAAACGTTTTCCAAATTCATGGAGCTAACGAACGAGGCAAGAAATTGTGGAACAAGCAATTACAACGCAAACAAGTGTTAAAATTCTTCACTAGGCTACCTCCATGTTTGATTGGTATGGAAGCTTGCGGTAGTGCACATTTTTGGGCAAGAAAGTTAGAAGAGTTAGGGCATACCGTTAAACTAATGGCTCCGCAATTTGTAAAACCGTACGTTAAAACAAATAAAAACGATGCGGCGGATGCTGAAGCTATTTGCGAAGCAGTAACAAGGCCTTCTATGCGGTTTGTTCCGATCAAGAACGGCGAGCAACAAGCAATTCTATCAATACATCGTGCACGCCAAGGGTTTGTAAAAGCAAGGACGGCACAAGCAAATAAAATAAGAGGTTTGCTCATGGAATATGGCATCATAATCCCACAAGGTATCGTTAACATAAACAAAAACACACAGGAAATACTGGAGGATGCCGAAAATGAATTACCGGGCATATTTCGTCAACTGTTGCAGCGGCTGACTAGCCATTTAAAGGAGCTTGTTCTCCAAGTAATTGCGTTAGACTCACAAATTCAAGCCTATCATAAGGCAAACGAAGCAAGTAAAAAATTAGCAGAAATACCCGGTTAAACGTGCTAATAAAGCGGATATCAGCTCCCCTTCCCAAAATACACAAAATACACAAAATTTACTGCGGAAATAATAAGGTGTAGAGAAAACATTCGAATTTGAGTAAATTAAATTTAGTTTTTACACAGCCTGCCACCATACCGGACAGTCGAGGGTGCGTTACGCTAAGCTGAATCAAAGAAGCACCCAAATATGCCCTTCATTTTATTAATGTAGGGCATATTTCCGAAATGAGAAAAACTTCCGTTCCACTTAACAAATTACTGTCTTTGTTAGTCGCCCTTCTTAGGAGGTAATGGCAACAGCATGGAAACTTTCGATTTATAGTTTTTATATTCATCTCCAAACACAGCAACCAAATCTTTTTCCTCAAGAAATATGCCTACTAATGTATAGCCCAAAGTGGCTATTGCGAATAACAAATGCGCTGTTGTCATTGTAGGAGTCGCCCAAAATGCTACGACAAACCCAAAGTACATTGGATGCCGAACAAATTTATAAAACGATGGTGTCCTAAATTTACTGTTTGGAAATTCTTTGCCTGTTAAATTTGAAAATGCTTGTCTTAAACCAAGTAATTCAAAGTGATCTAATAAAAATGTGCTTATCAGAACAGTCAACCACCCGACAAGAGAAATACCTATCAATACACTTCCTAAGGCTGTATTAGATACATCCCAAATCACGCCGCCCATAGGTCGCCATTGCCAAAACATCAGTAATAATGCCAAACTTGAAAGCAATACATAGGTATTTCTCTCAATAGCCGAAGGGATAACTTTAGCCCACTTTTCTTTAAAACCTTGTCGAGCCATTACACTGTGCTGCACAGCAAACACGCCCAACAGCAGTACATTTATTAGTAAGGCATTCAAAAGTGGTTCTTCAATACCTATGTCCATAGATTTAGGAACAACAAAGTTCCCTACAAAACCGATAGCATAAAGAAAAGTTCCGAAAAATATGATGTAACAAATGATGCCGTAAAGAAAAAATAGAAATCTCATGGTCTTTCTCCTTGTTTTAATCAGTGATGATCAAACACCACCAATAGATGACGATGGATAGGACTAAGTGGATAGCCCTTCTAATTACAAATAAACTTCAAAAAGTTTATAAGAGTAAAAAAGCAATAAGGCTAATTGAGCGCCCCATAAACTAGCTCTTAGTACTACAGCAATAACACTTGTAGACATAAGGTGTACTACCGACTGAAGAATACGTGCATAAAGCACATACATCACGGTAGATTCCATCATATCTATTTGATTTGAAAGTGAAGCAACAATCACAATGGCACAAAAACTAGGTAGCATTTCAATACAATTTAAATGTGCTCGGGTCAATCGTTGACCAAACCCTTGGACATCACTACCGTCAGGTGAAAATTTATTAAGCGCTATTTTATTTTTACTTAAAAACGCATAATAACCACGTAAATTAAGTAAGATAAAAGTGAGTAATAATGTCCAAGCGGCGAATCCTGCTAAGGCAAATAAAGTTGAGTTCATTGTTTTCTCCTGTTGTTATTATACTAATTAAAAATAAATTATTGTTCGAGTAATTCTTTAGGTATTTTTATCGGTATCGACAAAAGCATTTGTGCCAACGTTTTTCCTTGTGGATCTATTTGTATTGAACCTGTTCCACCACCACCAAGCGCTTTGGTCATAAAAAAGTTAAACGCGTTAAAGCCAGGGATTTCGAAACGGGTCACATCACCTTTTATAGTATGCGCGAAGTATTGGGCAACAGCTTTAGCCGTTAGCTGGTGGTGTATTATGCCAACAAATTCAGATTTTCTAGCGATAACACCAATATTCGCATTGTCTCCTTTATCGCCACTACGTGCATAAGCTAACTGCTCTAATGTAACTGTTTGCCAATTAGTTTGAGGTTCAGCATTCGTTAATACTGTCTGCTTGTCTGTAAATTTAACACAAGGGTGATCTGATGATTCGTCTGGAGTTAAATAGCATTGATTTATAATAATATCGCTACCTAATTGAACATTAATGGGCACTGAGTTTTTATTAATCAACGTAGAATGAACTCGCATCAATGGTTGATGTTTTGTACGAGTAACACCAAAAGCACTCATGCCAGGCGCTGCTGATGTCGCTAAATAGGCTAATTCAGCTGAGGCAAACGTTAATGCTTTAGGTTGACTGTGATGAACACCATATTTTGCCATAACTTCGCGAAGATCATATTCTTTTTTATGCGGGCCATAGGTATCTTCAGCGCCCACTATTTCGATACTAACTTGCCTATAACCTTCCAAACTATGCTCTGCAAAATAACGCTCTGTACGCTTTACCCAAGCATTTAAATTAGTACGGGCTTTGTCAGCAGCTCTTAAACCTGCAATATAAAAGCTTCCCATTAAGCGATACCCGTCAACATAGGTTGCACACACTTTATAATGATTACTTGGCGCTCGACCTGTTGCACCAGTCACTTCAACTTGGTTATCACCAAGTTGCTTAAGTGTCACGTTACTCCAATTACAAAAAACATCAGGAAGTAAATAGTTAGCTGGATCTGCAATTTCATAAACAATTTGTTCTGCCACTGTTGCTATCGTGACCATTCCGCCCGTATCAGGAGGTATACTAACAACAAAATTGCCATTAGCACTTACTTCAGCAATGGGATAGCTCATCGTAGAAAAGTCAGGGACTAGATGCCAATCAGTAAAGTTTCCACCGGTACATTGGGCTCCGCATTCTAAAACATGCCCCACTAATGACCCTTGTGACAACTTATCATACTCATTTTGTTGCCAATTAAACTCATATATTAATGGCGCTAGCATAAGCGCACTGTCAACAACGCGGCCAGTTACGATAATATCTGCACCTGCTTGTAATGCATCGGCTATTGGTTTAGCGCCAAGATAGGCATTAATGCTTGATAAATTTTCAGGTAACGGTTCATTACTTTGTAATTCCGTCATCTGCGCTTTATCAAACGTTGTTACACTTGTTGATAAATCATCACCATAAACACCCGCTATTTTTAGGTTAAGACCTAATTCTTGACAAAGCTTTTCTAAGGCATCAATACAACTAGGTACATTAACACCGCCAGCATTAGCAAGTACTTTAATGCCTTTTTTAGCACAATCAACCAATACATCTTTCATCGCAACAGTTACAAAATCAGCTGCATAGCCATAGTTCTCATTTTTAGCTTTAGCCCTGGATAAAATAGCCATGGTAACTTCAGCTAAATAATCAAAAACTAAATAATCTATCTCGCCTAAATCAACCAATTGACGTGCAGATATTTGGCTGTCACCATAAAACGCTGAGGCACAGCCTATTCTTACTTTTTTATTATTCATGAACAAACCCACTTTAAATGACGCTATTATTTATAAAATGATGAATCGCCATAACCACATCATCTGTTTTTTCTTTATGTGGCATATGTCCGCAATCTTTTACAATAAGTAATGTAGAATCACCTACTGTATTATTAACAATAAATTCTGGAAAGGCCGTTGAGCCATATTCGTCGTTATCGCCATGAATCGCTAAAACAGGACAAGTGACATTACCTATGCAACTTTTCAAACTCCACGAAGAAAACTCAGGTAATAACCACGTTTCAGTCCAAGCACTAAGCACCCAATTAGCTTTATCGCTATGCCATTTTTGTAAACGCTCTATTTGCCCTTTTTGTTTAAAAGCCTCTTTTGCGTCTTTAATACCTTTCAATGTTCGGGGCTCTACAAAAGCTTGGGCTGAAATAGAAATAACGCCAATACAATCCGCATCATTTGCGGCAATATTTATCGCCATAGCACCACCAACACTGTGTCCTAAGGTAATATAACTTTTGATTGAAAGGCTCTTTTTCACCAACGGGAAAATTTGACTTGCTTCTTCTTCAATAAAATCAATAGAAGGTAATGATTCGCAAACAGATGATTTTCCAGCCCCTAAACGATCGTAAGCAATAACAGTTCTCGATAATTTTTCTGCCAGCATTAAAGGCAAACCTCTCCATAAGCCAACACAACCTAGAGAATCATGAAGTAAAATAATGGGAACATCTGAGGTGACTATTGTAGGGTTCCATTTTTTAACATAAAGCTCTCCTTCATCTACCGGCACTTTATATTCTGTTATTTTAATATCGCTCATTTATGTTAATCCTTTGTTTTTTCATTTGCTAAATGAAGTAATACTTGTTTAGATTTAACTTGTTGACCAACAGACACATTAACCGAAGTAACTACACCATCAATCAGTGATTTTAATTGATGCTCCATTTTCATTGCTTCTAAAACAACCAAGGTTTGCCCTTTGGTTACCTTTTCGCCGACCTTTGCCATAACATCAACAATAGCTCCGTCCATTGACGCTTTTATATGTTCTTGGGTATCATTTTCTGCTAGGTTAGCTGGCTTATAAGAAATATTCTCAAAAATAAAATGACCTAAACCATCATCTAAAAACAAACGCTGATGTTCAAAAATAAAAGCATAAGTATTACGTATACTATTTTCGATAAAAACACATTCAGTGCCTTTAGCGGGTAAACAAGCAAGCGTTAATGTTTGATCATCTACCTGCACTTGAAATTCATTGCTATCAAATGCTTTAGTCAGTAAGTAAACAGAGTAAGACTCACCATTAAAATCAATGCTCATATGAAAGTTTAATCGTTGTGAACCACACCAATTAAATTGTCCATGTTGTTCATTATTTTCAATGTTTTGTTTATAAAACAACACCGCAGCTCTTGCTAACGTAGCCGCAGACGGTTTTTTATTACTCATACTAAAATCGTCACTAAAATGCTGTTCAATAAAGGCGGTTGTTGCTTCACCTTCCAGAAACACTTGATGATTTAATACATTTTTTAAAAATAATTTATTATGATTAACACCTAATAATCGTGTGTCTTGAACCGCTGAGACTAACCGTCTGATTGCGGTATCACGATTTTTACCAAAGGCAATTAATTTTGCTAACATTGGATCATAAAACTGGCTAACACGTTGACCTTTTTTAATGCCTGAATCAATTCTAATATCAGTAGATTCTTTATTGTCCGGTGTATACCAATCAAACACAGTACCTGTCTGTGGCATAAAGTCATCACGTGGGTTTTCAGCGTATAAACGTACTTCTACCGCATGACCTTTAATGGTAATTTGATCTTGAGATAAAGGTAGAGGCTCGCCTGATGCAACACTAAGTTGCCATTCAACCAAATCTAACCCCGTAATAAACTCCGTTACAGGATGTTCAACTTGCAAGCGAGTATTCATTTCTAAAAAATAAAAGTTTTTGTCTTTATCAACTAAAAACTCAACGGTTCCAGCGCCTCTATACTGACACGACTTAGCAGCATTAACAGCCGCCTCACCCATTCTTTGACGTAAAGCTTCATCAACGAAAGGAGATGGTGCTTCTTCAACAATTTTTTGATGTCGGCGCTGAATTGAACAGTCTCTTTCGCCAAGGTAAACCACATTGCCATAATTATCAGCAAATACTTGTATCTCAATATGACGGGGATCAATAACCGCTTGCTCTAAAATAAGCTCGCCGCTACCAAATGCGGTTTGCGCTTCAGAACGTGCCATTTTAATGTTTTCTTCAAGGTCTTCGATAGAGTGAACTAAACGCATCCCCCGACCACCACCACCAGCAGATGCCTTCACCATAATAGGGAAGCCGATGTCTTTTGCCTGAGCTAAAAAGTTATCTACATCCTGATTTTCTCCTTGGTAGCCTTTTATACAGGGGATATCCGCTTCTATCATGGCAAGCTTTGATAACCGTTTACTGCCCATTAATTCTATAGCATGAGCTTCAGGACCAATAAAGGTTATACCTGAATCTTTACAAGCTTTAGAAAATGCAGCGTTTTCTGATAAAAAACCATAGCCGGGATGTATTGCTTGTGCGCCAGTTATTTTTGCTGCATTGATGATTTTTTCAGCAACAAGGTATGATTCACCTACATTAGCAGGACCAATATGTACTGCTTGATCAGCTTCTTGTACGAATAAAGCATCTTCATCAGCATCACTGTAAACAGCAACTGTTCTAAAACCTAATTGTCGTGCCGTACGAATAATACGAACCGCTATTTCGCCGCGATTGGCAATTAAAATCTTATTAAACTTATTCATTAAATAATTCGCCTAATGTTATTTTTCACTTGAATTTAGGTCACTATATTTATTAACCCAGCTAGGCAAACGTTTTTGTAAGAAGGCACTTGTACCCTCTTTGCCTTCTTTACCTTGTAAAGATTGACTAAAATAGTCTGCGCTGCGATCTAAAAGCTGTTCGTGCTCAACTAAACCTACTTGTAAAATCAATTTTTTGGTTAACGCTGTTGCTTGCGGTGCGCAATGTAATATTTGTGTTAGCACTGTTTGTAGTTTTTCAGACATTTCATCTTGAGAATGAGTAACGTAATGAACTAGCCCTAATGCTTGAGCTTCACTACCTGAAATTTTTTCACCAATAAGGCTAAGACGCCGAGTTTGCGTTAAGCCAATACGCGAGACAACAAAAGGAGCAATTTGTGCGGGCACTATGCCTAATTGAGTTTCAGGCATGGCAAACTTAGCATTAACATCGGCAATAGCGATATCAGAAATACAAGCCAAACCAAAGCCACCGCCTAAAACAGCGCCTTCAAGTACAGTAATAACAACTTGAGGGGCATGATTAACTAAGGTGACCATTTTCCCAAAAGTACGATTAAAATCCCAAATTATATTTTCTTGTTGCGACTGACTATCAATATTCATTCCTGATATATCACCACCCGAGCAAAAATTATTTTCAGCGCCTTGCAACACGATGGCTCTAACATCCGTATTATTTTCAACAGATTTAACCGTTAACATCAGCTCGTTAACTAACGTTAAATTCATCGCGTTTTTTTTATACGGCCGATTAAGGGTTATAAATAACACCCCCTTTTTTATCTGTGTGATAAGCTCTTGGCACTCAGGCAAGTTTATTTTTTTTATAGTATTCATCATTAAAACCTAGCAACACCAAAATTACTTTCAGAAGTGTGCTTTAATTCAGCTTCTCTACTAAGGGCTAGTACAAAGCCAACTATTGCACGCGTATCACGAGGGTCAATTATACCGTCATCCCATAAACGAGCGGTATTAGCTAACGCATGAGATTTCTCTTCCATACTGCTTACTGTTTCTTTTTCTAATTTATCCAATACAGACTCATCAACTGCTCCGCCACGGGCCATTTTAGCTTGCGCAATAGTTCGCATAACACTACCTGCCTGAGCTGGCCCCATAACAGAGACAACTGAACGAGGCCAAGCAAACATAAATCTTGGCGTAATACCTCGACCGCACATAGCATAATTACCAGCGCCATAAGAGCCACCCACAACAACACTTATTTTAGGTACTTTGGCATTGGTAACCACTTGAATAAGTTTAGCGCCGTGTTTAATAATACCGGCTTGCTCTGATTCCGTTCCCACTAAGAAGCCTGTTGTATTATGTAAAAACAAAACAGGCGTTGCTGATTGTTCACATAATTGAATGAATTGACCTGCTTTTGCTGCGCCGTTGGCAGTAATTGGACCGTTATTACCAATAACACCACAAGGAAAACCTTGAATATTAATATGCCCGCAGACAGTACCAACATCAAAGTGGGCTTTAAAATCAATAAAATCTGAATTGTCACTAATACGCGCTATAATTTCACGTACGTCATAAGGTGTTTTACTCTCTTTAGGTACAATACCTAATAAGTCATTTTTATCAAAAAGCGGTTCTTGATATGAAGGTATACTTTGTAAGTGCTCTACATTTGCCCACGTTAATTTACTGGTAATTTCACGAGCAATTCTAATACCATCTGCGTCGTGTTCTGCAAGATAATCAGCCGTGCCCGCAACTTCGCTGTGCATTTCTGCTCCACCAATTTCTTCATCAGTTGCTATTTCGCCTGTTGCAGCTTTTAATAATGGAGGACCTGCAAGATAAACCGTTGATTGCTTACGTATCATAATAACGTAATCAGATAACCCCGGTTGATATGCACCACCAGCAGTGGCACTACCATGTACTACCGTTATTTGTGGAATGCCTGCCGCTGATAGCTTAGCCTGGATAGCAAATGCGGAACCTGAAAAGGCAAACCAATCACCTAACTGTGTTAAGTTGCCGCCACCACTTTGTGCTAGGGTAATAATGGGTAATTTATTTTCTAGCGCAATCGCCAACATACGTTGACGTTTTGCACTACCTAACTGGGTAATACTACCGCCTTTTGTTAAATAATCATCAATCATTACCATACATTTCAGACCAGAAACATAACCAATACCAACGATGCAACCACCGCCCGCAGCAGAGCCATCTTTATCGCCCTCTTGCATATAACCACACAATGTTGATAGTTCTAAAAAAGGCCTACCTAAATCAAGCAAATGCGTTAACCTTTCTCTTGGCGGTAATAAACCGCGCTTAATATAACGCGGCGCTTTTACTTCTGCTGAGGTGATAACTTGTTGTTCAATTTTTTTGAACTCATCCACGGATGACTTCATCACAGCATAGTTAGAAGTAAACTCTTCTGATTGATTATCTATTTGAGTTTCAAAAACCGACATATTTAACCCTTTTTCGATGGGAAAATTCCCATTTGTTTGGCAATAATTGATAGCATTACTTCATCTGCTCCGCCGCCAATCGACATTAGTCGCGTATCTCTATAAGCGCGAGAAACTGAGTTGTCCCACATAAAGCCCATTCCGCCCCAATACTGCAAACAAGAATCAGTCACTTCTCTGGCCAAACGTCCTGCTTTTAATTTTGCCATTGACGCTTTTTGTGAAACATTGTCACCATTTATATAGCCTTCAACCGCATCATAAGTTAATGCTCTTAAGGCTGAAATTTCTGTTTGTAATTCTGCTAGTCTAAAATAAACCACTTGGTTATCTAAAATGGGCTTACCAAAAACGTGTCGTTCTTTCACATATTCAATAGTATCTTCAAGACAAAACTCTAAACATTTTAGGTTAGCTACTGCGCAATATAAGCGCTCTTCCTGAAATTGTTCCATCTGATAAATAAAGCCCATGCCTTCGTCACCCACAAGGTTTACTTGTGGAACACGTACATTGTCAAAAAACACTTGTGCGGTATCAGAAGAGCGCATACCCAACTTTTCTAATTTTTCAGAAAAAGAGACACCAGGTAAATTGGTAGGAACAATCACCATTGATTTGTTTTTATGTCGGTTATCACCTTCGGTATTAAGTAACACACATAAATAATCAGCTTGTGTTGAGCTTGTGATCCACATTTTAGAGCCATTAATAATATAGTCATCACCCTCTTTTACCGCTTTCGTTTTAATGGCAGCAACATCTGAGCCTGCATGAGGTTCACTCACCGCAATAGAAAAAACAGCTTCACCTGAAATAGCTTTACTAAGATATTTTTCGCGTAAAAAATCACTACCATATTTTGCTAATGCAGGAGTAGCCATATCTGTTTGCACGCCAATAGCCATAGACACACCACCAGAGCGAATACGACCTAACTCTTCTGTGAACACAATTTGATAGCTATAATCAAGCCCTAAACCGCCACAATCTATTGGCTTATTAATACCTAAAAGTCCTAAATCACCCATTTTTTTAAATAATTCATGAGCTGGAAAAATGCCGTCTTTTTCCCATTGGTCACAATACGGATTAATTTCTTTATCAACAAACTTTGCAATACTTTGTCTTATCGCTTCGTGTTCTGAGGTGAAAATCATTTATTCACACCTTTAAAATTACTTTGTTCTTCACCTATAACGACTACTTTTTGAAAAGCATCTCTTGCTTTCATGCGTTGCAAGTAGTCATGTACATGAGGCTGATACTCTTTATCAAAACCTAACAACTCACCTAAATAAAGTGCATAAGTAATGGTAATATCAGCAACGGTAAATTTATTTGCGCATAAAAACTCTCTGTTTTTCAAATGATTATTTAATCGAACTAAACGCGCGATAAACCACTTTCTATAATCTTCAGCAACTTGAGGTACGCGTTGTTCTGGTTTGGCAAACAAATCATAACGCAGTGATATAGTTTGCGGAAAAGTCAGTGTTGCATCACTATGAAATTGCCAGTTTAAATAATCACCATATTCTGGATGGCTTGCTTCTAAACCAAAATCATAACGTTGGTAACGCTCAACTAAATACAAACCTATGGCTGATGATTCAGTCATGTGGGTTTCACCATCAATAAAATAAGGAATGGTGCCAAGCGGATTTAAGTCAAGGTATTCTTTTTTTAAGAACCGAGGAGGAAAAGGTAAAGAAGTGAGTTCATAATCAAACCCCATTTCTTCTAATGCCCACAAAGGGCGTAATGAACGTGCATTATGACAGTGCCATAATTTCATTTTACTTTGATTACTAGCATTACTGGTCATAGCATTAAACCTCGTATTGTCGTGTAGCTAAATCACGCATAATTTCTTCTGAACCGCCACCTATAGCATTTACACGCACTTCTCTGTATAAACGTTCAACTTTACTACCACGCATATAACCAATACCACCAAGAATTTGCATAGCTTCACGCGCACAAAATTCCATAGTTTGGCTTGCTTGAACTTTTAACATGGCTATATCGCCAACATTGGGATTACCTTGTTCTAGTTGATAAGTACAGTTTTGAAGATAAGCTTGAGTAGCATTAATACGTTGCTTCATGTCTGCAATTTTATGACGAATAACTTGGTGTTCACTTAAACATTTACCAAAGGTTTTGCGTTGTTGCGCCCATTCAACCGCTTCTTCTAAACAAACGCGAGAATAAGCTTCCATGTTAACAATTAAACCAAGTCGCTCAAGGTTGAAATTATTCATGATCACCTTGAAACCTTTGTTTTCGACACCTAATAAATATTTTTTGGGTACTTTGACATTATCAAAATAAATGGTGGCTGTATCAGAAGCCCACCAACCCTGTTTTTTATCTAGCGGGGTTCTACTTACACCTTCCAAATCGGCAGGGATAAGAATAACTGATACACCTTTAGCGCCTTTATCACCGGTCCGGACAGCGGTTGAATACCAGTTAGCATACATACCTCCGGTAATAAACGTTTTAGAGCCGTTTACAATATAATAATCGCCATCACTTTTAGCCGTAGTCGTTAATTGTGCAACATCAGAACCAGCACCTGGTTCTGTAACAGCCAATGAGATACGCTTTTGACCACTTAATACCGCAGGACCAACTTCTTGCCTAATTTGTTCAGCGGCAAACTTTAATACACTGGGTAAAGAGATCCCATGAACAGAAAGTGCGGCGGTTATACCACCAACACCAATTTTTGCTAACTCTTCTTGAACGATGTGTCCATACCATAAATCTAGCCCTTCAGATAAACCGCCATAAGCTTCAGGATAACCAACCGAAAATATTCCTACATCAGCAGCTTTGGGCCATAATTCATCAGGAATTTTTCCAGCTTCATCCCAATCATTTGCATAAGGGGTAATTTCTTTATCAATGAAACGTCTTAACTGAAGTCGCCATTCTTCATGTTCAGGCGTTAAAAATGGGTTACTTAAACGGGCACTATCAAAATCTAAAGGCATAATTATTCCAGTTATTTTACTTTGGTGGTGTATTTAACAAAACTGCCACTATTAATTAAAAAGGCAGGTTACCTTGTTCAGAAGCGAAACATTTCTTTTGAATAATCAGCTAAGATCATATCTGCTGCTTTCCCAACGATCATAATCACTACTATACCCACGGGTGGACACCATGGCATTAATTGAGCTACTACCGCCTAACCCTTTACCTCGAGGATAAAACTGTCCTCTATTGTCGGTAGCAATATCAGGTTGACTATTAAAGCCCCAATTAAATTTTTTCATATACATATGAGCACCGAAGGCTCCCGGCGTAGAAACAATAATAGAGCTATCAGCACTGCCAGCTTCAATCAAACAAACTTTGTTCTTAACGTTTTCACTTAAACGATTGGCTAGTACACCACCAGCACTACCGCCGCCAACAATAATGTAATCAAACATATAGATTCCCCATAGTTAAGTTAAATCATAACGTTATTTGTTTTATATGAAGTTATGATTTTTATGTGATACCTATTTACCGTAAAGCGTCACGACAACCGCACCGCCTAAACCTACGTTATGCTGTAACGCTAGTTTTGCACCTTCGACTTGTCGATCACCCGCTTGACCACGTAAATGCCACGTTAATTCCGTACATTGTGCTAAGCCCGTTGCACCGATAGGATGACCTTTTGACATTAAACCGCCCGATGGACCAATAACAAACTTCCCACCATAAGTATTATCGCCATTGGCAATAAATTCTTCCGCTCCACCTTCAGGACAAAGCCCTAGACCTTCATAACTAATGACTTCGTTTGTTGTAAAACAATCATGTAATTCAATAACATCAATGTCTTCCGGGCTGATGCTGGCACTGTTATAGACTTGTTGAGCCGCCATTTCTGTCATGCCTTTACCCGCAGCATAAATAGGGTCTTGCCAAGATTTTTCTGTGTCTGTAGCCATAGATTGCGCTAAAATTTTAATACCGTTGGTAATTCCCTGTTTTTTAGCAAATGCTTCGCTACAAACAATCGTTGCCGCTGCGCCACAGGTTGGAGGGCAAGCCATTAAACGAGTCATGTAACCATCGTAAATAACTTTGTCATTTAACACTTCTTCAAACGTTAATGGTTTAGTAAACATTGAATAAGGATTACGCACTGCATGACTTCGAGACTTAGCTGATACTTTTGCAAATATATCTGCTTCAACATTGTATTTATTCATATAATGTCTACCCGCAGCGCCAAATGCTTGTAATGCCAAAGGGCCTTGCGGTGCATTGAATTTTTCTAACACCGGTACAGCGCGATCAAACGGACTTTCCCTATCATCCCAATTCGATCCTAAAGCACCCGGCTGCATTTCTTCAAAACCAAAAGCGAGTGCGCAATCAACCTCACCAGAAAGTACCGCTTGGCGAGCTAAAAACAACGCAGTAGAGCCACTAGAACAGTTATTGTTAACATTAATAACGGGAATACCACTTTGGATCACATCATAAAAAGCATGTTGAGCACAGGTACTATCACCATAAATATAGGCTCCGTAGGCTTGCTGAATTTGCTTTGCTTGAATACCTGCATCGGCTAATGCTTCATTAATCGCCTTAGCCGCCATGACGCGATAAGGTTCTTGTTGACCTGGTTTACAAAACTTAATCATACCTACGCCAGCTACAATTACATTACTCATTTGTTTATTCCTCTGATTTTTTACCAAAAACGCCATCAACGTTAAGTTGATCAAATTCGTTTTGGCTGAATGAAAACTCATTCATTAAAATATTATTATTAGCACCCAATTCAACACCTTTAAAGCGATAACAATGCTCACTTTCAGACATGTTAATTGCACAAGCAATTTGCGGTATACCTTCAACATTAACAATCATGTTGCGGTCTTTAATTAATTGGTGGTCACATGCTTCTGCAAGCGTTAATACTGGCTCTACACATAAATCTAACTCCTGAAAGAAGGCTTGCCATTCTTCGAAATTTTTCGTTTTAAAAATTGCGCTAAGTTCATCTTTAAACGCTCTTTGTTCCGCTATTTCTTGCGACATGGCCATCCCAGTTAAATGAGAAATGTCAAGTGCTTTACATAGTCCTAACCTAAATTGAGGCTCTAAACCACCAATAGAAAAATATCGCTGGTCAGCAGTTTCATAATAATCATAGAATTGTTGACCATTTAATAATTCTTCTTCTGGCCCTGTTTCTTTTTTAGAACCTAAATAACTAGCAGCTGACATTGCGTTTAAGGTAAATGCCGCATCTGTAATACTAATATCAAGATACTGCCCTTTGCCTGTTTCTAAACGCTGAATAACCGCTGCAAGAACACCAGCAACCAAATGCATTGAACCACCTGCTACATCAGCTATTTGAATACCTGCGGGAACAGGTGCTTGATTTTTTCTGCGACTATAATCTTGAATACCCGAAAGCGCTAAGTAGTTATTATCATGCCCGGCTCTATTTCTATACTCACCTGTTTGACCATAACCGGTTAAAGAACAATAAATAAGTTTCGGGTTTATTGCTTTTAAAACATCATAACTTAAACCAAGTTTATCCATTACTCCGGGGCGAAATTGCTCAATAACAATGTCATAATGAGCAATCATCTTTTTAACAATAGCTATTGCTTTAGGGGTCTTTAAATCGAGTGCTATAGATTTTTTTGAACGGTTCAAATAGCGATGTATATAAGATGAACCCTCATCTTTATCACCTATTTCCCGCGTTAAGTCTAATCGATTTGGCGCTTCAACACGTAAAACATTTGCACCGAGATCAGCCAAAACTAAGGTTCCAAAAGGACCTGGAAGTAAGGTTGAAAAGTCTAATATTTTTAAGTTTGATAATGCCGACATAACACTTCCTTATAGAACCAATACCATTGATATTGGTTCGTAATTGCTTTTACTTGTTATTTGTTTTTCTTTAGGTATTTACTAATCTTCGATTAGTTTTCTACTGATAATTTCTTTCATGATTTCAGAGGTTCCACCGTAAATACGTTGCACTCTTGCATCAACAAACTCTCTCGCAATGCGATACTCGGTCATATAGCCGTAACCACCAAAGAACTGTAAGCATTCATCTGCTACTTTACTTTGTAACTCGGTTGAGTGTAATTTAGCCATAGAAGCAGTTATTGCATCTAATTTACCCTCTGACAACAACGAAATACATTGATCCATAAAAGCTTTTTGCACTCGTACATTAGTAGCAATTTCAGCCAATTTAAAACGAGTATTTTGAAAGTCGGCAATACGTTTACCAAAAGCATTTCGTTCTTTAACATATTCTAATGTAATATCCAGCATACCTTCCGCAGCAGCTTGAGCACCAACAGCAAGGCCAAGACGTTCACGTGGAAGCTCTTTCATCATGGCAATAAAACCACCATTTTTCGGTCCTAATAAAGCATCGTCTGGTACAAACATATCGTTAAAAAACAATTCCGATGTATCTTGCTGATGTATACCTAATTTACTTAATTTTTGGCCTTTAACAAAACCATCAATTTTTGTTTCAACAATGAAAAGTGAAACACCTTTGGCACCAGCTTTAGGATCAGTTTTACAGGCTAACACAACGATATCGCAGTGCTGACCGTTAGAAATAAAGGTTTTACTACCATTAATGATATAACCACCATCAACTTTTTTAGCCGAGGTTTTTATTTCTTTTAAATCACTACCTGCACCAGGCTCGGTCATACCAATGGCACCAACATATTCACCACTGGCCATTTTTGGTAAGTATTTTTGTTTTTGCTCTTCTGTACCCATATTTAAAATATAGTGAGCAACAATACCAGCATGCACACCAATACCACCGCCAGCAATCGCGCCAACACCTCGACGATAGAAGTTATCGTAAATTAATGCTGCAAATCTAAAATCGACACCAAAACCACCATACTCTTCGGGAATATCAACACAAAGTAAGCCAGCTTCACCTAACTTGTTCCAAACTTCCCTTGGCATCCATTTGTCGTGTTCCCATTTTTCATAAAATGGTTCTATTTCTTTATCTATAAACTTATTAATAGAGTCTGAAAATATTCGTAAATCTTCATCTATCCAACTGCAATAAAAAGGTAACATTTATTCTCTCCTACATTCTTAATCCGCCACCAACAACCGTTGTTTGGCCACTGATGTAATTTGACTCTGGTGTACAAAATAAATAAACACCGCTAGCTGCTTCTTCTGGTGTGCCACTACGTCCTAATGGGATCATACGGGCAAAACCATCACTGACTTTTTGTGGAATACCAACGCCAACTTCATTACCATCAACGACTATTGTTTTCTTTTCATCTGTTGCTTCTGTTAAACGCGTTTCAATCACACCAAAAGCAACACTGTTAACATTGATTTTATGGCGACCTAGCTCTTTAGATAAAGTTTTAGTCATACCTGATAAAGCAGATTTCATTGATGAATAATTCACTTGTCCAATATTGCCGTATTCACCCGCAACAGAAGATATATTCACTATTTTTCTAAAGACTTCTTGCCCTGCTTCCGCTTCAGCTTTAGCTTGGGGAATAACTGCATTTACAAAAGCACGGTTTAATTGAAACGGTGCTTTTAAATGAATTTCATACATGGCGTCAAATTGCTTGTCTGAAGCTTTATGTATCATTGAGTCCCACGTGTAACCTGCGTTATTAATTAAAATATCAGGGATACCAAAGGTCTCTACCGCTGTAGCAATAAATTTTTCAGCAAAGCCTTCTTGAGTAACACTACCAACAATTGCAATGGCTTTGCCGCCTAACGATTGAATTTCTTTTACCGTTTCTTGGGCTGGCTCGTTATCTAGATCATTAACGACAACACTTGCCCCTTCTCTAGCAAACTTAAGCGCTAGCGCTTTGCCAATCCCACGACCTGAACCTGTAATTAATGCTATTTTACCTGCTAAATTTCCGCTCATTTTTTTCTCTCTTATAATGCTTCATTTCATTTAAAGTGTTGAATTAAAATCTAACAAAGCAAGACCTAAGATCTTAATATCTCCGGTATTCCCATCTTTTGCTTCAATTTCAATTTCAAGTGTTTTTTGGCTGGCTGACTCTGTTTTACTCTTAATAATACCTGTACAAATAATGTCTATATTTACTGGAGTAATTGAACTAAACCTCACATCAATGTTTTTTATATAAGATTGAGGCACCCAGTTTGTTAACAATCGACCTAAATAAGCCATCGATAACATTCCTTGCGCAAAAACATCATCAAATCCAGCACTAGCAGCGAAATCAGGATCAATATGTAGAGGATTATGATCGCCAGATGCTCCGGCATAAAGCGCTAACGTTGTTCGTGATATTTTATCGGTTTGAAGTGCTGGGAGTTCTTCACCAACAGAAAGATTGCTAAAATCAACCATGAGTCCTGTATCCTCTTTATATTTATTTAATTTCGAATGACTAATGTGGTAGTTATATCTGCCACATGCTCATCTCTTTGATTAACGACTTTTGTTTTTTCAACCAAAAATTCCAAAGCCCCACCTTTTTTGTCGTAAATATCAGCGACATGAGAATAAAAAGTCAACAAATCCCCTGCTACTGCAGGAGTGTGATAGGTGAAGCTTTGCTTTGCATGTAACATATTCGCTAAAGAAACCCCTAAATTTCTATAGTTTTCGAAAGGATCTGGTACATCCATCTTCAAACAAAACAAAAAAGTAGGCGGCACAGGTAATGCGGAATAGCCATTATCAATAGCGATAAATTCATCTGTAAAAGTTGGGTTTATTTCGCCAATAGCTTTGGCAAAAAAGAGTAATCGACCTTTTTCGACTTCAGCTACTACAGGTTTGAATTCTTTGTCTATATCATTTTTATCCAACATAAATATTCCTTAGGTTTAAGAAAACAAGAAATATCACTAAGGACTTTCTTTTTATTTGAACTAAAATGTAACGCTTAAACTGAAACTGTGAAAGAGCAGAAAACGACAAGATTAAAATTAGTTGACGTATAAAAACGGTAAGGTGGTATAACAGGTAAGTGATAACTTGTGCAGCTTATGTTTTATATATAAAAACCAACCTAACTTAGGATTACCAAACCAATAAAAACAAAATTAAAATTCCTCCAAGCTGTCTGGTTCTGTCGCAAACTCAAATTCCGTCGCTTTAATTGAAGGTGTCGCTTTCCTCAGAGACAACTATGCTGCAAGCGAATAAATTTCTCCCATACCGTTTTATCTTCTGAGTCAATCATCTGTCCTTGCTTGAGCATTGAGCAAAGCTGAACATTGAGGGTATCAAGCGCCGCAATATTCGCTCCGCTTTTATCTATCACCACTTTACTGGGTAAGCCACTACTGTTTAGTGCTTTGTCAAAAAATGCTCTTGCAGCGGGCTCATCACGTGTTTCACTCAAGTAAAAATCAA
>CAJXQM010000037.1 GCA_913058145.1 uncultured Colwellia sp.
GGTGGTACAGGTAAAAACTTCTTAAACCCTGCATTAGCGGGTCGTGCGTTTTTATTCTTTGCTTATCCAGGTCAAATTTCAGGTGATGCCGTATGGGTTGCTGCTGACGGTTTTTCTGGCGCTACTATGTTAAGTGCTGCTAACCAAGGTCTAGTTGATTATTCAATTAATGCTGACTGGTGGAATGCGTTCTGGGGCTTCATTCCTGGTTCTGTAGGTGAAGTATCAACATTTGCAATTCTTCTTGGTGGTGCGTATATCCTTTACAAAGGGATTGCCTCATGGCGCGTAGTATTAGGTGTGTTTGGTGGTATGGTCGCAACTTCTTTCTTATTTAACCTCATTGGTAGTGATACTAACGCTATGTTTGCTATGCCTTGGCATTGGCACTTGGTTATTGGTGGCTTTGCTTTTGGTATGATGTTTATGGCTACAGATCCTGTGACCATGTCATTTACAAATACGGGTAAATACTGGTTTGGTGCTTTAGTTGGGGTTATGGTGGTGTTAGTTCGTGTAGTTAACCCTGCATTTCCTGAAGGCATGATGTTAGCTATTTTATTCGCTAACTTGTTCGCACCATTGTTTGACTACTTTGTAGTACAAGGCAATATCAAACGGAGGCTTGCTCGCAATGTCTAGTAATAAAGAAACTTTCGGCGGAACGTTAGTATTTGTACTCATTATTTGTTTAGTGTGTGCTGCGTTGGTATCTATCTCTGCAGTTGGCTTAAAGCCATTACAACAAGCTAACAAATTACTTGATAAACAAACTAAAATTCTTGAAGCCTCTGGTCTACTTGAAAAAGCAGGCACTGATATCGTTGGTACCTACGCTAAATTTGTAAATGCTAAAATGATTGACCTAGATTCAGGCGCCATCATTGAAGGTGATACTGATAACTTTGATGAACGCTCTGATGCGCGTGATGAAAGTAAATCAATTAAACCTATCAATGATATAGCGAGTATTAACCGACGTGCTAATCATGCGGTTATTTATCTAGTGAAGGACAATCAAGGCCAATTAGATACCATAGTACTGCCTATTGTAGGTTCAGGTTTATGGGATTTAATGTATGGTTTTGTGGGCTTAGCTCCTGATTTAAATACCGTTCGTAGCGTTGTATATTCTGATCTTAAAGAAACTCCAGGCTTAGGTGCAGAAGTACTTAACCCGAAATGGAAAGCTTTATGGCCGGGTAAAAAAATGTATAACGAGCAAGGTGAAGCGGCTATTAAAATCGTTAAAGGTGGTGCTAAGAAAGGTGATGTTCATGGCGTTGATGCTCTTTCTGGTGCAACCTTAACAAGTCAAGGTGTTGAACGAACGTTACATTTTTGGTTGGGTGATGAAGGCTATGGTCCTTTTATTACTAAATTCCGTAATGGAGGGTTGAAATAATGTCTTCAGAAACTAATAAGGTCCTTTTTGGACCTGTTGTAGATAACAATCCAATTGCACTGCAAGTGCTAGGTGTTTGTTCTGCGTTAGCGGTAACAAGCTCAATGGCGAATGCCTTAGTTATGACGTTAGCGGTAATATTTGTAACTGCATTTTCTAACTTGTTTATCTCTGCAATTCGTAACCAAATACCGTCAAGTGTACGTATTATTGTACAAATGGCGATTATTGCATCATTGGTAATTGTTGTAGACCAAGTGTTGAAAGCTTTCTCATATCAATTATCGAAAGAGCTTTCAGTCTTTATAGGTTTAATTATTACCAACTGTATCGTTATGGGACGTGCTGAAGCTTTTGCCATGAAAGAAAAACCAGGCATTAGCTTCTTAGATGGTATTGGTAACGGTTTAGGTTACGGTGCTGTATTAATGGTTGTTGCTTTCTTCCGTGAATTATTTGGTTTTGGTACTGTCTTTGGTATTGAAATTTTACAGTTGACACAAAATGGCGGTTGGTACCAAGGTAATGGTCTATTAGTCTTGCCATTTAGTTCATTCTTCATTATTGGTTTAATCATCTGGGCAGTTCGTCAGTGGAAACCTGAACAAGTTGAGGAGGATTAATCATGGAACATTATTTAAGTATCTTTATTAAAACTATTTTCATTGAGAATATGGCGTTAAGTTTTTTCTTAGGTATGTGTACTTTCTTGGCGGTATCAAAGAAAGTTAGTACGGCTATAGGTCTTGGTGTTGCGGTTGTTGTTGTATTAGGTTTAGCGGTTCCTGCTAACCAAGTTATCTATCAAGCTATTCTTGCGCCAGGTGCGTTAGATGGGTTGATGGGTATTACAGATCCAGCTAACTCTATTGACTTAAGCTTTTTGTCATTCATTACCTTTATCGGGGTGATTGCTGCCTTAGTACAAATTTTGGAAATGTTGTTAGATAAATATTTTCCTGCTTTGTATCAAGCGCTTGGTATCTTCTTGCCTTTAATCACGGTTAACTGTGCTATTTTTGGTGCGGTATCCTTTATGGTTGCGAAAAACCTTACCCTTGGAGAAAGTGTTGTGTATGGCATTGGCTCAGGCGTAGGTTGGATGTTAGCAATTGTTCTGATGGCTGGTTTGCGCGAAAAGATGAAATATTCTGATGTGCCAGACGGTTTGAAAGGTTTAGGTATTACATTTATTACTGCTGGATTGATGGCTTTTGGCTTTCTTTCTTTCGGTGGTATTTCGTTATAAATTTGGTCGGTGTAATACAAATTAATTTGTGTTGCACCCTTAGAAAATTTTAAGGAATAGTCGATGGAAATTATTCTCGGCGTATCGATGTTTACCGCGATAATTATTGTCTTAGTATTAGTGATCTTATTTGCTAAGTCTAAGTTAGTATCAAGTGGTGATGTTACGATTAGCATAAACGGTGATCCAGCTAAGGCAGTTGTTACTGCTGCAGGTGGTAAATTACTAGGCGCGCTAGCTGATCAAGGAATTTTTATTCCTTCAGCTTGTGGTGGCGGTGGCACATGTGGTCAATGTCGTGTAGATGTTCATTCAGGCGGTGGTGATATTCTTCCAACTGAAGAAGGTCATATTAACAAGCGTGAAGCTAAATCAGGCTGTCGTTTAGCTTGTCAAGTTGCTGTTAAGCAAGACATGGTAATTGAAGTAGAAGATGAAATCTTCGGTGTTCAACAATGGGAATGTGAAGTTATCTCAAACGATAGCAAAGCAACGTTCATTAAAGAGCTTAAGCTTCAAATTCCAAATGGCGAATCTGTGCCCTTTAAAGCGGGTGGTTATATTCAAATTGAAGCTCCTGCACATCATGTTAAATACAAAGATTTTGATATTGATGATCAGTATAAAGGTGATTGGAATCATTTTGGATTTTTCGATGTTGAATCAAAAGTTGACGAGCCAACGTTACGTGCTTATTCAATGGCAAACTACCCTGAAGAAGAAGGCATTATTATGCTGAATGTGCGTATTGCTACGCCTCCTCCAGGACGTTTACATTTACCAGCAGGTAAAATGTCATCATTCATCTTTAGTCTTAAAGCAGGTGATAAAGTTACTATTTCTGGTCCATTTGGCGAGTTCTTCGCTAAAGAAACTGAAAATGAAATGGTATTTATCGGTGGTGGTGCTGGTATGGCCCCAATGCGTTCACATATCTTTGACCAACTTAAGCGTTTAAAATCTAAGCGTAAGATGAGTTTTTGGTATGGTGCTCGTTCAAAACGTGAAATGTTCTATGAAGATGATTACAACGGCTTAGCGGCTGATAATGATAACTTCTTATGGCATGTTGCGTTATCTGATCCTCAACCAGAAGATAACTGGGATGGTATGACAGGTTTTATTCATAATGTTCTTTTTGAAGAATATTTAAAAGACCATGAAGCACCAGAAGATTGTGAATACTACATGTGTGGTCCTCCAATGATGAATGCTGCGGTTATTCATATGCTTAAAGATCTTGGCGTAGAAGACGAGAACATCATGTTGGATGACTTCGGCGGTTAATCGTTTATTTTAACTTGCCTATTACCTTGATTTCGGTGTCGGCTGTGCTCATTGACTAACGTCAACTCCGCGCAGCCTTCTTGAACGAAAGGCAATATTCAGCGTTAAAATTAAACTATTACTCAATGAATAGTATTTGAACTAAAGACGACTTCGGTCGTCTTTTTATGTACAGGACGTACGGTAATTCGCGGTGTTATGGATGACAAAGAGCGATTATTTATATAAATATATTTTAACAGTGTGTTTATCTAAATAATAAATTTGGAAATTAAAATGAATAAAATAAAACTAATGTCGATTTTACTCTTATCCATTAGCATCACAGCCTGTTTTCCAAGCAATGATTCAGCTAAAAAAGAGATATTATTGCAAGGTCGTACCATGGGAACTAGCTATAACGTCAAAGTAGTTGCTACGCCTGAACAAGTAGAAATGTTGAAACTGCAAGATAAAATTGATGCAGTACTTAAGCAAGTCAATCAAGAAATGTCGACCTATATTCCTGACTCTGAAATATCGCTTTTTAATCAATTTAATTCAAGTGATACTTTTGAAGTATCTATCGGGTTTGCTCGCGTGTTAAAAGAGTCAATTCGCTTAGGTGAATTAAGTAATGGAAAACTAGATATAACCGTAGGTCCATTAGTTAATCTCTGGGGCTTTGGTCCTGAACAACGGCCAGAAATCGTGCCGAGTGAAAGTATCATAGCCGTTACACTGGCGAGAGTTGGTTTGAAAAATCTGCATTTAGTCGGCAATCAATTAACAAAAGATATCCCCAGCCTGTATGTTGATTTATCAACTACCGCTAAAGGCTATGGTGTGGATGTAGTCGCTGAATTGATTGAAGCTAATGGCATTGTTAATTATTTAGTGGAAATTGGTGGAGAAATGCGTTTAAAGGGCTTTAAACACACGGGTGAGTTGTGGGCTATTGCTATTGAAAAGCCCATTTCAGATCCCTCTGGGGAGCAAAGAGCTGTTCATCAAGTTATCATTCCTAAAGATAATGCTGTTGCTACTTCAGGTGATTATAGAAATTATTTTGAAGCAGACGGCCAACGTTTTTCTCATATTATTGATCCTGCGACAGGTAGGCCAATAAATCACAATCTAGTCTCTGTTACCGTTATTCACCCGTCTTCGATGACTGCTGATGGCTTATCAACGAGCTTAATGGTAATGGGTACAGAGCAGGGCATGGCGTTTGCGGTAGAGAATGACCTAGCAGCGTTGTTTATTTCCAAAACAGAGCATGGCTTTAGCGAACAATTTACGGTAAAATTTAAGCAATATTTAAAGTAAAGTTTTACATAGCGAATTTTTTGTTTCGAAACCAATTAAAGGCTGTATTTGAGAAGCAATGTTTTAGCATTTTCTAGCAAGCTGTATTGGTGTAGCGTAGTCCGGCAGTTCACGAATTATTGATAGGCATAGAACCATTATGATGATTTTTTTAATTACCTTTGTCCTTTTTCTTGCTGTGGGCACAGCTATGGCAGTAGGTTATATTTTTCAAAATAAAACCCTCGCGGGCAGTTGTGGTGGTTTAGCCAGTGTCGGCATTGATAAAGAATGTAACTGTGACAACCCATGCGAAAAACGCCAAGCACGTGAGCGTAAAAGCGCATTAGAAGATAACCTTAAAAATAGAATTGATGTACAAAACTTGTAAACTAGGTTGATAATACAATGAAGGAGAGCATATCTGGTAAAGGTATGCCTTTTATATTAATGGCTAATAAAACGATTAACTTTGTCTATAATCCCCACGCTATCTAATCTTAACTCTTGATGAACTTCAGTTTGAGTTCCGTGTTTAACAAAATGGTCAGGAATTCCGATATTTAGTACTTTTATCACTTTTCCTTGTGACAGAATATATTCATTTACACCAGAGCCTGCACCACCGGCGATAGCATTATCTTCAATTGTCACGATTAACTCATGTGAGTTAACCAACTCATCAATTAGTTGAGAATCTAATGGCTTAACAAAGCGCATATCTACTAAGGTTGCATTAAGTGCTGCTGCGGCAATTTTTGCTTCTGTTAACATTGTTCCAAAACTTAATAAGGCAATTTTTTTACCATTAAAAATGGTTAAGCCTTTTCCTATTTCAATTGTCTCATTAACACCGGGTAGAATTTCTCCAGTACCGCTTCCTCTTGGGTAACGTACAACGGATGGTGTTTCAAGTTGGTGACCTGTATTGAGCATTAATTGGCACTCACGTTCATTAGCGGGTGCCATAATGACTAGATTGGGAATACACCTTAAAAAGCTTAGATCAAATGAACCTTGATGTGTTGCCCCGTCAGCGCCAACAATACCTGCTCTGTCTACTGCAAACATCACAGGAAGATTCTGAATAGCTATATCATGAATTAACTGATCGTACCCACGCTGTAAGAAACTAGAATAAATCGCAACAACAGGTTTTTGACCACCTATAGCAAGTCCTGCAGCATAAGTAACAGCATGCTGCTCAGCAATTGCTACATCGTAATATTGATCGGGGAATCGTTGGCTAAACTCTACCATACCAGATCCTTCTCTCATGGCAGGTGTTATAGCTACTAACTTCTGGTCAACTTCAGCTGTTTTACATAACCAGTCGCCAAAGATTTGTGAGTAGGTGGGTAAGGTAGGTTTCGCCTTAGGTAAATGAGCATCTTTTGGGTTAAATTTAGGTACCGCATGATATTTAATAGGATCTTGCTCTGCGGCGTAATAACCTTTACCTTTTTTAGTTACAATATGTAGTAACTGCGGACCTTTAAGATTGCGCATATTTGTGATGGTTTCAACTAAACCATTCACGTCATGACCATCAATTGGGCCAATATAATTAAAGCCTAGCTCTTCAAAGAAGGTACTAGGAACAACCATACCTTTAAGGTGTTCTTCAGCCCGACTGGCTAACTCTTTTATTGGTGGTATTTTTTTAAGTAAGCGCTTACTGCCCTCTCGAATTCCAGTATAGATACTTCCTGATAACATTTTTGCTAAATGATTATTTAAAGCGCCAACATTTTCTGAAATTGACATTTCATTATCGTTTAGGATAACCAGCATATCTTTTTTTATATCGCCCGCATGGTTTAGTGCTTCAAATGCCATTCCAGCAGTCATGGCGCCATCACCAATAACGGCGACTGTTTTCCGGTTTCGTCCTTCTTTCTCAGCAGCGACGGCTAACCCTAACGCAGCAGATATTGACGTACTTGAATGACCAACGCTTAACGTATCGTACTCACTCTCTTCTCGCCAAGGAAAAGGATGTAAGCCATTTTTTTGCCTAATAGTGTGTAGTTGATCTCTTCTGCCAGTTAAAATTTTATGAGGATAGGCTTGATGTCCAACATCCCAAATAAGGTGGTCAAAGGGTGTGTTATATACGTAATGTAGCGCAACAGTTAATTCAATTGTGCCTAGCCCTGAAGCGAAATGGCCACTACTTTTACTGACCGAATTCAATAAGTAGTTACGTAGCTCATTGCTGATACGCGATAATTTATCTTGGGAGATATTTCGTAAATCTTTTGGAGAATTGATTTGAGCAAGTAATGGGTAATCAGCTAGGTTTGTGGTCATAGTTGCTCTATATTTGTTATTGTATTAGCGTTAACGGGTAAACTGCTGCGTGTTAATAGCTACGTTTAACAATAAAAGTAGCAAAATCAGCTAAGGATTGTGTATTGTAAGGTAAACTAGCCAAAGCTTGAAGTGCTTGTTGAAATAAGTTTTCAGCTTTTTGTTGTGCGCCTTGCAAACCGAGTAGAGCCGGATAGGTACTCTTATGGGCCGCCAGGTCTGAGCCACAGGGCTTTCCTAACTGCTCTTCGGTTGATGTTATGTCGATAATATCATCTTGAACCTGATAGGCTAAACCAATTAATCGAGCATACTTTTTTAATGCTTCTTTATCTTTTTCAGTTACTTGGGTAGAGCATTCAGCACTCATTAAAACAGATGCTTCCAGTAATGAACCTGTCTTTAATGAGTGTAATGTTTCTAGTTTTTCTAAATCAATCTGCTTGTTGGTTGCTGCTAAGTCAAGTGCTTGACCACCACACATCCCCTGATAACCTGATGCGGAGACTAATTTTTGTATTAATTTTATTTGTTTGGGTTGAATCTTTTTAGAAAAATTATGATTAGCTAATATATCAAATGCCAATGTTTGTAAGCTATCACCGGCAAGAATTGCGGTGGCTTCATCAAAAGCTTTATGACAAGTTGGTTGCCCGCGTCTTAAATCATCATCATCCATGGCCGGTAAGTCATCATGTAATAAAGAATAAGCATGTATGCATTCTAATGCACCGGCAATACCGTCAAGATCTGTTAAGCTAGCGCCTAATGCCTCACCCGTAATGTATGCTAAGTAAGGACGAATACGTTTTCCCCCAATTAACAAACCATAACGCATAGCTTGATGGAGTTTGTCATCATTAATGGGTAATTTATCGAGTTTTTGTGCTAGAAAATTATCAATACGTTTTTGAAAAACATCATGATTGGCGAGTTGGTTCACAGATGCTCACCTAATACATTGTCTTCTGAGGGTAAGTCAAAATTAGATAACTGCTGTTCACCATTTTTTTCCAGTAAAATTTTTACTTTTTGTTCGGCTGCTTGTAGTTTGCTTTGACTTATTTGGCTTAGGCTTAAACCTCTCTCAAATAATGTCATCGATTCTTCTAAGCTTAATTCACCCTGCTCTAAATTATGTACTATAGAGTCTAATTCACTTAAAGACTCTTCAAAAGTAAGGTTTTCTAGTTTTTTCTTTGCCATGATTTTTACCTGAGCTGACTGCTTATAAAGTCTAGGCGCAAACTTACCTTAGCTAGAAGCTTGGGTCAAATAAACCTTTAGTTAAATATCTTGTGATAATGCTAAACCATTGACCTTTAAGTAATAATATTGATTAAGTATTATTATGATAACTATTATAAAATATTATGTACAAATAGGCATGTTAGTGATGGCTATATTATCATGTTTGCTGAAACTCATACATTAAAGTGGCTTAGGTGTGGGTGTATATATTGATAACGTTTGAGTATATAATACGCACAAATTATTTACTGTTATTATTTAGGTCACTTGTCGATGAAATTTATCGTAAAGCTTCAATCTGAGATCACTATTAAATCTCGTCCGGTCCGTAAACGTTTCACTAAAATTTTAGAAACGAATATTAAAAATGTTCTACGTCGTATTGACGAGCAAGTCACTTCACGCATGAACTGGGACAATATTGAAGTTAATACCAAAGACAATTCTCCTGAAAACCGTGAACGTTTAATTGACGCCCTTAAGTGTATTCCTGGTGTGCCGATGTTTTTAGAGGTACAGCAAACCGATTTTATTGATGTTCATGACATTTTTGAAAAAACGTTGGCTGTTCACGCTGAAGCTATTGCAAATAAAACTTTTTGTGTACGAGCCAAACGTACTGGTACCCATGACTTTAATTCACTCAAAGTAGAGCAATATGTAGGTGGTGGCTTAAATCAAGCGGTAGAGAGTGCCAAAGTAAAATTAAAAAATCCAGATGTTACGGTTTATCTTGAAATTAAAAATAAAGATTTATTTATTGTTACCCAACGTCATAAAGGTTTAGGTGGTTTCCCAATAGCAACGCAAGAAGATGTATTATCGCTTATGTCGGGTGGTTTTGACTCAGGTGTTTCAAGTTACCAAATGATCAAGAAAGGTTCTCGTACTCACTATTGTTTCTTTAACTTAGGTGGTTCAGCACACGAAGTCGGTGTTAAACAGATAAGCTATTATTTGTGGAATAAATTTGGTGCCTCACATAAAGTAAAATTCTTTTCTATTGATTTTGAACCTGTTGTGGCTGAAATTTTAGAGAATGTTGAAAATAGCCACATGGGTGTAGTGTTAAAGCGAATGATGGTAAGAGCTGCAACAAAAATTGCAAAACGAGGAAAAATTCAAGCACTTGTTACCGGTGAAAGTTTAGGACAGGTTTCAAGCCAAACCTTAACTAACTTAAATGTTATAAACCAAGTAACAGACACCTTGATATTACGCCCATTAGTGGCTTACGATAAACAAGATATTATTGATATCGCGCGTAGCATTGGTACAGAAGAATTTTCCAAAACTATTCCAGAATATTGTGGTGTTATTTCTAAAAAACCAACCGTAAAAGCGGTACTCTCCAAAGTTGAAGAAGAGGAAGGTAATTTTAATTTCGATATTTTAGACAAAGTGGTGAGTGATACTCGCGTTTATGATATTCGTGATATTGGTAAAGAGAGTGAAGAAGAAATTCATGCGGTAGATTTAGTGGAAAACATCACTGATAACGCGATTGTTCTTGATATACGCTCCCCTGATGAAACAGATGAAAAACCGCTTGAACTTGATGGAGTTGAAGTTAAGCATATCCCGTTTTATAAACTTGCTACCCAGTTTGGTGATCTCGATATGACTAAAGATTACTTACTTTATTGTGATCATGGTGTGATGAGTAAACTACAAGCATTATATTTACTTGATAATGGCTTCAAAAACGTAAAAGTGTATCGTCCTTAATTATTAATGCGGCTGGTCGAATGACCTCCGCTCATCCCTCCATTCCGTTTGTCCTGAGCTCTGAGCTTGCCGAAGAGTCGAAGGAAGCCAGTCTAAGGACGGTTTGCCATAACTGAGTATTTTCGGGTGTGGCAATACTGTGCTTTAAACCAAGTTTATGAACATAGCCGTTAATGTAATTAATTTCTGTTTGTTTATGCGCTAAGACATCGCAACGCATTGAGGAACAATTTTTAGCGGTTGCAGTGGCGACTTGTCGTATTTTTTTTATCAATATGTCTGTATTTAAATGAATCCCTTCACTTTTAGCAACCAATACTAGTTCAGATAAAATTGCTTCTATTTGTAGAGTAAAAACATGATTATTTACCTGACCATTATTAATATCATGTAATGCTGTTATTGGGTTTATAACACAATTAATTGCCAATTTTAGCCATTGTTTTTCAATGATATTGTTGTGAAGTTTTACACAGGGTAACGCTTTATTTAAGAGACAAGTTAATGCTTGCTGCTCTGTAATATCTACCCGCCCTGAGACTAAACCAATATCCGTTATTCCAATACCGGTATGGGTAATGTTTAATGAAGCCTCTCTAAGGCAGCCATGTGTGGTTAATAAAGCATAAATATTATGTTGATTTATAAATTCCTTAGGTAATTCAGCTAACGTGCCCATGCCATTATGGGCAAGGATAATATGAGTATTCGCTTTTAACTGTGGTGCTATTTTTTTTAAGGCAGTATTTATTTTAAAAGACTTCACACAAAGAAAAATAACATCAGCATTTTTAATTTCTTCATCATAGGCGTAATTAAGTTTACCTTGATAAGCTAAACCCTGGTGATCACTAAAGTAATAATTATCATCATCTAAGTTGTGTTGAGTAGATGCTAATAAGGATAAATTAGTGGCTGCGGTTGATATAGCTAGGTGGTGATACCAGAGTAATCCCATCGCGCCTTGGCCTACAACGATGATATTCATTTATCATGCCTGGGAAATGTTGATGTCGTTGAATGCTTTTTAGTTAGTTTTTTAAAGTAAATTTTTTTATAAGCTAAATAAAGTAATTTCAACAGTATAAATGAACTAATGCCAGCAATATCAGCAAAAAAATCACTAAATTCACCATTACGAAATCCTAAATAGTACTGGCCCAATTCACTTAGTGCGCCATAAAAACTAAGTGTAATGAATGTTTTTACTAATGTTAATTTTATTAGTGAATGTATTAGCCAAGCTAAAATAAAAAAGGCGATAAAGTGCCCAATAGTATCTATTTTTGGGGAACGAAAGACTATTTTTTTCAACTCAGTAGGGAGCAATAATTCACTGGAAAAAAATAGCAACATAGCCGTGCTAATAATAATGATGAAAAAAGTTAAATGATGTCGTATTTTCACAAGTAAAAAGAGATAAAAAATTATGCATAGATATTATCATGCTAAGGTTGTTTGGGTATAATGTTAAAAATATAAATTTGCTAACAAGAGAAATGATCATGCCATCAATGGATATAGTGTCAGAAATTAATTTAGAAGAAGTGCTTAATGCCGTAGATAATGCGAATCGTGAACTAACCACTCGCTTTGATTTTCGTGGCGTTGAAGCAAGTTTTGAATGGAAAAAACCTAATGTAACGCTGAAAGCTGAAGGCGACTTTCAATTAAAGCAATTGAGTGACATGCTTCGAAGTCAGTTAACTAAACGTAATATTGATGCTAAATCGATGACGTTAGGCTCAGCATCTGCTAGCGGTAAAAACTGGAGCCAGCAAGTTAGCTTCAAAGAAGGTATTGAGCAAGATGTAGCGAAAAAAGTAGTTAAACTGATTAAATCTGAAAAGTTAAAAGTACAAGTCGCTATTCAAGGTGAACAAGTACGTGTAACAGGAAAAAAGCGTGATGAATTACAAGCTGTTATGAGTTTAGTGCGTAAAGCTGATTTGGAGCAGTCTTTTCAGTTCACGAATTTTAAAGATTAATAGATCTAATGACAGACGAGTTGCGAAGATTCACTTCTTTCGCAACTCACTATTTTATCGATGTTTAATCGCTAGCTGTTAGCTGATTTAGGTGAGTCATCACCACAGGTTTCTCCTTCTTCGTGGTTATGTTCATGACTATGTTCATGACCGCCACCACACGACTCGCCTTCTGCATGAATATGGCCATGAGAAAGTTCTTCTTCTGTCGCTTCACGTACTTCTAAAATTTCAACATCAAAGCTTAGATCAAGTCCTGAAAGGGGATGATTACCGTCAACGGTAACTTCTTTATCGTTAACATCAATGACAATAACGGTTTGTTCGCCATCATCAGTAGACGCGCGAAGTTGAGTGCCAACGGCTAAATCTTTAACGCCTTGTAATAATTCTTTTGGTACGGTTTGTACATATTCATCATGGCGCTCACCGTAGGCTTCTTTGCACGCTACAGCCACTTCAAATTTGTCGCCTGCTTTATGATCAATCAATGCCTCTTCTAATCCAGGAATTAAATAACCGGTGCCTTGAATTATCTCCATTGGTTTATGATCATATGAGCTGTCGATTAATGTGCCTTCACTATCTGATACGGCGTAGTGCATGATGACTACAGAGTTATTACTAATTTTCATTGGTACTCCTAACTATATTTTAATAAAATTTTATTCTGTTACTAACGAATAAGGTAATGATTGAACTTTTATGCTGGATTCAGGCTGTGATTTTATTCTTAACGCAGTGCTATTATCTAGATCGCTATTAAGTACGGCTTGAAGGTAACACTCACCATTATCTGCTTGGTAACTTGTTATAATATCTCCCGCTTTACGCCAGTTTTCACCTAATTGTTTTTCGATTACGTCATCAATTTCTAATGGTTGTGCTAGGGATGTGCGTAATGAATATAACGCTCGCTTGTTTTTACCTAAATACTGCATTCTAGCGACGGTTTCTTGGCCTAAATAACAGCCTTTAGTAAAACTGATACCATTAATTGCTTGTAAATTAAGCATTTGTGGCACGTATTCACCAATGCATTTACTTGATAATTGCGGGAAACCTTCGTTGATTTCTAGCAAGTTCCATACACTTGAGTGGTAAATTGGTTGGTCAAACGTGGCTATTATACTTTCTAGTACAGAGCTTTCATCAATTAATAAGTAGCGTGCTTGTTTGCCAGCAACATACACTAAAGTTGTGGTATTTGATTGTACAACAGGGGTTAAACTATCAGGAACTTGGTTGAATTTCTCTTGTAAAATAGTCGTTGCTTGCTCACCGACTAAGGCAAAAAAACTTAATTCATTTGTTAGTGTTATATCAACTTTTGCAAATACACCAAACTTTTTTAGTTCGGTAATCGAATCATCAATACTTGCTTTAGGTTGGATCAATAAATGTGCTGAGTTTCGGTTAATTAACCGAAAGACACTAAATACTTTACCTTTAGCATTACAGTGAGCACCAATAAGTAAATTGTTATCATTGCTGCTATTTACATCACAAGTCACTTGGCCTTGTAAGTATTTAGTTTGCTCCTCTCCTATTAAAGAGATCGCACTGTAGGAAGCCAGTGACACGAGGAAAGTATCGGGTAATTCTTCAAGTGAAGGTATGTTGGTTTCAGTTGTTATTGACATAAGATCAAACGATGCAGTGATTGGTAATAGATAAATGCGGTCAAATAACTAAAAATTCAACCGCTCATTAAAATTACCCGCTAAATATTACTGAATTAGTTGGCGAGTAAACTAGTGTTATTGTTACAATAGCGCTAACTTTAGAGAATGAGGATAGACAAATGTCAGCAGCGGTAAACTTACCACCAGTAAACAAGGCCAGACTTAGATGGGCATGTCGCCGTGGAATGTTAGAGCTTGATTTACTTTTTATTCCCTTTGTGGATGACGCTTATGATGATTTGACTGCCGAACAGCAAATAACGTTTGAGCGGCTATTAACAGAGCAAGATCCTGATTTATTTGCATGGTTTATGGGACATAACACTTGTGAAGACCTCGAACTCAACGCCATGGTGCAATTTATACTCAACCGCGTCAAAGTATGATATTTGTGTTAAACAGTCGCGGTATCGCAATTTATTATGGTTAAGTGGTTGCCTTTTTTTTAACTTACTACTGATAAGCTATGTCACCTATGCCTATCAATATGTGTTAATTGTAGCGGTGTTAACCACTACTCTCATGAGTATTTATATTGCAAATAAAAAGAATGGGCAACTAACGTCGCTTCAATTCACACTTGATGATTATGGTGTTTGTTCATTCGAATATCCGCTTGAAAATAGAGTAATAAGTAATGTTGGTATAAAAGAACAGTTCCAATTATTAGCAAGCAGTCGCTATAGTTTTTTTGGATGTTGGTTGCATATGGCGCCTTTCTCTAATTTGTCTTCATCCGCACTTTTGTCTTATACGATAAATAAACAATCTAAAAACAAGTGGTTGTTTATTTATCGCGATAGTTTAAGTGCACAAGACTTTTCTCGACTGTCGCAGGTTATTCGAAAGTTAACAGATACTTCTTAATCATTCGGATCTAAAATCGTTGGTTTTGTTTCTGCTAGTTGCTCAGGATAATCCAATGTGTAGTGTAAACCTCTACTTTCTTTTCTACTCATCGCACAGCGAATAATTAATTCAGCGACTTGTACCAAATTTCTTAATTCAAGTAAATTATTGCTTACTTTAAAATTTTGATAATAATCTTGAATTTCTTGCTGCAAGAGTTCAACCCGATGTAAAGCTCGCTCTAGCCTTTTAGTGGTTCTTACAATACCGACATAATCCCACATAAATAAACGTAATTCGTGCCAATTATGTTGGATAACAACTTCTTCATCAGAATCTGTCACCCTGCTTTCATCCCAGCGAGGTAACTTGATAAAACGATTGTTTGGCTTTAAGGATTCACTAATCTCTAATGCGGCAGCACGTGCAAAGACCAGGCATTCGAGTAAAGAATTGCTCGCTAAGCGATTGGCACCATGTAAACCTGTGTACGACATTTCACCAATGGCATAAAGTTGATTAACATCGGTTTTACCGTGCAGATCTATCATAACGCCACCACAAGTATAGTGAGCAGCAGGTACTATTGGCATAGGTTGTTTGGTAATATCAATACCAAAATCTTTTGTTCGCTGATAGATGGTAGGGAAGTGCTGCTTGATAAAATCACTGGGTTTGTGGCTAATATCAAGATACATACAATCAACACCTAAGCGTTTCATTTCGAAATCGATGGCGCGAGCAACTATGTCACGTGGTGCTAATTCAGCACGATGATCAAAGGCGGGCATAAAACGACTACCATCTGGGCGTCTGAGTTTTGCCCCTTCGCCCCGCAACGCTTCAGTTAAAAGAAAAGTCCCTGCATCGGGGTGAAAAAGGCAAGTAGGATGGAATTGATTAAATTCCATATTGGCAACACGACAACCTGCGCGCCATGCCATAGCGATACCATCGCCACTAGCAACGTCAGGGTTTGAAGTATATTGATACACTTTACTCGCCCCCCCTGTTGCTAAAATAGTTTTTTGAGCATAAATGCTTTCAACTTTTTCGCTATTGCGATTCCAAATATAAGCGCCAATACACTGTTTACTTTTACCCTCTTCTTCGTGCGATTCACAAATGAGGTCAATGGCATTATAACGTTCAAATATTCTGATACGAGAGTGCTGTCTAACACGGTCAGCTAATGTGGTTTGTATTACTTTACCTGTGGCATCTGCAGAATGAAGAATGCGGCGATGACTATGACCACCTTCACGTGTGAGATGGTACCTTTCGCCTTGTTCGCTTTCTTCTTTATCAAAGGTAACACCTTGCTCAATTAACCAATCAAGGCAGGCTTTTGCATTTTCTGCGGTATATTGCACCGTTTTTTCATCGCACAAACCGGCACCAGCAACCATAGTGTCGGCGACATGAGAGGCAACACTATCATTTTCATCGAAAACGGCCGCTATTCCTCCCTGTGCATAGAAAGTTGAGCCTTCGTTAAGTGGCCCTTTACTTAAAATAACAACATCAGCATTTTTTGCTAAATGTAAGGCGAGTGTTAAGCCCGCCGCGCCGCTACCAATAATTAACACATCACAATTGTTTTGTTGATTCATAAATAAAGGATTATCAGGTATTATAGTGTGATATTACCGTTTATTGACATTTGGTAACAGGGTTAACAAGCTAAAATAAGTCTAAATTTAAAAAAATTAAAATAAAAAAGAACTTTTTCTAAAATGAGTAGTCTTAATTGATGCGTTTGTTACGAGCCAAATGTGTAAAGTGATTTTTTACCCTCAAAATAAAGTAGGGTATCTTTAGGAGAAATGGCTCAAATGAGCGAACAGAACGTTGACCAAGCATTGGTTGAACGGGTGCAGCAAGGTGATAAAAATGCCTTCAACCTATTAGTAACAAAATATCAACATAAGGTGGCTAACTTAGTGTCGCGTTATGTAAGTAATCAAAGTGACGTGCCTGATATAGTACAAGAAGCTTTTATTAAAGCTTATCGAGCATTACCTAATTTTAGAGGAGAAAGTGCATTTTATACTTGGTTGTACCGTATAGCTGTAAATTGTGCGAAAAATCACAGTGTCGCCCTAGGACGTAAACCACCTAGTACTGACGTTGAGGTTGAAGATGCAGAGTTTTATGATGGTGGAGATGCGCTAAGAGAAAATGCATCACCTGAAAAAATATTACTCACGGAAGAAATTAAAAAAGTTATTTTTGATGCCATAAAGCAATTACCTGATGATTTACGTATTGCTATCAACTTTCGAGAAATTGAGGGTTTAAGTTATGAAGAAATAGCTACTATCATGGAGTGCCCAGTTGGCACAGTGCGTTCACGTATTTTTAGAGCACGTGATGCTATCGATAAAAAGATTACTCCTTTGCTGCAAGCAAACTAGTTTGAAACATTAATTATTTAAGGTAGAAGTATGAGTGAAAGTAAGTTTGAGACAATTTCATCATTAGTTGATAATTATCAAGTTACTGATCATGAATCAGAGCAAGCTATTGATGATATGCTCAAGGATGAACACTTATCAACAACATGGCGGCATTATCATTTAATTGGTGATGTCATTCGTGATGAGATACCACCTACGTTACAATTAGACTTATCAGCACAAATAGCTGATGTACTGCAAAATGAACCTACGATTCTTGCCCCTAATCGTTTAGAAGCTAAAGTAAAAGTATTCAACACATTTAAAGCTAAGGTCGTTCAGCTAGTTAAACCACTTGGTCAGTTAGCAATAGCAGCGTCAGCTGCGGGATTAATGATTATTGGTGTGCAACAAAACACCGCGGATAATAATGAAATTATTACGCCGAATCAAATTGTGCAAACTACACCTTTAGCTGGTTTTGCCAATCCAGTAAGTTTTAATTATCAACAACCGGTACAACCTCAAAAAGAAGCAGTACTTGAACAAAAAATTGAGCAGCAACGTCGCTTTCAAGCTTTATTGTCTGATCATCAACAGCAAATCAAGTTAAGTGCAGCAAAAATTAATGATAACTCAAACATTCAATCGCAATGATATAATCAATTAGACAATCAATGACGGCATCAAATAAAAGTGAATAATGATGTCATACTCGTTCGACTTGAAGATACGAGTTTCAGGTGAAACGAGTATAGGACTTTTTAATCCCCATAATTCTTGAGAAAACATGAAGTTCTTATTTTTTAAATTATCTCTTATACAATGTTTTTTAATTTGTTCTCTTAGTATTTTTACTAATTTTTCAGTACTATCAGCGACAGTTGAAAGCGATAGTAGCATAGCAAAGCTCTCTTTCGAACGCCTTTCAAGCGCTTTACGAGAGCTAAATTTTAGCACTTCATTTGTAGTGGTTAAAAATAACCAAGCAGAACCCTATCATTGGCTGCACGGTCTTACTGCAGACACAGCAAGTAGTAATCAGGTTGAGCTTGAGATATTAGCCTTACTCAACGGACCCCGTCGTGATATTTTACGAATTGATAATACAGTGAGTTATATCGAACCTGAATATGCGCCTTATTCTATAACGTCTTCTCATATTAGTGGGCCAATTCCAGCGGTATTTGGTCAAGATATCAGTGTGTTAGAAAATAATTATCACTTTGTTTCTGTTGGTAGAAGCCGTGTGTTAGGAAGAATTGCTCAGTTGATTCGTATTGTACCAAAAGACACTCATCGTTTTGGTTATTGGGTGTGGTTAGATCAGCAAAGTGGTTTACTACTAAAGTTAGCAATTATTACCCGTAAAGGGCAATTGCTTGAGCAAATACAATTTACTCATTTAGAAATCACAAGTGATTCATCTGAACATTTAAAGCAACTACAAGCAACAGATTTACCAAAAGTAGTTGATATTACGGCTAAACAAGAAGTAACTAAACTCGGTTGGCAAGTTAATTGGTTACCGAATGGCTTCAAGCCAATCAAATCTAATAGACATCGTATTAATACCAGTAAACAGTCTGTGGAGTTTATGTTATTCAACGACGGGTTAGTTGATTTATCTGTTTATGTTAATCCTAGCAAGGATAAGCAAAGAGTAATAGAGTATGCTCATGACGGTGCAACCTTGGTATTTAATCAAGTCATTAACAATGTAGAAGTGAGTGTTGTTGGTAAAATTCCAGTGGCAACAGCTAAAAAAATTGTTAATTCTGTTTACTTTATTCATGATCTTGGAACACTTAAATAGGTTGGTTATCAAAATACGGATTATTAATATGTTTGTGAGTGAAATATAATGGAAGAATTAGCTGAAGTTATTGCTATTGAAAATGGGATGATTAGTGTGGTTAGTCAAGTAAAATCTAGCTGTAATAGTTGTTCGCAAGTATCAACATGTGCAAGTGGTCAAGTTGCTAAAGCTATTCCTCATAAAAAATTATCATTTACTTTACCGTTATCAACATTCTTAAATAATCAACGAGTGCAAGTTGGGGATTGTGTTGTATTAACGTTACCTGAAATTGACGTATTAAAAAGCGCTTGGCAAGTTTACTTACTTCCAATTATTGGGCTTTTATCCTTTTCAGCGATGGGGCAGTGGCTAATAATGCAAAAAGTCCTTAGTCATGAATTATTGGCTTTAGGTATTGGTCTTACGGGCGGTTATTTAGGCTATCGTTTAGCAAAGTATTTACAAAACCATTCAGATTATCAGGGAAAACTACAGCCTAAAATATTACGTCTAATACCTAAGCTACTTGTTGTTGATGTTAAATAGATTGACGAAAACCCTGAACAAAAGATAGCCCCAGCGCGCTAAATTCGTTAAAATCACACCACTCTTCAATTTATAGCTTTTTACCTGAACTTCCATTTATGAAAAATATTCGAAATTTCTCCATTATTGCCCACATTGATCATGGTAAATCAACACTATCTGATCGTCTCATTCAGCATTGCGGAGGCTTGCAGGAACGTGAGATGGAAGCGCAGGTTCTTGATTCAATGGATATTGAACGTGAGCGTGGCATTACCATTAAAGCACAAAGTGTTACTTTAGACTATAAAGCAAAAAATGGTGAAATATACCAACTTAACTTTATTGATACTCCAGGTCATGTTGACTTTTCATATGAAGTTTCTCGCTCGCTAGCGTCTTGTGAAGGCGCTTTACTTGTTGTTGATGCAGGGCAGGGAGTTGAAGCGCAAACAGTTGCTAATTGTTATACCGCGATTGAAATGGAACTAGAAGTTATACCAATTCTTAACAAAATTGATTTACCGCAAGCAGATCCAGATAGAGTTTGTGAAGAAATCGAACATATTATTGGTATTGATGCCACCGATGCAGTGACTTGTTCGGCAAAAACAGGGGTTGGTATCGAAGATGTTTTGGAAATCATTGTAAAAAACATTCCACCTCCTGAAGGTGATTATGATGCACCATTACAAGCACTTATTGTTGATTCATGGTTTGATAACTATCAAGGCGTTGTTTCTTTAGTTCGTATCATGAATGGCGAAGTGAAAAAAGGCGATAAAATGTTGGTGATGTCCACAGGGCAAGTTCATCAAATTGATAACGTAGGAATTTTCACACCAAAGCAAACAGAAACTGGTATTTTACGAGCAGGTGAAGTTGGCTATATAGTCGCGGGAATTAAAGAAATTCATGGTGCACCGGTTGGTGATACAATCACCATAAATAAAAAAGAAACAGATAAGGCATTGGCTGGCTTTAAAAAAGCACAACCACAAGTCTATGCGGGTATTTTTCCGATCAGTTCAGATGATTACGAAAATTTCCGTGATGCGTTAAATAAATTAAGTTTAAATGATGCTTCTTTGTTTTTTGAACCAGAAAATTCATCTGCTTTAGGTTTTGGTTTCCGTATTGGTTTCCTTGGCATGTTGCACATGGAAATTGTTCAAGAACGTTTAGCGCGTGAATATGATCTAGATTTAATCACCACAGCGCCAACCGTAAATTATGAAATTTCTTGTACTGATGGCACATTATTATCAATTGATAATCCTGCTGATTTACCTGCGGTTAACAATATTGATGAAATTCGAGAGCCTATAGTACAAGCCAATATTTTGGTACCACAAGAGTATTTAGGTAACGTTATTACCTTATGTATCGAAAAACGTGGCGTGCAAAAAGATTTGATTTATCATGGTAACCAAGTTGCTGTTACTTATGAGTTACCTATGGCTGAAGTGGTTATGGACTTTTTTGATAAACTAAAATCGACTAGCCGTGGCTATGCTTCTCTTGATTATAATTTTATCCGCTTTGAACCTGCTGACATGGTACGTGTTGATGTCATGATTAATGGTGATCGAGTAGACGCCTTAGCGATGATTACTCACCGAGCTAATTCAGCTTCTCGTGGTCGAATGCTAGTGGATAAACTTAAAGAGCTGATCCATCGTCAAATGTTTGATATCGCTATTCAAGCAGCTATTGGTAATAACGTTATTGCCCGAACTACAGTGAAGCAACTGCGTAAAAACGTTACCGCAAAGTGTTATGGTGGTGATATTAGCCGAAAGAAAAAATTATTACAGAAGCAAAAAGATGGTAAAAAACGCATGAAGCAAGTAGGTAATGTTGAAGTACCTCAAGAAGCGTTTTTAGCTGTACTTAAA
>CAJXQM010000038.1 GCA_913058145.1 uncultured Colwellia sp.
CACCTCTCTATTCGTCGGCAGCGTCAGATGTGTATAAGAGACAGCCACTAACCAAAATATTTTCAACATTATACTGTACTAAAACAACAATTCCAGTATAATACCCAACGAATTCAAACCAATATAATAATTATTATACAACGTGCTATTTTAAAAATTTATTGCCTCAGCATCATACAATGCACGTTTGAACTATATAAAAATATTTGTTTATCAAAAGCCAACTAGCTATATAAAAAAAGCGGCTATAAATTAAATAATTATTAACAAACAGATAACAGGAACGTTACAGGACTTCACATGGATATTTTTACTCCTACATTCACCGCATTTATCTTTTCCTTTTTTGCCATTAAACTTTTTAAACCTAGAAAATCTTCTCTGATTTTTAATCAATAGACATTATTAAAAATTAAGTGGACTGTAGTTAATGGAAGATAACGGTACTGAAAAATGGTTTGTCATAACGAGCAAACCTCGAAGTGAGCAACGTGCTGTTGACAATTTAACGTCACAACATATTGAAGTGTATCTTCCAAAAATAAAAAGGTTAAAAAAGAGACAAGGAAAAAAAGTCATCATCGAAGAAGTCTTATTTCCTAACTATCTGTTTATCAAATTAACCATTGAAAAAAGTAACTTTAACGCTATTCGTTCAACCCGAGGTGTCGGCAGTTTTGTTCGCTTTGGTTTAAACTACGCAACAATAAATAATGAGCTAATAGCTCGATTAAAAACAGATTTAGCAGAAAGCACAGAACAAAATACGATAGAAATATTAACTAACATTGATAAAGGTGAGCAACTCATCATTACTGAAGGCCCATTTCAAGGTCTCACGGGAATATATCAATGTAAAGACGGTTTAGAACGCTCTGTATTGTTATTGAATATACTGGGTAAAGAAAATAAAGTGGTTATAGAAAACAACCATTTCGATGTTATTTAACCTGTTATTCCCGTATTATTAAAGCGGTTACTCCAGTATAAGTTTGAGCTGGAATCTAAAAAAGGATTTTTTTTGCGTATTAGAGCTAAATCAAAGGGCGGAAGCGTACTGAAAGTATGTAAAAATGCTTTTAAATACAATTAATGTTTTGTTGTATGTGTGTGGAACCCCTATTGGCAGGGAATGGGGTTTTTGTTATTAAGCTGTTGTAATTTTGTTGTTTTTTAACGATTGAATGTAAATTAAGTACGTTGATCTGCGTCTCAATAACGACTATTTTTGTCTCAGGCGTAAAATAATCCAGAGTTTTAGTGTTGAATTAATTCAACACTCAGCATATATAAAATTATAGGTGAATTTGAAGATGTTATCACTAATTGGTCGAGAAAAAGCACTCTTTTCAAACGATATTGAAAATCATGAAGACGAGCTAAAAAGTATAGTGTCGAGCTCTTCATTTCTTGTGTTAGGTGGAGCTGGCTCTATCGGCCAAGCAGTTACAAAAGAAATTTTCAAACGAAATCCTCAAAAATTACATGTTGTCGACATCAGTGAAAACAATATGGTTGAGCTAGTACGTGATATTCGAAGCTCTTTTGGTTATATCAATGGTGACTTTCAGACCTTTGCGCTTGATATTGGCTCTATTGAGTACGATGCTTTTATAAAAGCTGATGGTAAGTATGATTATGTTTTGAATCTTTCAGCGTTAAAGCATGTTCGCAGTGAAAAAGACCCATACACATTAATGCGTATGATCGATGTTAATGTTTTTAACACTGAAAAAACCATGAAACAAGCTGCTGAAAATGGCAGTAAAAAGTACTTTTGCGTTTCTACCGATAAAGCAGCAAATCCTGTTAACATGATGGGTGCATCAAAACGTATCATGGAAATGTTTTTAATGCGTCGTAGTGCTGATATCGCTATATCAACCGCCCGCTTTGCCAATGTTGCTTTCTCTGATGGTTCATTATTGCATGGCTTTAATCAACGCATCCAAAAGCGCCAACCTATCGTTGCACCTCGTGACATCAAACGCTATTTTGTTATACCAAAAGAGTCAGGTGAACTTTGCTTAATGTCTTGTATCTTTGGTGAAAATCGCGATATATTCTTTCCAAAATTAAGTGAATCACTTCACTTGATTACTTTTGCAGATATAGCCGTTAAATACTTAGCTAATTTGGGTTATAAGCCGCACTTATGCGAATCAGAAGATGAAGCCAGAGAGTTAGCTCAAACGTTACCTGAAAAAGGCTTATGGCCATGTTTGTTCACAGACAGTGATACAACAGGTGAAAAAGACTTCGAAGAGTTTTTTACCGATAATGAAACGCTTGATATGGAACGTTTTGATAACTTAGGTGTTATCAAAAACGAAGCATTATACGATCCTGAATTAGTAAATGAATTTGAACAAACAATTGACAAGCTAAAACAAAACCAAGCTTGGACAAAAGATGAAATTGTTGAGCTTTTTTTCAAAATGATCCCTGACTTTGGCCATAAAGAAACAGGTAAATACCTCGATAGCAAAATGTAACCATACTCAAGATAATATTATGCATAAAAAATTAGTTAACTTTGTTCGAGACGTCTATCAAACAAAAGAATTTGTTCCACTACATGCACCAACGTTCGGTGGTAATGAAAAAGAGTATGTAAATAATACCCTCGATAGCACGTTTGTTTCTAGCGTTGGAAAATATGTTGACCAATTCGAGCAGCAAATTGAAATCTACACAGGAACAGCCAAAGCCATAGCAACAGTTAATGGTACAGCTGCTTTGCATACTGCGTTATATATGGCGGGTGTAAAATCAGGTGACCTTGTTATTACTCAGGCATTAACTTTTGTCGCCACCTGTAATGCTTTATATCACATGGGTGCAGAGCCTGTATTTGTAGATGTGTCTAAGAGCAGTCTAGGTTTATGCCCTAAAGCGTTAGAGTGTTACCTTGAAGATAATGCTTTTATTAATAATGATGGTTTCAGTCAGCATAACGTTACTCAACAGGTATTTCGTGCTGTAGTCCCTATGCATACTTTTGGTCACCCTGTAGAGCTTGATGAACTGATGACTGTTTGTGCTAAATGGAATATAGCCTTAGTAGAAGATGCAGCAGAAAGTTTAGGGTCTTTTTATAAAGGTCAGCATACAGGCACCTTTGGTGACTTTAGTGCTATTAGCTTTAATGGTAATAAGATTATTACCACTGGTGGTGGCGGCATGGTTTTATGCAAAAACTATGACGATGGCATGCACACTAAGCATGTAACCACTACAGCTAAAGTTCCTCACCCTTACGAATTTTTTCATGATGAGCCGGGGTTTAACTACCGCTTACCTAATTTAAATGCTGCGCTAGGTTGTGCACAAATGGAAGTGTTACCTACCTTTCTAAAACAAAAAAGAGAATTAGCACTGCAATATAAAGATTTATTTCTGAACTCAGACTTTAAATTTATTGAAGAGCCTGAATATGCCCAATCAAATTATTGGTTAAATGCGATAATTTGTCCTGATGTGGCTAGCCGTGAAACATTAATTAAAGAAACGAATGCCAATGGCGTTATGACCAGACCAATTTGGAAACTAATGCACAGGTTGCCGATGTTTGAAAATGCCTTTAGAGGAAGCCTTACAAATTCAGAATTAATTGAAGCAACAGTGATTAATATCCCTAGCTCACCTTTGAGTGGTCATAATGAGTGATTTGTGTGTGAACTTAGCAGATGATATATATTATCAAGATGATTATTCTTCTCTCTATGCTCTTAATGGTGAAGAGGTTTTTAACTTTGAGTATGTACAAAATAGCAATCGAATACTCTTTCGTTCAATAAAACGGCGCATTAAAAATGTTGCAGGAATTATAATTGACGAAGAACTTTATGATCTTGAGACACCTTATGGTTACGGTGGTCCAATTACTAACTGTTATTCTGAAAAGTTTTTAGGTGATGCGTTTTTAGCATATCGAAAAGAGTGTATAAAGCAAAATATTGTTTGTGAGTTTATTCGCTTTCACCCTTTTAACAAATTAGCTCAATATAAAGATTACTTTGATTTTCATGCTCAAGAACGAAAAGTTGTTATTGTCGATCTAACCTTGAATACGGAAGACCGCTGGTCAAAATATTCGAAAACTACAAGAAACATTCTAAGAAAGGCAAATAAAAACCTGAGCAGAAAGAAAGATGAAGACTCATTGGTTGAATTTTGTTCGCTATATCAGCAGACGATGGATAAAAATGATGCTTCTGATTTTTACTATTTTAAGCCAAATTATTTTGAAAAATTAAAAGACGTACAAGGGGTTGAGTTACTTTCGGTCATGAATGAGTTAACCGTAGTCTCATCCGGTTTTTTTATGCATGGAAGTGATATCGCTCACTATCACCTGTCGGCTAATAATAGTGAATTTAATCGTGAAAACGGTAACTATGCATTGCTTGATTTTGCATTTGACCATGCGAAAGAACAGGGGTGCAAATGGATGATGCTAGGAGGTGGAAGAACGTCTGATGAAAATGATAGTTTGTTTAAATTTAAATCAAAATTTTCTGATAAATCATTACCATTTTTTATTGGAGGGCTTACCTTTCTACCCGAAAAAAGAACTAAATTAAACTCAATGTGGCGACAAGAAAATCCTGACAGTCAATTGAAACTATTTCAATTATACAGGAATTCGTAGGAAATTAAGATGAAAAAAAATACGTTCATAATTGCAGAAGCTGGCGTAAACCATAATGGTAACTACGAATTAGCAAAGAAATTAATTGATGCTGCAGTAAATGCAGGAGTTGACGCTGTAAAATTCCAAACTTGGAAAACTGAGCTACTAGTCACTGAAGATGCCGAAATGGCAGAATATCAAAAAGAAAATACTCAAGTTGTAGAGTCACAATTTCAAATGCTGAAGCGTCTTGAATTAAGCTATGCAGATTTTCGTGGTCTTAAAGAATATTGTGACGAGAAAGAAATATTATTTCTCTCAACGCCAGACGAAGAACAAAGTGCGACATTTCTTGACGAGCTACAAGATATCTTTAAAATTGGATCAGGTGAATTAACTAATACACCTTTTTTGCGTCATATAGCGTCCTTTAATAAGCCTATTATTTTATCTACTGGTATGGGGTATTTATCAGAAGTGGAGCATGCTATATCAACGTTAACTGAAGCTGGTATTTTATTGACTAATCTCACTATCTTACATGCGACAACTGATTATCCAACGGCAAGCGAAGATGTTAATTTGAATGCTATGAATACAATAAAAAATTCATTTCCTGGTGTAAGTGTTGGTTATTCAGATCACACACTTGGAATAGAAATTCCTATAGCAGCCGTAGCTATGGGTGCTAGCATTATTGAAAAACACTTCACCCTTGATAAAACTATGCTTGGACCTGATCATAAAGCAAGTTTAGAGCCTAATGAATTAAAGGAAATGGTACATTCTATTCGAAGTATTGAATTGGCACTTGGTACCGGTTGGAAGGTTCCAACCAAAACAGAATTTGATAATCGTAATATCGTACGAAAAAGTTTGGTTGCAGGTTGTGACATATCTGTCGGCCAATTAATAACCGCAGAAATGTTAGATATTAAGCGACCTGGTACAGGTATATCTCCAATACGTTGGGATGAGTTAGTTAATTCAATAGCTAAAAAATCATATAAAGCAGGGGAGCTTATTTAGTGACAAGAAAAATTTGTGTTGTTACAGCAACTAGAGCTGAATATGGTTTATTAACATGCTTACTCGATGATATTCAAAGCGATGAATCTCTTACTTTACAGTTGATAGTGACAGGTTCTCATTTATCTCCTGAATTTGGTTACACCATAGAACAAATCAGAAATGATAAAAGACATATTAATAAGACTATTGAAATATTATTATCATCCGATTCTGCTGTCGGCGTAAGTAAAAGTATGGGACTAGTGCAAATTAGTTTTGCTGAAGCATTTGATGAATTAGCACCAGATATTGTATTAGTACTAGGTGACCGTTATGAACTATTACCCATAGTTTCATCAGCAAATATAGCTCGTATACCTGTTGCACATCTCAATGGTGGTGAAATAACCGAAGGTGCTATTGATGAAATTATCCGTCATAGTGTTACGAAACTGTCCCAAATTCATTTTACAGCAATATATGAATATGCACGGCGTGTAATTCAAATGGGTGAACAACCGAGTTCAGTATTCAATGTTGGTGAGGTTGGTCTTGACAACTTTAGACGTATGAATTTTATGTCTAAAGAAGAATTTGAAATTTCTATTGATCGAAAACTTGATAAAAAAAATCTGTTAATTACCTATCACCCCGAAACAACACAGTCGAGTGAAATAAACGAAATTAATTTTAGGAAGTTATTGCAGGCATTAGATCAGTTAGAAGATACTTTGTTAATTTTTACTAAAGCTAATGCTGATGTTGGTGGGCGTGCAATTAATCATATTATTGATAGTTATGTAGAGAAAAACAAAAATACAGCCATTGCATTTATGTCACTAGGGCAATTACGCTATCTATCAGCTTTATATTATATTGATGGTGTTATCGGAAACTCGTCTAGTGGGGTGGTAGAAGCTCCAACTTTTAAGGTGGCAAGCATAAACATTGGAGACCGCCAGAAAGGCCGAATTAGTGCCGATAGTGTTATTGATGTTAACGCGGACACAATTGAAATAGTTGCGGCTTTGAAGCATATATATACGAGTGAATATTTGGATGTATTATCCAAAGTAGTTAATCCATACGGTGATGGTGATAGTTCAAGATTAGTTGTCGAAACGTTAAAAAACATTGATTTAGAAACTTTACGCACTAAATCGTTTTTTGATGTGAAATATTAGTATGTTTTATATTGGAGGCGAACAGGAGCTTGCACCACTTAATTATTTTCAAGAGGTGACTAACTCTGGGCGTTCATCTTTACGGTTGATTATTGAAAGTGCAAATTTAAGAAATAAGCACATTCTTTTACCTGACTTCCTTTGTCAGGTTATTATTGATATCTTACAAGAGTATCAAGTAACCTTTGACTTCTATTCCGTGGAGAGAAATTTAGACTTTCAGTTACCAGATAATATTGAAAAGTATGATGCTGTGTATCTAATTAAATATTTTGGTGGAAGCACTGACGCATTTGCTAAAACATGTACTTCATTCCATGGGTGTTTAATTGTTGATGATGTCTTTTCACCATACCCAGAAATTTTAAAGCGAGACCAATTATGGTTCTCATTTAACAGCTTACGTAAAATATCCCATGTCGCAGACTTTAGTTTATTGTATAGCAATGCGCCATTAGCATCAGTCATCAAAACTGCACTGTCCGGTTTTTCAGTAATGAAATACCGAGCAAAAAATCTCAAACATGAGTATTTAAATTTTCAGCAGGGCAGTGAAAAAAAATATCTGGATAAATTCGGTCAGGCTGAAGCTATTTTATCTAGCAACTTTGGTATTTATAGTCCAAGTGCTGATAGTATAATTGCTGCGATTCAATACTTTAATCGGCTTGAGCAAGAGCGAAACATTAGACAAAGAAACTACCAACAGATAAATGACTTATTAGCCGACTATTCAATTCCTATCAAATCGAAATTTTATTCCTTTGCACCTTTATTGCTTAATAATAGAGATGTTGTTCGTCAGAAGTTGATGGAATTTAATGTTTTTTTAGCTGTTCATTGGCCAGTGTGTAATTTAGTTGATAATGTATTAAGCCAATCTATTATCTCAATTCCTGTTGATTCAAGGTACAGTTCGACCGATATAAAAAAAGTATGTAGTTTAATAATTAAGTTAGAGGGAAAATGATGGAAGTATGCGATTTTATAGTAGCTGATATTGATAAGTTTGATGATTTCTATAAGTTAAAATCAGAACCGAATAACATTTTTTGGTCTGGGTTTGATTCGCCACCAAATTATGCAGCGTTCAAAGAACATTATAAAAATGAGTTAGATCGAGAAGACAGAACAATTATTTTTTTATATATTGAAGGTGATATTGCTGGTTATGTGGCAATTGATTTTTGTAAAAAAAATAAAACAACAGAAACAGCTCATGGTGTATTAAGTTCTTTTGCCGGAAAAGGTTTAGGAAAAATCCTAATTAACTATGCAGTAGCATACTCTAAAAAATATCTAACCGATGCAGAATATATTATAGGTTGGATTGCTGAGAATAATTTTGGTTCAATTAAAAACTTCTTGAGTAATGGATATACTAAAAGTGAAGAGTTTGAGTATAGAAAATTTTTGCAAGAAAACAATGAAGTTAAATTTGATAAATATTATTTAAGTTTAAAATAAACTTAAATAATTATGTAATTAAAGATTGTAAACTAAGATTGTAAATTAAAGGTTGTAAATTAGCATGAGTCATAATTGGCAAAATATTTTGGTCCCTCCATCAGCAAGTATTCAAGAAGTTTTGGAGATTATTGATAAAGAGGCATTAAAGCTTGCATTAGTTGTCGATAGTAATCAGTTTTTACTTGGCACAGTATCTGATGGTGATATTCGTAGGGCATTGATTCAGAATAAACCGCTATCCACCGCTATTTCTGAAGTAATGTTTTTAAAGCCTACTATGGTACCAGAACATGCCCCTAGAGCAGAAATCTTAAAGCTCATGGATGAGAAAGAGTTATTTGCCATTCCAAGAGTAAAAGATGGGAAAGTTATTGGCTTAGAAACTCTGCATCAAGCTATACACAAAATAAAATATGATAACCCTATTTTTCTTATGGCTGGTGGTTTTGGTACCCGTTTAAAGCCATTAACAGATAACTGTCCAAAGCCTTTATTAAAAGTTGGTGATAAACCAATATTGGAAACAGTATTATTAGGGTTTGTAAAAGCAGGCTTTCAAAATTTCTATATTTCCACTCATTATTTACCTGAAATGATCAGAGACTACTTTGGCAATGGAGATGATTGGGGAGTTACCATTAATTATGTTCATGAAAATACTCCTTTAGGTACTGGCGGAGCTTTGGGATTACTACCAAAGGAATTACCTGATTTACCTATCATTGTAATTAATGGGGATGTATTAACAAAAGTTAATGTTGAAGATTTGTTAGCCTTCCATAATGATAATGAAGCTAATGCCACTATGTGTGTTCGAGAGTATGAGTACCAAGTTCCCTTTGGTGTTATCGAAAATGAAGGTCATCAAATTAAAAGTATGATTGAAAAACCGATACAGCGATTTCATGTGAACGCAGGTATCTATGTAATAGGTCGAGACATAATTGAAAGTGTTGGAGAGAATGAAAAAATTGATATGCCAACACTGTTGGAAAGGCACCTTGATAGTAAAGTGTTTATGTTTCCTTTTCATGAATACTGGCTAGATATCGGAAGATTGGATGACTTTAAAAAAGCCCAAGTTGATATTCTTACACTGGGATTATGATGATAAAAATATTAGCAATAGTCCCAGCACGAGGTGGTAGTAAAAGATTACCAGGAAAAAATATAAAAGTGCTTAATGGTAAACCACTAATTCAGTGGACTATTGAATCAGCATTAGGAATTGATGATATTAGTCGTGTTATGGTTAGTACCGATAGCCAAGAAATTGCGGATATTGCATTGCAGTCTGGTGCAGAAGTACCATTTTTGCGGCCTAAAGAGCTTGCTACGGATACAAGTTCGAGCTCAGTTGTGATTGAACATGCGCTTAATTACTATAAAAGTCAGGGTGAAATATTTGATTATGTTTTACTTCTACAGCCTACATCGCCGATGCGTAACAAAAAGCATAATGAGCAAGCGATCGCGTTATTAAAGTCAAAGGAAGCTGATGCTGTAGTTTCTGTTTGTGAATGTGAGCATTCACCATTGTGGGCAAATACACTACCTGAAGACATGTCTATGGGACAATTTATAAAAGACGAAATTAAAAACACTCGTAGTCAAGACCTTCCTTTATCCTATCGTTTAAATGGAGCTATCTATTTATCGAAAGTCAGCCGCTTTTACGAAGAAAATACATTGTTTTTATCGTCAAACATTTTTGCTTATGTAATGGATAATGAAAGTTCTGTAGATATTGACCACGAATTAGATTTTCTGTTGGCTGAAACAATTTTGAAGTATAAGGAAAGTAATGCATAACATTTTAATTATTGGTGCTGGCCAGTTAGGTAGCAGACACCTACAAGGTACGCTACTTAGCAAGAATGAACTCAATATTACCGTTGTTGATCCCTCTCAAGAATCACTTAATATAGCTCAAGAAAGAGCTGATCAGGTTCAGTATGGAAATACAAACTCTACTGTGAGTTATACAAAACATATCCCTAAACATGAGTCTATAGATGTATGCATTATCGCTACAGCGGCTCAAGTTCGTGCGAAAGTAACTGAGCAACTACTTTTGATGAACCAAGTGAAACACATAATTTTTGAAAAGGTCTTATTTCAAAAGCTTGTAGAATACACTGAAGTCACTCAACTATTAAGTGACTCGCAGACAGAGGGGTGGGTTAACTGTCCGCGCCGTCTCTTTCCAACGTATACTGCATTGAAGCAATATTTAGATGTATCGAAACCTATTCATATGACTGTCCGTGGTCATGCTTGGGGAATGGCATGTAATAGCGTACATTTCCTTGATGTATTTGCTTATTTGGTTGATAACTCAGCGCTAGAACTCACTGAATCAAAGCTAGACCCTGAACTTATTGAAAGTAAGCGAGCTGGCTTTTATGAAACGACAGGCCAACTAAACTTTATCGCAGGAAAGCATTCGCTCATGATTGAAAGTGGTCGAAGTAATACCCCTGAGGTTATGGTGTCGATTGAAAATGGTCAGGCTAAATATGTTGTGAATGAAGTGGGAGGTACTTGGACGAAAAGTCTTGACGAAGATGAAGAACAGTTCACACACACACCATTATTTCAAAGCCAACTAACAGGCGGTAATGTTGATGAATTGCTTGCATCGAATCATTGCGGTCTAACACCATTCGGGCAATCATGCGAACTGCATATTCCCTTTATTACAGCATTGCTAACTCACATGTCAGCGGTTCTCAATAAGAAGCTGGACGTTTGTCCTATTACCTGATTTAGGAAAAAATAATGATTTGGTTAATTGGCTCCGGCCTTATGTCTGTAGACTATGCGAAAGTTATTGAAGCTCAAAAATATAATTATTTAGTGATTGGCCGTGGGGTAAATTCCGCTGAAGAATTTGAGGGTAAGACTGGAAAAAAGGTTATTCAAGGTGGGCTAGAGCAGTTTCTAAAGTCTGATCCAGTATTGCCTGAAGCGGCAATTGTCAGTGTTGGTGTCGCTCAATTATATGAGACAACCTTGACGCTTATTGACTCTGGAGTGAAGAGTATTTTGGTTGAAAAACCAGGTGGAATGACTCAATCTGAAATAGATATATTATATCAGCGCAGTGAAGCGAACTCTTGTAAAGTGTATATTGCCTACAACAGACGGTTTTTCTCTTCAGTCATTGCGGCAAGAGAGAGTATTAAAGCAGAAGGTGGTGTAACCTCATTCAACTTTGAATTAACTGAGTGGGCCCATATTATTGAAAATATTGATAAGCCAAAAGATGTATTAGAAAAGTGGTTCTTAGCTAATTCAACTCATGTAGCCGACTTAGCGTTTTTCCTTGGCGGTAAACCAAAAGAGTTAGCTAGTTTCGTCCAGGGACAATTAAAATGGCATCCAGCAGCATCAGTGTTTTCTGGTGCGGGTGTAAGCGAGTCAGGTGCCCTATTTAATTATGCAGCCAATTGGGAATCAGCAGGGCGTTGGTCTGTTGAAATGCTGACGAAAGAGAATCGTTATATTTTTCGACCAATGGAAGCTCTTCAGGTTCAAAAGCGTGGAACAATCCCGTGTATAAATGTTGAAATAGATAACTCTCTAGATATAAAATATAAACCAGGACTTTATAAGCAAGTCGAAGCGTTTTTGTTAGGTAACGATGAGTTGTTATGTAGTATTGAGGAGCAAGTATTGTTGTTTCATTATTACGAAAAAATGGCCGGTTATAAATTCGATGAATGTTAATCTTCTACTTGAAGTGAGAAAGTAATGGATAAATATTACGTAGAATCGCCTGGACAGGTCATTAATGCTATTGAGTCGATTAACCATAATCAGAGAAAATGGCTGATGGTAGTTCGTTTTAATGGACAGGAATTTAATGACCTACAAATTAGAAATGTATTAGCTTTTTACAAAGTAAATAATTATATAACAGACAAAAGCAATATTTCAGAAGTTAATGGTTTTCTCGGTTTTTTTGTTCGTTTCGCTTATCTGATATTGCGATTTGGTTTTAAAAATATCTATGTGGGATCCTACAAAAGTAAATATTTAACTATTTTTAGAAAGATGCGTTGTCCCATGATCCTTTTAGATGATGGCGTTGCTACTTTAGTTTATCACCATAGATTAAGTGAAAATGTAAAAAGAAATTATGTTTTAGATTATTATACTTGTCTTGAATTAGAGCCTCTTTGTGTCAAACATAGAGTTATGAGTAATAAATTTGACTGTATTAAATCTTTATCTCCTTCTAATCGACTTCAAAGTGGTGCTATATTTTATGGTGCTAAGTACATTGAAGTAGGGATCTTTACTAAGGAACAATATTGCGCTTATCTTGATAAAATTTTTGATATACTTGGCGGAGTTGATGTTTGCTATGTTCCGCACCGAGGGGAAGATTCGTCTAATTTTAAGGCGTATGAAAAAATTGGATTTCAGGTACGTAGAACAGCTCTGCCTTCAGAATTAGATCTTGTTACTATGAAAACTAAGCCTGTACTAGTAGCCGGTTTTTTTACAGCCTCTCTATTAACGGCTAAAATTATCTATCCAGATTTAGAAGTAATATCATTTAAATTTAAAGATAAAGATAAAGATAAAGATAAAGAACTTGAATTAGTGTATTCATATTATGAAAAATTTTGTAAAGTAATCTGTTTAGATGAGGCTCTGTTGTAGAACACTGTTGTCGTATTAATCAAAGTTAGCTACAGACCTTATGCATAGGTACTTGCAAAGGATTTACGCTTAAATTCTGAATGTGCTGACAGCCCTTTAGCTATAAGCCTTTGGGCAGGTAACAACAATAGTCTACAACAGAGCCTTAGATGAATAGTTGGATAACTCTAAATATGGCGGTTTATAGTGGTGTGTTCGAGGTTAAATTACTAATTCTTTTATTTACAGTCTATCACTTTTCTAGTTTTCAACATTTATGAAAAAAATTAAAAATGTACTTCTGGTTTTTGCAGGTAATGCGATTGTTGCCGGTGTGCCATTAATCACTTTACCTTTTACAACATCCCTTATCTCAGTTGGCGATTTTGGATTGTTAGCTATGGCCCAAATAATTATTGCATTTTTTATACCTTTTGTAGGTATGAGTTTAGCAACTAATTATGGTGTTAATTATTACACGCTAGATCCTGCTAATAGAGATAAGCTGTTAAGTGGAGGATTAACGCTTACACTTTTATTATGTTTATTATTTGAATGTGTCTTGTTTTTGTTTTTCTCTTTTTCAGGGAAGGAAGATATAGGCGGGTTCGGAACAACTATTATTTACTTTTTTCCGGTTTTTGCTTTGTTCAAACTTTGCAGTGATCTTGCTATGGTAGATTTAAGGTATAGAGAAAAGTTTAGTGCTTTTTTTCTTGCCCAATTCCTCACTTCTTCTTTAATAATGATCTCAATATTTGTTATTTGGAATTTAAAAGTAAGAAATTGGCTTTATATTTGGTCAGTATATTATCTCGTTTACAGTCTAGTTTTTATCGTTCTATTTTCAAATCATTATAAGAAGTTAAAATTTAAGTACACTTTGGATCTGAAGGTAATTAAAGATGTTTTGTCTTTTGGAGGAAAATACATCCCACATGTATTAGGAGTTACATTAATATCTATGGGTGACCGATTCTTTATTGGTCTTATTTTAGGTGATTTGGATTTAGGTCTTTACGCTGCAGCATTTCAAATTAGTGCCACCACCTACATCGTTTTTTATTCTATTAATCAAGTGTGGAGTCAGACACTTTTTCGACAGTTATCTAATGGGATAAAAGTTAGTGCAACGGTTAAGTCTTCACTACTTATTTTTATGCTGTTTATTATTGTAATATTGGGACTTTTTTTGGTTACTCCGTTCTTGTTTCCAATGCTAGTTTCTCCCGAATATATTAATGCTCAGTCCTTAGTGTTACCAATAGCATTAGCATTTTTAGCACAAGGGGGGTATTTTTTATTATCCAATTACTTGCTATACGATAAAAAAACGGGGGTTATCGCTAAGTTCACCCTTATTGCTTCATTTCTGAACTGCGGATTGAATTACATATTTATCAATGATTTTGGAGCCGTAGGGGCACCTCTTGCGACTATTGCATCATGGGGAATCGTGATATTATTAATATTTATGCAATTGAAAAAATCTCAAGTTAATTCTTCTGGTATATCGAGTATTTAATTCTAATTTTTCTGCATATTAAAAAGGAGAACGACAAAATAAAGGGGCGGCTTATTCGTTTTATATAATTTTGAAAAATTAGAATATTGCCGAATTCTAAGTTTAAGGCACTTAGCCTGCCAGTTAACTATTAAAATATTAGTATGCAAAAATATATTGAATATCCTCATAAAACTATAAAAGGTGTTGATAACATAAATGGTTTCTTTTTTAAATAAATACATCCTACCGTTGTCACTTATTACTTTGTTTTATCAACAGTTCATTGTATTTGAGTTTATTTCTCCTGTGAAGTTATACATGGTCTTTATTCTGTTTGGCGCACTTTTTATTCTTATGAAAGCTTCGACAGTGACCCTGTATAAATTCAGTGTTTATGAAGTTTTTTGGTTTTTCTTTTTAATATCTAACTTATGCTCTATTTTCTATGCTGATAACTTGAACACTTCTTTAAGTCTTTTTATCGGGAGTCTATTATTGCTATTGATGTATTTCGTCTATAGGGTCGTTTTTTCTTATGCGTTTTCAATTGAAACTTTACTTCTAAAATTTTATTTTTGGTTTGTTGTACTCTCTTTATTGTTTTATGTTCTGGGATTGTACTGTTTTTTTATATTAGATATGCAACCAGAAGGAGTCGGTTATGCATCTAGAGCTCTTTTTGGAGTATTGTTTGAAGATGTCAGGCCTCGTCTTCGAGGGATAGCTGATAGTCCAAACAATTTCGGTCTTTTCATTATAATCGGTTATTCTTTAGTTTTATTTAGTGACTCCGTGGCAAAGTCTAAGGTTTTTCTATTGTTGATTATTATTAGCATACTATTATCAATGTCCATCACTACAATTGTAGCTATGCTGATTGTTACATTTTTTTATTTTGTTCGGCAACGACGATTATTAATTAAAATGGTTTTTGTGATATTAATGTCAGTTTCGGTGTTAGCTATATTTTATTATATAGCTGATGGCACATATGTTTTTTCTATTGTAGAAGAAAGACTTAATCACCTTGGCTCAGGTAGTGGGCGATTCGAATTATGGTGGAAAACAATTGAATACATATCAGATAGGCCAATTATGGGGTATGGACTGAACCAATCTCGAGAGCTATTCGTTGATTATCGGGGCTATCACTCTACACATAATGCTATATTAGGTATATGGCTTGAAAGTGGGGTTTTTGTCTTATCTATTTATCTTATGTTCTGGTTTTTTTTATTCCGTTCGACGGCTATCTTATATTTTAAAAATAAGAGTGGGAATTTTTTATTTCCACTGTCTTTGGCTATGTTCTTTTTTACGATGAGTAATGTAACTATTTTTACAGAGATATTTACTTTTTTTCTGGTAATAACTTCTCATTATATTTATCATCACAATCACAATAAAATAGAGGGAGGGCAGTAATGACCGCACCTGTAGTATCTATTATAACCCCAAGTTATAAATCCAAAAAATATATTGGTTCTACTATCGAGTCAGTGCTTAATCAAACGTTTAGTGATTTCGAAATGTTAATTGTTGATGACTGTTCACCTGATGGCAGTGCTGATTTTATAGAAACTATATTACCCGATGAACGATTCAAACTTGTACGATTAGAAAAAAATGTAGGTGCTGCAGAAGCTAGAAATCATGCATTAAGAAATGCAAAAGGTCGCTATATCGCATTTCTTGACTCTGATGACATGTGGAAAAAAAATAAGCTTGAGGTTCAAGTGGCGTTTATGCAGGCGAATAACTGTGCCTTTAGCTATACCGACTATGAAGTGTGTAGTGATAATGGCACGGAAATATATGGCTCTATTAAAGTCCCTAAAACGCTAACGTATAACCAATACCTAGGTAATACTATTATTGGTTGTTTGACAGTTATGCTGGACTCAGAAAAATTACCTAGTATTCAGATGCCCAATTTAAGAAGTAGTCATGATATGGCGCTATGGGCAGACTTATTAAAAACTATTGATAAAGCTGAAGGTATTAATGATACTTTAGCCAGTTATCGTTTGGTTGATACTTCGAATACCGCTAATAAATGGAAAGCTAGTAAAGAGGTGTGGGCTGTTTACCGGAATCATTTGAATCTTAGTATAATCAAAAGTTCATATTACTTTATTCAATATGTGTTTAACGCACTTAAAAAGAGAATGTATAAGTGACAAAATTAGATTGTTTCTATAAACGATTATTTGATGTTTTTTCTTCATGCGTTGGGCTATTTGTTTTTTTTCCTTTTATCTTACTAGCTTGGATTATAGCGTCTATAGAAACTAGAAGTAATGGTTTTTTTATTCAAAAAAGAATTGGTAAACATGGCAAATTTATCCATGTATTCAAAATAAAAACAATGTACAACTCAACAATAACAAGATCTTCAATAACAGCAGACGTAACGAAGAGCATAACTAAGTCAGGTCTTTTTTTACGAAAATATAAAATAGATGAATTGCCCCAATTGCTAAATGTTTTAATGGGACAGATGAGTTTTGTGGGACCAAGACCGGATGTTTCTGGCTATGCTGATGTTTTAGTCGGTCCAGATAGAGTGATTCTTGATGTTAGGCCTGGAATTACAGGGCCGGCATCTTTAAAGTATAAAAATGAAGAAGAGTTATTAAGTAAAATGTCGGATGCTAAAAAATATAATGATGAAGTGATTTGGCCTGATAAAGTTACAATTAATACAAAATACATCAATGAGTATTCCTTTCTAAAAGATCTATCTTATATTTATAAAACAGTGGTTAAATAATATGTTAAATACAAATCTTTCTCCATGGCCTTCTTTTTCTCAAGAAGAAGCCGATAAAGTATCTGAAGTTTTATTATCAAATAAAGTTAATTATTGGACTGGGCAAGAAGGGCGCGAATTCGAATGTGAATTTGCCACATATACTGATAGTAAATTTGCAATAGCATTAAGTAACGGTACTCTTGCTTTAGATTTAGCGTTGGTTGCTTTAGGCATCGGTGCTCGAAATGGTGGCTCTGAGTCTGATGAAGTTATTGTTACCTCACGTACATTTTTAGCTTCAGCTTCTGCAATTGTTACTGCTGGTGCTTGTCCTGTGTTTGCTGATGTAGATGATAATTCGCAAAACATTAATGTTGATACTGTTAGTGAGGTTTTAAGTTCGAGTACCAAAGCTATTATTGCTGTTCATTTAGCCGGTCTTCCATGTGAAATGGATGAATTAATGGCTCTGGCTGGTGTAAATGATTTATGTGTTATTGAAGATTGTGCACAAGCACATGGTGCCAAATATAAAGGCCGATCTGTTGGTTCTATAGGTCATGTAGGTTGTTGGTCTTTCTGTCAAGATAAAATTATGACAACTGGTGGTGAAGGTGGAATGGTTACCTGTAATGATGAGTCATTATGGAAAAAAATGTGGGCTTACAAAGATCACGGTAAATCCTGGGATGCTATTTATAATCAAGAACACCCTCCTGGTTTCAGGTGGCTACATGAATCATTCGGTACAAATTGGCGTTTGACTGAAATGCAATCGGCAATTGGGCGTATTCAACTTACTCGTATGCCTTATTGGTTTAAAACTCGTGGTAAGTATGCAGATATAATCGCCGATACGTGTTCTAACTTTGATTGTATACGCGTACCAACAGTGCCTAAATATATGGAGCATGCTAATTATAAATATTATGTATTTGTTCGTCCGGAGTTATTAGCAGATGGCTGGAATAGAGATCGTATTATTGCGGAGATAAATGCTTTAGGTGTGTCTTGCATGCAAGGCTCTTGTTCTGAAGTGTATTTAGAAAAAGCGTTTGATGATAGCGAATTTAGACCTGGCGCTAGCTTGCCTGTAGCCAAAGAACTTGGTGAAAAAAGTTTGATGTTCCTGGTACACCCAACTCTTACTTTAAATGAAGTAAAGAAAACAACTTCAGCTATATCTTCTGTGCTTACCTTGGCACAAAAATAATTTTTACTTAAATCGAGTTTTAATATGAAAATCGCAATTGCTGGAACAGGATATGTCGGCTTATCAAATGCGATGTTATTAGCGCAACACAATGAAGTTGTTGCCGTTGATATTATCCCTGAAAAGATCAATTTACTAAATATGGGTAAATCTCCCATTGAAGATACAGAAATATTAGAATTTTTAACTAATCGTGACCTAAATTTTAAGGCTACTTTAGATAAAGAGGCTGCTTATACGGGGGCTGACTATGTAATTATTGCAACACCAACTGATTACGACCCCGAAACTAATTACTTTAATACCTCTTCAGTGGAATCTGTTATTAAAGATGTGATGGCTATTAACCCATCTGCTTGTATGGTTATTAAATCTACTGTTCCTGTTGGTTATACTGCGCGTATTCGAGAAGAATTAGGCTGTGAAGGCTTGATTTTTTCTCCTGAATTTTTACGTGAAGGCAAAGCACTTCACGATAATCTTTATCCCTCACGTATTATTGTTGGTGAAGATTCAGACCGTGCTCGTAAATTTGCAGGGCTTTTAGTTGAAGGTGCTTGGAAGGAAGATATAGATGTTTTATTCATCCGCTCTACGGAAGCAGAGGCCGTTAAGTTATTCTCGAATACCTACTTAGCGATGCGGGTCTCATACTTTAATGAACTTGATACTTATGCTGAAGTGCATGATTTAGATTCTCGCCATATTATTGAAGGCGTGAGTTTAGATCCACGTATAGGGAATCATTATAACAATCCTTCATTTGGGTATGGCGGTTATTGCTTGCCAAAAGATACAAAGCAATTACGTGCTAATTATAAAGATGTGCCTAATAGCATTATTAGTGCCATTGTAGATGCTAATAGCACACGTAAAGATTTTATCTCTGATTCAATTATTGCAAAAGGCCCTAAAGTTGTAGGCATTTATCGATTAATTATGAAAGCGGGATCCGATAATTTTAGAGCATCATCAATTCAAGGTATTATGAAGCGAATTAAAGCTAAGGGGATTGAAGTTGTAATATATGAACCAGTAATGGAAGAAGATGAATTTTATCATTCAAAAGTGATTAAAGATTTACCTGAGTTTAAGGCTATGAGTGATGTGATTGTTTCTAACCGAATGGTTGATGAATTAATTGATGTAGTTGATAAAGTGTATACCCGTGACTTATTTGGAAGTGATTAGGCATTGAAGCGAAAAATAACTTTCGCGAAATGCAACTAGTTGATGTATATCAAGCTTATGCTGAGCAGAGCTTGTCGCTTGGTATAAATATTTTTATAAAACATAAAAGACAAAGGACGTTGTAATCATGAAAGCAGTAATCCCCGTAGCTGGTCTTGGCACTCGTATGCTCCCAGCTACAAAAGCCATCCCAAAAGAAATGCTACCTATTGTTGATAAACCTATGATCCAATACATCGTCAATGAATGTGTTGCGGCAGGTATTAAAGAGATAGTGTTAGTTACGCATTCTTCTAAAAATGCCATTGAAAATCATTTTGATAAATCTTTTGAATTGGAAACAACGTTAGAAAATCGCGTTAAACGCCAATTATTAGATGAAATTCAAGCCATTTGCCCAAAAGGTGTCACTATATTACATGTACGCCAAGGTGAGGCGAAAGGTCTTGGGCATGCGGTATTAAAAGCGCGCCCTATTATAGGTAATGAACCGTTTGTAGTAGTGTTGCCTGATGTGATTTTAGATG
>CAJXQM010000039.1 GCA_913058145.1 uncultured Colwellia sp.
CACCTGCTCAGCATAAACGTCAGTGTATAAACACCCACTACTCTGATACCGTTCGCCCTGAGCGCGAAGCAGTCGAAGGGTTTAAAACACAGCTAAGATAAAATAAGATAAAATGCTTTATCCATTAGTCATTAGCTATATTTATTGATTTTCTTTGTTGCTTTTTTTTCCGCTCTGCGGCGCTTAAAAAAAGTAGATAATAGCTGACTGCACTGTATTTTTAATATGCCTCCTGTCACTAATACCTGGTGGTTTAGCTGCTCATTACAAACTAAGTTAAAAGTACTACCTGCTGCGCCTGTTTTTAAATCAGGGCTGGCATAAACAAGTCGTTTAATTCTACTGTGTACTAATAAGCCTGCGCACATGGGGCAGGGCTCTAACGTAACGTACAAGGTACAATCTAGCAGCCGATAGTTATTAAGGTATTTTCCAGCTTGGCGAATTGCGAGCATTTCTGCATGGGCTGAAGGGTCGTTAAGCATAATAGATTTATTAAAACCTTCACCAATAATTTTTCCTTGATAAACAACTACTGCGCCAACAGGGATCTCATTATTTTGTTCAGCCTGTTGTGCTAGCTTAAATGCCTGTTCCATGAAATATTGGTCAGTATTTTCATCATCTTCACGATTATCACTATCTAAAACCATTAGAGAAAAAGTTCCAGTAAATCATTTAAATAGCGATGACCTAGTTGCGTGACCTGCCACTTTCCTTCTATAGATAAGGTATCGTTACAAGTCATCATTTTTTTATCCTGTGCTTTTAGTAGCGTCGGCAATACTGTACTGGCCGTTAATCCTGTACGCTGTTGATACTCTGCTAAGGTAAAGCTAGAAAATAAGCGCAGTTGATTCATCATATATTCAAAAGGTAATTCATCACTAGTTACCGTATTTAGATGATCTAACGGCGCTCGGTTTGGATCAAGGTAACCCTTAGGGTGTTTAACTTTCACGGTACGCTGAATGATACCCTTTTCGATGTCAGTTATCTTGCCATGTGCGCCACAACCTATGCCAAGGTAGTCACCAAAATGCCAGTAGTTAAGGTTATGTTGGCACTGTTTATCATCAGTGGCATCATTTTTTACGAGGCGAAATGCTGAAATTTCATATTGCTGATAACCAGCATTACTGAGTAATTTAAAGCCTTGATCTTGAATATCCCATAACACTTCATCTTGCGGTAACTTAGGAGGCTTAGAATGAAAAGCCGTATTTGGCTCAATAGTCAGTTGATACCAAGAGAGGTGGTCGGGTTTTAACTTAATGGCCGTTTTTAAATCATCTAAGGCATTGTCTAGGGTTTGATTGGGTAAACCATGCATTAAATCTAAGTTGAAACTTTTTACGCCAGATTCATGAGCGAGTTGTGCGGCGAATTTTGCCTGACTAACATTATGAATTCTGCCTAACTTAATTAATTTATCCGATTCAAAACTTTGCACGCCAATAGATAAACGGTTTACTCCTGCTTTAGCAAAGCCGATAAATTTATCGGCTTCTACTGTGCCAGGGTTCGCTTCTAAGGTAATTTCGATATTACTTTCTTGTGAAGCGTCTTGCTTAAAACGAGACAATACTTGAGTTAGTAAGCTTTCAATCGCCTCGGCTGAAAATAAACTTGGCGTACCACCACCAATAAAAATTGAATGTAATGGTCGTTGTGATAAATCAAAGCGCGCGATATCAGCATCTAAATCAGCGATCAAGGCTTTAACATAATCTTGCTCGGGTACTTGTGACTTTAATGCATGAGAATTAAAGTCACAATAAGGGCATTTTTCTACACACCAAGGTATATGAATGTAAAGTGATAAGGGTGGCGTAGTCAATAATTGTGAAGTCGATAAAGGTGTATTCATAATAATATTTTTTAACTAAGCCTTTGTTAATTTTTTAACTAATTTAGCAAGGGCTTGGCCGCGATGGCTTAACTTATTTTTAACATCACGTGGTAATTGTGCCGAGGACAGTTGTAAGTCATTCTGCCAAAAAATAGGATCATAACCAAAGCCCTGATCACCTTGTTTTGTACGGCTAATACTTCCTTGCCAAACACCGTGACAAATAATGGGGGTAGGATCATTTTCGTGCTGCATATAAACCAATACACAATGAAAACGTGCATTGCGCTGATCATCAGGGACATCTTTTAGCGCGTTCAATAATTTGTTGGTATTGTCGTCATCACTGGGATTTTCAGAAATATCACTAGCATAGCGGGCAGAATAAACACCAGGGGCCCCCTCTAATGCATCAACTTCTAAGCCTGAATCGTCAGCGATGGCTGGTAGGCCGGTAATTTTAGCGGCATGGCGCGCTTTGATAATGGCATTTTCAACAAAGGTGGTGCCAGTTTCAGCGACATCAGGCACATTAAAATCACTTTGAGGAATAATTTCTAATTGATGTGTAGCGAGTAAACCTGCTAATTCTTTAACTTTGCCTTGATTACCGGTTGCTAAAACTATTTTTGACATGAAAGACTGATACTTTTTCTTAAAAGATAATGACGGCAATAATAACGTATATTACTCTGCTATTGTAACAAATATCTTTTAAAGCGTGGCAGGTCATAATACCGGCCACTTTGTTGCTAGAAGCGATAAAATTATTCGTTAATCAACATAAAACTTTTGAGAAAACTTTAATGTTTGTTGTTCTTTTCCATCATTGATGGCTAAGGTGAAATGTATTTTTTCTTCGTTACTATATTTAATTTGAGCTAAATAATAGATTGCTTCACCTTCTTTTACTTCGGTAAATTCTATCGTTTTAAATTGGCCTAAATTGTTTTTTGCTTTTCCAGTAATACTGACAGTTTTAGCTGGATTTCCTGCTTTGGTATTATCAAGTACTGAAATATTAATAAGGCCATTATATCGGCTACGGGTTATACCATATACTTTCGCTATTTCTGGCGTAAAAAAAGTTGAACCAATAGCCATGTAATGTACATCCATTGAGCCAAGTTTTTTCATATTTTCTGCACTAGCGTAAGTGGTAACAAAAAAACTAATCGTGATCGCTAACAAAAATTTTATTATGGAATTCTTCATGTCACTCTCCTAGTTTATTAATTTTAATAAAGTTTAAAACACTTATTATAGAATAGACCTAAAAAAAGTGTTTGTACTTCAAAATATATAATATAAACACTTTTTCTCTATTTATACTCGTATATTACAATGCGCTCCAATAGGGCAAAGAATTAGAGAGTATAATGTTGATTACATTCATGGCTAAAAAAGCAAGAATCATGGATAAATCTAAGCCACCTAAATTAGGCATAATGCGTCTAATAGGGTTTAAAAATGGCTCTGTTAACTGATTAAAAATCATTAAGGTTGGATTGTAACCTTGCACTACCCAACTCATGATAGCCATCATGACCATAATCACAAAAAGTAAAAAACCAGTTTGTTTTAATAAAACCAGTAGGCCAATGTAAAAAGCTAAAGGACCTAAACTTTCACCCGCTAATGATGCCAAGATAAAAAACTTTAATGTAGCTATTATATAAGCAACAACAAGGGTTGCCATATCTAAACCACCTAAGCCAGGAATAATCTTACGTAAAGGTATTACTAAAGGGTTGCTTACTTTAACGATAAATTGACTGAGGGGATTATAAAAATCTGCTTTAACCCATTGCAGCCAAAAACGCATGATCAAAATCATTAAAAACGCATCAAATGCGAATCGAAGTAAGTATATAACTGCTTCCATTATTTCTCCTAAATAACATTATCTTTGTTAATTTTTCCAACTAGGGGTTTTTATAAAGTACTTGTTGATTGAAATTAACTCAGTGCCTTGTGCGTGTAGTTGAATAAACTATCAATATTTAATTTTTTATACTGGTTGTTTTATTTATGATCGTAACTCTAAATGTTTAATGATCCTTTGCCATTTCTTCAGCTCTAGTAATCGCTGCATTCATTGCATTACTAACTACTTTATCTAGGTCGTCTTTTCTAAACTGTTCAAGGGCGGCAAAGGTAGTTCCACCTTTTGAAGTGACATTTTCTCTTAATGTGCTAATGGCGGCAGTATTATGCTCAACCATTTGGGCAGCCCCAAGAGCTGTTTGCTGTACTAGCATTCTACTTTCCTGGGCGTTAAAGCCTAATGTTTTTGCTTGTTTTTCCATGGCTTCCATGAAAAGAAAGAAATAGGCGGGAGCCGAACCGGCAATCGCGATAATATCATTAATTTTATCTTCACTTTTTAACCAAATAATTTTACCAACAGCAGACATTAACTTATCACTTGCCGCTTTTTGTTCACTGTTTACTTCTATTGAGGCAAACAGACCGCTCATCCCCAAACCTAATTGTGCTGGTGTATTGGGCATGACACGTACTAGCGCTACTTTTTTGTTTAATGCTTGCTGAATTTGAGCAACCGTAGTGCCTGCTGCAACAGAAACAAACAATTTATTGGTAATATCTAATGCACTACTTAGTTGTCGACAAACATCACAAATAAAATGGGGTTTAACACTCAGTACTATAATATCAGCAAATGTTGCTGCTTTAATATTATCATTGGTTTGTAGCACGCCAAATTCATTTTCGAGCATAACTCTTTTTTCTGGTGAGGGGTTAGCAACAATAATATTTTTTGCTGCGACACCTGAGTTTATAAGCCCAATAATGATCGCGCGTGCCATATTACCTGCACCAATAAATGCTATTTTTTTCATAAATATTGTTATCCTAATGTGTACTTTTGATGGTCATAATTTACCATGTTAATTTCTTTCTCCAAATATGGCACTACCGACTCTTACCATAGTTGAACCATGAGCTATCGCGATACTTAAATCGTTCGACATACCCATTGAAAGTGTATCTACTGTTGGATATTGGGCTTGTAATTTTTTAAACAAGTGCTGCATTTTTTCGTAACTTGCCAAACCTGTATTTTTTTCAGGAATAGCCATTAATCCTCTTAAGGTAAGTTTATCACAGTTATCAACAACTTCAGCTAAAGAAAATAGTTCACTAGCCATGATGCCTGATTTTGATGACTCTTCACTAATATTGACTTGTAAACAAATGTTTAGCGAGATATCTTGACAATTATGTGGTTGGTTTATTTCACTTAAATACTCATTCAAATGTGCATTTAAGCGTATGGCAACTTTCGCCCTATCAACACTATGAACCCAAGTGAAATTTTTCGCAATCTGCTTAGTTTTATTGGATTGAATAGGCCCTATAAAGTGCCAGGAAATCTCTGGTAAATGTGATAGTTGTGCTATTTTTTCAACCGCTTCTTGTAAATAATTTTCACCAAAATCACGTTGTCCAGCGAGATAAGCTTGCTCGACTGCCGACGCTGGTTTGGTTTTACTCACCGCAAGCAAAGTAACAGAATCTTGTCTATAATTTGATGAAGCCCTGCTGTCTTGATTGTTAATGACAACCGCATGGCAAGCTTGATCAATTTGTTGTTTGATTTTTTCTATATTTTTTTTAATTTCGTTCATATTTTTTAGCTAAATAATGTTGGTTTTAATACGTTGATAGATTTTTTAACAAACATTACTTTAACAGATAAACCGAGGGTTTTTTATGGATATTACCGAACTACTCGCATTTAGTGTGCAACATGAAGCGTCAGATTTACATTTATCAACAGGCTCACCACCTTTGATTCGAGTTGATGGTGATGTGCGAAAATTAAATATCCCGGCTTTTGATGCTAAAGATGTCAACGCTTTAGTTTACGATATTATGAATGACCGTCAACGTAAAGAATATGAAGAAAAATTAGAGGTGGACTTTTCTTTTGAAGTACCCAATTTAGCGCGTTTTAGGGTGAATGCTTTTAATCAAAACCGAGGGCCTGCTGCAGTCTTTCGTACTATTCCAAGCAAGATACTATCGTTAGATGATTTGGGTTTTCCTGATGTTTTTCGTGATATTTCTAACACACCGCGTGGCTTAGTTTTAGTGACAGGCCCAACAAGTTCAGGTAAATCAACGACTTTAGCCGCAATGGTTGATTATATTAATAATTCTAAGAAAAATCACATTTTAACCATTGAGGATCCTATTGAATTTGTACATGAAAATAAGCAATGTTTAATTAATCAACGAGAAGTGCATAGAGATACGTTAAGTTTTGAAGCGGCATTACGCTCAGCTTTGCGTGAAGACCCAGATGTAATTCTGGTGGGTGAGATGCGTGATCTAGAAACAATTCGCCTTGCTATGACAGCAGCAGAAACTGGTCATTTAGTGTTCGGAACACTACATACAACCTCTGCTCCTAAAACGATTGACCGTATTGTTGATGTATTTCCCGCAGCAGAAAAGTCGATGGTACGTTCTATGTTGTCAGAATCTCTTCGTGCGGTTATTTCTCAAACATTGATTAAAAAAGTGGGAGGTGGTCGTGTTGCCTCCCATGAAATTATGATTGGTACACCCGCAATTCGTAATTTAATTCGTGAGGATAAAACGGCACAAATGTACTCATCACTTCAAACAGGTATGTCTCATGGGATGCAAACAATGGATCAATGCTTACAAAACCTAGTGAATCGCGGCATTATTACTAAAAATTCGGCAATGGGAAAAGCGGTAGATAAAAACCAATTTAAAGATTTGTAATACTTTTTATAAAAGTATGGACAGGAATATCCAATGAATTTTCATCAGCTATTAGAAAAAATGGTGAGTGTCGATGCATCTGATATGTTTGTTACGGCAAAGCTAGCCGTGAGCGCAAAAATTAATGGTGAATTACATCCCATTACTGAGCATGTCTTGTCAGCTGAAGAGTCGTTAGCCATGGTTCATCATGTCATGAACGAAAAACAGGTTCGTCAATTCGATGAAGAAAAAGAGTGTAACTTTGCTATGTCAATCGACGATATAGGCCGTTTTCGCATATCTGCTTTTTGGCAACGAGATATGGCTGGTATGGTTATCCGTCGCATTGTTACTGATATTCCTGATGTTGATGAATTAGGTTTACCTTCAATACTTAAAGATGTAGTGATGTCAAAGCGTGGTTTACTACTTTTTGTTGGTGGTACGGGAACTGGTAAATCAACCTCGATGGCATCCTTGATAGGTTATCGAAATCGGAATTCTCGTGGGCACATTCTTACCATTGAAGATCCTGTTGAATTTGTTCATGAGCATGCAAAATGTATGATCACTCAGCGTGAAGTCGGCTCAGACACCGAATCATTTGACACCGCACTTAAAAGTTCATTGCGACAAGCACCAGATGTTATTTTAATTGGTGAAATTCGTAGTAAAGAAACGATGGAATATGCACTAAGTTTTGCCGAAACAGGTCATTTATGTATTGCTACTTTGCATGCTAATAATGCAAACCAAGCGATTGATCGTATTATGCATTTAGTTCCTGCTGATCAACATGGTAAATTATTGTTTGATTTAGCCTTGAATCTGCGTGGGATTATTGCACAGCAATTAGTGCCAACGAGCGATGGTAATCGCCGTGTTGCTGTTATAGAAGTACTATTGAATTCACCGTATATTGGAGAGCTGATTAAAAAGGGTGAAATAGGTAGCATTAAAGGAGTGATGCAAAAATCTAAAGAACTTGGCATGCAAACCTTTGACCAAGCACTATTTGATTTATATCAACAAGGTTTAATTACTTATGCGGATGCTATTCATCATGCTGATTCACCCAATGATTTACGCTTGATGATTAAACTTAGAAATAATAATCAAAGTGGTAGTAGCGGGCTTGCAGGCATTACTCTAGAGGACTTTGAGCCCAAATAAGATTAATTACTTATTTGATGTGATTTCTTTTGTATCAAAGTGGTATCTATATGATCTTTCTGATTAGTCCATACGTTTTGGCTGAAATAATGGTTGCCCCTTTATAAATCAAAGTAACGACGAAGCGATGTTGCTCCAACGCTTCTTGATTAGTTGTATATCTCATTAGATCAGTTATATTGATGTTTAAATTGAGGTGCTAATGTTTAAGCAACTTGATAGTAACGGTTGAAATTAATGAATAAAAAGATAAAGATCTTTAGGTGAAAAATTATGGCGAATAACTTATATACCGCTGCAGATGATCAGCAAGAAATGACTGTAATTGATGAAGCCTTATTAAGGCAAAAGCAAGCATTCAGTCAGGATCCTTATTTGTCAGCCCAAACGCGTATTAATGATCTAACTAAGTTAAAGCTCGCTATTCTAGAACATCAAGATAAATTGGTACAAGCGTTATCAAAAGATTTTGGTTGTCGTAGTGTTGATGACAGTAAAATGGGTGATTTACTGCCAACAATTATGGGTATTAACTATTCAATTAAGCATATTAAAAAGTGGATGAAACCGTCTAAAAGGCATGTTGGTTTGCTGTTTCAACCGGCAAAAGCCTTTGTTATGTACCAGCCTTTAGGGGTTGTTGGTATTATTACTCCGTGGAATTACCCCTTGTTTTTATCGCTAGGGCCTTTAACAACGGCATTGTCGGCCGGAAATCGTGCAATGATAAAAATGTCTGAGTTTACTCCGGCAACCAATGAAGTCATTAAAACATTACTTAGGGGTATTTTTTCAAATGATAAAGTGGCCCTGATAAATGGTGGTCCAGATGTTGCTATGCACTTCACCGCACAAGCTTTTGATCATTTGATTTTTACTGGATCAACGCGGGTAGGTAAAATTGTTATGGCGTCTGCAGCTAAAAATTTAACACCTGTTACGCTCGAATTAGGAGGGAAATCTCCGACGATTATTGATGATAAAGTAAATATTAGAGAAGCAGTATCACGTTTCATTTTGGGTAAAACCCTTAATGCGGGACAAACCTGTGTTGCCCCTGACTATATACTTTGCCCTTCTGGAAGGATTGATGAGTTAAAACAGGCAATAGATAAACAATTCACTAAAATGTACCCTTGTGTTGCTAATAATAATGATTATGGCAGTATGATAAATGAAACACAGTTACAGCGTTTAAGTCTATGGCTTAGTGATGCTAAAGCTAAAGGCGCCATTGTAACGCCATTAGGTAATGATAGTGAACAAGAGTGCATTGCGGTAGGAAAAATTCCTCTGACGTTAGTAAATAACGTTAATGACGACATGATTTTGATGCAAGAGGAAATATTTGGTCCTGTGTTACCTATCGTTAGTTATGAAAAATTAGATGATGCAATCAAGTATATAAATGATCGACCACGGCCATTGGCGTTATATTTATGTAGCCATGACAAGACAACACAACAAACAGTACTAGAGCGAACTCATACAGGGGGCGTTTGTTTGAATGATGCCGCTATGCATGTTGCACAAGATGATATGCCATTTGGTGGTATTGGTCCTTCTGGTATGGGACATTATCATGGCCATGAAGGCTTTTTAACATTATCAAAAGCAAAGTCAGTATTCAAAAAAGGTAAGATAAATACTGCATCCAATGCTTTCCCTCCTTATGGTAAATTAGTGCATAAATTCATTTATAAATTTTTTTTGAAATAAGAAATTGATATCGAGTTTTGAATTTTTCTTAACTCGCCATTCATTTTTATAACCGTATTTTCTTTGTAATAAAACTGTCACATAACTGTCATATAATTCTATTCGATAAAACTTAATATTCTAGGTGGAACTTACCTAGAAAAGTTAACATTGCTGGATAAATACGTTATTATCCGCCCTGAAAAATAATAAACTGGAAACCCTTATGGCCAGAAACACAATATTAGGTGTATTTGCAAAGTCGCCGATTAAACCATTAGAAAAACATATTAGATTGGTTGTTAAATGTAGCAATCAACTTATTCCTTTTTTTACAGCTTGTTACGAACAAAACTGGAGTGAGGCGACCAAAGTTCGTCGTAAAATATCTAAGTTAGAACAAGATGCTGATATGTTAAAGCGTCAACTACGTTTAGAGTTACCCGGTGGCTTATTTATGCCTGTGGACAGAGCAGATTTACTCGAGTTACTAACTCAACAGGATAAAATAGCCAATCGTGCAAAGGATATTGCAGGGCGTGTTTTAGGCCGTAAATTAAATATACCAACTAGCTTGCAAAAGCAATTTTCAGCATATTTAGCGCGTTGTATTGAAGCAACCGAAAAAGCAGCCGATGCAATTAACGAATTAGATGACTTGTTAGAAACAGGTTTTCGTGGTCGTGAAGTCGTATTGGTTGAAAAAATGATCAATCAATTAGATGAAATAGAAGACGATACTGATTCCATGCAAATTACGTTACGCAAAGATCTACTTGCTTTAGAGCATGATTTAAATCCGGTTGATGTAATATTTTTATATCAAATTATTGATTGGGTTGGTGACTTAGCCGATCTAGCTGAACGTGTTGGTGCACGTTTAGAAATACTTCTTGCTAGAAAATAAGGGTTAACTAATGGAAATTTTACTTAACTCTGGTCACATATTAGTCATTATGGCTGCTGTTGTTGGCTTATTTATGGCGTGGGGCATTGGTGCCAATGATGTAGCGAATGCAATGGGGACTTCTGTTGGTGCAAAAGCATTAACTATCAAGCAAGCTATTATTATCGCCATGATATTTGAATTTGCCGGTGCTTATTTAGCCGGCGGAGAGGTTACTTCAACTATTCGTAAAGGCATTATTGATGCCAGTTTCTTTATTGATTCACCTGAATTACTCGTGTTTGGTATGATTTCAGCCTTATTTGCTGCGGCTACATGGTTGCTTATTGCATCAGCATTAGGTTGGCCTGTATCGACTACACATTCAATTGTAGGTGCTATTGTTGGTTTTGCTGCAGTTGGCGTAAGTCCTGATGCGGTTGAGTGGAGCAAGGTTACTGGTATTGTTGGTAGTTGGGTTATAACACCACTTATTTCTGGTGTGATTGCTTTTATTATATTTAATAGTGCGCAAAAACTTATTTTTGATACGGAGAAACCACTGCAACAAGCGAAACGTTGGGTGCCGTTTTATATGTTTTTAGTTGGTTTTGTACTGGCATTGGTCACTATCAAAAAAGGCCTTAAGCATATAAATTTACACATCGGTACTGCCGATGGCTTCATTTATGCGCTCATTACAGCAGTTGTCGTCGCTATAATCGGTAAGGTATTTATTAATCGCCTTAAGTTTGATGAATCAGCAGCACTTAAAACCCATTATGCCAATGTAGAAAAAGTGTTTGCGGTGTTAATGATAGTAACGGCTTGTTGTATGGCATTTGCTCATGGTTCAAACGATGTTGCCAACGCTATTGGTCCACTAGCTGCGGTTGTTAGTATTGTTGATAATGGTGGTCAAATTGCGGCTAAATCGACTATTGCTTGGTGGATATTACCATTAGGTGGTTTCGGTATCGTTGCTGGTTTGGCTATTTTTGGTCATAAAGTTATGGCTACTATTGGCCAAGGTATCACTCATTTAACTCCGAGTCGTGGTTTTGCTGCAGAATTAGCTGCGGCTTGTACCGTAGTTATCGCTTCAGGTGCGGGTTTACCTATTTCAACCACACAAACCTTAGTTGGTGCAGTGTTAGGTGTGGGTATGGCTCGTGGTATTGCTGCCATTAATTTAGGTGTAGTACGTAACATCGTCGTATCTTGGGTAATAACGTTGCCAATTGGCGCGGGGCTGTCGATATTGTTCTTTTGGATGATGCAAGCAATTTTTACTTAAATAAAGCTATATCTACAAATACATAAATATAAAAAAACCGTAACGTTTATTACGGTTTTTTTTTGTCATTTGTAACGTAAAGTATGCTCTTTAAACAGGGCTTTATTAACCTTTAATCACGCGCTGTTACTTCGAGTAAATGATAACCAAACTGAGTTTTTACAGGGCCTTGGACTTCATTTAGTGGTGCAGAAAATACTACTTTATCAAATTCTGGAACCATTTGACCAGGGCCAAAAGTACCTAAATCACCACCTTGGGCTTTTGAAGGGCAGTTTGAGTGTTCTTTGGCTACTTCTGCAAAATCTTTTCCGTCTTCTATTTTAGCTTTTAATGCTAAGCACTGTTCTTCAGTGTCAACCAATAAATGGCGTGCTGCAGCTTTTGACATAGTTCTTCCCGTTAGTTGTTATAATAAAATTGTGCTTACCATATCGTATTTTTCTTTGATTTTAAAGAGCTGTTGATTTAAATTACTCATACATTACTATACTCAAACAACTTCACACTGCACGATTAAGTTGGAATTAGAAACTCTATGAGCAATAGCACATTCAATAATAAACAGCCTAACTTAAAGCACTTAAGCTACTTGTTGGCACTTGATAAACATCAACACTTCAATAAGGCTGCAGAGTCCTGTTTTATAAGCCAGTCAACATTAAGCAGCGCAATTTTAAAGTTAGAGCAACAGCTATCTTGTCAATTACTTGAACGAGAACATAAGCGCTTTATTTTTACTCACCATGGAAAGCAAGTGGTGGCCCTTGCCCAAAAACTTTTACTGCATGCTAATGAGTTTATGGTGTTTTCTCAGCAGCAAGACTGTGATAATAGCGGTAGCATTAATCTTGGATGTATTCCCACAGTAGCCCCTTTTCTACTCACTGATTTAGTACAAGCTTGCCAAGAACACTTGCCAAACCTTGAGTTATATTTAAGAGAAGATACTACTGAAAATTTGCTATTGCAGTTGGATCAAGGCGAAATTGATTGTGCAATACTTGCTTTCCCTATTCCAAAAAACGGTTTTTGTTCCAAAATATTGGGGCGAGATGATTTTTATATAGCTGGAGATAAAACGTTAGTAAATCGTTTTCAAGCGTCTTTAGACTACCAAAGCTTACCTGAAAAGAGTGTTTTTTTACTTAATAAAGAACATTGTTTAACTGATCATGCAGTATCGGCATGCAAGCTAGCAGATGCGAGCCTTATTAATAGCTTCTCGGCCTCAAGTTTAGCTACGTTAGTTCAAATGACAGCGTTTCATCACGGTATTACTTTTTTACCCAACATGGCAGTAAATAAAGGTGTTGGTAAGCTAGAGGGGTTACTAATTAAACCTATGAAAGGTGAAGTATATCGAGAAATAGGTATTGTGTGGCGTAAAACGAGCATGCGTGAAGCAACGTTTATGTTATTAGCAGATATTGTCAGTAATGCTTTATTGACATAATAATAAAGAAAGGATTATTTTCACTGTGTTTTTTAATTTTACCGCTGGTTAGTTGTTGGTATATGAAGGGAATCTATTAGCCATAACGTCGATATGACATCATATAAATGGGTAAAAAAAGAGATTGTTTGCTGTAAGTTTTCGTTAAAAACAATTGAAAATTCAAAAAAACGATTGTGCTCACTAACAACTTTAGCCTGAGAAAAATTTATGCTCTCGGTTGTTTTTCGTGTTGTCAAAGTTGGTGTTAATAACAAAGAATGTTCTACAGGGTAAGTTAAGTTATAAATTGTAGTAACGTTAATTACTTTTTTTTGGGGACAGCTATACCAAGATATGGCTGAGACAAAAATTATCAATAATAGTGATAGTAGTTTTTTCATTATAGTTCTCCTGTTTTATACCCATCTTACCTGAAGATACAGGGTTCAAATAATTCTCAGGTAGAATTGTTTTTGTCAGTTAAGATTACATATCTGTAACAATCCTACTTAGATTTTAACTCTAAAATGTTATAAATGTAAATGTTAACAAAATGAGATGAACGGCTGATTATATGCGTTATAAATAGAGGGCGTTAGATATATAAGACGTTAGAAGCAAAAAAGCAAATGATAAATAACCTTGTTATTATCATTTGCTTTTATTGTGTTTACTTAACGAAATACTTATTTATTGTTAAGAAGCTCTTGTTTTTTATCTAATCTACATTGATGTAATAATGGCTCAGTGTAACCACTTGGTTGTTCTGTACCACAAAACACTAAAGCAGATGCTGCTTTAAAGGCAATACTATTTTCAAAATCATCACTCATTGCTTTATAGCTTAGGTCATTTTTATTTTGACCATCAACAATTTTAGCCATTTTCTCTAGGCTTGCTTGTACTTGCTCTTGGCTGCAAATTCCGTGATATAACCAGTTAGCAATATGTTGACTAGAAATACGCAATGTTGCTCTATCTTCCATTAAACCTACATCATTGATATCTGGTACTTTAGAACAGCCGATACCTTGATCTATCCAACGCACAACATAACCTAAAATTCCTTGAGCGTTATTATCTAATTCTTCTGTTATTTCCGCGTCGCTCCAGTTGGTATCTGTTGCTAATGGAATGGTTAAAATATCATCTAAATTAGCACTTTCACGTTGCATTAAGTCTTTTTGTAGCGAAAATACATCAATACGGTGGTAATGCAATGCGTGTAGTGTTGCTGCGGTTGGTGACGGAACCCAAGCAGTATTTGCCCCCGCTTCTACATGATTAATTTTTGTTGCGATCATGTTAGCCATTTGATCTGGAATAGGCCACATACCTTTACCAATTTGAGCTTTTTGACTAAAGCCGCACGCTAAGCCAACATCTACATTGTTATCTTCATAGGCGCCAATCCAAGGTGTTAGCTTGATATCTGCTTTTCGTGCCATTGGGCCTGCAGCCATTGACGTATGGATTTCATCACCCGTTCTGTCTAAAAATCCGGTGTTAATGAATACAACGCGTTCTTTTGCGGCATGAATGCAATTTTTTAAATTAACACTAGTGCGTCGTTCTTCATCCATAATACCCATTTTAATGGTATTGCGTGGCAGTGAGAATGCATCTTCAACACGAGCAAATAAAGTATCAGCAAACTGTACTTCATCAGGGCCGTGCATTTTTGGTTTTACAATGTATATAGATGCTTCACTGCTGTTACTCAGCTTACCATTACCTTTTAAATCATGTAGGGCAAGTAGAGAGGTGATTACTGCATCCATTATTCCTTCAGGAACTTCGCGCCCTTGACCGTCGATGATGGCGTTATTGGTCATAAGATGTCCAACATTTCGAACGAACATCAAGCTGCGACCTTTAAGCTGTATCGAATCGCCTGATAATGATTGATAGCTGCGGTCTTCATTCATTTTACGGGTGAATACTTGGCCGTTTTTATGAATCTCTTCTGTCAAAGTCCCTTGCATTAATCCTAACCAATTACGGTAAGCTACGACTTTATCTTCACCATCAACGGCCGCCACAGAATCTTCACAATCCATTATGGTAGTGAGTGCTGATTCAAGCAGTATGTCACTTAACGTCGATGGCTCTGACTTTCCGATAACACTGCTGGCATCAAATACCAGTTCTAGGTGTAAACCATTATGTTTAAAAGCTAATGTGTTCGGTTGGCTGATGCTGCCAGTAAATCCAATAAAGGCATTACTTTCTGTTAACTGGCTTTGTTCGCCATTGGCTAAGCTCACCATTAATTGTTGTTCATTTAAATGGTAGGCAACCGCGTCTTGATGGCTGCCATTAACCAATGGAATAGCTTGATCTAAAAAGTCTTTAGCATAACGGATGACTTTTGCGCCGCGAACAGGGTTATAACTAGCGGCTTTTTCTGCACCATCTTCACTACTAATAACGTCAGTGCCGTAAAGAGCATCATACAAGCTCCCCCAACGGGCATTGACAGCATTTAAAGCAAAGCGTGCGTTCATTATTGGTACAACCAACTGAGGACCTGCAATGGTTGCTAGTTCGGCATCTACATTTTCTGTGCTAATAACGAAGTCATCAACTACAGGGGCAAGGTAGCCTATATCAGTTAAAAACTGTTTATAGCTAGCAAAGTTAAATTTATCGCCAAAATTATTTTTATGCCAAGTATCTATTTGCGCTTGTAAATCATCACGTTTAGCAAGTAAAAGTGCATTTTCATCCGATAGATCGCTAATGATTCTGGCAAAGTTTTGCCAAAAATGTGCTGATGCTATGCCGGTATTTGGCAGCGCTTCACGTTCAATAAAATCATATAGATTTTCATTTATCGTTAAACCTGCTAATTGAATTGTCTGGGTCATATTTTCCTCACTTGCCTTGCTTGTTTGGATGTAGTTTCATTGATAAAAGCTTAATAAAATTTTTCATTGTTAAAATGAAAAAATCCTATTCAAATAGCTTGGGTATTTATATTGTCATCCTATGCAGAATAGGTATAACTAGCAACAGTAGTAGATTAATACCTACTATTAATATTGTGAATGTTGTAGTTAATATTATGCTTTTTCTTTATGACTAGGTTGATTGTTAGTTGAAAAAGGGTAGTAAAAAAGGTACTAATAGTGGGATTATAAATGCGGTTAATACCGCTGATAATATTAATGCTACCGAGCTATATGCACCCTGATAAGGGTTGTGTCTGGATAAAACAATACTGCCGATCACATGACTAGTTGCGCCTATAGATAATCCGATGGCTATATCACTACGCACATTAATTAATTTAAGCCAAGTAGGACCTAATAGTGCACCAGAGAATCCGGCGATCATGGTGGCAAATGGTGTTATTGATATATCTCCAGAAAGTTGCTGAGTTAACATGATGGCAATGGGCGTTGTTACTGACTTTAATGACAAGGCAATAGCGACGTCCTCTTGATGAATGATTAACATAGTCAAAGAAAAACTAGTAACAATAACGATTACAACACCTAAGCCTAACAAGGCAAGCAGTTGTTTCCAATAGTGCTTTATGTGCTGTAATTGTTGATACAAAGGGTATCCTAAAGCAACAGTCGCAGGCTCTAGTAAACTATTTATAAATTGGGTAGAGTGGCTATAAACCGCATAATTAATGTTATTAAAAATCAAAAAAGGCACTAGTAGGGCAATGCTTATTAATAGAGGATTTAACCAGATAAGTTGCCATCGCTGTTGCAGCCATGCTGCTCCTTGATAAAGCGCTAAGGTCAGTATCGTTAAGAGTAATGTATTAGTTAATGAAAAAGTATGACTCATAGTGATGTCTGGTAATAGCATCATCAAGAATTTATAGCACTAGGTGGTGATTTTTTTGATGAATTATTGGCAGAGGGTGCCAGATATTTTTCTGCTAGTAAGGCGATAAAAGTAAGCAGCATAAAAGTAGTAAAAAAGATAATTGCTACAATGGCAACGCCATGATTTTTGATTAAATCAAAATGATCAATAACCCCCACTGCTGCCGGTACAAAACATATGCCCATGTGTCTTATGATCCATTGGTTTGTCTGGTTAATTTTACGCGGATTAAGCCAGTTTAATTGGAGGAATAAACAATAAATCATCATACCGTAAAGACTTGCGGGCAAGCCACCAAGGAAATTATTGATTAACTTCCCTAACCCTAAGCAGATACTGATAGCAAAAATAGTATAAAAAACATTTTTTATTACGGATATATGTTTAGTTTCCTTTGAGCATACTGTCATGAAGTAACTCCACTTTCATATAAGCCTGTGATCTTGTCGTGCGTGGTAATGAGTTAATGAAATGGGTATAAGCCCTTTTGATCGAATTATGTGCATTACACCCGATTTAATTAATTTAGCTTTAGTGTTCAAACTAAAGCTAAATAACGACTTCAGGATCATTGCTCCTGTATTTTTAGGTAGCTTTAATAAAATAAGATACTTCCTGCTGCACTATGTAATCAAAGGCATCATGATGCAGAAGATTAATTGTGATCATAATTGTATATTGAGACTGCTTGGTTTATTCAAGCATTTGTACTTGTCTGGCCGCCTTAATCACTAATTGTCTAAACCAAATATGACTGGCATCATGATGTAATAAGGGGCTCCAGATCATTTTCAATTCCATTTCAGGGATCTCAAACGGTGGTTTGATGATGATATAGCTATCATCATTTTTATGAAGCATGGCTGCTTTGGTTGGTAATGTAGCAATTAAGTTATCTTCATGAGCCAATTTCATCGCAACTAGGAAATTACGAGTGAACACTTTTATGTCACGCTGTTTACCTAACTTTGCGAGTGACTCATCCACCCAGCCAAGTTTTTGTACATCATTCGGGTTCATTCCAACACCAACACCAAAACCTGTTTTTGATACCCAGACATGTTTAGCGGCTAGGTAAGAGTTTAAATTAAAATTAGAAACTACCGGGTTATTAGCACTCAGTAAGCATGAAAATGAATCACGCCAAATAGACTTTTGATGAAACGATTGGGGTAATTCATCAAAACGGTTAATAGCCATATCTATTTTACCTGCTTCAACATCATGAAAGGTAACATCACTGGGTGTCATTATATCAATTGTAACATTAGGTGCTGTTTTGTTAAGTAACTTTAACAAGATAGGTAATAAGGTTGAAGCTGCATAATCACTGGCCATAATACGAAAAACACGGGTACTATTCTTCTCATTAAACTCTTCTTCGCCTTGAAGTGCTTCCTCTAATTCAAGTAAAATTTTTCTAATAGTTGGTGCTAAAGTTCTTGCTCTCTCTGTTGGGACCATACCATCAGAAGTGCGCACTAAAATAGGATCATTAAATAAATTGCGTAAACGCTTCAAGCCATTACTCATTGCGGGTTGGGTAATATTAAGCTGGTTAGCCGCACGGGTAACATTTTTCTCCCTAAGTAAAACATCTAGATAAATAAGTAGGTTTAAATCAATTTTTGAAATATTCATGAGTTTAATGGCTCTCTGTAAAAACATAATTGAAATAGATATAAGCGAATTTTTTATAATATTCAACGTTTATTATTAACCATTTCATAACTCTTAAGGGCATAAAAGCATTTTATTATCATAACCTATTGTTTTTAAACTTTTAATTGTAAATCAATTGAAGTTTTTGTTTTTTGTATTTTCTGTGTGAATGATGGTAATAATAATTATATATTTCCTAAATACACAGTGTTTAGATTATTATTTTTACATTCTAGTGTAACGACTTAAAAAGTTTGTTACACCAATCAAGCTAATATAACTTTTTATATATTAACAAACAAAGTAAACGGAGATTGATATGTCTAATTATCAGAGTGCAATAGAAGCGGTTCAAGCGATTAAAGCAAAAGCAGGTATCTCTTGGGATCCTATAAACCCAGAATCAGTTGCTCGTATGCGTCTACAGAACAAATTTAAAACTGGTCTAGAGATTGCTCAGTACACTGCAGACATTATGCGTGCTGATATGGCTGCATTCGATGCAGACAAAACTCAATACACTCAATCTCTAGGTTGTTGGCATGGTTTTGTTGGCCAACAAAAAATGATCTCTATCAAGAAACATTTTGATGGCAAAACCGATCGTCGTTACTTATACCTTTCTGGTTGGATGGTAGCTGCACTACGTTCTGAGTTTGGTCCTCTTCCTGATCAATCTATGCACGAAAAAACGTCTGTAGCTTCTTTAGTTGCTGAACTTTACACATTCTTACGTCAAGCTGATGCACGTGAACTAGGCGGTCTTTTCCGTGAGCTAGATGCTGCTGCTGAAGGCGATAAAGCTGCAATCCAAGATCAAATTGATAATCACGTAACTCACGTTGTTCCAATTGTTGCTGATATCGATGCTGGTTTTGGTAACGCTGAAGCGACTTACATCATGGCTAAGCAAATGATTGAAGCCGGTGCTTGTGCTCTTCAAATTGAAAACCAAGTAGCTGATGAAAAGCAATGTGGTC
>CAJXQM010000040.1 GCA_913058145.1 uncultured Colwellia sp.
GGTGAGATGGCTGAGTGGTCGAAAGCACTGGTCTTGAAAACCAGCAAGGGTTTATAGCCCTTCTAGAGTTCAAATCTCTATCTCACCGCCAAATTAAAAAATCCGCTAATCGAAAGGTTAGCGGATTTTTGCTTTATAACACTGAATTATATCAACAACGTTTTTATAGCACTAAACCTTCGAGTACCTTTCAAACCTCTCTCTCCGGGGCATTCTAAGAATCAGCTAATTTTAAATTAATGGTTTGTTTTCGTCTTGAGTTTACTAATCCTGGTACTATGAATATTCTTATATCCTAAATGTTCATCCGATTTTAATTTCCGTAAGGTGTTTTACGTTCCCATTGGTTTTATTGTTTATATTTTAGGTTGTGCAAAATAAGATTGCTGAATAACGTAAGCAATCACAGTATAATTGCTGCAATATTATCTAAGGTATTTAAAATACATAATGGCAGAGCAAATAAATCTCCCCGAACTAACCGTTAGGCAAATTAATCTAACTCAAGATAATACTCAAGATTCAATAAAGCTTGATTCGAGAGAAAATAGTATCGCGGTTATACATCAAAGCCGCCATAAAATGGATAAAGTATCGCCTAAAATTGTGCTTTCTACACTTAACGCAAAGTTCTTTCACACCAGTTTTGGTTTACGTTACCTTTACGCTAATTTAAAAGAATTACAGGAATTTTGTGAAATAAAAGAGTTTGTTATCCAAACGCGAGCTATTGATATTGTTGAACAAATATTAGCATCTAAACCTGATATTGTAGGTTTTGGTGTTTATATATGGAACATCGTTGAAACGACTGATGTTGTTAACTTATTAAAAGTGATTGCACCAGAAATCAAGATTATTTTAGGTGGCCCTGAAGTAAGCTATGAAACTGAAAAGCAAGCTATTGTTGGTTGTGCAGATTATGTATTAACGGGTCCGGCAGATGTCAGTTTTTATCAACTGTGTAAAGATATTATCAATGAAACACCACCCGACAAAAAAATTCTCAACTCGAAACCCGTTCTGTTAGAAGAAATAGCATTGCCTTATCAGTATTATACCGATGAAGATTTAAAGCATCGTTTGCTCTATGTTGAGGCGTCCCGTGGTTGCCCCTTTAAATGTGAATTTTGTTTATCGTCTTTAGACAAATCGTCCACGCCATTTGAGTTAACATTATTTCTTGAACAAATGGAAATTCTCTATCAACGTGGTGCAAGAAACTTTAAGTTTATCGATAGAACCTTTAATTTAAATATTAAAACCACCATGCAAATTATGCAGTTTTTCTTAGACAGAATGACTAACGATCTCTATCTGCATTTTGAAGTGGTACCCGATCATCTGCCTAGAAAGCTAAAAGAGTTGTTAACGCAGTTTCCTGAGGGAAGTTTACAATTTGAAATAGGGATACAAACTTTTAACACTGAGGTACAAGCTAATATTAGCCGTAAGCAAAATAACGCCAAGTCAAAAGATAATTTAATCTGGTTAAAAGATAATACCAACGCACATATTCATGCCGATCTCATTTTTGGTTTACCAGGTGAAACCTTCGACACATTTAAAGATAGCTTCAATCAACTCTATCATTGTCGCCCTCATGAAATTCAAATGGGTATTTTGAAACGTTTAAAAGGCAGCCCAATAATTCGACACACAGAAGCATTCGATCTGCGCTTTAATCCATTGCCGCCATTTAATATACTAAGTACTGATAGGGTTAGTTTTACCACCATGCAACGTATTAATCGCTTTGCACGATATTGGGAGATGATTGGTAATTCAGGACGTTTTAAATACGCACTACCGCATATATTATCGGATAAACCATTTGACGATTTCATGGCGATTACAGAGTGGATTTTTAACAAAACTGGGCAAATCCATAAAATTAACCTGAAAAAGTTATTTGAGCTAATTTCGCAATCAGTAGAAGCTTTATTTCCAGAAAAACATCAACTGGTTATTTCAAAGATTGAATTAGACTACCACGCATCGAAATTAAAAAGCCTTTTTAATGGACTTAATCTTTATGCGGTTGCGCAAGTTGAGTCAACAAGTAAAAATAAGTCATTACAGAGACAACAAAGGCATATGAGCTAATGAGAGTAAAAAAAATCATCTAGTATCATCTATCTCAAAAGTGGGTGTCAGCTTTATAGGGGAAGGCCAATAATCACCTCTAATAATAAGATAATGGTTTACGTGTCATGTGTGGCTTGAATCCTATTCCTCCCGCTGCATTCGAAGGGAGGTAAAGTCTCCAGCCCTTTATCATGTGAGATACGCCCAAGTTTTTTAAGTTACATCTAATTATTTCCTGTAAAAAAAAGTGTAATGGTTTAATAAACTTGTACGGTTGTTATGGCCAGCGTTTGATACCACAATGCGGGATCCTGGTTATATAAAGCCGTATCCACCTATAAAGTTGAACCCTATGTGATGGCAGGCGATGTGGCGACAGTTGCACCTTATAAATGCTATTAGAGTTAAGCTCTAGTCGCTAGTGAAGCTATTTGAGTATCTATAGCGTTAGTTTTACTCAGGTTACTTATTTATTGTTATCTATTAATATCGCTATTTTAAATAATTATGTCAACAAAACTAGCGTGACACATTTTCGATAAATCTTGCGGTGATAGTTCTATTTCTAAGCCGCGTTTACCGCCGCTAACAAAGATATGAGTGAAGTGTTGTGCGCTTTTATCTATAATTGTGGTTAATTTCTTCTTTTGTCCTAATGGACTAACCCCACCTAAAACATAACCAGTACTGGCTTCAACTCGATTACCATCAGCCATTTTTACTTTCTTTACCTTTAATGCTTTAGCAATGCCTTTTAAGTTTAATTTAAACATAACAGGTACTATCGCAACGGCTAATTGATTTGTGTCGGTGCAGATCACAAGTGTTTTAAATACTTGTGCTGCGTTGAGGGATAATTTTTCAACCGCCTCAACACCAAATGAATGGGCATTAGCATCATGCTGATATTGATGTGTTTTGAACATTATTTTTTGTTTTTTAAGTTGTCTAATTGCCGGTGTCATTACGGTTTCCATTCCTCAAATAGTGATAATATTTAATGGTTTAATCATCCTAATGAGTTAGAATTATCAACCAATTATTTCCCTAAGATGCTCTGTAGCTTTTATGCGTATTATTCACACTTCTGATTGGCATTTAGGTCAATATTTCTATGGTAAAAGCCGAGCAAATGAACATCAGCAATTTTTAACCTGGTTGTTAACACAAGTTAAAAGTCATGACATTGATGCGATTATAGTTGCCGGTGATATTTTTGATACCGCCACACCGCCAAGTTATGCGAGGCAAATCTATTTTAATTTTATTAGTGAAATACAATCACTTAATTGCCAGCTTGTTATTTTAGCAGGTAATCATGATTCTGTAAGTATGTTAGCGGAATCAAAAGACTTATTAAGTGCTTTATCTACTCGCGTGATCGCGAATGTAAGTGATCTTGATAACAATGAAAACTTAGCTGAACAAGTTTTTATTTTACAAAATAGTAATAAAGAGCCTAAAGCAGTGATTTGTGCGGTGCCATTTATTCGGCCTCGCGATGTGATTAAAAGTCAACAGGGACAATCCGCCAGTGATAAATCCTTAAGTTTACAGCAAGCCATTGTTAATCATTATCAAGCCTTATTTGAACAGGCTCAACAATTAGTAAAAGAGAGTAAGCTTAAGCTACCTATTATTGCCACCGGACACCTAACCGCTTTGGGTGTTACTACTTCTGATTCAGTACGAGATATTTATATAGGCACATTAGAGGCGCTGCCAAGCAATGCTTTTCCTGCGGCAGATTATATCGCCTTAGGCCATATTCATCGTGCGCAAAAAGTGGGTAAAACTGAACATATTCGTTATTGTGGCTCGCCTATCGCGTTAAGCTTTGATGAAGCAAAACAAAGTAAACGGGTATTGTTGGTTGAGTTTGACAGCAATCATTTAACCTCAGTCACTGATCTTATCGTGCCATGTTTTCAACCATTGGCCATGGTCAAAACATCGTTACATGAACTCAGTCAAGCAGTTGAAACGTTATTGGCAGAGTTAAACCTCAACTCAGAAAACAGCAAAGTATTGTGGTTAGACATTGAACTCACCGATAGTGATCGTTTAAGTGATTTACAGTCAAGAATAGAAACACTAGTCAAAGATTTTCCTGTTGAGATATTACTCGTCAGACGCGGTAAACAAGTACGCCAGCAGCTAATGGCAGCACAACAAGACAATAGCACCTTAAGTGAACTTACCCTGGATGACGTATTTTCCTCACGTTTAGATCAAGAAGAATACTTTAACCCGAAAGATGAAAAGGCCAATGTGGTTGATAGCAATGAATCTCAACCTGAGGCTGGCGTTGAAACAGATAGTGACACAAGCACTGAAGAAAAGAAAATTGATGAACATAAAAAAAGACTGCAATCCTTGTTTAAGCAAACGGTAGCGCAAGTTTTAGCGAAGGGAAGTGCTCGATGAAAATATTACGATTGCGATTTGAGAATATTAATGCCTTGAAAAATGCTTGGCTATTAGATTTCACCAAAACACCTTTTGATACCAATGGCTTGTTTGCAATAACGGGGGCCACGGGCGCAGGGAAAACCAGTATTCTCGATGCTATTTGTTTAGCGTTGTACCATGAAACACCTCGGATAAAAGTATCAGTAAGTCAGAATCAGTTAATGACACGATATACCGCTAACTGCATGGCCGAAGTTGAATTTGAAGTGAAAGGACAAGTATACCGTGCCTTTTGGAGTCAAAAGCGGGCGCGTAATAAAGTGGATGGCAATTTATTAGCACCGGTAGCACAACTGTCTTTATTGGGTGTCAATAATGAAGGTGATGATGATTCTAGTGGCACTATCATTGCGGAAAAATTAAAAGACGTCAAAGACAAAATAGCACAAATCACTGGGTTAAATTTTGGCCGATTTACTAAATCAATGATGCTGTCACAAGGGGAGTTTGCCGCTTTTTTAAATGCACAACCGAATGATAGAGCACAGTTATTAGAGCAATTAACCGGGACAGAAATTTACGGTGATATCTCGAAACAAGTATTTGAAAATCATAAAGCGGCTGAAAACTCGTTGCAACTTATACAAGCGCAAGCACAAGGCGTTAGTTTGTTAACTCAAGACGAGTTGGTTGCTTTACAAGAACAAGTTGTTGAGTGTGAACAAAACAGTGATCAAATCGTACTAGAGCAAGCAAGCTTATCCGCCTTAAAAAACTGTCAATTATTAACGATTGGGCAAGGGAAACTTTTAACACAAGTTGATGAGCTGTCAGCGCAAAATAAGCAAGCTAAGCACCAAGTTGTAACAAGCCAATTACTTATTGATGAACAGTTAACGGCTCAAGAAAAACAGCAAACTCAGTTTCAACTCATTGAAAACAAGATTATTAATGACATTATCCCGCTTGATAGCGACATTACTCATATTACTACACAATTGGATAGTCTTGGCGAACAAGTAAATTCAAAAACACACGTGTTAACAAATTCCCAAGAAAAACAACAGCAAACACAAGCACAGCAACAACGATTAAGCGCTGAAATTTCAGCAATAAAATACTACCTATCGGCGAATGATGTACTGGTTAGCGTTAAAGAAAAATTACCGTTATGGGGCAGTCAAGTTAACCAATTAGGTCAACTTAAGTCTACTGTTGCAGTAAAAAATCAACAGTTAGCTTTAGCACAAGGGGTGATTGAGCAATGCCTTGTTGAGCAAAACCAACAGCAAACCTTATTAACAGAAAATCAGCAACAACAACAAGTGCTGCAACAAAAAACCCATGCGTTTGAGTTACAACATAAGCAATTGCTTGCGCAATATAGTCTCTTATTAGGTGAAATAGCGCTTGAACCGGTCAACGGTGAAATAACAACTGACGCGTTGAGTGCAAAAGTACATAACGGGCAAAATCAGCAAGCGAGTTATGCTCAAGCATTACAACTGTCTAAACGTTATTGCAGATTATCACTTGACCAAGAAAAGTTAGTTAGCCAAAAACAACAATCGACTTCGCAGTTATCAACCATTAGTAAACAGTTAGTTGAGTTACGTAAGCAATATAAGGTACTTAAGCAACAAAAGAGTGATATAGAAACGTTAATCGCTCAACAACAAACGATTATGGCGCTTAGTGAGCATAGAGCTAATTTACAAGCCGAACAGCCTTGCCCCTTATGTGGCTCTTTAGACCATCCTGCGATCACACAATATCAAGCTATTAATCTTGATGAACATCAACAGCGTTTGCATAGTGTTACGGTGGAATTAGAAAACCTAGAAGTGCAAGGCAAGGAACTGGGTAATCACGAAAGCCAGTTAAATAGCACTTTACGAGTCAATAAAGAGAGTGAACAAAAAATAGCCACTGAGCAAACCGAGTTGTTGACAAGTTTTGCGCAATTAGCACTGCCAGCATCACTTAACTTAGTGTTATCTAACACTGATATGATAGAGCAAACTTACGATAAAACGCTTTTGCAACTAGAGCAGCTGAACCAATTTTACGCTGAAGTTAGTCAAAGTAACCAACAAAGTTTAGCCACGAGCAACCAATTACAACAGGTAAATCAAACGTTAGACAAAACAAAACATCAAGTGGCATTAATACAAGAAAAAATAAAGTTTAGTCAACGTGACAGTACTGAACAAAATAACGGGCTAAATCAGTTACAACTTGATGTGAGTCAGATTGAAAAAATGTTGTTAGAAGAGATTACAACGATACAAATTAGTGGTTTATTAACTCAAAACACTAACAGCACTGAATTGTTTAATTCAAGTATTTGGCTACAAGAACTCGATCAGCAAGTGACTTTATTTGAGCAAGCTTCAGCACAATTGGCACCACTTTCAACTGAGTTATCCACCGTTGAAAAAACCGATGTTTTAGTGATTGAACAGGCTAAGCAAGCCACAAGCCAATTAGCAACCCTAGCACAACAATCCACAACACTAAATAAACAATTGCAATCAAAGTTAAAGTTACGTGTTACTTTTTTTACTGATTTAGGTTATATCGATAAAGATAATCAATCAACTGATTTTATTAGAGAATACATCAAAAAAGAAGAAGCAGAGCTGAAAGTTAAGTTATCAAAATCACAAATAGCACACCAAACGAATGAAGCTCATTCACAGCAACTTTTAGGGCAAGAAAAACGAGCAAAAGAGCAACTAAATGATATTATAAAAGAAATAGAACAAGCTGATGCGCTAGTTAAAATATCAATAGAAAAGAGTCAAAGAGATTTAAAGAAACTACAAACAGTTGAGTTGCCAGAACTAGAAATACAACGGCAAATATTGACGGATAAACTAAAACAAATTCAATTGCAGATTGGGCAATTCCAACAATCGATTAACGCGGATCAACAAAATAAAATTAAGCAAAAAGGTCTCTTAACCCAGATAGAAAATGAGCAAAACGCCTTAGATGATTTAGCGTATTTAACGCGTTTAATCGGCTCAGCGGATGGCGCTAAATTTAGACGTTTTGCCCAAGGGTTAACACTCAATCATTTAGTGTATTTAGCTAACGAGCAACTGAATAAACTCGATGGTCGCTATCAATTGCAGTGTCAGGCAAATGAAACCTTAAGTTTATCTGTACTTGATACTTGGCAAGGGGATAGCGTTCGCGACACTAAAACACTTTCTGGCGGCGAAAGCTTTCTAGTCAGTTTAGCCTTGGCGCTAGCTCTGTCAGATTTGGTGAGCAGTAAAACCAGTATTGATTCACTGTTTTTAGATGAAGGCTTCGGTACATTAGACAACGACACCTTAGAGATTGCTTTAGACGCGTTAGATAACTTAAATGCTAGTGGTAAGATGATTGGTATCATTAGCCATGTTGAAGCGTTAAAAGAGCGCATAGCGGTTCAAATTAAGGTGGAAAAACAAAGTGGCTTAGGTGTCAGCGTATTAGACAAACAATTTGCGGTGTAACATCCATCTTGTCTCTGTATTACCAATTGAAGTAATGAATGATCTATTCATTACTTCAATTACTTTGTGGTTCAATTCCATACACATCATTTTAGTTCTAGACAAATTTTATTAGAAAATAGAAAGAAGGTTTGATATGTCTCATGACGAAGTGACTTGCTTATTTTGCCAAAGAAAAAATGACGTTAGGTTAGAGTGCTGTGATATTTTGTTTGGTGATGATGTATTATTTACCAAGATAGTAGTTAATGGCGCTCCGCAACGTATCGCTTGTTTAAAGAAAAAATAACCGCTATTGAATATTTGGGCATGTTTTTTATTGTACTCAGTGTAGTTATTTTGCTTTTGTGGGCGCAGATAGATTAAACTGCGCGCCATACCAATCGTTTAAAATTGAAAGAGAATAAAATGAAAATCACCGATAAAACCGTTGTTCAGTTTCATTACGTGTTAAAAGATGAAGCCGGTAAAGAATTAGAATCCTCTCATGGTAGTGATCCTCTTGCCTATTTACATGGCGCCAACAACACGTTAGTTGGCTTAGAGAAAGCGTTAACAGATAGAGAAGCAGGTGATAAGTTTAGCGTTACCTTACAGCCTGAAGAGGCTTATGGTGAGCGCCAAGAAGATATGGTACAACGCGTACCAGCTAAACATTTAGACGGTTTACCAAGTAAAAATGCAAAATGGAAAGCAGGAATGATTGGTGTTGTTCATACTGAGCAAGGTCAACGTCAAGTGACCGTAATAAAAACAGGTAAGTTCATGGTAACAGTTGATATTAACCCACCTCTTGCGGGTAAAGTCTTAACGTTTGATGTTGAAGTTTTTGATGTAAGAACGGCAACTGATGAAGAAGTGACACATGGCCACGCCCATGGTGTGGGTGGTCATCACCACTAAGTCTAGTTAGTCGATATTGGTGTAGTCAATATCGACTTTATTATAATTAGATCATTATTAAGGGGAATCTTACATCATTTGGTTGAATAACAACATATTCGCATCTTGCTAATGTTAAAATGTCTAATATCAATGCTAATGAAAGATAACGCGTTTTTATGTCAACTATTTGATGTAAAAGGTCATATTGTCAACACTGTTTTGCTTCTATAGTAAATGTAACTGATTTTTAACTAAAGGCTATACTCATGACGGAAGCTTATATTAACCAATATGGTCTTGAACAATTTATCGTTCACGCCGAAGAGTTAACTTGCTGTTATGGCAAACGTTTCAATGCACCTGCATTATTACGTAAAATGTTAGAAAATAGTGAGAGTTTCTAATGGCTACTCAATTGTTGGGAAAGCCACTTAATCAATTAAAAGTTTTAGACTTTTCAACCTTATTACCTGGGCCTTATGCCACAATGTTAATGGCAGATATGGGCGCAGAAGTGTTGCGTATTGAAGCCATTGGTCGTCACGATTTAGTTAAAGCATTTCAGCCACAACATAACGGGTGTTCATATGCTTACTTAACCCTTAATCGTAATAAAAAAGCGATGGGGTTAGATTTAAAGCAAGCAGAAGCGGTTAAAATTGTTAAAAAGCTTATTGCTGAATACGATGTGGTTATTGAACAGTTTAGACCAGGCGTTATGGCCAAGCTGGGTTTAGATTACAATATCTTAAAGGCCATCAATCCTAAAATAATTTATTGTTCAATTACCGGTTATGGCCAAGATGGTTGCTATAAAAATAGAGCAGGGCACGATATAAATTATCTCGCTTTAAGTGGTTTAGCTAGTTTTAGTGGGACCCAGAAATCCGGCCCAGTATTAAGTGGTACTCAAATAGCTGATATTGCCGGCGGGTCACATCATGCCGTAATGGGCGTGCTTGCTGCCGTTATTCAACGTAGTATTTCGGGTAAAGGACAGCAGATTGATATTAGCATGACTGATGCCGCTTTTGCTTTAAACGGCATGTTTGGCGCGGGCGCTGTTGGTGCGAATATCGATCCTAAGCTAGGCCAAACTGTGCTTAATGGTGGTTGTTTTTATGACTATTACCAAACAAAAGATAACCGTTATTTATCTGTTGGAAGTTTAGAACCAAAATTTGCTGGGTTATTTTTTGATCATATTGGTCATAGTGAATGGCTGAAACGAACAAGCGTTGTTGATGTAAATGAACAACAAGCATTGAAAAAAGATATCTCAGGGGTAATCGCACAAAAAACGTTAGCTGAATGGATGACACTATTTGATCCACTTGATGCATGTGTTGAACCTGTATTAACGGTATCAGAAGCGGCTAAATCTTCTTTAATGGTAGAACGAAATATGGTGGTTGATGTTGTTTCACTTACCGGTGAAAAAGTTAAACAAATTGCCCCAGCAATTAAATTTATTGATTCGGCTCAAATAACTAAAGGTGACGATATGTATGTATCTGAACCTAACCAAGCCTCAACCACTGAAATATTATCAAATATTCAATATAGCCCCGATCAAATTAATAATTTATTACAAAGCCATGTAGTGAAATAAACTTATCTCTAAATATTTTTACCAGCAAATGGGTGACAAAGGTTTATTAAGACAAATAACGAGGTCAATTATGTTAAATAGAAGTTGAAAAGCAGAATTTTTCTGCTTTGATGTTTGAGTTCACAGGTAATAGTGCATGTTAACCCTATCTCGAAAAGGGGGAGTTTGGATTTTTCAGTTTTACGAGTTAGTTTGTAACTCATAGAAACATACTTCATCAAACTTAGTTACTAGTAAATCGACAAAGTTAAGATGTTATTTCAAAGGTAAAGTTTGCTGTCTTTATATAGTGACAAGCGTGATTAACTCAAATATCAACAGCCAGGATTTTTAAATTTATTCCTTTATTCCTCTTTCACACTTGTCTCTATAATTTACTAACAGCGGATGTTATACCAATCACTTCAATGCTACTTAATCCTTGCATTTTCCACTGAATATTCAAATCATATAAATTCATACCATAAACCTTATCATCGTCCTTCCCTTTTTTGTATGCCGGTCGGGGATCTTGCGCTAATACCTGTTCAATAAATAAGGCTAAATCGGGATGATTGTTACTGTGTTTTGCTAACGCTATTTGGGCGTGTTCATTAAACGTTACCTTCAAATCAGATGACGGTTGAGTTTGAGCAAAACCGGCGTTAGCGTGAGGTATGGAATCAGAGTAGGGCACGTAAGGTTTTATATCAATGATAGGGGTTTTATCTAATAAATCGATTCCTGATATATGCAGTATCACCTGTTGATCTTTGATGTCTATAGCATCTAATTTCACCACGGACATGCCTATAGGATTTGGCCTGAAGGTAGAGCGACTTGCCAGCACGCCTATTTTTTTATTACCGCCTAAACGCGGCGGTCTGACTAAGGGTTTCCAACCTTGCTCTTGAGTCCCATGAAAGACAAATAATACCCAAATATGGCTAAACTGCGCTAGCTCTCTAACTAACTCGGGATCATTGGCGTCACCCGTAAGCGTTATAGACCCTTTTGCCGAGCTAACTAACCCTGGTTGACGAGGTATAGCAAACTTCTCTTTATAAGGTGAGTTAACTTGACCAATGACGTTAAATTCAACCTTGTTACTGACATAGGTTCTATTCATTATTTTTTAGCCGGTGATTCTATAACAAATGCTTTTGCGTAACAAATAATAATGGCATGACATTGCTGAGCATCATTACTACTGTTAAGTTTAGCTAATTGTTGTGATGTTAATAACGCACAACCCGTAAAGATAACGCCATTAGCTTGTTGGTTAAATGCTTGACGCCTAGCTTGTGTTCTCGCGTTAATTTCATCTGGGGCAGCATGGTGAGGTTTTATCTGACAATTTTGTCCTTCAACGATACCAATATAATGATGAGGTGTTTTAATCTCTTTTTCTTGTTTATAAATAGCTACTTGAGAAGCGGAAAAATATTGTGTGAAGTTGTGTTTATCTAGATTACTTGCGACATAATTATTACTACAACTTGTGATCATCATTACGAGGATCATGATTAAACTTGCTTTCAACATGATTAAGTTCACTTCATTTTCTGTATTTTATAAAAAAAGGCATCGCTTATCACGATACCTTTTTTTTTCTAAAAATAAGGGTGAAAATTTACTTTATTTTACTCTCATACCGGCTTTAGCACCATCATCAGGGTTTAATATCCATAAATCTTTGCCACCTGGGCCTGCGGCTAATACCATACCTTCTGACATCCCAAAACGCATTTTACGTGGTGCTAGGTTGGCCACCATTACCGTATGTTTACCAATTAAATCTTCAGGTTGATAGGCGGATTTTATGCCTGCGAATACTTGACGAGTTTCGCTGCCTTCTTCATCTAACGACAGAGTCAATTTTAGCAATTTATCTGCTTTTTCAACGTGCTCTGCGTTAACTATTTTCGCAATACGTAAATCAATTTTAGCAAAATCATCAAATTGAATTTCTTCAGAGAGTGGATCTTCAGCTAATGGGTTCGCTAGGGCGGCAGAGTTATCAACGACTTTTACTGCTTTCTTTTTCTTCGCAGGTTTTTTATCTTCTTCTGGTGCAGCGCCGCCTAAGCTATCTTTTGACGCATCAGTCATTGCATTAACTTTATCCATATCGACACGCTGTAATAAGGCTTTAAATTTATTGATTTTGTGATCGGTTAATAAGGTTTTATGTCCTTCCCAAATTAATTCATCATTTAGAAATGCTGCAGTACTGTCAGCTAGTACAGGCAATACAGGTTTTAAGTAGATCATCAAAGTACGGAACATATTAATACCAAGAGAACAAATATCTTGTACCTCTTGCTGCTTACTTTCATCTTTGATTAATTGCCACGGTTCTTTTATTGCAATGTACTCATTCACTTTATCAGCAAGTGCCATAATCTCACGCATGCCACGACCAAAATCACGAGACTCGTAATGAGCAGCAATACTGTCACCCGCAGCCATCACTTCATCAGCAAGGTCTTGGTCGTCAATATTGCTTGATAACATGCCATCAAAACGTTTGCTGATAAAACTAGCACAGCGTGAAGCGATATTAACCACTTTACCCACTAAATCAGAGTTAACGCGTTGTACGAAATCTTCAAAATTTAAATCTAAATCATCAATTTTGTGCGTTAATTTAGTCGCGTAGTAATAACGTAAGTATTCCGGGTTTAAATGCGCTAAATAGGTACTTGCTTTAACAAAAGTCCCTTTAGATTTAGACATCTTTTCTCCGTTCACGGTAACAAAACCATGAGCGAAAACAGCAGTAGGTTTGCGGAAATCAGCGCCTTCTAACATCGCTGGCCAAAAAAGGCTGTGGAAGTTAATAATGTCTTTACCGATAAAATGATAAAGCTCGGCGTCGGAATCTTTATTCCAAAAACTGTCAAAATCGATACTGCTATCTTTATTACATAGGTTTTTAAAACTACCCATATAACCAATAGGTGCGTCTAACCAAACATAGAAAAATTTACCCGGCGCATTAGGTATTTCAAAGCCAAAATAAGGTGCGTCACGGCTAATATCCCACTGTTTTAAACCTTGTTCGAACCATTCAGTTAGTTTATTAGCGACTTCTTCTTGCAACGACCCACTGCGTATCCACTCAGATAACATGGTTTCAAAAGCAGGTAAGTCGAAGAAGTAATGTTCAGAATCTTTTAATATCGGTGTAGCACCTGAAATAGCTGAACGGGGATTAAGTACTTCTGTTGGTGAATAAGTCGCACCACAGTTGTCACAGCTATCACCATTTTCATCTTCACTTTTACATTTTGGACAAGTCCCTTTAACAAATCGATCCGCTAAGAACATGCCTTTTTCAGGATCATATAACTGAGAAATAGTGCGAGTTTTAATATGACCCTTTGCATATAAACTGTTGTAAATTCTTTCAGAGTACTCTTTGTTTTCATCGGAATGCGTTGTGTGGTAATTATCAAAGCTAATGTGGAAGTCACTAAATTCTTTAATACGCTCTTCACGCACACCTTTGATCATTTCTTCTGGTGTTATGCCTAGCTCTTGTGCTTTTAGCATGATTGGTGTGCCATGGGCATCATCAGCACAAACGAAGTAAGTTTCATGTCCGCGCATTCGCTGAAATCTTACCCAAATATCGGTTTGAATATGCTCAAGTAAATGGCCTAAATGAATTGAACCATTAGCGTAAGGGAGAGCACAAGTAACTAATATTTTGCGCTTTTTTGGTAAACTGTTAGCAGAAATAGCTGTAGACATGAATAAATAGTGTTTTTTGATGGTAATAATGGCTGCAATAGTACAGAATTTAACGTTTATACTCAAATGATTAATGTGATACCCATGCCACTTCCAAATGCAAGGTTCAGGACTGTTGAGCATGTTTTGTTCAGTAGTCCCCGTCGAGTGAGCTTTAAAGGCTTATATGCGGCTTTATTGACTTTGATAAGAGAAAAACCTTTATCTTCAATCAAGGCCTTACCTCTAAGCCTTTTAATTCTCACTGAATCCTGCATTTTGATGTAGCATGGGTATATAATATGTTCGGAAAATTCTTCTCTAATAAAAGTTCCCAAAAAACACAAGACAGTGGTCAGATCAATGCTAATGTGGATGCAAGTGATTTGACTGCAACAGACAAAACACAAGTAATAACAGAAACACTAAAAGATTACCGCTCTGAAAATTTCCCTCAAGGTATATTTGCGGTTAGTTCGCACTTTCACATTAACGCGATTCCTAAGAAAAACCAGGCTATTAGCGTCGATTTTATTCTGCCTTTTCCCTGTCAAGGTGAGCTTGACGAGATTGCAGTTATGTTAGCTGATACGTTAAAACAATCGGTTGAATTTAGCGTGCAGTTAAACGTTAAGGCGGTACGTTCCTTTTCATTGGATGATAGTGGAAATAACATTAAAAACATTATTGCCATTGCTTCAGGCAAGGGCGGAGTAGGTAAGTCTACTACTACTGTAAATCTTGCTTATGCGTTAATTGCAGAGGGCGCTAAGGTGGGGATTTTAGATGCTGATATATACGGCCCTTCTATTCCGACACTACTAGGTTTGCAAAATGCTAAACCCAGCTCAACCGACGGCAAGTTAATGACTCCGTTAATGGCTCATGGCTTAAGTGCTATGTCGATAGGATTTTTAGTCGATGAAAATGATGCTACCGTTTGGCGAGGACCAATGGCAAGTGGCGCATTTAATCAATTACTAACTGAAACAGCTTGGCCTGAGTTAGATTATTTATTAATTGATATGCCACCGGGCACGGGGGATATTCAATTAACACTTGCGCAAAAAGTGCCCGTTGCTGCCGCTGTTATCGTTACGACACCGCAAGATATGGCATTAATCGATGCAGCTAAAGGCATTACTATGTTTGATAAGGTGAAAGTACCCGTGTTAGGTATTATTGAAAATATGAGCTACCACTTATGTGATAATTGTGGTCATAAAAGCCATATATTTGGGGAAGAAGGTGGTCTACAAATGGCTAAATCAAAACAAACACAGTTACTGGGTCAATTACCTCTAAACATGAATATAAGGCAAGATGCAGATTTTGGTCAATCTGACATCATTGAAAATAGCACTGGTGATATTGCTCACTTGTACCGTAGAATAGCGCGTAATATTGTAGGGCAATTATTTTTGCAACTCGATAACGCTAGCCCATTAACCCCAACGGTTGAAATAATTGATTAGTCATTAGCTAAATTTTCAATCAGAGAATAAGAAAAGTAATTATGAGATTATGTGATAAAGATATAGAGCAATACTTAGATGATGAACTAATCATTATCTCACCAAAACCAGATACATCAATGATCTCAGGGGTTAGTGTTGATATTCGTTTAGGTAATGAATTTCGTGTTTTTCAAGACCATACAGCTCCCTTTATCGATTTAAGTGCGCCTAAAGCAGAAATGCAACAAGCAATGGATACCGTAATGAGTGACGAAATTGTCATTAATGACGGTGAAGCCTTCTTTTTACACCCAGGCGAGTTAGCATTAGCGGTCACTTATGAGTCGGTTACTTTACCTGACAATATTGTAGGGTGGTTGGATGGTCGCTCATCGTTAGCAAGACTAGGTTTAATGGTGCATGTTACGGCACACAGAATTGACCCCGGTTGGTCAGGACAAATTGTCTTAGAATTTTATAATAGTGGTAAATTACCTTTAGCACTGCGTCCAAAAATGAAAATAGCCGCGTTGAATTTTGAGACTATGTCATCAAGCGCAGCAAGACCATACAACAAACGTGATGATGCTAAATATAAGAATCAAAAAGGTGCTGTCGCTAGTCGTTTGAGTGAAGATTAAATAAAAGGTTCTAGGTAATACCTTCTTACCTAGAACCTTTTAATCAATACCAATTTTAGTTAAATTATTATTCAGTTATGCGGACTAAAATATTATAAGGCTGCATGACTCTCAATCCCAATAGCCAGCTATTGCTCAACAGAACGCCTTACCTAGATTTATTTTTCCTTTGCACAACAAGAACACAAATAACTGAATATTGAGGCAAGAGAGTTATAGCACTAGGCCAACGTTTGCTTTTCGGTTTTAACCTCTTTAGCTATAACATCTGTTTTCAAGCCGATAACGCAGGCTTCTAACGCATCTATTAGCTTTTTTTTATCATGGTGATGAGGGTTTTTTTGATGAGCCAAATCACAACAAATCACGTTGATTTTACTTGATAAAACAGAGGGATCTTGACAAATAACACTGTCGATAGGTAAACAGCCTATATTCGCTTCAATCCAGTTTAGTTTTTCATCTAGGGTTAGTTTGGCTGCGGGACTATTTTCTAAAACCACATTATCAATAAAGACACAGTGACCTTTTCTATTAGCAATGGCATTACTGATGTCTCTTACTAATAATGGAGGGATAATACTCGTTAAGAAACTACCGGGTCCTAATATAATCAAATCTGCGTTATTGATTGCCTTTATGCAAGGTGCAATAGATTTAACTAATGGCGCCAACAGTAAGTTTTTAGGCATGATTGACATTTCATCAACAGAAATCTCACCAACACGAGAACGACCCTCTGGATAGAAAGCGATTAAATCCGTTGGTGTTTCAGACATAGGGAATACTTTCGTTCGAACGCCTAGTATTCGTCTGACTAGATCTATCGAGTCTAAAGGTCTAGATTGAACTTCTCCTAAACCATACAAGATAAGATTACCTAAGTTATGTCCGCTTAAATCATCATTACCATCGAATCGAAGGTTAAACAGTTTGCTGCCAATAGAGTCTTTATCAACTAATTCAGTTAAACAATTACGTAAATCTCCCCAGGCAATTGAACTACTGCGTTTTCTTAATTTACCTGTTGAGCCGCCATTATCGGTTGTAGTAACAATACCGGTAAGTTTATTTCCCATAGATGACAGGGTTGATAAAACTTTACCTAAGCCGTGACCACCACCAATAGCAACAATATTTAATTTATTTAACTGCATTCTTTTTTTACTTGAGACACATCAATACTTGGTATTGCAAACAATACGCTTATATACTTTAAAAATAAAGTATATAAGCGTATTGTTTGTATCAATGGTTAATACTGTTAATAACATCTTTGTATTTATTAAAGTTTATAAATTGTACAACTCAAACAGCGAGTTAAGTAAAAAACAAACAAGTTGGTGTTTATGTAATCACTCAATCGGTTATTTGTAATTTTTTCACTATTTTTTTAAAATAAGTGTTGACAGTTTCAAGGCTGCTGCTTAGAATGCGCCTCGTTTTCAGCAAGTGTTCATTTCTTTAAATAGCACCTGGTTGAGAACATCTTTCTTATGAAAGGAAGTATTAAATAGCTATTAGGCCAGTTATTTAATATGACCGTTTGAATTTAGTTATTTAAACAAGCGGGGCTATAGCTCAGCTGGGAGAGCGCTTCGCTGGCAGCGAAGAGGTCTGCGGTTCGATCCCGCATAGCTCCACCATATTAGGTTTTTTGTTATTAATATTTGATGACAAAAAATAGATAGTTTTAACTTGTTAGCAAGTTTTAGTGTCCCTATCGTCTAGAGGCCTAGGACACCGCCCTTTCACGGCGGTAACAGGGGTTCGAATCCCCTTAGGGATGCCACTT
>CAJXQM010000041.1 GCA_913058145.1 uncultured Colwellia sp.
TCCGTTCGCCCTGAGCGTCTCCGTTCGCCCTGAGCGCGAAGCAGTCGAAGGGAGCAGTCGAAGGGCAGTTTCTTTACCAATCAATGCCTTTTTGTGCTTTGATACCATTATCAAAGGCATGTTTCACTGACTGAACTTCACTTACCGTATCAGCTAAATCGATGATACTTCGGTGACAAGCACGTCCTGTAATAATGACGTGTTGGTTAATAGGTCTATTTTTTAACGCCTGGATAACTTCATCTAAATCAATATATTTATAGCTGAGCATATAGGTTAATTCATCAAACAAAACGACATCAATATTATTATCTTTTAATATTTCTTTGCTGCGTTGCCAAACTTTTTGTGCGGCGGCAATATCTTTTTCTTTATCTTGGGTATTCCAAGTAAAACCAGTTGCCATTACATCAAAACTAACTCCTGCGTTTTCAAGTAAAGACCGTTCGCCACATGCCCATGTGCCTTTAATATATTGCACAACAGCGGCATTTAAACCATGGCCAACAGCACGCGCAATTGTACCAAAGCCTGAAGTCGATTTTCCTTTGCCGTTACCTGTGATCACAATGAGTAAGCCACGCTCTTCTTGCGCTTTATCAATTCGTTGATCTACTTTTTCTTTCAGACTTTGCATACGTTTTTTATGTTGTGCATTTTTTTTATCTGAATTTTTATCTGTCATGTTATATCCTTTGTTGTTCGTAACTATTAACTCGCACCTTGTGAATATCAGTTAGTGTTTCTTGTGCGAATCATAATAAAGAGAAAAAATATACTGCCTAACGCTGAGGTAATAATACCAATAGGAATTTCTGCATTTGCTAAAGCTGACCGAGCAATAATATCAACCCATATTAAAAAGCTACCACCAATTAATGCACTGCCTATCACCAGTTTAAGTGTGGTTACGCCAATGATTTGTCGAACAATATGAGGGATCATTAAACCAACAAAACCAATGCCGCCGCAATATGCCACTATAGTCGCAGTAAGTGCAGCACATAGCCCAAGCATTAATAGTCTTAATCTATCTACATTTACGCCTAGGCTTGCTGCGCTTTCATCGCCGAGTAATAAGGCATCTATATGTCTATGCAGGGCAACAATGGTAATAATGGTAACGAGCAATACACTGCCAATCACATAAAAATTACTCATTTCAACGCGAGATAAACTACCCATTAGCCAAAAGATTACTCGGTTAGTGGCAAAAGGCTCACCGAAATATAGAATGAATTGTGTGAGCGAACCCAACATAAAAGACACAGCAACACCCGCGAGTAATAGCTGCTCCATACGCTGTAGTATTTTTGCGATAAATAACACGATAGCAATCGCAAACAAAGCACCTAAAAAGGCGGCAAGGGGAAGGGCGATCCCTAGATGTTCTCCTAGTGAAAGGTTAGCGACGGTAGCACCTAAACCCGCACCCGATACGATGCCAAACAGGTAAGGGTCGGCTAATGGGTTACGCGTGGTGTTTTGTAAAATAGCGCCAGCAATAGCTAGCCCCATACCGGCAACAAGTGCGACTAATACTCTTGGAACACGCACTTGCCAGATCACCATTTGGCTGACTGGATCCTCACAATTACCGAGTAAACATTGAAAAACTTGGCTACTTGTTATGCCTGCAGGACCAAAGTGCAATCCGGCGATGGCAGAGGCCAAGGTTAGCAATAATAATGCAATAAGAATAAAGAGTAATTTATTCATCTTGAGTGCCTTCGCTTATTTTTATACTCTGATCGTGTGGTAATGAGAAAAATATTCTAGGTTTTTTCGAAGAGGGATCTTGCCCGGTTGCTCTTTGCTCTACTTGGCAAGGTAACTTAAACACGGAACTTAACTGTGACTCGGTTAGTACGTCAATAGGATTGCCATCAGCAATTAATTGACCTTGATCGAGCAGTAATATACGTTGGCAGTATTGACTGGCTAAATTGAGATCATGCACTGTCATGATCACAGTAACGTTTAGTCGCTTAACTAAGTCTAATATTTGGTGCTGATAATAGACATCTAGGTGATTTGTTGGCTCATCTAAAATTAAAATTTGTGCTTGTTGTACCAAAGCTCGAGCAATTAATACCCGTTGTTGCTCGCCGCCAGAGAGTTGCTTAAACGTCATTTTTTCAGCACTAACCAAACCTACTTTAACCAGTGCACGGTTTATTTTCGCTTTATCATGATCATCATCTAACGCGAATAAACCTTTATGCGGTAACAAGCCCATTTTAACTATGTCGATAACCGTTAATGAAAATATGGCTTCTGCTTTTTGTGCTACAAGGGCAAAATGTTGGGCGAGTTGTTTAGGACTATAAGATTTGATTTTTTTATTATTGAGATAGACAGAACCGTTAAGTACAGCGCCGCGAATATTTTGTTGCTGATTGGTGATACAACGTAGCAGGCTAGTTTTACCGGCGCCGTTAGGACCAATAACACCAATAACTTCTCCTTTATTTACGTTAAAAGAGATGTTTTTTAAAATGCTTGTAGTGTTAATTGTCCAGCTGAGCTGATCAACCTGTAATTGTATTGGCATAGTGTTTTGGTGTTTTCCCGCACGCAAAATAGTCGTTGATGATTGTGAGTGTATTTATAACAGGCTAGATATCTGACTTATCGTTTTGTGTTATTTACATCGAAATAAAATAACGATTTACAGTTGCGGGTACAGTTGAGGAATTCTTTATTGTGACTATTGAGCCGAGTAAAGGCACCTCATTTCCTAGCTAAGAATGCGAGTTTACGCTGAGATAACGTTATTAGCAAGCTTTAGATGTTTAGATGGCTACTTTATACCTATCCTTATTTTCTTTTTTTTCTTGTGTTATTCGTTCTGTTAGTTTTATTTACCTTTTTTATGACTTCTTTAGGCACTTTTGAAAACGCTTTATGGAAAGGCTGTTCTGTAACAACAGGAATGACTTGTCCTATGCTATTTTCGATATTAATTAATTGCCTTATATCATTTTCCACCGCAAATGAAATGGCCATTCCACTTTTACCGGCACGAGCAGTTCGCCCTATACGATGTATGTAGTTTCTTGGATCTTCAGGAAGGTTATAGTTAATGACTAAAGTAATATTATCAACATCAATTCCGCGAGCAGCAACATCAGTTGCAACTAATACTCTTAGATTAGAATCTTTAAAGTTTTGTAACGCTTCCTCTCTAACGGCTTGTGTTTTACCACTGTGAAGGCTAGCAGCAGTTATTGATGCTTTTTCTAGTGCTTTAACAATGATGTCAGCGCCATACTTCGTTTTACAAAAAATTAGCACTTTTTCAAAGTCAGGTTTTTGCAGGATATTAAAGAGTAAAGGTATTTTATTCGCTTTTTCAAGGTGGTATACACTTTGATTAACCAAGTCGATAGTAACCGTTTCAGCCGTAATTTGAATTTTTATTGGATCTGTTAATATTGCTTCTGCAAGTATTTCTATTTCAGCGGGCATAGTAGCTGAAAACAATAGTGTTTGTCGGTTCTTTGGCAGTTTAGATATGATGCTTTGAACATCATTAAAAAACCCCATATCAAGCATTGTATCTGCTTCATCTAACACAAATACTTCTAACGCCTTGAAATTTATATCGCCTGTTTCAATTAAATCTAATAACCTTCCAGGGGTGGCCACTAAAATATCAAGCCCAAGTGCGATAGAGTCAACTTGACCTTGTCTTCCTACGCCACCATAAACAACCTTAGTTTTAAGGCCTAAACCCTCAGAGTAGTCATCAATGTTTTGCATTATTTGCGAGGCAAGCTCTCTTGTCGGCGTTAGTATTAGCGAACGCGTGCTCTTCGCTTGAATATCTATTTTATTTCGACCAAAAGTATTGATAATAGGCAGTGAAAAAGCCGCCGTCTTTCCTGTTCCCGTTTGCGCTATACCAAGAAGGTCATTCCCATTAATAAGAGCCGGGATACATTCTTTTTGGATCGGTGTAGGCTGTTTATAGCCCTTAAGAGTAACGCGATCAATAATTGACTCTAAAAGTGAAAATTCTTTAAATTCTGACATGCTGCCTCGGTGTCCTTTAATCAATAGCCTACTATTCTAACAGAATGCTTTAATATATTTAAGACGTATTCAAGATGACTGTTACTGACGGATCCCCACAAAAAATTTCATCAAAAAAATAGTTCAGTAATCAAGTGCTATGATCCCTTGATTTTTTATTACAAATAGAAAAGATAGAATCCAAAATTCTACTTCGATATTCAACATCATTTATTCCACATTTAATTAGTTACTTCTGAATGGTAATACTGTGACAGATTAGTTTTTCTTGTCATTAAATGCTTACTTTCTCTAATATTGCTGAATCAACCAAGTCATATAGGTAATTGAAAGTGCATTAATCAGCTTTGCCCTTAGAAGCAGTTTCCAGTTTAGATATCTAGGAAAACGGTACCCATTGAGGTACAAAATCACGCTCTGATTTCTAGTAAAGCTTTTCGATTCAGCCGCGGCTAGAAATAACGTAATTATTGTGTTTTTATATCATAACCTTTAGTTATCACTACTATTTGAATAATTAATTTCACTTACTTTAAATAAAGAATTAGATTGTTATCAACAGATAGATAATAAACGAACCAAAAGGTGATCATAGATGAGCGCATTAACGATAAGTAGATACCCTGTACCAGATTTAAAATCTTTGCCCGAAGATATCCTTGCTCGTATATTGGAAGTTCAGGAGAAAGCTCGATTTATCCCCAATGTATTTCTGACACTGGCATATAGGCCTGCTGAATTCAGAGCATTCTTTGCTTATCACGATGCCATTATGCACCGTGAAGGAAGTACGCTTAGTCCGACAGAAAAAGAGATGATTGTTGTTGCTATTAGTTCAGCTAATGGTTGCCAGTATTGTGTTGTGGCACACGGGGCAATGCTTCGCGTATTTGCCAAAGAGCCGTTGCTTGCGGACCAGATTGCGGTGAATTATCTCCACGCACCAATAAATGAGAAGCAAAAAGCGATGTTGACGTTTGCTCTCAAGCTTTCGCGCTCTCCAGAGTTGGTTCAAGAATCCGATTATGAACAGCTAAATAACCATGGCTACGATGATGAGGATATCTTAGATATTGCAGGCATTACGGCCTTTTTTGGGCTATCAAATAGAATGGCTATCGTTACTCGCATGCAGCCTAATAATGAGTTTTATACCATGGCGAGAGAGCCAAGATCTTAACAATCTTAGCAAGTACTTAAGGTATAACGTTCTAGAAAATGGTCTTCTCTGTGGCATGAATAAATGTTATTTTAATGATTAAAACAATCAAAAAAAGCAGCCTAAGCTGCTTTTTTAACATATAAGAATACATTTTCAATAAACGTGATTACCAAATCTTAACGCGTTTTTCAGGTGCTATATACATAGCATCACCTTCTTTTACGTCAAAGGCTTGATAGAATTCATTCATATTTGAAAGCGATCCTAAAGCACGAAACTCACCTGGAGAATGAGGGTCAGTGGCGACACGGTTACGCATTGATTTTTCGACGATCTTGGAACGCCAAATTTGTGCATAGCCCATAAAGAAGCGTTGATCGCCCGTTAAACCGTCAATGACAGGTGATTTTTTACCGTTTAATGACGCTTTGTAAGCTTTATAGGCGATAGTCACCCCTGATAAATCACCAATGTTTTCACCTAAGGTTAGTTTCCCATTAACGTTTAAGTCATCAAATACTTGATAATCTGCATATTGTTCAACGAGTGCTTTAGTGCGAGTTGAAAATTCTTTCAGATCTTGTTCTGTCCACCAGTTGCGAAGATTACCTGTGGCGTCGTATTTACTGCCTTGGTCATCAAATCCATGTCCCATTTCATGGCCAATCACAGCGCCAATACCACCGTAGTTTACAGCATCGTCAGCTTTCATATTAAAGAAAGGTGCTTGTAAAATAGCCGCAGGAAAAACAATTTCGTTCACGGTAGGATTGTAATAAGCGTTAACCGTTTGTGGCGTCATGCCCCATTCCCATTTACGAATTGGACCACCGAGTTTTGAAATTTCTTTTTCGCTAGACACTTTGCGTGAACGAATGATATTACCTACTAGATCATCAACCTTGATTGCAAGTTTAGAGTAGTCTTCCCATTGGTCAGGGTAACCAATTTTAGGTGTGAAAGCAGCAAGCTTTATATGCGCAGCTTTTTTAGTACCGTCTGACATCCATTCTAAGTCATCAATACTTGCGCCGTATGCATTACGCAAATTTTCAACTAAAGTACTCATTCTATCTTTTGCTTGTGGCGTAAAGTGGCGAGTTACATAAACTTTACCAATCACTTCACCTAGATTACCATTCACAACGCCTACACCGCGTTTCCATTGAGGGCGTTGCTCATTGCGACCGTTTAGTTGCTTTGAGAAGAAATTAAAATTTTCATTATCTAAATCAGCGGTTAGGTAACTAGAAAAAGCACTTAAGGTATTAAATGTTAAATATTGCTTCCATGTTTCAAGTGATGTTTGCGCAAATACGTTACCAAAGCCTTCAATAAAATCAGGCTGGTTAATAATAATATCTTTTTGGCTAGCAACACCTTCGGCCGCTAAAAAAGCTTTCCAGTTAAATTTACTGGTGAGACTATTTAGCTTCTTGGTAGCAAACTTATTATAACGTTTTTCACTATCACGGGTTTCTACGCGTGTCCAATGAAACTCAGCTAAGCTAGTTTCTAATGCCATAATATTATTAGCTGCACTATTACCATTACTGATGCCTGCTAAGTTATACATGTTTTCAATATGCGAGACATAACCATTGCGCAAATCAACAAAACGCTCGGCTTCATTAAAGTAGTAATCCTTGTCAGGTAAATTTAAGCCATTTTGCCAGATATGAATAGCGTAGCTTGATGAATTTTTAGCATCTACACTAATGTACAACGCTAATGGATTATTAATCCCTGCAGAGGAGTATTGACCAAAAAATTCAGCTAGGTCATCTTTATTTTGTAGATTATTGATGGCCGTTATAATTGATTGGATAGGGTTTATACCTAAAGTATTACGTGTTTCACTATTCATATAAGAACGAAATAAATCAGCTACTTTTTGCTCGTCAGAGCCCATTATTAAGTCATCAGTTGCCGCAAGTTCTTCGATAATTGCATTTACATCTTCATCAGCTTTATCACGCAAATCATAAAAAGAGCCTATAGCGGTTTTATCACCAGGAATATTATGGCTGTTCATCCAGCCGCCGTTAATATAGCGATAAAAATTATCTTGTGGACGAATATTTGTATCCATATTCGCTTTATCGATACCTGATGCTAAAGCTGTTTTCTGAACGGTCACTTTAGAAGAATTTATTACTGTGTTATCACTCTTACTACAACCGCTAAGTAATAGTAAAGATGAGCATACAGCGCTTGTTATAATCGCTTTCATTAATTTACTCTCATTTTATATTTTTAATCATTCGATATTGTTGTGCTCATACAGCTTACATGCAAATACTGTACAGTGATTAAATATTACGATGACTTTACCTTAAGTTCTAGTCAGCGAAACATCTATTTACACTTTTTAGTGTAACGTTAATTTTATGTGATATTTACTTTTTTATTTACAATAAAAGGGAGGTGATGCTGAACTTTTAAGGATATAGCATGATTGTTAATTTTTGTGGGTGACTAAAAATAAATCAACAGCACATTGGCACATTTCATCAATTTGGCTAGCGTCGGCATATATCCCATCAATCACCAATTGAGCAATACCATGCAGTGTTGCCCAAGTGACTTGGGCTAGACGTAGGGTCTTTGGTGAAGCAGGTAACACCCCTTTATTTTGCCAAGTTTTAGTCAATTCAACTTGAAATTGAAAACTAGGGTAAGCCACCTCTTTGAGTTTTAAAGGGCTTTGTTTATCTTTCCATAAGATGCCCCCAAACATAAGTTGATAAATAGCGGCATTTTCGGTGGCAAACTGTACATAATAATGAACAAACGCTTTATATTTTTCTCGTTCGGTTAAGGCCTTATTAATAACTATTTGTTCAGCCTGTTTTTGCCATGAAACAAAGCCTTGAGCAGCAATCGCAACAAGTAAGTCATTTTTATCTTTAAAGTGATGGTATGCAGCGGTACGAGAAACGCCAATGCGGATTGCTAGTTTTCGTAGCGATAAGGCTTCTACGCCACCTTCCAAAATCATCGTAGTTGCTGTATTAAGTAAGCTGCTATACAAATCACCATGATGATAATTTGTTGATACATGAGTTGTGGATAGTGCTTTGTGCGTTTTTGTCATCATTACTCTTAATTAGTTGATAATTAGTTAACAGCCAAATTTATAAAGTTTTTCTATGAGGTAAAGCAACATTTGAAAAAATTAGACCGGCCACAAGTGACATAAAAATTAAAAATGTTTGTGAGCCTAAGTCATTCACGGCTAACATTTGTTTTCCGGTAACTAAACTATTTAAACCGATATAAACCTTACTGCCTGGTACTAATACGACTAAGCCCAGAAGACGGACGATGGAAGAAGGTAGGTTCATTATACGTGAGAATAAATTACTGTATATTCCTAGGGCAAAAGCGCCAGCAAATGCGCCTAAAGCTACACCTAAATAACTACTGGCCCAAATACTAACGCTAAATGAAATATAGCCAGCTATCATTCCCCAAGGCGCGTCTTTTAATCGCACCTTAAATAGAATTACTAACGAAATTGAAAGGGTAGTTACTGCTAACCATGAGGTCCAAACGGGCATGGTATCTGGTGGCATAAAACTCGCTTCACCCCAAATAAGTTTACCAAAAGCCATACCTAATACTGCGCCAAAATACAGCTTAAATAGCACCATGACACTATCCATGATACGGGCTGTACCTGACATTAAATGCCGAGCAGCAAGTTCAGATAAACCTACCGTGAGTGACAGGCCAGGAATAAAAGCAATAATGCTTGATAAAATAACCATGGGGATATTAATGCTAGGATCGAATAATGAAATAAGCGAGGCTAACATCGAGGTGGTTAATGCAGCCATTGGCTCTAACATTTCAGTTACGCGGCGTGAACGTTCAGCCCAAATAACAAAAAGAAAGACAACAAAACCAAGTAGGGTAGACCAAAAAACATCATGCCAACTGGTGTGCATTAACATGGCAAACGCACCGCTAGAGGCACCAAAAGCTAGAAATGTTAATATGACGCCATAAGGAGGTGGTTTATTATTGACTTCTTCTAAGCGCTCTATCGCTTGCGCTAATGTGCGTTCACCATTGATGAGTTCATCCACTAATTCATCAATACGTGCTAAAGAGCCTAGATCAATTTCTCCTGGTGTTACGCGTACTAAGTGATTATATTGCTGATCATCTTCATCATCAGAAAGAATAAAAGTTAACGAGGTTGGGGTGATCATAAAAGAGGCGTGAATATCTAAAAACCGGGCAATAGAGAGTAGATTATCTTCTAAACGATATGCTGTAGAGCCAAGCTTGTGTAATGCCTTGCCAAGTCGAATAATAAATCGACGTTTTTGAAAAAAATCATTTGCTTGTGATGGTGAAACTTGTGGCATGTAAACCCTGTCTCTCGCTAATTGACCAATTTTTTATTACAGTTGGTATAAGATATATTTCGCAATGGTAAATGATTTTGTTAAATCTAGGTAGAAAAACTTAGGTAATTGGAAGAGATATAGATGACATTATTAATTATATTAGTGAGTGTTTTTGCTGTAGTGGCACTGATGGTCGTTTTGGGTGAACGGTTTGGTACACAGACGAATGATGAACAGCAAGCAAAATTTAGTAAAATAACATGGATCTTAGTGTTTATTATTTTACTGGCCGCATTGGTAAATGAAATGAGTTGAATGTGTTTATGTTGGCGCTGAATAAGGCTTAGAGTTTTATAGAAAAATTTTGTTTCTTTGTACACTCCCCTTGCTCATTATAGCTTTGATCATAAATAGAAATATTCCCCTCATTATCTAGGGTGATTATATTGGTCGTTCGGGTACCGTATTCTGGCGAAACAATAAAAATAGAACTGAGCAGTTGCTCCCAATTTAATGGCACGCCTGTTTTTGGTAAGTGCTCAGTTTGTGCTTGCTGGCCGCTTTTCATTAATTTGAATAGCTGTTCTATATCTAAGGAATGATCTTTTATTTCATTGGCAAGTTTAGCTTGCCCAAGTGCCATTTTAGGCCAAATGTCATCTAATGCGCCGTTACATAAACTGTGAAACCCTGAATGTAACATTTGTTTTTTTTGTGACACACTATCAAAGCACATTAGGTTATCGAGTTGACCGAAGACTAAGTTAAAGCTGTTATAGTGACTTGATGATTTAGCTAGCTGTTCTGTTACGTCATTATCTTTGTGTGCTAATGCGTGTAATACTAATTCACCACGAGATTTTTTATTTTTATCAAAAAGTTGTGGTTGGCGAAAATTGGTGAGTGCGCTAAATCGTCCCTGTTCATTTAAACCAAGCCAAGTGCCACCTGCCTGTAAGTCTTTACCGGCTAATACCTTATCAGCAAGTAAATCGTTATTAGGCCACCAATACATTGACTGTGTTGGCCTTTGATGAAATTCATCACGATTTGCACAAATGATCACTGGATATCTAGGGTGCTGTTTGATGGCAAAAAATAAAATACACATAAAATAAGAGCGTTTTTTGGTTTGAAATTATATCTTATGGTAACTCTTTCTTTATACCCGCGCCTAGCTCAGGTAGACTTTATTTATATCAATAAATTTGTAGCGATAAAATAGACAAGGTATAAAGATGTTCGAACTCCCAAAGATAAGTTTAAAAGATAAAGTATCAGTACAAGAGTGGCAAATTCGTGTTGATTTAGCGGCCTGTTACCGTTTAATGGTAATGCATGGTTGGGATGATCTTATTCATACGCATATTTCCGCGCGTATTCCTGGTACTGAGTATTTATTGATCAATGCGTTTGGCTTAGCATTTGAGGAAGTAACCGCATCAAACTTAGTTAAAATTGATATTGATGGTAATATTATTGATAAAGATTGTTCGTTTGAAATTAATCCTGCGGGCTTTACTATTCATAATGCAATGCATGAAGCACGTCATGAGGATATTTGCGTTATGCACATTCATACTGATGAAACTATTGCGGTTGCTAGCCTTGAAGAGGGCTTGCTGCCATTAAGTCAATACGCTATGTTTGCCCTTGCTTCAATGAGTTATCATGGCTATGAAGGACTAGCGGTGAATGCAGATGAAAAGCTGAGATTGCAGGAAGATTTAGGCGACGCCAATTTTATGCTACTTAGAAATCATGGTGCCCTTACGATGGGTAAAACTATTGGTGACGCATTTATGCATATGTATGATTTAACCCGAGCATGTCAGGTGCAATTACAAGTTATGTCCACGGGCATGAGACCCATTTATGCACCGCAGAGTATTATTGATGGCATTAAAGCCCAAGCGAATATTGTGCATGCGGGAAAAACGGGTGGAGAAACCGCATGGCCAGCAATGATGCGAAGAGTGGCAAGAGAATATCCTGATTTTTCTTCGTAACATTCATCTTGTTGTTGTATCGCTCAATTTATTTGAAATAAAAACAAAGAACCTAATTTAAAGAGACAAAAATGAAAGTTACCCATGTTGAAGTATTTGATATTCACTGTCCGAAACGTATCGGCTGGAACCCTGTTTTCATTCGTGTTCATACTGATGAAGGCATTAGTGGTGTTGGCGAAGCCGGTTTAGCTTATGATTGGGGACACAGTGCTGCTGCCGCTATGATCAAAGAAATTAGTGAAGCAGTATTAATCGGCTTTAACCCGTTTAATACGGAACTGTTGTGGTCACGTATGCTCAGAGAAAGTTTTTGGGGTTTAGGTGGCGGACCTGTTTTGTATTCTGCTATGAGTGCCATTGATACAGCGCTTTGGGATATTAAAGCAAAGGCATTAGGTGTACCGGTTTATCAATTACTTGGCGGTAAAGTAAATGACAAATTACGCACTTACGCCAGTCAGCTGCAGTTTGATTGGGATAGCGAAATCAATAAGCTAATCGAGCCAGAAGAATATGCTCAAGCGGCATTAAAAGCGGTAAGTGAAGGTTATGATGCGGTAAAAGTTGATCCCATTGTGTATAACAAAGACGGCAGCTCATCATTTGATCGAACCAAGTTATTTACTAAGCCACAAATGCGTTTATTTGGTAACCGATTACGCGCTATTCGTGATGCAGTGGGTGAAGATGTTGATATTATTTTTGAATCGCATTCATTAATGGGCGCGGCATCGGCCATTCAAATGGGGAGAATAGTCGAAGAAGTGGGTTGCATGATGTATGAAGAGCCGGTTAACTATTTAAATTCTGCAGTACATAAAAAAGTATCAGATAACGTTAATGTGCCTATTGCCGGTGGCGAGCGTTTATATCACCGTTGGGATGTTCGTCCTTATTTTGAAGATCAAAGCATTGACGTATTACAACCTGATGTTGGTTTATGCGGCGGTTTTACTGAAGCGAAAAAAGTGTGTGATTATGCTGATGTTTACGATATTCGTATTCAAGCCCATGTTTGTGGCGGCCCTGTGGCCACCGCAGCTTCTTTGCATTTAGAAACCGCAATACCAAACTTTTTAATTCATGAGCATCATACTTATGCGATTAAAGACTGGAATCGTGAATTATGTTTACAAGATCCGCAACCCGTTGATGGCTTTTTTCAAGTATCGGAAGAGCCAGGGCTCGGTATTGAATTGAATGATGCGGTGGTTATGAAGTCGCCACATGTGGTGATTAAGTAAACAAGTTGTTGGTAAACCCCTGCGCCATAGTGGCGAATTTATTCGCCAAACACAAAATTAACGCCGTCACCCACCTAATTCATTGTTAACATTTTGTTTTCTTAATAAATGTTTTTCAGTAGACATATTTGCGGATCATACCCCAACAAATATTAATGCGATTCAATTGTATTAATGTTTACTCTTGCGTGGTGCAGGCACAAGATAATGTTCGCATTTAAAGTCGATATTAAAGAGGGGTAGGCACTAATCTGACCCACGATTTTTATAATCAAGGCCTCCTTACAATGTCTCTACCCCTCATCCAACCGTCATTGGATAGCGCCATTTATTTACATAAGTTGACACTAAGTACAAGATACAAGACTCGAATGAAATAACATAACATGTTATGCTCTAAGTTATTCTTTTAGAAATAAGCTATAGTCATAAGATAAAATGGCACGACTTCCCCGTTTTGTAATTCTGGACAGCCACACAACATATTATTCAGCGTGGAAATAATTGAGGTATTATCTTTGTAGCTGATGAAGGCTACCGGTTTTATCTGCAAAAACTGAGCGATGCTTGCAAAAAATATGATTGAGAATGACATGAGTACGTCTTAATGACTAATCATCTTCACCTGTTGATTACCACAGATTTAGGTAATGGAATGAGTAAAGTCATGCAGTATATAGGTCGTTACTATGTCCAATATTTTAATGACCAATATCAACTGACAGGTACTTTATGGGAAGGACTTTATAAAGCCACACTGCTTGATAGCTAGAATTACCTGTTAACGTGTAGCCGATATATCGAGTTGAATCCAGTTCGAGCGGGGATGGTCAATGATTCTGCTGAATATCCTTGGTCGAGTTAGCATTCTGAAATATTTAAGAGTAAATAGGTTATCAATCGAGTCTGACCCTATTGGTTTTCTTGGTTCTTTATGCAAAATAATTTATTCAAGGCTTTCACAATGATAAAAAAGTTAACTATCATAATTTGACAGTAAAACAAACACCATCTGTAGTATTAAAAACATCTAATTGAGCATCTGAAAAATTTGATAAATCTTTTGCCAGAGCTAAGCCAATACCTAAACCTTTTGTTTTTTTATGGCTATTGTACATTTCAAACACATCTTCTATAGGCTTTATCATAATTCCTCCTCCGTTATCACATATATTAATCTCATAACCTGTTTCACTTTTTAACAAAGAGATATTTATTGTTGGATTTTTTATCTCACGCTCTTGTAAAATATCTATTGCATTTTCTATTATTATCATAATAATATGTTTAATAGAATTTGGATAATTGAAAATAGGAGCAGATTCTAAGGATGAAATAATTGATATAGCATGATTTTCAGACTTAACATTCATAAGTAATAAAATTTCATGGATTGCTTCTTTAAGATCAAAATACTCTTTTTCTTGATCAGTACTGTAAAGATTATATAAATCAGATACTGTATTATTTGCCATAGATACTATTTGTTCTAGTTCATTAGATGAATCATATTCTTCTTCATCTAGTTGATGTTTATGACGCTCAAATACAAATTTAATTCTTGTTGCGATAGCTCCTATGTGAGCGATTGGAGTTCTTAGTTGGTGAATTGTTGCTGCATGCATTTTACCAAGTGATAGATATTTTGCATGGTTTAATATAATTATTTGTGCTTTTACTTTTTCATCATAAATCTCTTTTACTTTGAATGTAAGAGCTAAAAGAATTAGTAGCGTCTCTACAATAACAACAATTAACAAAAATAGTATAAACTCACTATTTTTATCAATAGCATTCATGTATGAAAAACGAACATATATAAATACCAATACTGAAATAAGTAGAGCTAATGAACCTTTCCATCCCTTGTATGTAGCATATCCTGTAAAAATTAAACTAGCAAGTGTAGCAATAGCTACATATACCATCATAGATTTTATGGCAATAATAGAAGGGGATGTAAATATATTGTAAATAGATATAAGAAAAAATATAATTCCCACTATAGATATAGCAGAAAAAATACGGTAATAGTTAGGAGATTTTTGTTTCAAATTATATAAAGATATAAAAAATAGTGATTCAAAAAACATTACCATCGGCATATTAAGAGTAACAGTAGTCCGAATAAATAAGCCCATATCATAGCTATAGGTGTAAAAAAAACCAGAGAGAGACAAAACTAACAAAACTCTTGATAGTATAATTCCATTAAAGTAAAGATTACTCTTTTCACTAGTAATGTAAAATAAAATTGTGCCATAAATTACAACTAAGAATATGACACCAAAAACCACACCAAATACGCTATTTTCTACAGCTTTATCATAATGATATTGAGTTTCATCGCTAACATTCCAATGTGTATTGAGAAATCCGATAGACTTATGTTTAGTATATATTTCAATACGCTCATTTGGTTTTATTTCAAGAGGATATCCAACTACTCCTAAACCTTGAAATTTATGATCTCTATCTGTACCAATCATAAATGTTTCTTTAGTTCCATCTTCATGAATAACAAGAACATCTGCATAACGCAAAAGTCTTATTGCATTTTGTACAATGAGTGATTGTTGAATTGAGGACAAGTTAGTGATTGTAAAATAACTCCATATAACTTCATTTGAGAACCTATCAATAGAATCTTCATTAAGTAGAAAATATTTTTTAGCCGAAATGATTGTATCAAGCGTATATTTTTTGTCAGTATCTACATAAGCTAAGGAATCACTTTGCACAAAATTTTCAGTTGTTGAAAATGCTATTTCAGTTGTTGAAAATGCTATTTCAGTTGTTGAACATGCTAGTGTAAATAAGAAGCTAATCAGTACAATGATTTTCATTGAAGTAAAAATCCATGACCAGGAACATTGATGATAACATTAGCAGAGATTTTTTTTCTTAATTTAAGTATAAGATTCTTAAGGGCAGAATCACTCATCTCTTGGTTAAAATAAACACGGCGTTCAATACTCTCTCTCGTTACAAGTTTACTTCTATTTTTTATTAGTAATTCTAAAAGAAGTGATTCTTTTTTGGTTAATGCAAAGTTTTGATTTGAAGTGGTCAATATTTTTGTCACAGGAGAATACTCTGTATCATCACAAATTTTGATTTTAAGTAGTTGTTCATCAATCATTTTAAGTACACACAGTTCAAGTACAGTTTTAATATTTACAAAAGAGACAGGTTTAATTAAAAAACTGGTTAAATTTAATTTGATTGATTCAAGAAGATATTTCTGAGTAGGGTGAGAGCTAAATACTATAATAGGTATTTTTTGATCCACTTTTCGAATCTCTTGAATAAACTCTATCCCGTTCATATCACTCATAACTATATCGCTGATAATACACTGAATAGATTGCGTTTGAAAATGTTCCAACCCCTCTAGTGCATTACTAGCTTCAAACACTTGAGAAAAAAAACTTCTAAAGATATAAGTGTACTGTTTTCTAAAAATAGCATCATCCTCAACGAAGAGTAAATTTGTATTTTTTAAATTTTCTATCATTTATCAACTCCTTTTTTGACAATCATACTTTAAATGAGTCTCTCTATAGTCTCTTTTTGTATAAATTAAACTTGTTTTATTTTTAGAGACTATTAAGAGACTTGTGTTGTGTATAGTTTCTAAATAATGTGACGAGTAAAATGAAATGTTAAAAAAAATAAATTCTAAACTTTTTCTGCTATTCACAATTAGGCCCACTATCGCGGCCTTCTTTATGCTGTTGGCTGTGTCATGGCCGTCATACCTATTTGCATTCGGAACGGTCGTTTACGTAGAAAGTGGGCATGGCTATAATGTAAGCGTTTGTGACCAACTAACCGCTTTCTCAACTAGTTCGATTGGAGGCGTAGCCGTGAGCAATTCAACTAAGTGTGAAGCGGTCCTGCCCAGTGGCAAAAGAATGACCTTGAGCTACAAAACAAGCGGCAATTATAGCCCTATCTTAATATTCAGCCCCAGTGCCTTTGACAACACCACCGAAAATCAGTTTGGAGATTTGATATATAGTGGTTCCATTCAAGTTGATCCGAAGAACATAACCTATTTGGCGGCTAAGTTAGAAACGGCACTTGGGGTTAGCAACGTAACCAATATAGTCAGGCCGTCAATCTCCGGAACTTTTGCGAGCAATGTGAGCTATGTAGGTTCCTTTTCATTTGAATATGCCGGGAGCCAATATTCATGGGAAGGTTCGGCAACCGATAACGGTACTCGGGCAAAACTGGTCTCAAAAGTTACAAATGAAGGACTTCTAAACACCGCCCCCACAGCCTCACTCGCCTACACAAAAGGTGGAGGCGCAGTAACAAGTGTTAAAAATGGCGATACAGTTCGCATCACTGCCACCTTCAATGAGGCTATTGCTGACAGTCCTGTGATGCAAATATCTGGCAGTGGTGTAACAACACTCAGTGCTACCAATATGACCAAAACAAGCGCCACCTCATATTATTATGATTGGACAGTTGGCACGGGCGACGGCACACAAACCTTTGCACTAGCCACAGGTACAGATGCTGCAGCTAAGGTTGTTACTGCTACACCAACTTCAGGTGCAACGATTGTGGTTGACAATACAGCACCCACAGCACCCACTATCAACAGTATCACCACACCTAACTCAGATAGCACGCCAACGATTACTGGTACAGGTGTTACTGGGGATACGTTAACGCTTTACTCAGGGCCTGACTCTATTGGCACAGCAACTGTTTCGAGTAATGCTTGGAGTATTACGGCATCTACATTAGCTGGTGCCACCCATATTATTACCGCTAAGAGCACTGACCCAGCTGGCAATGTTTCAGTAGCATCAGTTGCACAATCAGTGGTGATTGATACCACAGCTCCCATTGTCACTTCAGACTCAGGCGGTGCAACCGCTGCCATTAATATTGCTGAAAATACCATTGCGGTCACTACCGTTATAGCTACCGATACCAATACACTAACTTATACAATTAGCGGTGGAACAGACCAAGCTAAATTTAGCCTTGCCGCAGGCGTATTGGCGTTTGCCGCTGCACCTAATTTTGAAAGCCCAACAGATACGGGAAGTAATAATACATACGTGGTAGAAGTGACTGCCACTGATACTGCAGGCAATACAGACACCCAAGCTATTACTGTAAGTGTTACCGATGTCACTGAAACAGCCAGCTTTACCATTAACGCCATAAGTGATGCCAACGTTGCTGAGAATTCAGCTTATACGGATGCAAATCCTGTACTCTCAGGCGCTACACCGATTGGTACTTTGACTTACACATTGAGTGGT
>CAJXQM010000042.1 GCA_913058145.1 uncultured Colwellia sp.
TTGCTTTCTGTAACACCGCCACCGCAAATGCCATCAACAATGGAAGCCGGTACTATTCACGGTTACTGTGTTGGTGAACCCTGGAACCAACAAGCGGTATTCAAAAATATCGGTGTGCCTGTTGTGACTGATTACGAAATCTGGAAAAACAACCCAGAAAAAGTGTTTGGTATCACTGAAGAGTTCGCTAAAAAATATCCTAATACCACTATCCGTTTAACACGTGCATTAATTCGAGCGGCAAAGTGGTTAGATGATAACAACAATGCCAACCGCCCTGCTGCCGTTAAAATATTGTCCCAATCTAACTATGTTGGTGCCGATTACGATGTAATTGCGAACTCTATGACGGGTACCTTTGAATACGAGAAAGGTGACAAACGCGCAGTACCTGACTTTAACGTATTCTTCCGTTACAACGCCACTTACCCTTACTACTCTGATGCGATTTGGTACTTAACACAAATGCGTCGTTGGGGACAAATTAGCGATGATAAGAGTGACCAGTGGTACAAAGATCTTGCTGCAAAAGTTTACCGTCCTGACATTTATGAAAAAGCGGCTAAGTCTTTAATTGCTGATAAATTAATTCCTACAAATGAATTTCCTAACTTCGCTACTGAGACAGGTTACAAACCACCTCAACAACACTTTATCGACGACATTTTTTATGATGGTAGCAAGCCAAATGCTTACTTAGAAAAATTTAAAATTGGTCTTAAACAAGGTGACAAACTTTAAGTAACTCACATTCGAACCATGGCTAACCTCATGGTTCGAAACAAGACTTAAAGCAAGTATTAAGAGGACGTAAAATGAGTTTAACAACCGCAACAATCAATCGTTTAACGGTCAATGAGAAAATGATAAAAATCTTAAAAGATGTATTCAGTAAAGTGACAAATACACTAATTTTACCCATTATCGGTATCGCTATCTTTGTCGCATTATGGTCGATAACGGCAAAAAGTATCCATACCTCTTTAGGGGAGTTTCCAGGACCTAATGTAGTTGTTAAACAATTTTCTGTACTTTACGACGAACATATTGCGGAAAGACAAAAAGCGGTAGCTTTCTATGTAAGGCAAGATATTCGCAACGCTAAGAAGCTTGAAAAAAATCCAGATTACGTCGTTAAAATAAGAGCATATACAGGTAAAGAAACCTTTGTTGACCAAATATTTACCAGTTTAATTACCGTAACCAGTGGTTTTTTAGTTGCCGCGTTTATTGCCATACCGCTGGGCATATGGATGGGCTTAAGTGCTAAGTTAAATTCGGCATTAAACCCAATAGTACAAATATTTAAACCCGTTTCACCACTGGCATGGCTACCACTTGTAACCATGATAGTTAGTGCGCTTTATGTATCAGACGACCCCTTAGTATCTAAATCATTTATCACATCACTGATCACAGTAAGCTTATGTAGCTTGTGGCCAATGGTTATCAATACTTCGATCGGTGTTTCTTCAATCAACAGCGATTTACTCAATGTTAGCAAAGTATTACGTCTACCGACATTAACGCACATTAGGAAAATTGTATTACCTGCATCTATACCAATGATTTTTACCGGCATGAGGTTATCGTTTAGTGTGGCTTGGATGGTATTAATTGCTGCTGAAATGCTGGCACAAAACCCGGGTTTAGGAAAATTTGTTTGGGATGAATTCCAAAATGGTAGCTCAGACTCTCTAGCACGCATCATGGCAGCTGTACTGGTAATTGGTTTTATCGGATTCTTATTAGACAGAATCATGCTGATGCTACAACAAAAAGTATCTTGGGATAAATCAAGCGCAAGCGTTTAAGGAAATTATTATGACTATTACTACGACAACTAACCCAGAAGAGCATTTTTTAAAAATTAGTCACATTGATATGGCGTTTCCGACACCGTCGGGTAGCTTTACCGCGCTAAAAGATGTTGATATTCAGATAAAAAAAGGTGAATTCATTTCACTTATCGGCCATTCAGGCTGTGGTAAATCAACCGTATTAAATATTGTTGCAGGTATATACCAAGCCACTAATGGTGGTGTATTACTAAAAAATAAAGAAGTGAATGAACCCGGTCCTGAACGCGCTGTAGTCTTTCAAAACCATTCATTATTACCCTGGTTAACGTCTTACCAAAATGTTGAACTTGCTGTGGATCAAGTCTTTAGCAAAACAATGTCAAAGGCTGAGAAAAAAGAGTGGATTGAACACAATTTAAAATTAGTACATATGGATCACGCTATGCATAAACGCCCTGATGAAATATCAGGTGGTATGAAACAACGTGTTGGTATTGCGCGAGCATTAGCAATGCAACCAGAAGTATTACTAATGGATGAACCCTTTGGTGCACTTGATGCGTTAACACGTGCACATATGCAAGACTCGTTGATGGAGATCCAAAAAGAATTAAACAACACCGTCATTATGATCACCCATGATGTTGATGAAGCAGTTTTGTTATCTGACCGCATTGTCATGATGACCAATGGGCCAGAAGCAACAATAGGTGAGATTTTAGACGTTAACTTACCACATCCAAGAAATCGTTTAGCGTTAGCAGAAGATCCTGAATATAACCGTCTTCGTTCTGCTGTTTTAAAATTCTTATATGAAAAACAGCGAAAAGTGGAAGTAATACCAACAACTAAAACCAATAAAGAAGACGAACAAAAAGCAACTAGCGTTGCTTAGTTCATCTCAAAAAATAAAACCAAATTTGAAAAATAAAAACATATTTTAATAAAAACTTAAGGGCAAAAACATGCAATCAGTACATAAACTTTCAAAAATTACCGCATTGATTTTATTAGCAAGTGCGGGTGTTTCAGCTAACGCGACTGCCGCTGAAACCGATGCTAAAACTACTCTCGATTTAAACTTACGTTATGAAGCCGTTGATCAAGACAATACCAAAAAAGATGCGTCAGCATTAACATTAAGAACACGATTAAATTACACTAGTGCTAGCTATAATGGCTTTACAGGTGTTGTTGAATTTGAAGACTCACGCCAAATAGCCGGTGTTGACGACTATAATGATGCCGTTGGCAACAATGGGATATATTCAGTTATTGCTGATCCAGAAACAACTGAATTAGACCAAGCTTTTGTGCAGTACAAGCAAGGTAAAGTTATTGCTAAATTGGGTCGTCAAGTACTTACCTTAGATAACCATCGTTATGTCGGCCATGTAGGCTGGCGTCAAGATAGACAAACATTTGATGCCGTAACAATAGGTTATCAAGCATCAGACAGTTTAAAAGGCAGCTATAGTTACATTACAAAACGTAATCGTATTTTTGGCGAAGTTAAAGATCTTGACTCAAAAGATCATTTACTAAACCTTGGCTATAAAACAAGTTATGGACAATTCACCGCATACAGTTACTTATTAGAAGAAGATGATGGAACATCAAACGGTTTAGATACGTTTGGATTGAGTTTTAAAGGTAAAAAAGACAAGTTTTCATACTATGCTGAATTTGCCACTCAAGACTCAGATAGTGCTGCAGCTGACTATTCTGTAACCTATATGGCTCTTGAAGGTGGTTACAGCTTTGATAAAGTAACGGTTAAATTAGGTGGTGAAATTCTTGGTAGTGATGATGGAATGTATGGTTTTTCAACACCGCTAGCAACATTACATAAATTCAACGGTTGGGCTGACCAATTTTTAGGTACGCCTCCAGAGGGCTTAGTAGACCTTTATGCTGTTATTTCTGGTAAAGCGTTAGGAGGTGGCTGGACAGTAGCATATCATGACTACTCTGCTGACGAATCAACCGCAACAGTTGATGACTTAGGTAGTGAGATTAATGCTGTTTACGCGAAGAAATTTGCCAAGAATTATAAAGCTGGCATAAAATACGCAGCTTATTCAGCGGGTGATGCTGACGCCGGTAAAGTTGACACAGATAAAGTATGGCTTTGGGTTAGTGCTAAATTTTAGCTTACCAAACACCCCCGATAACGGTAACGCCTCAGCACGTTAGCTGAGCGTTATCAAAATTGTAAAACCATATCAATGTTGAAGCAGGTAAAAATGATCTCAAATAATCAACAATTAATAAAAAAACATAAAGTTGTTGTTGTCGGTAACGGTATGGTGGGTCACCATTTTGTTGAGCAATTAACTCAATTACGAACAGCTAACCAAGCAATTGAGATAACCGTTTTGTCAGCTGAATCTCGTCTTGCTTATGATCGCGTTCATCTTTCAGAATACTTCAGCGGCAAAACAGCCCAAGACTTAGCAATGACTGACGAGAAAACCTACCAAGATTGGGATATAAATTTCCAGACTAATGCCAAAGTAGTTGATATTGATCGGGCAAATAAAAATGTTGTCACAGAAAGTGGTCAAGTCATCGATTACGACAAACTTATCTTAGCAACAGGCTCTTATCCTTTTGTTCCTCCTATTCCAGGAAAAGATCGCGAGCATTGTTTAGTGTATCGCACCATCGATGATTTAGACGCTATTCAAGCCAGTGCCAATGTCAGTAAAGTGGGTGTTGTTATCGGCGGTGGTTTACTCGGTCTTGAAGCGGCAAATGCCCTAACCCACTTAGGTTTAAAAACTCATGTCGTTGAATTTGCGCCACAATTAATGGGGGTTCAAATTGATGCGGGTGGCGGACGATTATTAAAAGATAAAATTGAAGCACTTGGTGTAGAGGTACATACATCAAAAGCAACCAGCGTTATTGAAGACGGCAACAAATGCCGCTACAAACTGTGTTTTAGTGATCATACCGTATTAGAGACAGATCTTATTTTATTCTCAGCAGGTATTCGTCCTTACGATAACCTTGCACGATCTTTCGATTTAGCCTTAGGTGAGCGCGGTGGTATTGTTATTAATAACCAATGCCAAACGTCTGATGAAAATATCTATGCCATTGGTGAATGTGCCCTTTGGAACAACTTTATCTTTGGTTTAGTTGCCCCGGGTTACAGCATGGCCAAAGTAGCCGCAAAACATATTATGGGCGCACAAGAATCATTTACTGGTGCCGATATGAGTACCAAATTAAAACTCATGGGCGTTGAAGTAGGTTCGATAGGTGATGCACATGCAAAAACACCTGGTGCGTTAACTTATACCTATGAAAACCAACCTAAAGGTATTTACAAGAAAATTGTTATCTCTAGTGACAAACGTAAAATGCTTGGCGCGGTATTAATTGGTGATACCAGTGATTATGATTCATTACTACAATACATGCTTAATGCGATAGATTTACCTAAATCACCAGCAGCACTGATATTGCCAACGTCTGGCGAAAAGCCTTATTTAAGTACTGACGCGTTACCCGATACAGCCATTATTTGTGCATGCAACAATGTAACTAAAGCCGATATTATTAACTCAATTAACCACGGCGCATCTACTATTGATGCGGTTATAATCAGCACTAAAGCAAGTACGGGATGTGGTGGTTGTGCCGCTTTATTAAAAAATGTTGCTGACACAGAGTTTAAAACCCGAGTTGTTGACATAAAAAAAGACCTTTGTGAAAGTGTCTTCTAAAAAAATATCAAAATAAATAAATATAAATAAAACAATTAAAACAACCCATATAAAGCGGGCTGTACGTAGCATCATTCTCTGTTTCACTCTCTGTATTAAAGGTACATTTTATGAGTTATTCTCAATCGTCACATATTGTTCAATCGACTTGCGCATACTGTGGTGTAGGTTGCGGTATTGACATTACAGTTGAAAATGGCAAGCCCACGGCATTAGTTGGCACAATAGAGCACCCAGCCAATTTTGGACAACTGTGCGTTAAAGGCACTAATTTATTGGCAACAACAGATTTAACCAACCGCCTGCTTGAACCACAAATAAATAACCTAACGGTTGATTGGTCTACAGCAACAAAGCATGTAGCTGATAAATTTTCACAAATCATCAAAGATCATGGCCCTGATTCTGTTGCTTTTTATGTGTCTGGACAAATACTGACTGAAGATTATTACCTCGCTAATAAATTAATGAAAGGTTATATCGGCTCTGCCAACATTGATACCAATTCACGCCTTTGTATGTCTTCAGCAGTGGCTGCTTATAAACGTAGCTTTGGTGAAGACGTTGTTCCCTGTAGTTATGAAGATTTAGACAGTACTGAACTATTGCTCATTACCGGCTCTAATGCCGCTTGGACGCATCCAGTATTATTTCAGCGTATTGAACGGGCTAAAAAGCGTAATCCCAATATGAAAGTCGTGGTGATTGACCCACGTAAAACGGCAACCTGTCAAATCGCTGATTATTTTTTGCCGGTAAAACCAGGCACCGACGCGGCATTTTTTAACGGCCTGTTGAATTATTTAAGTCATAATGACGGATTAGATCTAGACTATATAGAACGCCATACTCAAGGTTTTGAACAGGCATCCACAGAAGCAAGCAATTGGTCAATAGCTGAAGTAGCGGCCTATTGCGATATTGATCAACAAGCTATTGAAAGCGTCTATCAACTGTTTGCACAAACTGAAAAGGTAATTACTTTTTACTCAATGGGCATCAACCAATCAACTTCAGGCGTTGATAAGTGCCAAAGTATAATTAATTGCCACTTGGCCACAGGAAAACTTGCCAAAGACGGCTGTGGGCCTTTTTCTATTACAGGTCAACCCAATGCCATGGGAGGCAGAGAAGTTGGCGGTTTATCTAACCAGTTAGCCTCACATATGGATATTGAAAACCCAGAACATCGTTCAACAGTACAACGCTTTTGGCAATCACCCACCATAGCCGACAAAGCAGGTTACAAAGCCATTGACCTATTTGACGCCATGGATGAGGGTAAAATAAAAGCGGTTTGGATAGTCGCAACTAATCCCATGGTAAGCTTGCCCGATCGTAAAAAAATAGCCCGAGCATTAAAAAAATGTGAGTTTGTGGTCGTCTCTGACTGCGCTGAAAATAATGATACCTTGGACCTTGCCGATGTCAAATTACCCGCTACGCCATGGTTAGAAAAAAATGGCACAGTGACTAACTCAGAACGTAGAATATCACGTCAAACTAATGCAATAGCGCCCAATGGCCAAGCAAAGCATGACTGGAAAATTATCGCCGATGTCGCCAAAGCAATGGGTTTTTCAGGGTTTGATTATTTACACGTCAGTGAGGTTTTTAAAGAATTTGCGCAATTGTCCGGTTTTGAAAATAATGGGCAACGCTTATTTGATATTTCTGCCTTTTCTACGATTACCCCAACACAATATGACCGTTTAAAACCAGTACAGTGGCCAGTTAACGAGATTTACCCTGAAGGTAAAAAACGGCTTTACATAGACGGTAAATTTTCTACTCCATCAGGTAAGGCGTTGTTTTTTCCTATTACACCTAAAGAGCCAACACAAAAAACATCAACCGAGTTTCCCTTTCGATTAAATAGCGGTCGTTTAAGAGATCAATGGCATACCATGTCCCGAACAGGTAAAGCGTCGCAACTCACGGCGCATACTGATAAATGTTATCTCTATATTAATCCAGCTGATGCTTCACTATTAAGTATAGTTGATGATGAAATAGTCAATATTTCATCGAGTACTGGGCAAGTAACAGTTCATGCCAAATTAGATAAAAATCAAAGAACTAATGAATGTTTTATGCCTATTCATTGGAATAAACAATTTGCTTCTAGCGCAAACGTCAGTAATTTATATGCAAGTATTTCCGACCCAATTTCTGGGCAACCTGAAGTAAAACACGGTGCAATCGGCTTAAGTAAAACATCATTTAAACAATTTGGACAACTGCATATTAGTGATGAGTTTATTGTTCAAACCCAAATAAATAACGAATTTTGGAGCAAAGCACGAACACCTTATGGTATGAGCTTTTACTTTGCTAACACTGACGTTAATACTGATATGCTAAATTGGTGTCAAACAACCACACAGATCTCGGGTGAATGGATGCAATTTATCCAAGACAACACCTGTTACCTTATTTGTTTACAAGCGGGTAAATTAGTTTTTTTATGCTACAGCTCAGTAACAGATCCAACTATCGAAAGCGCATGGCTTGAACATATTTTCAGCCAAACAAGTTTACCAGATAATGATATTCAATCACTATTATCTGGCACCTCAAGTGAAGAGTTCGCTAAAGGTAAGAAAATCTGTAGTTGCTTTAATGTAGGTGAAAAAGAAATTATTAGTGCTATTGAACGAGGATGTGGTTCAGTTGAGAAATTAGGTGCCACTCTACAATGTGGGACTAATTGTGGGTCATGTAAATCTGAATTAGGTGTTTTAATTAATGAACATAAAGTAGGCGAAAAAAACATCATTAAAAGCTCCTTTATAGAAGAATCAGCTTTAGTTGAAAGTTAAATTTAATATAGTAATTAAAATTGAATACCTCATTTTATCGAGTGAAATTAATTCACCTATTGAGTGAATAATTATAGTTTGTCGGTATCAATACATACATTTAAGATGAACTTGTTTTGAAGTCTCCCCATGATTAAAAACGACTTGTTTTCTTTTGTTTTATTTTAGGACATCACTTGATGTCCTTTTTTTTATTTCTAATTTCACCTATTTCAATATTTTTTTAGTACAAGCGAGCTAAAACAGTGCAAATAAAAAATTAAAACCTATATAGGTTTTAATTTTACTATGTTAAATCAATGGGTTAATTAGTGGTCTAATAATTGCTTTAAAAACATTTAAGCAATACTATTTCCATTAAAAAGTACATTACTTATGCCTATTCAAACTCCTATACGTGGTTTACGTTCATTTTGTGTTGCCTCTAAATGTTTAAGCTTTAAACATGCCGCGGCACAACTATTTTTAACACCCTCAGCGGTTAGCCACCAGATAAAACAGCTAGAACAACAGTTGGGTTTTGTACTATTTAAGCGCGGTACACGTTCTATTGACCTCACGAGTGCGGGTAAGCAATTCTATATGTCAATACAACCAATAATTAACCAGTTAGAATCCACCATTTCGGAATTTACCCACAACCAACAAAACAAAACAATTGTAATAAGTTTGCCTGAATTTTTTGCTAGCGAATTGTTTATCCCTCACTTAAACGAATGGTCTGAAAAAAATCCAACGATTAATCTTCAACTTGAAACAGTAAAGTCGGGAACGGAACCCTCTCAGCTTGCAGATTTATCAATAGTGCTTGCTAATGGCAAGCCAAACGCAAGTATTGTCCATGAACTATTTCCTGTTCGATATGCACCTTCCTGTAATAAAAAGCTGTATAAAAAACTTAAAAACTCAGGGTATGGCGCATTGAAAAATACACCTTTAATTTTACATAGATCTCGCCCTTGGTCTTGGCATCAATGGGCAGATAACGTAGGTGTAGATGATTTTGAACCAAAGCAAATTATACAATTCGACAGTATGTATGGTGTAGTTAAAGCAGCACAACAGGGCATGGGAATAGCGTTGGTACCTTTACCGTTGAGTAAAGCCTGGTTTAGTGAGAAGCTGTTAGCAAAATTATTTGATAAAGAACTCAATACCAATGATCGGTACTATTTAATTCAACATGAAAATATGGAAAAAAAAATAGAGTTAACCTTATTTGCTAATTGGGTTAAAGAAACATTTATTGATTGAATCATTACATTGGGTCCTATTGAACATTTAGAAAAATAAATATTATAAAAAGAAAAAGCACCAAACTTAATGAATGGTGCTTTTATAATTAGTATTACTAGATAGTTCTAACCAAATTCATTAGAATTTATATTGAATACCAGCAGCTAAGTAATCTTCGTCAGCACCTGTGTCCATATCAAAGCTAGTGTAAAAGGCATATAACTTTGTGCTTTTTGCTAAAGAATAATCAGCACCAACCGTAACACCTGATTTACTATCGCCGCCATCATAATCTGCTGTTTGATATTGACCTTTAAGAGTCACTTTATCGATTTTGTATTTAGCAGAAACCAAGAAACCATCCATTTCAGCGCTACCATCAACACTTTTTTCTTGTGTATGGTAAATAGCACCTAAAGTAACGCCTGCTACTTTACCCTGAACTGTTGCACGAGTAGTGTCATAGCCTTTTACTTCTGAATCCATGGCAACTGCTGCATATATTTTTGATTTTTTCAGTTTTTTATCACCGTAAAATACGGCTACTGAGATTGCATCTTCTGCATCTATAGCATCTTCAGCAATATAGGTTACGCCTACACTGATGTCGCTAAATTTAGGTGATTTATAAGAAATGGTGTCGGCCATACGGTTCTCACCTTTCCATAAATTTTTAATATCACCATTTAAATCACTGAATAAGTCTACTTTACCTTGTGATTGTTTTAACATAGTGTCGTTTTTACCCAATAACACTTCACCAAAACCGCCCTTTAAGCCTACGTATTGACTTCTATCTGTAATGCTATCACCTTTTGCGCTATCGCCATCAAGGTCTACTTGAAACTCTGCTTTATAGACAACTTCTAAGTCATCATTTAACTTGTGAGTACCTTTAAGGCCAATACGTGAAGCGTTACTTTTAACTTCAGTAAAGCTACCTTCGCCTGCATCTGAGGATTGCACAGAAACATCAGCGCGACCGTAAACATCAACATCAGCGGCGAATGTTGGTAACGTTATAATTGAGCAGATTGTTAATGCAAGCGTGTTTTTAACTAGTTTCATGTTTTAAAGCCCTATAATATTTTTTATAAATAAAGTGTTTTGTTATATTCAATTAATAACAAGTTCTAAAGTGTCTGACTGATTGCTATGCTATTACTGTTATATTACATGAATATGACAAAGTGAGATATTTACACTTTTACTCTAATGTTTAGATAATTAATTTTCTAAACAAGTTAAACCTAGCGTAAAATTTGCTAAAAAACAATCTGTAGCTTACAATTAAAACAAGAACAAGATACTGATATTTATAGCTTTTGACTTACATCCTAATAAAAAAAGCATAGCTATTACTAAGGCCCATTGATACCCTCAACAGTAGTATTCAAGTGAAAAATAAAAATGACCGTGGCTTAAATTATCATACTGAGTTTCCAGATATGCGCTACCAATAACACCTAAAGAACATGTCTTAACAATGTTTTTCTTCGCTGATTGAAGTTGTTTGAGTAACCACTTTTCAGGTATCATGGCTTTTTTAAAAACAGCTTACAAAAGCTATCAATGCCTAGGATGCAATTTATGTGGTTTAAGAACCTATACTTTTTCGCTTTCACTCGACCCTTTGAATGGTCAGAAGAAACGTTAGAAAAACACCTTTGCGAACATCTTTTTACCCCCTGTGGCTCTACTGAAGTAGCGCATTTTGGTTGGGTGAATGCCCTAGGAAAACACGGCGACTCAAGTGTTCATTGTGCCAACGACAACTTCTTAATTTGTGCGCGTAAAGAAGAAAAAATATTACCCGCTTCTGTGATCAAAGATATGGTTGAAGAAAAAATCAACTTACTTGAGCTAGAACAAGGCCGTGGCGCAACGAAAAAAGAAAAAGAGCAATTTAAAGAAGACATTACTTTCGAATTATTACCACGCGCTTTCTCACGTATTTCAGATACACACGCCTATATTAGTCCAAAAGACAACATTATTGTTATCAATTCAAGCTCTCGTGGTAAAGCAGAAGATTTACTCGCATTACTAAGAAAAGTACTCGGAACATTGCCAGTAACTAGCTTAGAACCCGACGTTGCTGCCGATGAAACCATGACAGACTGGTTAATTAAGAAAAATTTAGGGCCAAAATTTACCTTAGGTAGGGAAGCTGAATTTAACGCAATGGGCGATGACGGCGCCGTTATTCGGGTGAAAAATCAAGATCTTGACAGCGATGAAATTAAATCCCATTTAGATGCTGACAAGTTCATGGTTAAAGCCGCAATGGAATGGGATGAATCATTGTCTTTTATTCTTTGTGATGATTTAGCCATTAAACGCATTAAATTTTTCGATGTTATTCAAGAGCAAAATGATGATATTGACAGTGACGATATCGTTGCTAAATTAGATGCTGACTTCGCCTTAATGGCAGGTGAGTTAAACCGATTCATTCACGACTTACTAGCTGAATTTTCATTAAAAACCACTGATTTATTAGAAAAAGATTAAACTTATTGGAGCCTTAAAAATGTCAATTATTAACATGACTGATCTAAATTTAGCCGGACAACGCGTTCTTATACGTGAAGATTTAAACGTACCCGTGCAAGAAGGAAAAATCACCTCAGATGCACGGTTACTCGCAGCCTTACCCACCATAAAACTCGCGTTAGAAGCGGGTGCAAAAGTAATGGTAATGTCACACCTTGGTCGTCCAACTGAAGGTGAATATAATACAGAATATTCTTTGCAACCTGTCGCTGATTACCTAGCGGCAGCGCTTAACTTCCCTGTGCGTTTGGTAACTGATTACTTATCTGGTGTTGACGTTGCTACAGGTGAATTAGTTATTTTTGAAAACGTTCGCTTTAATAAAGGCGAAAAGAAAAATGATGATGCGTTAGCACAAAAACTAGCAAACCTTTGTGATATTTTTGTTATGGACGCTTTTGGTACCGCTCATCGCGCCCAAGCCAGTACACACGGAGTGGCTAAATATGCGCCTACTGCTTGTGCTGGCCCATTACTTGTAGGCGAATTAGATGCTTTAGGTAAAGCACTAGACAACCCTGCCCGCCCAATGGTTGCCATTGTTGGTGGCTCAAAGGTGTCAACTAAACTAACGGTTTTAGAATCACTATCAGGCATTGTTGATCAACTTATTGTTGGTGGCGGAATTGCAAACACCTTTATTGCAGCCGCTAAACATAACGTCGGGAAATCATTATATGAAGCTGATTTAGTCGCCGAAGCACAACGTTTAACCCTACAAGCTCAAGCTAACAAGGGTGATATTCCTATCCCTAGTGATGTGATTGTTGCTAATGAATTTTCACCTACCGCTAAAGCAACACTAAAAAATGTAAGCGAGGTAAGTGATGAAGAAATGATTTTTGATATTGGACCAAACTCTGCTGCGAAACTTGCCCAAATAATTAAAGATGCAGGTACCATTGTATGGAATGGCCCAGTTGGCGTGTTTGAATTTGATCAGTTTGGTAAAGGTACAGAAGCGATTGCCAACGCGATTGCTGATAGTTCAGCTTTCTCAATTGCAGGTGGTGGCGACACCTTAGCTGCTGTTGATAAATATGGTATTAAAGATAAAGTATCTTATATATCTACGGGTGGCGGTGCATTTTTAGAATTTTTGGAAGGTAAAAAGCTACCTGCTGTTGAAATTTTAGAACAAAGAGCAAGTAAACTGTAACGTGTATAACACATTGATTTTATATAAATAAAAGCCTAGCGCGTAAACAAAATGCCCTCGTTAGGCTTTTATTTGGGTATACACCTAAACCAACTCAAAATATCCTTCACGGTATCTTGTAGTGATTTAAGTATTACAATTAAAAATAAGAATACAATAATATAAACAATGCATTTACTATCGCATCAGGTGGCACTATAACCAGTATGTTTTACATCGAAAACTGAATAGAAAAAATACCTTACTTAAACATCAACGATGATAATACATGTGGTTAACTTTCATTCATAAGAACAAAAAACTGATGTAAAAAAACGTTTTTTCATCAGCTTTTGTTGTGATTTTCATACAAAAATCTAAGATTCCCCATAGAAGATTCAAAAGCACAATTTTCTGTGCCAGAAGCGATTAATCTCTGCTATAATTTAGTCATTAAAATAGAAAACTTTCACTATAATAAATAAACCATTTAATAGACTAACCTAGGAGTAACCAATGGCTTTAATTTCAATGCGTCAAATGCTTGATCATGCTGCAGAGTTTGAATATGGAATCCCCGCATTTAATGTTAATAATTTAGAGCAAGTGCGCGCAATTATGATTGCAGCAGATAAAACGGATAGCCCTGTTATCCTTCAAGGTTCTGCAGGTGCTCGTAAGTATGCCGGAGCCCCATTTTTACGCCATTTAATTTTAGCAGCCATTGAAGAATTTCCGCATATTCCAGTCGTAATGCATCAAGATCATGGCACTTCACCCACTATATGTCAGCGCTCTATTCAATTAGGTTTCTCATCTGTTATGATGGATGGTTCTTTAATGGATGATGGTAAAACGCCAAGTAGCTACGAATATAACGTTGAAGTGACCAAGCGTACAGTTGAAATGGCGCATGCTTGTGGAGTCTCTGTTGAGGGTGAATTAGGTTGTTTAGGTTCATTAGAAACAGGTGAAGCCGGTGAAGAAGATGGTATTGGTGCTGTAGGTAAATTAACGCTTGAACAAATGCTAACCGATCCTGAAGAGGCCGCTGACTTTGTTAAAAAGACACAAGTTGATGCATTAGCAATTGCCTGTGGAACTTCTCATGGTGCGTATAAATTTACTCGCCCACCCACTGGTGATATTTTAGCTATTGATCGCATTAAAGCCATACATCAACGCATTCCTAATACCCATCTAGTTATGCATGGTTCATCGTCTGTACCACAAGAATGGTTAGCCATTATTAATGAATTTGGTGGTAATATCCCAGAAACTTATGGCGTACCTGTAGAACAAATTCAAGAAGGTATCAGAAATGGTGTTCGTAAAGTAAATATTGATACTGATTTACGATTAGCCTCAACGGGGGCAACCAGACGCTTTCTAGCACAAAATCCAAGTGAATTTGATCCTCGTAAATTTTTAGCTGAAACTACTAAAGCGATGACCGATATTTGTATTGCCCGTTATGAAGCATTTAATACCGCAGGTAATGCCAATAAAATAAAACCAATTAGCCTTGATAAGATGTTTGATCTTTATCAAGCAGGTACACTCAACGCGATAATCAAATAGTTTATACCCAAACCACCTAGCTTTTACCTATTGATAGGTGGTTCACTTCTTTTTAGTTTTAATACAAATAAACCTCTTTATTATAAATATAATTTATTTATAATACCGCTCTTTAATATGCTGATTTATCTATACCCGTTATAATATCGCGCGTGTATATTCGCTTATAACTCCATTATGTTTTATTAACTGCGGTAACTTAACCGTCTTAGTTAAATTTTTCTGTAAAATTGAGAATCAAATGTTTCGTTTTTTAGTACTCACATCATTTTTTTTATTATCTGTTACTGCTTATGCACAAGAAAGTTACTCTCAAAATGAGAATAAGCAGGTATCAATAAGTGGAATAAACGCCCCATGGAACGCCACGGCTACCGATGTTTTATCTAGCCTTGAAAAAGCAGTACAAACAAACACAGCCCATAGTGTGCCAATATTGATTGGCTCTGCTGAATTAGGGTTTTTATATAAAAGCGGTGATACTAATAGTGCTGATATAAAAACGGGAGTTGATTTACGTTTCGAGCAAGACCGTTGGTTAAGCTTGTTAAAAATAGATTTACTGATAAAAAAAGCGGATATAGCAGATGAAGATACAGGTGATCTTCATTTTAGAACGACTGACCAAAAATGGACAATCGCTTCACAAACTAACTACAGTTTAGGCCGTAGCGAAAAACATTACATATACGGTAATGTTTGGTATGAAGAAAATGATTTTAGTAGCTTTATCAGCCAAAGCTCAGTGTCTAGTGGTTGGGGTAAACATTGGTATAAAACTAATGAGGCCTCACTTTGGGCTGATATTGGGCCTGGCTTTAAGCGCGATCAATTTAGAGCAACAGATACAGAGCCAACAACTACAATCACGTCATGGATTTTACAAACTCAAGCGCTCTATATAAGAAAACTAAACAACAATGTTGAATTAAAACAATACCTTAGCGTTAAACAAGCAATAAAAAATGGCGAAAATAGTATTTATAAAGCCGAAACAGCTCTAACGACTAAACTTATTTCAACATTGCAGCTAAAGTTTACTTTTACGGTTAACTACAATACTGATGTCGAAGATGACAAGAAAAACTTAAATACGCAAACCGCCATAACGCTAGTGTATAGTTTCTAATTTCCTCTCTCTATATAGATTTTAAAATTATTTTGGTCTATAACATTAAAATAACTGATTTTATATTTTTCTAAAATTAACCTATAAAAAATAATGAGGGAACATCATGATTCATAAGTACACACTAATGGCTTTAAGCTTATTGCCACTAGTATCATACGCAGTATCAGCGGAAGACACTGAAAAAAAACCAGAATATACGGCCTCAACTGAGTTAGGTTTTTTATATAAAACAGGCAACACAAAAAGTGCAGACATAAAAGCCGGTTTTAATCTACAGTATGAAAAAGATAAATGGCGCTCTGTCGTTGCTTTCAATATTTTAGCTAAAAAGCTTGAAACAGAAGATGCCGCTGGCAATGAAGAATTTGAAACGACGGATAATAAGTGGGATATACTCACTCAAACCAACTATACAATAGGTGAAGAGCGTAAAAACTACCTTTACGCTAACCTTGCTTATGAACAAGATAAATTCAGTGGTTTTGAATCACAAAGTTCTTTTTCTGCTGGTTGGGGTCGCCACTGGTATGACACTGAAACTTCATCTTTTTTTGCTGATGTAGGTCCCGGTGTGCAATATGATGTGACCCGTGCAACTGATACTAATTCTTCAGAGAACAACACTAGCTTAATTTTACAAGCACAAGCTCTGTACACACATAAACTCAATGAATATGTTGAATTTAAACAATATCTTGTTGCTAAACAAGCGACTCAGTCGGGTGATAATAGTATTTATAAATCTGAAACGTCTATTACTGCCCAATTAATTGATTCTCTCCAACTAAAATTCGCTTTACGTATCGATTATGATACTGAAGTTGAACCTGAATTTGAAAACACAAACACAGAAACCTCAATGACGTTAATTTATAATTTCTAATCTATTTAATACCCATTGAAATAATGTATTGATCATTTGGTATAAGTACTGTTTTTATTACATTAGAAATATCGATCATAACAATAGTACAAACCAATAACTCTGCTGATCATATCCTTGCTAAAGGTTATTTTGACAAACGTATAAAACAAAAAAGCTAGAGTATTAAGACTCTAGCTTTTTTTTTAGCCTTTTTACAAACGCTAAGTAACACTTAACACATTAACAAGCAGCTATTAGCTGAACTGGTTAGAAGTGTTATTAGCGCCACCTGCTTTAAGAGCATTCTCACCAGCAAAGTATTCTTTGTGGTCATCACCCATGTCTGAACCAGACATGTTTTGATGTTTAACACACGCAATACCTTGACGGATTTCTTCACGTTGAACCTTTTTAACATAACCAAGCATACCTTGTTCACCAAAGTACTCTTTAGCTAGGTTGTCTACAGACAACGCAGTAGTGTGGTAAGTAGGTAGAGTGATCAAGTGATGGAATACATTTGCTTCTCGTGCAGTATCCGCTTGGAAAGTACGAATGCGTTCATCAGCAACATCAGATAATTCAGTTTCGTCATATTCTGCTTTCATTAAGTCAGCACGAACGTATGCAGATACATCTTGACCCGCTTCAACCATTGCGTCATATGCTTGTTGACGGAAGTTAAGAGTCCAGTTGAATGAAGGAGAGTTGTTATAAACAAGTTTCGCATCTGGATGAACTTTACGAACATCATCCATCATGCCAGCAATTTCGTGTACTGTTGGAACTGCAGTTTCAATCCAAAGTAGATCAGCACCAGCATTAAGTGCACCAATACAGTCAAATACACAACGTTCATGGCCAGTACCTTGACGGAATTGATATAAACCTGAAGGTAAACGCTTAGGACGAACTAATTTACCGTCACGGTTAAAGCATACATCGCCTTCAGCCATGTCAGCTACGCTGATTTCTTCAACGTCTAAGTAAGAGTTATAGATATCGCCAGAATCACCAGGCTCTTTAACTACAGCGATTTCTTTAGTAAGACCAGCACCTTCAGAGTCAGTACGTGCAACGATAAGACCGTTGTCGATACCTAGCTCTAAGAAAGCATGACGTAATGCACGAATCTTAGAATGGAAATCAGCATGAGGAACAGTTACTTTGCCATCTTGATGACCACATTGCTTTTCATCAGCTACTTGGTTTTCAATTTGAAGAGCACAAGCACC
>CAJXQM010000043.1 GCA_913058145.1 uncultured Colwellia sp.
AATCAAACGATGATCGAACGCTTTCAAACGAATGCGAATTCTTTGATTTGACATGTATCAAATCCCCTTTTAAAAAAGAACAAAAAAATACATCCCTCTGCTTCCTTATATAACGGAAGGGGGTGTATTACTTATATATCATTCAACCCAAAATTAGGGTTGCTGTATCAAAAAACAACTTACTTGCTATTTTTTGAGTTTGTTTTATGTTTGAATCATTTTCAAAATCAATAAAACAAAACCACAATCAGTTCACCTGAACGTGGTCGCGTATTATACCTAACTTATGCAATTGAGCAAGTACTTATTTATTTTGATTAACCCTGTTGAAAATAAATTAAATGAAACTTTTTCTATTTCAAATAAATTTTTTATACACTCAATTAAGCTGATAACAATTTTACTTATATACAGGGAAAGCTATCATTGATTTCTGTCGCCAAGAGCTATCTGCTATTAACATATTTACAGCACGCTTATTATTACTCCTATATATAAGCAGCGCTATGCTGCTTATTTGTGCTATTTACAATTTGTTTACCAATTTTCTATCGATCCTTGTCAAGTAATGGTATACTCGCGCGCAAATTTTCAACAACTTCTGCTTTTAAAACTGACTTAACTTATATATAAGTATAAGAAGGAAAAAGCAGAATAGACATTAACTAAATAGAGTAAAGTAATGGCAGATTTATCCAAATACAGAAACATTGGTATTTTCGCTCACGTTGATGCGGGTAAAACCACAACAACTGAACGTATCCTTAAATTAACCGGTCAGATCCATAAAACAGGTGAAGTACATGACGGTGAGTCAACAACTGATTTCATGGAACAGGAAGCTGAGCGCGGTATTACCATCCAGTCTGCTGCAGTAAGCTGTTTTTGGAACGATCACCGTTTCAACGTTATCGATACTCCTGGTCACGTTGATTTCACTGTTGAAGTTTACCGTTCACTTAAAGTTCTTGATGGTGGTGTTGGTGTTTTCTGTGGTTCTGGTGGTGTTGAGCCACAATCAGAAACTAACTGGCGTTATGCGAATGACTCAAAAGTTGCCCGTATTATCTTTGTAAACAAATTAGACCGTTTAGGCGCTGATTTCTACCGTGTTGTTAAACAGACTGAAGATGTATTAGGTGCTAACCCACTTGTTATGGTGTTGCCAATTGGTGAAGAAGATGAGTTTGTTGGTGTTATTGACCTACTTACCCGAAAAGCATGGGTGTGGGATGACACAGGTCTTCCTGAGAACTATGAAATCACTGATGTGCCTGCGGACATGGTTGATAAAGTAGAAGAATATCGCGAAATGCTTCTTGAAACTGCGCTTGAGCAAGATGATGAGCTTTTCGAAGCCTATCTAGAAGAAGGTACAGAGCCATCTATGGAAGATATCAAACGTTGTATCCGTAAAGGTACACGTACTATGGACTTCTTCCCTACTTACTGTGGCTCTGCTTTTAAAAACAAGGGTGTTCAAAACATTCTTGATGCTGTTGTTGATTATTTACCGTCACCTACGGATGTTGATCCACAACCACTTACTGATGAAGAAGGTGAGCCTAATGGTGAGTACGCAATCGTTTCTGCAGATGAAACATTTAAGGCCTTAGCATTCAAAATCACTGATGACCGTTTTGGTACATTAACTTTCGTACGTATCTATTCAGGTACATTGAAGAAAGGCGATACAATTCTTAATGCTGCAACAGGAAAAACTGAGCGTGTTGGCCGTATGTGTGAAATGCAAGCCGATGACCGTAACGAACTTAGTTCTGCTCAAGCCGGTGATATCATCGCAATTGTTGGTATGAAAAGTAACGTTCAGACAGGCCACACATTATGTGATCCTAAACACCCAATCGTTCTAGAAGCGATGGTATTCCCTAAGCCTGTAATTTCAATTTCTGTAACACCAAAAGATAAAGGTTCAACTGAGAAAATGGGTCTTGCTATCGGTAAAATGGTTGCAGAAGATCCTACCTTTAAAGTTGAAACTGATATTGATTCAGGCGAAACAATTTTATCTGGTATGGGTGAACTTCATCTAGATATCAAAGTAGATATTCTAAAACGTACCTACGGTGTTGAATTAGAAGTTGGTAAGCCACAAGTTGCCTACCGTGAAACAATTACAACGGCAATTGAAGATTCTTACACACACAAGAAACAATCTGGTGGTTCTGGTCAGTTCGGTAAAATTGATTACCGTATCAAGCCCGGCGAACCTGGTTCTGGTTTTGTATTCAGTTCTGTTGTTGTTGGTGGTAATGTTCCTAAAGAATTCTTCCCAGCTATTGAAAAAGGCTTCAAAGGCATGATGGATACTGGTGTTCTTGCTGGTTTCCCTGTACTTGACGTTGAAATTGAATTATATGATGGTGGCTTCCATGCGGTTGATTCATCTGCTGTTGCATTTGAACTCGCTGCTCGTGGTGCTTTCCGTCAATCAATTCCAAAAGCTGGTGCCCAGTTAATCGAACCTATCATGAAAGTTGATGTGTTTACGCCTGATGATCACGTTGGTGATGTTATTGGTGATTTAAACCGTCGTCGTGGCATGATCGGTGGTCAAGACGCGGGTGTTTCTGGTGTTCGCATTAAAGCTGACGTACCGCTTTCAGAAATGTTTGGTTATATCGGGTCGTTACGTACAATGACATCAGGTCGTGGTCAATTCTCTATGGAATTCTCTCACTATATGCCTTGTCCTAATAACGTAGCTGAAACTGTAATTGCTGAAGTTAAAGCTGCTGATGCTGCTAAACGTGCTGCTAAAAAATAATTAACCTTTTTCTTTAAAGAAAAGCGTTAATTTTAAAGCCCACTTCGGTGGGCTTTTTTGTGCCTAAATCTCATAGAACAATTACTTTTCAGACAGATCAAAAAAGGCTGATAATTGCTTATCAGCCTTTATATCAATCGTAGCAATGAATTACTCACTACAATTTTTATTTAACTAAAGTAATTAACTCTGTTGTTCACGCTCAATCGCACGATAAGCGATATCAGTTCTAAACTCTACACCTTGCCAAGTAATTTGATTCAATAACTCATAAGCAAGCTTTTGTGCCTCAGTAACCGTATTACCTAACGCAGTAGCGCATAATACGCGACCGCCATTCGTTATGACTTTACCTTCGGCATTTAGCGTCGTACCCGCATGAAAGGTTTTAGCTGATGTATTGGTGTTGATATCAAGACCTGATATTACATCACCTTTAGGGTAGCTTGCAGGGTAATTTTTAGCCGCAAGAACAACACCCACCGCAGGGCGACTATCAAACTCAATCGTGGCTTTATCTAACTCACCACGTGTGGCCGCTAAACAAAGTTCAACGATATCTGATTGTAAACGCATCATAATAGGTTGAGTTTCAGGGTCACCAAAACGACAATTATATTCAATGACATTGGGTGTACCATCAGCAGCAATCATTAAGCCCGCATATAAAAACCCGCTATAAGGAGCGCCTTCATTTGCCATACCTTCAACGGTTGGCATTATTACTTCACTCATAATACGATCATGAATTTCAGGCGTTACTACCGGTGCCGGCGAATAAGCGCCCATACCACCCGTATTAGGACCTAAGTCACCATTTAAGGCGCGTTTATGATCTTGGCTAGTTGCCATAGGTAAAACATGCTTACCATCAACCATCACAATGAAACTCGCTTCTTCACCTTCGAGAAACTCTTCAATGACAACACGATGTCCTGCATCACCAAAAGCATTGCCTGCTAACATATCTATGATAGCATCTTCAGCTTCTTTTAATGTAAGCGCCACGATAACACCTTTACCTGCTGCCAAGCCATCGGCTTTAACCACTATAGGTGCGCCCTGTTCACGCACATAAGTCAGTGCAGGTTCAACTTCAGTGAATTTTTCATAACTACCTGAAGGAATTTTATTACGCGCAAGAAAATCTTTAGTGAAAGATTTAGAACCTTCAAGTTGCGCCGCTTTCGCGCTTGGACCAAAAATAGCTAATCCGCGTGCTTGAAAAGCATCAACAACACCATCAACAAGTGGCTGTTCTGGACCAACGATAGTGAGTGCAACACCTTCACTTTGAGCAAAGGCGACTAGCGCAGCATTATCGCTAACATCTATTTCAACATTTTCTAACTTGTTTTCTGTTGCCGTACCAGCATTACCTGGGGCTACAAATACTTTAGTAACTTGACTAGACTGTGCCGCTTTCCACGCCAATGCATGCTCACGGCCACCTGATCCTATAACTAAAACTTTCATTTATATTTCCTATTAATCTTTTATTAACTATTTACTCACCAGCAAAAAATCACGTTATTTACGCAGTATATGAAGCTGTAGAGCTATTGTTTATTTTTCTCTTTAAAGTCACTAAAACGTGTGTTTTCAGGTTTTATAAACTTTAACGTCATGCGATCACTTTCGCCAATCGCTAAATATTTTGCTTTATCTTTTTCGCCTAAACGCAATACTGGCGGTAATGTCCACACACCTTTGGGATGCTGTGCCATATCTTTAGCGTTAGCATTAATTTCACTGGCGCCAGCAAAGCGAAAGCCTGCTGCTTTTGCTTGTTTAATTGTGTTAACTTCTGAAACATAGCCTTTCGCTCTTTCAGGCGCTATACCAATAGGTAGTCTATGTTCAACTATACCCAGTACACCACCAGGTTTAAGCGCATTAAAAGCATCTTTAAATACTTGTTCAACACCTGCGTCTTTCCAATTATGTAAATTACGGAAAGTTAACACCAGATCAGCGCTGCCTTGTGGTGCTAATACGCTTTGCTTACGCGGTACAAAATCAGTCAAAACAACTTCGTTGAAAATGATATTCGAAGCAAGTTTTTTTTCTAACTTTTTACGTGAATTAGAATAATAGTTATCTTCACCGGTATCAGGGTAATGAGCACCATAAAGTTTGCCTGTGCCTTTTAAAGCCGGAGCAAGAATTTCAGTATACCAACCACCACCGGGTGTTATTTCAACCACAGTCATCTCTGGGGTAAAACCAAAAAAATTTAATGTTTCAATTGGATGGCGATATTGATCTCTTGCTTTATGTTTAGCTGAACGATGTTCACCTGACACAGATTGCTCAAGCGCTTTACTGCTATGATCATGATGTTCATGAGCATAAAGAGTCACGCTAGCCAATGCACTAAAGCTAAGCGTTGAAGCGACTATTGTTGAAGTAATTAACGACTGTAAGCTTTTTAATTTGGTCATAATATTTCCATTAACTGTTTAGTCTGATTAAAAGACCACTAGTTATAACAGATTTCAAATAAACAAGCAGTGTTGACTTTGTTACATTAAATGAACAACCAACACTGCTTTTTTACTTTGAATCATCTTAGCTTAACGAACAACCTTTAAGCTAGAGGATTCAAATTCAAACGATAAGCACGGAGCGTATGACTATACGTGAGTACTTATTGTGAAGAATTTGTGCTCTCTAGCGACAAGGTTTTTTGTTAATGGCGGAAGTGACGCATACCGGTAAATACCATGGCGATGTTATGTTCGTCTGCAGCGGCAATAACTTCATTATCACGCATTGAACCACCTGGTTGAATTACTGCGGTAATACCTGCTTCTGCAGCCGCGTCTAAACCGTCACGGAATGGGAAGAATGCGTCAGATGCCATTACTGAACCTTTAACTTCAAGGTTTTCATCAGCCGCTTTAATACCCGCAACTTTTGCTGAATAAACACGACTCATTTGGCCTGCGCCGACACCAATAGTTGAACTATTTTTAACGTAAACAATAGCGTTAGATTTAACAAATTTTGCTACTTTCCAACAAAATTGTAAATCACGCATTTCGTCATCAGTTGGTTGGCGTTTAGTCACAACTTTTAGGTCGTCACTTGTTACGCTACCGTGATCGGTATCTTGTATTAATAAACCACCATTAACACGTTTAAGATTGAAGCCTGTAGTTTTACTTTCCCACTGGCCACATTCTAATAAACGAAGGTTAGGCTTAGTAGCAACAACAGCTGCTGCTGCAGCAGAGATACTTGGTGCAATAATAACTTCAACAAATTGACGAGAAACAATGGCTTCTGCCGTTTCTGCATCTAATTCACGGTTAAAAGCAATAATACCGCCAAACGCTGAGGTAGGGTCTGTTTTATAAGCGCCTGCATAAGCGGCTAAAATATTATCACCAATCGCAACACCACATGGGTTAGCATGCTTAACGATAACACAGGCTGGCTCGTCAAATTCTTTAACACATTCTAACGCCGCATCAGTATCGGCGATGTTGTTATAAGATAATGCTTTACCTTGTAATTGTGTCGATGTAGAAATTGAAGCTTCTTCAGGATTAGCTTCTTTATAAAAAGCCGCATCTTGATGAGAGTTTTCACCGTAACGTAAATCTTGTGTTTTAATAAACTGGCTATTAAACGTACGTGGAAATTTAACTTTGTTGGTAACAGAAGCGACAGAGTCTTTTTCACCATAAGCGGGTAACATTTTACCAAAATAGTTAGCAATCATGCCGTCATAGCTTGCTGTATGCTCATAAGCAGCAATCGCTAAATCAAAACGAGTTTGGTACGTTAACGAGTCATTGTTGTTATCTAATTCAGCTAATACACGATCGTAGTCGCTCGCATTAACAACAATAGTCACGTCTTTATGGTTTTTAGCCGCAGCACGAACCATTGTTGGACCACCAATATCAATATTTTCAATAGCATTTTCTAAGGTACAGTTTTCATCGCTAACGGCATTAGCAAATGGGTACAAGTTAACCACAACCATATCAATTGCGCTGATATCATTTTCTGCCATTACGGCTTCGTCCATACCGCGACGAGCTAAAATTCCGCCGTGTACTTTAGGGTGCAATGTTTTAACACGACCATCCATTATTTCTGGGTGACCCGTGTAATCAGAGACTTCAGTTACTTTGATGCCGTTTTCAGCTAATAATTTTGCTGTGCCACCAGTAGAAAGAAGATCAACACCTTTTTCACTTAAGCGACGAGCAAATTCAACGATACCGGCTTTATCAGAAACACTTAACAGTGCGCGTTTAATTGGACGTGGAGTATCCATTTTGTATATATACCTTTTAATAAATTTAACTATTCACTTTTACGCTAAACAGCTAATTGAATAAATATTTAGATTGGTTTAAAAACAAAAAGCACCCGAGGGTGCTTTAAAAATAATTGGTATTCTAGTTCATGCCGTATTTTTTTAATTTCTTACGTAATGTACCACGATTGATACCTAGTAAGTTTGCAGCTCTTGTTTGATTGCCGCGTGTATACATCATCACTTCTTCTAACATTGGCGCTTCAATTTCGCTCAATACAAGGTCATACATATCATCAACATCATTACCATTTAACTGCTTTAAGTAGTTATTGATAGCTATTTTAGCTTGTGTACGCAACGGAGACGTTTTAGTTTGCGTTTGAATATCACCAGTGATGAATGGAGAAGAAATATTTTGTTCGAACATAATGCACAACTCTTTCTATTAATATAAATAAAATAATCAACTGTTCACTAGTGAACAAGCTGATCAAAACAAAGGTTTAACATCTCAAGCTGTTCGCTTGTTGACGATAAACCATTAAAAGTAGCTCTAAAAGCTTTGCCCTGGTCACCTGCAAAATGCGGTGTAAAACCTTCGCCTAATAAAGCAAAAGAATGTATATACCAAGACACATGTTTACGAGCGATTCTCACGCCCATGAAGTCACCATAAAACTGATGTAATTCCTTTACGTGCTCAAGTAATATTGAACGTACCTCATTCACTGAGGGAGCAGACATTTTGGTTCCTGTTTTCAAAAAATGATTTATTTCTCGAAAAATCCAAGGTCGCCCTTGGGCACCTCGGCCGATCATAATAGCATCGGCTCCGGTATAGCTTAATACTTGCTCAGCTTTTTCTACCGAGGTAATATCCCCATTTGCTACAACCGGAATTGAAACAGCTTGTTTAATCGCTTTAATCGTGTCGTATTCCGCATAACCTTTATAAAAGTCATTACGGGTTCGACCATGTACTGCAAGCGAAGCAATACCGTTATCTTCAGCAATTCTGGCTATTTCAATACCATTACGGCTGTTTTCACACCAACCGGTGCGAATTTTTAACGTAACCGGAATACTCACCGAATTCACCACAGCTTTCACTATTTGTTCAACCTGTGCTGGATCCCTTAATAGAGCAGAGCCCGCTAACTTTTTATTTACCTTTTTTGCTGGGCAGCCCATATTGATATCAATGATTTGCGCGCCATTGTCAGCATTAACTTTCGCCGCAAAAGCTAACTCATCAGGACAACTACCCGCAATTTGTACACTGCGAATTCCTGCATCATCACTGTGAAGCATTCTTAATTTAGACTTTTCGGTATTCCATACCTTTGGGTTTGACGATACCATTTCTGATACCGCTAAACCTGCGCCTAATCGACAACATAATTCTCGAAAAGGTTGATCAGTAATTCCAGCCATTGGGGCCAGAAAAACGTTACTGTCAAATTGATACGAACCTATCTTCACGCTGACTACTTTTTGAGCTACTCTTCAAAAGGGCGCTAAGTTTACGTGTTTTTTTGCCCATTGAAAAGCATAGAATTTAAACAAAAGTTGTTTTTTTATAGGTTTTTAATGTTGACTTTTACTAAAGTATTGATGTGGGCGTTTTTTATACAATTGATTGGCAAGTTTTACTGTAATTTATACCTATTATAAATAGAATAATCTTCGAGAGGCAATAGTGGCTGGTAAATGGTTATTGTTTGCCCGTAGTCGAATATGAAAATTTCAATGGCACAGTCATCAACGGTGCCATTGTTAAAAATATATTAATCACTAAGTTTAATGGCTATGTTAACTCGGTTTTTTTTGCCCGTTCAGACGAACCCATTCTTCTTGCACAGTAACAGGTGCCATATCACACCATTGCCCGTAAATATCTTGTAAGCTTTGTGCTTGTTCTTCTAATACCCCTGATAACGCGAGTAAACCTTGTTCACCAACATACGCCATAATAACAGGCGCCAATTCACGTAACGGCCCAGCTAAAATATTCGCCACAACAATATCGGCTTTTAATGTCGGCTGATCTTTTGGTAAATACAATTCAAGCCTGTCATCAACATTATTACGTTTAGCATTGGCAAGGCTTGCTTGTAATGCTTGCGGATCAATATCAATACCAATGACTTTTTTCGCGCCTAATTTCAGTGCAGCTAAAGACAAAATACCTGAACCACAACCAAAATCAACTACGGTTTTATCTTGTAAATCTAAGCCATCAAGCCAAGTTAAACATAAGGCAGTGGTTGGGTGCGTACCTGTACCAAAAGCTAGGCCGGGATCAAGCATAACATTTACCGCTTCAGGCTCTGGTACTTCACACCAGCTTGGACAAATCCATAAACGTTCACCAAACTTCATTGGGTGGAAATTATCCATCCATTCACGTTCCCAGTCTTTATCTTCTAGCTGTTCAAGTTTATATCTCATCGCCGCCTTTTCTGGGTGAATACCTTGTAAATAACTGATCACTTTATCCATATCATGACTGGCATCAAATAAGCCCATCACTACGGTATTTGACCAGTAGATGACTTCATCGCCTGGTAAGGGTTCATATATCGGCGTATCTTTTGCATCAATAAATGTGACCGCTTGCGAGCCACAAGCAACAAGCCAATCACTGTATTTTTCCGCCGTTTCTTCATTGGCGCTTAATCTAAGTTGTATCCAAGGCATTTCAGTATTCCAATAATAAGTGTTCTTGCATATACCCAAACCAGTTGAAGATGAGAGTTTCAGGAACTCTCATCTTCAACTGGTTTGGGTATATGCTGACAATAAATATTCACAATGAGAGTTTATCATTCATTGGTGATAGAGTTACCACAAATTCACACAATACTGAGCAAACTCCATGTTAGATCTACTACCCGATTTATTTGATGACTATAGCGAACATCTTCAATTGGCAGAGCCTTTATTTAACGACTATGGTGGTAATACTATCTTTAGTGGCGAAATAGTGACGGTATCTTGTTTTAATGATAATTCAAAAGTAAAAGAACTTGTGGCGACTAACGGCACCGGAAAAGTCATGGTAGTTGATGGTAAAGCGAGTTTAACTAATGCACTTTTAGGTGATATGCTGGCTGAAAAAGCTGTTGCTAATAACTGGCAAGGCATCGTCATCAATGGTTGTATTCGTGATGCAGGCACCATAGCTACATTAGCACTTGGCGTAAAAGCACTTGGCTGCAACCCAATAAAAACGGAAAAATTAGGTGTTGGTGAAATCAATATCAACATTCAGTTTGCTGGCCTGAACTTTATAGCAGGTCAATTTATTTATGGTGACGCAAATGGCTTGGCTATCAGCGAAAAAAAATTAATGTTAAAATAAGATAAACACATCATCACTAGCGTAAAATAATGAAATATTTCCCCGTTTTTCTCGATGCAAATTATATCTCTGCCATGGTTATCGGTGGTGGCGAAGTCGCATCACGAAAAATTGAATTGTTATTAAAGTCTACAGTTAACATTACTATAATGAGCGAAGATGTTTGCGCTGGTGTTGAACGACTAATTAACTTGCATAAATTAACGTGGCTGAAACATAATTATCAACCGGGTCATTTTTCTCAAATCAATATAGTCATCGCGGCTACCGACGATAACGTGATAAATGAAGCTGTTGCTGAGGAATCTCGCTCGTTAAACATTTTAACCAATGTGGTCGATCAACCCGAGTTATGTACTTATATCACCCCGGCGATTATTGATAGAAGCCCTATGATTATTGCGTTATCTAGCTCTGGTAGCGCACCTATTTTAATCCGGATGTTACGCGAACAAATCGAAAAAACGCTGCCGCAAGGTTACGGTAGATTAGCTGACTTTTGTTATAAATTTCGTGAGGATGTTAAAGCACAGGTTAAAGGCTTACGTAATAGACGTAGTTTTTGGGAAAGTACGCTTAGAGGTCCTATCGGTCAAGCCGTTCTTGATGGCAAACAACAACAAGCTGAACAACAACTTATTGCCAGTATTAAACAAGAAATAGCCCCGCCTAGTGGTGAGATTATTTTTATTCATACCAAAGACGGCAATCCCGATAATTTAACCTTAAATGCGCATCGAGCGATGCAGTTTGCCGACGCTGTGTTTTATGATGACAAGGTAAATGCACAACTTATTGAGTATGTACGCCGCGATGCGGAAAAGTTTCCTCAATCTATTTGTTCTGAAATATTACTGAATTATCCGCATGCTATCGAGTTAGCTAAACAAGGACAACGAGTTCTTTATCTATTAGACGGTAATGAAGCCTTGCCAGAAAATGACGCACTAACAGCAAGTAATATAATGACAAAAGAAATAATTAGCGGGAGCTAACAGTTAATAAACAGAGCGGTTAGCAAAGAATAGTTCTTTTGTGTCTGTGATTTAACCTAGTGTTATTACCTTGAGCTTATAAATCAATTTGTGAATTAATCTAACATGGAAACCATCATTGCAGTCATGTTTTGATGACTTTAAAACTTAACGATATACTTTTGCCAGAGTCAATGCGTTGGCCGTATAAAAAACTCATGAACCGAGAATTTGATAATTAATGAAGACTTAAGGTTCAGCACGCTCGACTATCGCGATTCCTTGTCGATAACCTAAACCACCATTCCCATGGATTAAGCCAAGCTTTTCTGGACCATCACATAAGCGCTGGTGCATTAGCACAAGCGCATTAAGCGCTGGGTTATTCCATGCGCCTCTGGCCAAATTCATGCCGCCTGTAATGGTAATACTATATTTCGAAAGAAAGTCTGGAATATCATCTAAAATATCAACCAAGCCACTCACTAATAAAAAGGCCATTGGGACAACAGGATAGCAAGTATAAGTGTCTAATAAAGCATCACCACCTTTGAACAGCTTAACAAAGTCGATATCCGCTTCACCACAGGCTTGTTGATAGGCTTGTTGTAAATGTTCATATTGAGAAATATCCGTTAAAAAATCTCGGCCATCCCCCTCCAGACGGCTCAACCCAACAGCCTTAACCTTTAACCATTGGCTTTTATCAACGCCTAACTGCTCGGCGACATCAGCTCGCGTTAATAATAATCTACCTGAGAAATCTACCATAGGATTTGCACAATCAACTCCTCTAAACAGGTCTGTTATCGGTTTATACCAACGTAAATCGGGCAATAATTCTGGGGTAAAGGAATCTGATAAAGCGTTACGAAAACTCACTTGATAATTTTCAAACAATGCACTAGCAAACTCTTTAAATTGTTGCTCTGTAATGCCGTTATTTTCACTAAAGGCTTGCGCCAAATCGGTATAAGCTTGTGTTAATGGATAACTTTGACCATAAACTGCCATTTTGCTTAACCGCTCTTCTCGGCTATAACCCGTTTTTATATAATCTTCACCACTAATAACAACCGCAGCTTCACCATTTTCTATTAATTTTTTTGCTTCTGCTAACGCTTCAATGGGAGCGCAACCACTTCTAAAGTGAGACGTTTTCTCAGGGCTATGCCAATCAACTTGCAAAGGCTCTATAACTAAATATTTAGGCGTAATACCGCATTGAAGTAATTGTGATTCGAGTAGTAAAACCGGATAAAGACTACCCACCTCATCTTGTCGTTTAGCTGCGCCAATAATAAATGCTGATGGAGTTTTCACAAGTTATTCAATCCAATAAAAATTATAGACGCCAACTTTATGCTATTTACACAAAATTAAAAACCTAAAAGCAGTAAAGTTAATTTTGAAGTAGTTAGTCGCCTACCAAAACCATACATGTCTCCTTTTAGCAAAAAGCGAAAGCTATCTACCTATGTGTAACAGAATAGACTGCTGATCTTTCTTGGGCATTTTACTCACCACCAACGTAAACGAATTATCCATCATTCGCTCTATTTCTCGTTGTGGGATTGAACCATCTAAAATTACGCTGTTCCAAGTCGCCTTGTTCATGTGGTACCCAAAAATGTGTTTTGGCTTCATCATTGGTTTTTGCACTTTTAGCTGTGGAACCGTGAGCGATGAGGGTGGCAAACATTTTATTTTTCACTCTAAACACTTTTACATCATCAAAAAACGGATAGTACAAAGACGTTTCTGGCTTAGAAAGTAAGTATTTTTCCGTTTGTTGTTCATTTAAGCTGTCGATCATTATCTTTCCCTACTATTTTGACCAACATCTAAACTTTACTTTAGAAGCGATAAGTAACTTCGGCCCAAGCGCTAACACCTTCACTAGGTAATCTTGACATAACTGGAATTTCAGTTCCTTTGACACGATTATATCCGCCTAAATGATTTTGATAATTTTTATCTAAAATATTATCAACTCCTAAGCGTATCGCTAGGTCGTTATTGACAAAATATTGCCCATCTATATTAACAATACCGTAACCTGATGTTTGCTGTTCATCATTAGTACTCGATACATCATTTTGTTTGGCAGCCATAACAAGAGTTGTTTTAATCATCCAATCGTCGCTACTGTAACGTAAATTAACCTGACCATTAAGTGGTGCAATACGGTATAAGTTGTCATCAATATCGCGACGTTCACCTTGTACATAGCTAATAATTGTTGATAATTCTATCTGGTCACTAATATGATAATAGCCGTTAAGATCAATACCATAAAGTTCGGCATCAACGTTTGAGAATTTTAGTGGGTTGGTGTCTCCTGACATCATATTTGCCAGCATTTTAGCCGACATATCAGCCATGCCTAATGGCGTGCCTTGAATATAATCATCAATAGACTGATAAAAAATGTGTGGTGCTAACATTAACTTATCATCTTGATAGGTTAAGCCTAAATCAACTTGATAAGCCGTTTCAGACTTAAGGTTAATATCGCCGATATAAGTATGCCCATCAGCTAACCCACCTGTTGATTCCATAGGAGTCCATAAGTAACGTTCTTGATAAGAGGGTGCGCGAGTTTTCAGACCAACACCTGCAGAGAAAGAGAGGTTAGTTGATAATTCAGTTTGGGTGTTAAATGCGATGTCCACATTATTGTCTGACACTTTTCGATTGGCGTTATTAAAATCATTTCGTATATCACTAACAAGGGTTCCCATCATGCTAGGCATCATTGCCATTGATGAACCAACTACATCAGCATTCGCTTCAGCACGTTTAAATCTAACACCCAGTTGTATATTAGTTTGATCGAATTTATTTTGCCATTGAGTGAAAAACCCGTAACGATTATCTTTAATGTTATTAAAGTTAACCACTTCAAACATCCTATTATTTGGGTTGGTGATTACAGAATCATGAGTAGCAAAATAACCATCAACGCCAAAAGCTAATTCACCAAAACTAAAACCTTTTGTTAGCTCAAGTTTGAAGTCAGAAGTATCTGCTGTCGCTGTATTAAGACGATATTTAGTTAAATCATTGTTTTGGCGCATTAAATAATTGGTCATACCATGGTCTGCATCGATATAACCTAACTGCCATTCACCTTGCCAACCACTTAAGTTAAAAGCACCATCAAGTGTAATACGGTGACTTTCAATGTATTCAATATCCATCGGTAACGCTGGTGTTCCAGAATCGTTAGTATCGGTGTAGTGATAGCTGAAGCCAAGTTCATTATCATTTTTGCTATAGCGAACATCACCACCGAATTGTACTTTGTCAAAGTCAGTTGGGCTAATATCAACACCATCCCCGCTTTCCATGCTATCGCCTGTTTGACTATTGCCATACAACAATACGGCAACATCACCCATAGCAATATTGGTAACAGCAGATAACGTTTTAGCACCATTATTACTACGATAACCTGCTTGTACATCACCCGATAACATTATTTTTTCGCTATTCATTGTTTCTGCTTTACGCATTTTTACTTCAACAGCACCACCGAGTGTATTAATACCTGCTGATACTGGAGCAATACCGCGATACACCGTCATTGAGTCAACTATTAAAGGAGTTGAGTAGCTTAGTGGTGTATCCATCGCGTTAGGTCCTGCACCAATAACAGGGTGACCATCAAGGGAGGCCCCAACTCTGTCGCCATACAAACCGCGATATTGAGCAATCCCCGTAATGGGACCATTACTATTAACATTCGCGCCTGGAACAGACGTGAGCCAATCGGCTAAATCAGGGGCACTAGTGTGACCTTGCGCATAGCCTTTTAGGTCTTGTAAACCATAATGGCGTTGGTTGGTAATGGTGATTACTTCTAACTCATTAATGGTATCAGGTGTTTCATCAGCTAAAGCTTGGCCTGAAAAAACAACGGTATAAGAGGTAATGATTGATAACAAAACTATTTTTACAGCAATCGCTGGTGGGGTAAGAACAGTGCGCATAGTGTTTCACTTCATGTTTATGAGTATATTTTTAAATTATGTATATTCTCACGGTTTAACTGAGTTAAAACAAAAGGAAATGTGTAATTCGCGACAATTTGCCGCAGATAAAAAGTCGCTTGTTTGTACTAGATCAATAAAGCTATTTTTTATCCTAGAATTTGCAGGGGTTATTCAATAATATTTGAATTTAAAAGAGGTTTACGCTAATTTAAGTAAAAAACACATGGGCTATCATCTTCTTAGCATAACACTTCCCGTTGTTTATCAACGCTAATTGACGGTACTGACGGGTAAAGCTTTTTGACAAGATCAGTAAAGAACAGGAAAAGTAATAACCCTTCGACAGGCTCAGGGTGAACGGATAATATCTCCGTTTACTCTGAGTATCTCCGTTTGCCCTGAGTATCTCCGTTTGCCCTGAGTATCTCCGTTTGCCCTGAGTATATCCGTTTGCCCTGAGTATATCCGTTTGCCCTGAGTATATCCGTTTGCCCTGAGTATATCCGTTTGCCCTGAGTATATCCGTTTGCCCTGAGTA
>CAJXQM010000044.1 GCA_913058145.1 uncultured Colwellia sp.
TAGATTTATTCCATTGGCAAGAAGAAGCGCCAGGTATGGTGTTTTGGCATAACGATGGTTGGACTATTTATACTGAGTTAGAAAAGTTTGTTCGTGAAAAATTACACGAATATGATTACGACGAAGTTAAAGCACCCATGATGATGGACAGAAGTCTTTGGGAAAAATCAGGACATTGGGATAAATATGCTGATGGTATGTTTACAACTACCTCAGAAAAGCGTGAATACGCGATAAAACCAATGAACTGCCCAGGTCATGTGCAAATATTTAACCAAGGTTTAAAGTCGTACCGCGATTTACCTTTGCGTATTGCTGAGTTTGGTTGTTGTCACCGTAATGAGCCTTCAGGTTCTTTGCATGGTTTGATGCGCGTACGTGGTTTTACTCAAGATGATGCGCATATTTTCTGTATGGAGTCTCAAGTACAAGCTGAAGTGACTAAGTGTATCGAAATGGTATACGATGTTTACGGTTCATTTGGTTTTGAAGATATTGTTGTTAAATTGTCTACTCGTCCAGAAAATCGCATTGGTAGTGATGAAATTTGGGATAAAGCTGAAGCAGGTCTTGCGCAAGCATTAACTGACAGCAACATCAAATTTGAATACTTACCGGGTGAAGGGGCATTTTATGGCCCTAAAATTGAATTTACGTTAATGGATTGCTTAGGTCGTGGTTGGCAATGTGGCACAGTGCAACTTGATTTTGCTTTGCCTGAGCGTTTAGGGGCAACTTATGTTGGTGAAGACAACGAAAGATATACTCCGGTAATGATCCATAGAGCTATTTTAGGATCTTTAGAGCGCTTTATTGGTATTTTAATCGAAGAGTTCTCAGGTAAGTTTCCAACGTGGTTATCGCCAATTCACGCAACAATTATGAATATTACGGACAAACAAGGCCAATATTGTGAAAAAGTTGTTAAAAAACTAAAAGAAAATGGCTTTAGAGCAAAACTAGACTTGAGAAATGAGAAGATAGGCTTTAAAATCCGCGAGCACACTTTAAAGAGAGTTCCTTATTTGTTAGTTGTAGGTGACAAAGAAATGGAAGCAGGTGAAATTGCGGTTAGAACTCGAAGTGGTGAAGATTTAGGAAAAATGTCTGTTGATGACTTTATTTTAAAGTTGAGTGAAGAAGTTAACTCTCGTAGTTAGTGCTTAAATTACTTATAATAGAGTTTAAAACACGCATAAAAACATTTTATTAATCCCAGTACTTGCTAAATTACTATAACGGCATGTACTTGGTACAAAGTTCTTTGGAGGAACATGGCTATTAAAGGTGGACAACGAGGCGGGCAGAAAGAGCCAGCACATCGTTTAAATGAGTTAATCACAGGTATTGCTGACAACGAAGTTCGTTTAATTAAGTTTGATGGAGAACCGGGTGGCATTGTTACATTAGATGAAGCATTTGACCAAGCTGATGAAGCCGGTGTAGATCTTGTTGAAATAAGCCCAACTGCCAAACCACCCGTTTGTCGGGTCATGGATTACGGCAAGTTTATCTATGAAAAAGCTAAAGAACAGAAAGAACAACGCAAAAATCAGAAACAAATACAGGTAAAGGAAATTAAATTCCGTCCTGGTACAGATGAAGGCGATTATCAGGTGAAATTACGTAACCTGAAACGCTTTTTAGAAGGCGGCGACAAGGTCAAGGTTACATTACGTTTCCGTGGCCGTGAAATGGCCCACCAAGAGCTAGGTTTAGCCCTTTTAACTCGTGTTAAAAACGATTTAGAAGAGTTAACAGTGCTTGAGTTCTTTCCGCGTAGAGCAGAAGGACGTCAAATGGTGATGGTCTTAGCCCCTAAAAATAGATAATCTTTGGTTTGACAAGTAATTAAACTTTCTATTTTTTATTAAATAAAAGTTTAATTCACCAATTTTATCTTTACGCTGGTAGTACAGGCTTGCAAGTAAATTGATTGTTCACGCTTTATTGTGAGAAAAGTCAGTTTCGCCCTCGCTACTTAATATTTGGCATATACCTTTTCTTTTATTAGAGACGGTATAAATTTGAGAATTATTCACATGCCTAAAATGAAAACCAATAAAGGTGCTGCAAAGCGCTTTAAAAAAACAGCTAATGGCTACAAGTTCAAACAAGCTGGCTTACGTCATATTTTGACTAAACGCCGTACTAAAGTTAAGCGTCATCTTCGTGCTAAACACATGATCGCCGCATCTGACATTAAGTCAGTTAAAAAACTATTACGTCACGGTTAATTAGGAGAAATAGAAAATGGCTAGAGTAAAACGTGGTGTACAAGCTCGTGCACGTCACAAAAAGGTTCTAAAGCAAGCTAAAGGTTATTACGGAGCACGTAGCCGTGTTTACCGTGTTGCTTATCAAGCAGTAACTAAAGCAGGTCAATACGCTTACCGCGATCGTCGTCAACGTAAACGTCAATTCCGTCAGCTTTGGATCGCTCGTATAAATGCGGCAGCTCGTCAAAATGGTTTATCTTACAGTAAATTCATTAATGGTCTTAAAAAGGCTTCTATTGAAATAGATCGTAAGATACTAGCTGACATCGCAGTATATGACAAAGCAGCATTCACATTCTTAGTTGAAAAAGCACAGGCTTCTTTAGCAGCATAAGAATTGAAAAGTTGTAATTGAGATAAGGACGCATTAGCGTCCTTTTCTTTTTTGTTGATATATTTTATTGCTAATTTCATGATAGCGTCGTCAAACATGCTCACTTATGTTCATAAGCTCCGCGTGATTTCCTTGCTCTCATTTCAATTATCTGCAAAATACCTTCAACAACGATAAATTTGAATAATGTTATTAATTATACCGAATACTATTTTATCCTCAGTGATAACTTGTAAAGATACTATTCGCTACAATTAATTATTAAATATAAAAATTAAGGTCAAATACCATGAATCTAGCCGATAAAGTTTTAGCTGTTAATAACGATCTTCCAATTCGCACTGCTGCACCTGTACATAGCGGTAAAGTACGCTCTGTTTATTGGTTAACTGAAGCGGATAGCAAACGACTAATTGAAGAAAAAGGTTATAACGTCCCTAAAGACGCTCCTTTAGCTATTATGGTTATTAGTGACCGTATCTCTGCTTTTGATTGCATCTGGCAAGGTGAGGGCGGTATGAAAGGTGTACCAGGCAAAGGCGCTGCGCTTAATGCTATCTCTAATCATTGGTTTAAGTTGTTCAAAGATCAAGGTCTTGCGGATAGTCATATTTTAGATATTCCACATCCATTTGTTTGGATTGTGCAAAAAGCAAAACCGGTAATGATTGAAGCGATTTGTCGTCAATACATCACCGGTTCAATGTGGCGTTCATATGTCAAAGGTGAACGTGAGTTTTGTGGTATTGAAATCAGTGAAGGTTTAACGAAAGACTCCAAATTGACTGAGTTATTACAAACACCGTCAACAAAAGGAATATTAACCGATATCCCAGGCGTGCCTGCAGTTGATGATGTGAATATTACGCGTAAAAATATCGAAGATAATTTTGAAGCATTTAACTTTAAATCATTAGATGATATAACGCTTTATGAAAAATTATTAACTCAAGGCTTTGATGTTATCTCAACTGAGCTAGCTAAAATTGATCAAATTTTTGTCGATACAAAATTTGAGTTTGGCTATGTTAAAGATAAAGAAGGCAATGAAAAGCTAATTTATATGGATGAAGTGGGTACGCCTGACTCATCGCGTATTTGGGATGGTGAACATTATCGCGCCGGTAACGTTGTTGAAAACTCTAAAGAGGGCTTTCGTCAGTTATTATTAAATCATTTCCCTGATGCGGACATTCTATTAAATAAATCGCGCATGACCGAGCGTGAAGCCTTAGCACGTGATAATGTTTTACCTGAAGCTGTATTGATGAATGTTTCTAAAACGTATCTTGATATCGCAGAAAAAATTACTGGTGAAAAAATAGTACTGAGTGATAATCCAAAAGCAGAAATTATTGATATTTTACGTGAGCAGTATCAATTAATTGATTAATTAATATTTTTCTAAAGTAGCTGTATTGTGACGCTGTAATTAATTGTTAATTACAGCGTTTTTTGTTTTTATATTTTGGAATATATCTTGGTGAACTTGGCTTTATATAGAAACGTAGGCAATAAAAAAGGTGCCTAAGCACCTTTTATGAATAAAAATTTTTACAGTGTAAATTATTGTACGAGTTCTTTATCTGAAAAGGTATCACTGAACAAAGGACTAGATAAATAGCGTTCTGCAGAGCTAGCTAATATAGCAACAATTACTTTACCTGAATTCTCAGGAAGTTCAGCAAGACGTTTAGCAGCAACTATCGCTGCGCCTGAAGAAATACCGGCAAGTATTCCTTCTTCTTTCATTAAGCGATGTGCCATTGCCATGCAATCATCATTTGATACTTTTTCTACGCCATCAAGGATAGTTAAATCAAGGTTACCAGGTATAAAACCAGCACCAATTCCTTGAATTTTGTGTGGACCAGGGGTTAACGGTTCACCGGCTAATTTTTGACTAATGACTGGTGAGTCACTAGGTTCAACCGCGATACTACTTATCGCTTTGTCTTGTGATTTTAAGTAACGGCTTGTACCTGTAATTGTGCCACCTGTACCAACACCGGCAACAAAAATATCTATTTTTCCATCAGTATCACGCCAAATTTCAGGACCGGTTGTTTTCTCATGAATAGCAGGGTTTGCAGGATTATCGAACTGTCCTAAAAGTACATATTTATCAGGATCAGAATCCTTGATCTCTTGTGCTTTTGCAATAGCACCATTCATGCCTTTGGCTCCATCAGTGAGCTCTACTTTTGCACCAAGGGCTGAGAGTAATTTACGACGTTCTAAACTCATGGTACTTGGCATAGTTAACGTGATGCCATACCCACGGGCAGCAGCAACAAAGGCAAGGGCAATACCTGTATTACCACTGGTTGGTTCAACGAGTTCTTTACCTGGTGATAACAAACCTTTTTCTTCCGCATCCCAAACCATGTTAGCGCCAATGCGGCACTTAACACTAAAACTTGGATTTCTGGCTTCGATTTTGGCATAGACCGTTGCAGTAGGAGTGCCGTCACAATTTTTACTATCAATTACACGATTAAGTTTTACCAAAGGTGTATTACCAATGGAGGTTGAATTATCTTCAAATATGTTAGACATGGTGAAATCCTATGGGCTATTTTGAACTGAATTAAGTATACTTGTAGATTAGTCTCTTGTAGCAAAAATAGAAGTGATATTTTGTTATAACTTATATGCTTTTATGGAATAAACAAATGCTTTTCTAGTACTTTTCATAAAATAATGATCATAAAATTGTAGGAATTGAATATGAGCGCTTTTCAAGGCACCAGTAATTATATAGCATCAAATGAGTTACAGTTGGCCGTAAATGCGGCTATTGCGCTTGAGCGACCTCTATTAATAAAAGGAGAGCCAGGCACAGGGAAGACCATGTTAGCAGAAGAGTTAGCTGCTAGTTTAGGTGTTGAACTTATTCCTTGGCATATAAAATCAACAACAAAAGCACAACAAGGCTTATATGAATATGATGCGGTATCGCGTTTAAGAGATAGCCAATTAGGTGATGAGAAAGTAAAAGATATTGGCAACTATATTATCAAAGGTAAATTGTGGCATGCGTTTACTAGCGATAATCGTCCGGTATTATTGATCGATGAAATTGATAAAGCGGATATAGAATTCCCAAATGATTTACTTTTAGAATTAGATAAAATGGAGTTTTTTGTTTACGAGACACAAGAAAAAATTGTCGCTAAACAAAGGCCTATCATTATCATTACGTCAAATAATGAAAAAGAATTACCAGACGCTTTTTTACGCCGATGCTTTTTTCATTATATTCGTTTTCCAGAAAAAGATGAGATGCAAGCCATTGTTGATGTTCACTTTCCTAATATTAAACAAAAACTATTAGATGAAGCCCTGGCGTTATTCTTTAATTTACGTGATATGCCCGGTTTAAAGAAAAAACCGTCAACGTCAGAGTTAATTGATTGGTTAAAACTCTTACTTGCTGAAGATATTTCTCCCGAAGTTTTGCATGAAACACGTCAGACAAAAGTGATTCCTCCATTACATGGCGCCTTATTAAAAAATGAGCAGGATGTGCATTTGTTTGAAAAGCTTGCTTTTATGCACCGTGGCCAACGTTAAGGTTAATACCCATGATACTTCAATATGGGTATATATTAAAAAATAAAGAGCAAAGTAATGTTAATTGATTTCTTTTGTAAGGTACGTGACTACAAAGTACCTTGTACACTGCGAGAATTGCTCGACTTAATTCGTGCTTTAGAGCAAGGTGTAGTGTTTGCTAGTCTTGATGATTTTTATAGTGTGAGTCGTACTATATTAGTTAAAGATGAAGCCCACTTTGATAAGTTTGATCGTGCTTTTGCTGATTACTTTAAAGGCGTTGCTAGCCTGGAATTAGATTTATCAGAAATTCCAGAAGATTGGCTTAAAAAGCATTTTGAAAAACAACTGAGCGCCGAAGAAAAAGCGAAAATAAAAGCCTTAGGCGGGTTAGATAAGTTAATGGAAACATTGGCTGAACGTTTGAAAGAGCAGGAGAAGCGCCATCAAGGGGGTAACAAATGGATCGGTACTGGTGGGACATCACCTTTTGGTGCTTATGGCTATAACCCTGAAGGAATTCGTATAGGGCAAGAGGAGTCAAGGCATCGTCGAGCAACAAAAGTTTGGGATAAACGTCAATTTAAAAACTTAGATGCCAATGTTGAAATAGGTACGCGTAATATCAAAGTAGCATTACGAAAATTACGCCAATTTGCACGTACTGGTAGTAGCGAAGAACTAGCACTTGATGAGACCATTGCTGCTACAGCGCGCAATGCGGGTTATCTTGATATTAAAATGAAGCCAGAGCGCCATAATGCTATTAAAGTCTTAATGTTTTTTGATATTGGCGGCTCTATGGATGATCATATTAAGGACTGCGAACAGCTTTTTTCGGCAATACATGGAGAATTTAAGCATCTAGAGTTTTTTTATTTTCATAACTGCCTTTATGAAAATGTTTGGCGAGATAATAACCGTAGGCACAATGAAAAAATTGATTTATTACAAGTACTGCACACCTATAGCCGTGATTATAAAATTATTTTTGTGGGCGACGCAACAATGGGCCCATATGAGATTACTTATCCCGGTGGTAGTGTGGAACATTGGAATGAAGAAGCAGGCAACGTTTGGATGAAGAGACTAACCGATTATTTTGATAAGGTTATTTGGCTTAATCCCCAAAACGAAGCGCAGTGGTCTTATTACCATTCTATTAATATTATGAAAGGGCTTGTCGATAATAAAATGTATCCGCTTACCTTAGCAGGCTTAGGGCAGGGAATTAAAGCTCTGATGTAACAATTAATACCGCTGTGGATTTTACTAAAGCTCTTGATAGTCAAATTTATTTAAGGAACTATCAGGAGACTTAAATAGTTGTTTTTCAACATCTCAAGGGCATGTTTAGGCGTCAACTCTACCGTCAACCATAAACATAAGCCAACAACTGAATAAATCTAAGCCTAGTAATTCAAGCTTAAATATCGTTGGTTATGGCTTATATAAATATTAATATAAAGCGACATCATCAGTTGATGATTAATCCACTTAAATGTAAATTATCATAGATATTGAGTTACAGACTTTAGCTAACCGTTTATTATTGTATGCATATTTTTCTTGGGGTTTTTATATGCCGTTATCTATAATTGATATCATTGCTTTATCTCTCTTTTTTATATCCTGGTCAGGATATACTTGGTTTGCTCGTAAAAAAGCTAAAACTACCGATTGTTTAGCTCGAAGTTTAAATCAACATAGAATTCATTGGATGTATGAAACTATGACACGAGAGGTGAGGGTTGGTGATGCTGCATTACTCTCTAATTTAGAGCGAAATATTGCTTTTTTTGCTTCAAGTACATTATTAATATTAGCGGGTATACTGACGCTTTTTGCAAAAATAGACACGTTAGAAAGTGTTATATTCTCAATGCCTTATGCTGATCATGTAAGTCATTTTTCTATTCAAATTAAATTAAGCTTACTCGCTTTTATTTTTGTTCTCTCTTTTTTTCAATTTACTTGGTCTATGCGCCAGTATGGTTTTGTTAATGTTATGGTCGGCTCTGCACCAATAGGTAAGTTTGGTTTGAATGAGAACCTTAAAGCGTATGCGAAACAAATGGCGACAGTACAAGATCAAGCCGCACATTCTTATAATTACGGTCTTCGTTCATATTATTTTGCGTTAGCTGCCATTTGTTGGTTCTTTCATCCTTTTTTGTTTATTTTAATGAGTTTTTGGGTGGTTTATACTTTATATACACGTGAATTTAACTCTAAATCTGTTAAAGCGATTACTGCGGGACAGCAATATTTACGATTAGAACGCGATGCTAAATACAAGTCTACCGGTAAGGTAACTGAGTGAGCCCATCTTCCAAAAAGTATCAGCAATATTCGGTGGAAGATTTTGATAATTATGATTGTCTAAAATTGTCAAAATGGTTTTATCTTGTCTTGTTTGATGCTATAGCAGTGAGCGGTTTAAAATAAATTTAGCAGAGTTCCCGCAGAAGATACCAGAAAAATAATTCTAGTTTTAATTTTTTAAATATAAACATTTAAGGTTACAAATAGTGAATATAAATAATAGTCAAGATAACGGCCAACAAGAACAACGATTGATTATTCTTGATACGGAAACAACGGGTATTAACCCCAGAGATGGACATAGAATTGTTGAAATTGGTTGTGTCGAAATGATTAACCGTCAATTAACGGGTAGAAACTATCATGTATACATTAAACCACTGAATCAGCGTGGTCAAGTATTACAAATGGATCAAGAGGTAATCAATATTCATGGGTTAACTAATGCGTTTCTAGACGACAAACCTACATTTCCAGAAGTCGTTGATGATTTTATTGATTTTATCCGTGGTGCGGAATTAGTTATTCATAATGCCAAATTCGATGTTGGCTTTATGAATCATGAATTTTCTTTGTTGAACTTTGCAAATAAAGCTAATAACAAAGTGCCAATGACTGAAGATATTTGTACCATTACCGATACCTTAAAGACGTCAAAAGACGAGTTTGGCTCACCAAAAACGTTAAATTATTTAGCGCGTTTTTATAAAGTAGATAAATTAATAGATCGCACCTATCATGGTGCATTGATTGATGCTCAGCTGCTTGCTTTTGTTTATATTGAAATGACACGTAAACAGTCAACGTTTAATTTATCTGTTGGTAATAATAGTAGTGAAGATACCAATGCTATTAGACGTTTAAGTAATGATCGAGTAAAGTTAAAAGTTATTGCCGCTTCTGCTGATGAAATAGAAGCACATAAAGAAAGATTATTGGTTGTTAAGCAAAAAGGGGGAGAGCCACTTTGGAAATAAATAAATAAATATTGATCTTTTTTGTTACGCTAATGAAACAAGCGGAGTTAACACTGAACTCTTTGTAACCAGATAGACTCAACAAGATCCAAAACGTTCATTAAACAAGTTACATCAATAAAGTAACCTCAAGCTTTATCAAAGTGATAAGAAAACAAAGTAACGTCGCTATTTTGATCATTGTTTCCACATAGACGCTGAGCTGGATGAAATTACTTTGATTTACATCGAAGTTGATTCTTTAACGGAAATGGTTTTTTAGGTGAAACCATTAAAATGGTGGATAAGCTTTTCAATGTTGATGCGCTTTAATTTATCTCATTTTGAGATAGCGGTCATGATTTGGACTAATAGGCTGAATATGCTCTTTTAAGATGTGAATTTCGTTTATATTTTATAGCAGGGTAATTATCCAGTATTTTTGATTAAACGCCCTCTGATTAGTCGTGAGCTACGACTAAAGCCACTTGTATGATACTAATCGCCAATAAAAAATCCTACCACAATATCATAAGATAAAAATAACCCAAACGGCATGACATTATTAATAGATGCCATAGTGTAGTTATTCAAGGCAATATTATTTGTTCGAGTAAACAAGATAAGTTATTTTCGATTATGGATGATCACAAAGTGAAACACGAGATAAGGCTATTTAAAATACCGAAGTTGACGTCTATGGAATATATATATTATTTTAGTGGTATGTAAATTTTATTGAAATGGTGCGGGTCAAGAGACTTGAACTCTCACATCTTGCGATACTGGAACCTAAATCCAGCGCGTCTACCAATTCCGCCAAACCCGCATTACATTCAAGCTTTAAAGAGACTTGAACTCTCTTTACTTAGGTAAAAAATACTAAAGTAAAAATGGTGGCTACACCGGGACTCGAACCTGGGACCCCATCATTATGAGTGATGTGCTCTAACCAACTGAGCTATGTAGCCTTACCAACCTGCTCTGTAGCAAGTGGCGCGTATTATGCTAATCTACTTGCCGTTCGTCAACCGTTTTCTTCTAAATAAATGCACTTTTTGTTTGTTTGCTTATTGTCTGTTCAATTTGATGCTTTCACATGCTAAATCTACTGTGCTTTCATTGATTTTTAATGTTCGTAGGTAGGTTATAACTTGTTAAAGAATCAGGATGTAAAAGTGTCTGGTATATTAGATATTATACGAAATAAAAAACGCACCTGATTTGGTGCGTTTTTTATTTTGGTAATTAATTAAATTACTCGTATAAAGTTATACATTAAAGCGGAAGTGAATCACGTCACCATCTTTTACACGGTATTCCTTACCCTCTAAACGCCACTTACCTGCTTCTTTAGCACCTGACTCACCATTAAATTCAATAAAGTCGTCATAACTAATTATTTCGGCACGAATAAAGCCTTTTTCAAAGTCAGTATGAATAACCCCTGCAGCTTGAGGTGCTGTGGCATTTTGCTTTACTGTCCACGCACGTACTTCTTTAACGCCTGCGGTAAAATAGGTTTGTAAGTGTAGTAAGGAATAGCCGGCATTTATAACACGATTTAAACCTGGCTCTTCTAAGCCCATTTCAGCCATAAATTCATCACGGTCTTCATCATCCATTTCAGACAATTCGCTTTCAATTTCAGCACATACCGCAACGACGATAGCACCTTCTGCATCCGCTATTTTTTGTACTTGATCAAGGTAAGGGTTATTTTCAAAACCATCATCATTAACGTTAGCAATGTACATTGTCGGTTTAATCGTTAAAAAATTTAAGTAATCGACGGCTGCTTTTTCTTCTTTAGATAACTCTAAAGAACGCACCATGTGACCTTCTTCAACGTGTTTTAATATTTTTTCTAATACTGGCATTTCAAACTTAGCGTCTTTATCTCCGCCTTTAGCTTTTTTTGCTAAACGAAAAATAGCACGTTCTGCTGTGTCCATATCAGATAAAGCCAATTCAGTATTGATTACTTCAATATCATCAACAGGGCTAACTTTATTTGCAACATGAATAATGTTGTCATTATCAAAACAACGAACAACATGACCAATGGCATCAGTTTCACGAATATTAGCTAAAAATTTATTACCTAAACCTTCACCTTTTGATGCACCAGCAACAAGACCTGCTATATCAACAAATTCCATCGTGGTGGCTAGTACACGCTCAGGTTTAACAATGGCAGTTAATTTATCTAAGCGAGGATCCGGTACAGGTACTACGCCAGTATTTGGTTCAATAGTACAAAAAGGGAAGTTTGCCGCATCAATACCTGCTTTGGTAAGTGCATTGAATAGTGTTGATTTACCTACATTGGGTAAACCAACGATGCCACATTTAAATCCCATAATATTTACCTGTATTTGTTAATTTTTTAACATTGTGAATGCGTGTTATTGGAGTATATCCAACAGATTATTTATATAGTACGGCTCTCGCTATTTTATATGCCTTTAAAGGCATGTAAGCGTTGCTGCGCACTTTTTAAACCATCGATTTGCCAAAGTTCAAAACAGCGAGTGGCTTCATCAATAGCCTGTTCAATTAATGATTGTTCATTTTGTGGTGCTTTACCCAACACATGGCCAGTTACTTTGTCCCTATGACCTGGGTGGCCAATACCAATGCGTAAGCGATAAAAGTCTCTATTATTTGCCATGCGAGCGATAATGTCTTTTAAACCATTGTGTCCGCCATGACCACCACCTTGCTTTATTTTTACTGAGCCGGGTAGCATGTCTAATTCGTCGTGAGCAATTAATATATTGTCAACATTGATGCGGAAAAAATTAGCTAAAGGCGCTACGGCTTGGCCACTTAGGTTCATAAAGGTTGTTGGTATCAATAGGTGAACAAGTTCATTACCTATCAGTCCTTTACCATAGAGGCCTGAATATTTTTTTTCGGGTCGAAGGGGTATATTATTACGCTGTGCTAGTTCTTCTACAAACCAAACACCGGCATTGTGACGTGTTTTTGTATATTCGGGGCCAGGATTTCCTAGCCCCGCAATCAACTTAATAGTCATATTAACTATTCATCTTTAAGTTAAATAGCTAACTGAATAAAGTTTGATTATTCAGCAGCAGGAGCTTCTTGTTCAGGAGCTGCAGCTTCATCGTCATTTTCTTTTTGTGCTTTAGGAGCATTAGCAGAAACAACGGCTTGGTCATGGCTTTCACCTTTAGCCAATTCATCAGAAGTAACGTTTGTTGGTAATTTAACGTCTGATAAATGTATTGTTTGACCAACTTCTAAATCAGCTAAATCAACTTCGATAAACTCAGGTAAGTCTTTTGGTAAACAAGAAATAGCAATTTCAGTTACGTGGTGAGCAATAACGGCACCTGATTTTGTAACATTCTCTTCGTTTATGAAGTGAACAGGAACATTAGCATGTAAAGCATGTTTTGCATCAATACGTAAGAAATCCATATGCATTACCACTTGCTTAAAAGGGTGGCGTTGCATATCTTTAATTAAACATTCTACTGGCTTGCCAGCAATGTTTAGTGTTAACACGTGTGAGTAAAAAGCTTCTTCTTGTTGAGCACGGAAAACGTTTTTGTGCTCTAAAGTTAAAGATATTGGCTCTTGGCCTTCACCGTAAAGGATAGCTGGAACTTTATTCGCGTGACGTAGGCGGCGGCTCGCACCTTTCCCTAAATCTGTACGTAGTTCTGCATCCAAAGTAAATAAATCAGTCATGATGTATACTCTTATATTATATAAGTAAAATTTAATCTTGCTTTTTGCGACCAAAAACAAGGAGGTACCTTTTTTATCTTTTTAAGTTACTAATAAAAGTAGCCATGTTAGATAAAAAGGCGCGGTATAATAACATTACAGATGGGTTAAAGCTATTAATTATTGGTGATAAAAAACAGTCAATAAAAAAGCCGATATTAACTGCATAATATCGGCTTTAAACAATATGATACTTAGATTATTAACTATCAAACATAGCTGAAATAGATTCTTCGTTACATACTCGGCGAATTGCTTCACTAAGCATGCCACTCAATGTTAATTGACGTACCATTTTAAGCTTTTTGATTTCTGGTGATAATGGAATTGAATCCGTCACTACCAACTCATCAATTACTGAAGTTCTCAGGTTTTCAGCAGCGTTACCCGATAATACTGGGTGAGTAGCATAAGCAATTACACGTTTTGCACCATGTTTTTTCAATGCTTCTGCCGCTTTTGCTAATGTGCCGCCAGTATCTATCATATCATCAACAATAATACAGTCACGACCTTCTACATCACCAATAATATGCATTACTTGGGCAACATTGGCTTTTGGACGACGTTTATCAATAATGGCTAGATCTGCATCATTTAATAATTTTGCTACTGCTCGAGCACGAACAACACCACCAATATCAGGTGATACTACCACCGGATTATCTAATTCACGGTTTTTCATATCCTCTAATAAAATTGGCGTGCCAAAAGCATTATCAACAGGAACGTCGAAGAAACCTTGAATTTGTTCTGCGTGTAAATCAACCGTTAATACTCGGTCAACCCCAACACTTGATAAGAAATCAGCAACTACCTTTGCTGTAATAGGTACACGCGCACTACGTACACGTCTATCTTGGCGAGCATAACCAAAGTAAGGAATAACCGCAGTAATTCTACCTGCTGATGCACGACGAAATGCGTCGATCATCACAATGAGTTCCATTAAGTTGTTATTGGTTGGTGCACAGGTTGATTGAATGATAAAAACATCGCTACCGCGAACATTTTCATGTATTTCAAAACTTATTTCACCATCACTAAAACTGCCAATTTTGGCTTCGCCTAAAGTAATATATAAGCGACTTGCAATTTGTTTGGCCAGTTCAGGGGTGGCATTACCCGCAAAAATCTTCATGTCAGGCACAGTCAGTTCCTCAGAAACTTTTGACATT
>CAJXQM010000045.1 GCA_913058145.1 uncultured Colwellia sp.
CATGAATAGTAAAACGCCGTGTGTCCTGAGCTTGTCGAAGGAAGCTTGTCGAAGGACTGCTTCTCACTCAGCATGAATAGTAAAACGCCGTGTGTCCTGAGCTTGTCGAAGGAAGCTTGTCGAAGGGCTGCTTCGCGCTCAGCATGAACGGTAAATACCGTTTGTCCTGAGCTTGTCGAAGGAAGCTTATCGAAGGAAGCTTATCGAAGGATGAATGCACAAACTTATAACCAACGTTTACGTCTTTTGTAAGACTTTAGATTTTTAAAGCTTTTACGTTCTTCGTTACCACCACCTAAATAAAACTCTTTTACATCTTCATTGCTAAGTAATTGCTCTTGAGTACCATCAAGTACAACTTTACCTGATTCCATAATGTACCCATAGTTCGCTGCTCTTATGGCATAGTTAGCATTTTGCTCAACCAACAACATGGTAATACCTTGATCTTGATTGATCTTTTTAATAATACCAAAAACTTCTTTAACTAATAATGGTGATAAACCCATCGATGGTTCATCTAAACAAATCATTTTAGGACGAGCCATTAACGCTCTACCTATGGCTAACATCTGTTGCTCTCCACCCGATAAATAACCGGCTAGACCCGTACGTTCTTTTAAACGAGGGAAATAATTAAACACCATTTCAAGATCTTGATTTATTTGTGAATCATTACGTGTATAAGCACCTAATTTTAGGTTTTCGATTGACGTCATATCTTCGATAATACGACGACCTTCCATTACCTGAATCAGACCACTACGTACAACATCTTCACCATTTTTCTTATCTATTCGTTCGCCCATAAAGGTAATATCACCTTTAGTCACTTCACCATATTCACTTTTAAGTAAGCCTGAAATCGCTTTTAGTGTTGTGGATTTACCCGCGCCATTAGGCCCAAGTAACGTAACAACCTCGCCTTCTGGTACCTCTAATGTTACCCCTCTCAGTACTTGAATAACTTCATCATAAACCACTTCAATGTTGTTAACTGATAACATTGGTGTAGCTGTTTGAATTTTTGCTGCCGCCTGTGACATAACTATACTCCATTGAAACTATAACTACCCAACTTGTTGCTATTAAATCCAACAGAAACAAGTTGAATAGTTATATAAATATAACCTTCTACTAACTATTTAATGACGAGGATTAATACCCTATCCAATCATCACGACGCTCTAATGTTACTTGTGATACTTTTTCAATTTTAATATCACCGCCGTTATAGTTACCTTTATAGATATTCACTTCGTTAATACCACGGTGATCATCATTGGTCCAATTAGCGGTTAAACATACACCTTCAAGGCCTTTAGGTACCCAGTTTTTATTTGCGTACATGCCTTTTTTAATGTTTTCGCCGGTAATGCCACCATTTTCTTTAGCCCATTCCATCGCTTCTTTCATGAAATATGTACCACAAACACCGCGCATGTAATGATGTACACGCTCTTTTTTGCCTGAGCTATCTGACATTTTTGAAATTTCACGAACAAGTTTCATACCTGGAACTTGGTCACTCCAAAATGGTGTCATGGTTGGGAAGACATAATCTTTAACCCCTTCACCTGCCGCGTTAAATAAATCTTTATCTCCACCCCAGATGTTTGACATAAATTGAATGTCAACACCAACGGTATTACAAGATTTAATTAACGATACGACTGAACCACCTAAGTTACCAATATAACCATAGTTTGAACCAGAGCTTTTAATACTCAAACATTGCGCTTTAAAATCACCGGGTTTCATAGAGATAACCACTGGACTTAACACATTAAAACCAAGCTCTTCAGCATATTCGGCACAAGCGGCTTTAGGCGCGTTAGGGAAAGGATGATTTGCACCGATATGAGTGAATTTTGGTTGCCCTTTACTACCTTTGCTTTTCCAATCTTCAGCTGCCCATTGTACTAAACCACGACAAGCATCTGAATATGAAGCGCCATAAAAGAAGTTATAAGGTGCTGGTTTCTTCGTATGAGGGTTTTTACCAGTAGGATCTGTTAAATGCCCAGAATAAGATGCAGAGAAAACTGGTGTTTTATCACGTGCAACAAATGAGATTAACGCTTCAGTATCGGCTGTTCCCCACCCTTGCATAGCAACCATGTTTTTACGTGATTTCCATTTTTTATAGGCAGCAATGGCTTGTGGAACTTTATAAGCGTAATCAATTGTTTCTGATTCAATTTTAGTACCGTTGATACCACCTTGAGTATTGATATATGCAATTGAATCACGAATACCGTTAGCATAGCTTTTGCCTACAAAGGCAGTTGGACCTGACATATCAGCTAAATGGCCCACAAAAACAGAATCTTCTGCTTGCACTTGGCTGGTAGCACTTAATGCAATACTGACAGCAATTGAACTGACTAGTAATTTTTTATTTATAACTTTTCTCATGTGAATTTCCTCAACTTGTTTTTTAGTTATTTATTACCTATTTGCCTATTAATACCAGGAAAAAGATAAATGTTATTGTTATATTTACTTTTTACTTTTTACTTTTTACTTTTTTATCTTACGCAGTTAAATTAAATAACTTCCCCATCAACGTAACTGCGCTTGATACTCAAACCATCTCAATATTCTTGAGCTAGTTTGGGTATATCATCCAACACTTACTCATGTTTACATTAAACGATTAGTAAGCGAATGGATAGAATTTCCAATAGTTTTTTATTTGTGTCCAACGGTGTGCTAGACCTTCAGGTTCAAAAATTAAAAATCCGATAATAACTAAGCCAATAGCCATTTCTTTAATGTAAGCTAACCCATCAACAACCATAGGAATATTACCCCAATCGGTCATTTTCATGACGCCAACGCAACTTTCTAATACTTCAGGTAGGAACACCATAAAGATAACCCCCATTAACGTCCCTTTTATCGAACCTAAGCCACCAATAATGATCATGGCTAAGAATTGAATAGACATCATAATAGTGAAACCTTCAGCCGATACATAACCTAAGTAATGAGCATATAACGCACCACCAATCCCCGCATAGAAAGAAGATATACCAAATGAAAGTAGGCGATATTTATTTAACTTTACACCCATAATTTCAGCAGATAAATAATGATCACGTACAGCAACAAAAGCACGTCCATCTCGGCTACGCATTAAGTTACAGCCCCAAATGAACATAAAGACGAGTGCAAACAATGCTATATAGTAAAAGCTTTCATCGGTATCAAAAGAAAAACCAAATAAGTTTACTGGATTAGCCATTGAACCTGCTGAACCACCAGAGAACCATTCGGCACGAGCGAAGAAATCTTCAATAATAAATTGCGATGCAAGTGTCGCTATTGCTAAATACAAACCTTTTATTCTAGCCGCTGGCGCACCAAACATCATGCCAACAGCCATGGTTAAGAAACCCGCTAAAGGAATACATAAAAATACTGGAATATTAAAACTTGTGTTTAACCAGGCGGAGGCAAATGCACCAAAGCCAAAGAAAGCACCATGCCCTAACGATATCTGTCCGGTGTAGCCCACTAAAATATTCAAACCTAATGCGGCAATGCCCAAATAGGATATTTGAATTAATAAGGTAATAAAGTAACCATCAACAACTAACGGTGCAAAGCACAATGCTATAATGGTAAAAATAGCCACCCAACGGATGGTTTTTGTTTCAAAAATTGTATTATCTTGTTTATAGCTAGTGCGGAAATCTCCGCACGGGCGCATACTTAAACTCGACATATCTCACTCCTAAATAATTGTTCGTTTTGTTAATTAAATTTTGCTAAATTGCGCTATATACGCTCAATATCTTGGGTACCAAATAAACCGTAAGGTTTAAACCAAAGAATAATTAACAACACATAAAATGGTGCGATATCATATAAATTACCAATATGTAAATATTGACTATCAAAAAACTCAGCGACGTTTTCTAGTACACCAATAATGAGACCACCAACAATGGCACCAACAATAGAGTCTAATCCACCTAAAATAACGGCAGGAAATACTTTGATACCCATAATAGAAAGTGAATCTGAAACACCGTTAACCATACCAAGCACTATTCCTGCGGTAGCTGAAACGGTTGCCGCAATACCCCAACTCATCGCAAAAACATGCTTTACAGACACACCTAAACTTTGAGATGCTTGTTGATCAAAAGCCGTTGCTCTCATCGCTAAACCATGCTTAGAGTGCTTAAAGAATAAATAAAACGCGACCATGATAACCAATGCTATTACCGTACTCATTAAATACGCCATTTCAACATTTAATCCCAGAATGCTAATCGACTGATCATCAAATACTCTCGGATAACTTTGTGGTGACACACCAAATATCCATTTCATTAACGCTTGGAAGAAAATAGACAGCCCGATAGTCACCATGATCACCGAGATAATCGGCTCTCCAATCATAGGACGCAGTACTATCATTTGCAGAAGTACACCAAAACCGGCCATAAAGACAAGAGATAATATAAATCCTAAAAAGAAGGGTAACTCTAAATAAATCAATGAAGCCCAACATACCCAGGCCCCAATAAGTAAAAACTCCCCTTGAGCAAAGTTAACAATTTGTGTGGATTTATACACCAACACAAAACACATACCAATAACACCGTACAATAAGCCAACGATAAGGCCATTAACGACTAATTGAGTTAAGAGTTCAAAATTCATGATACTTTCCTTTCAGTTTGGCTACTTTTAGATGACACAGCACTACCATCATTTTCAATTACCGTTGCCACCTTAAGTGTTGTTTGAATACGTGAGCTACCACCATCTTGGAAGGTGATTACAGTATCGATATCAACTCGCTCTTTGTTGTCATAAATAGACTCAATAATGTCACCATATTTATCAGCAATAACACTGCGTCGTACTTTACGCGTACGTGTTAATTCACCGTCATCCGCATCAAGCTCTTTGTAAAGCAAGATAAACTTATTGATTTTTTGTGCGTCTGGTAATGTCGCGTTAACTTTTTCCACTTCTTCAGTCAGCTTTGCATAAACTTCAGGTACAGCTGAAAGGCTCGTGTAGTTAGTAAAACCTAAACCTTGCTGCTCTGCCCACTTAGACACAATAGAAAAGCGAATACAAATAATGGCGCTTAAGTAAGGCATATCCTTACCTAAAATAACCGCTTCACCAATAAATGATGAAAATTTCAATTTGTTTTCAATATATTGTGGTGAGTACTGCACACCATTGCTGGTTTTAGCTAAATCTTTAATTCGGTCAATAATAACTAAATGACCTGACGGTTTGAAATAACCGGCATCACCCGTATGCATCCAGCCATCAATAACATCTTCGTCATAAGCTTTTTGGTTATCTAAATAACCAGTGAACATACCTACTGTTCTCGCGATAACTTCACCAACACCTTCTTTATCTGCATTGATTACTTTCACTTCAGCAGTATCAAAAGCAACACCTACACTGTCGTAATCAACGTCATTTTCTTTGTGCACTGTGTAAGCACCACATAGCTCTGTTTGGCCATAAAGCTGACGTAGTGGAACACCAATAGTTTGGAAGAACCTAAAGGTATCTGGCCCCATTGCCGCACCACCCGTTGCCGCTGATTTCAAATTGGTGAAACCTAATCTATCTTTTAAAGCATTCATCAGTATAAAATCGGCAAAACCTGAACGTTTACCTTCTAATTGTGCTTTTTCAGAGAGTGCAAAGGCATAATTAAATAATTTTTGTTTAAGTGGCGTTGAATCCATCATACGGGCTTTGACGTCAGCTAAGATACCTTCCCAAACACGGGGTGCAAGTAACACAAAGTTTGGCCCTATTTCACGTAAATCGGCCATCAGTGTTTCTTGCCCTTCAACAAAGTTGACGATTTGACGAGAAATTAGCGCTTGGCCAACAGCATAGACTTGTTCCATAATCCATGGCAGTGGCAATACAGATACATAGTTATCGCCTGGCTGACGAGGATCAGCACGTAAATATGAACTACAGTGCTTAACAAAATTACCACCACGTAAAAACGCTATTTTAGGTTTTGACGTTGTACCTGAAGTAGTACAGTAAAGAGCAGTTGCATTGGCATCAGTCGCATCAACATAAACATCGTATAGCTCAGGTGACATTTTTTCTATTGCTTGACCCTGTTTATATATTTCTTCAATGCTGATTAAGCGTTTATCGTCATATTTACGCATACCACGCGGGTCACAATAAATAATATATTTCACATCGCTAATGCCATCACCTAGTTCAAGCAATTTATCACACTGCTCTTCGTCTTCTGCGATAACAACCGTCGCATTACTTTTATTAAGTAAATAGACCACTTCTTCATGTAAAGAATCTTGGAAAATACCGATTGAATAACAACCCATCGCATGCGCGGCAATTTCACCCCAAACCCACTCAGGTCTGTTATCACCCAATAAGGCGATAGCATCTTTAGGGCTAACACCTAATTTTCTTAGGGCTAGCGATATCCACTTAACACGGTCACTATAGTCTTGCCAATTAAATTCGTTCCAAATACCAAATTCTTTTTCGCGCATGGCTATATCAGTTGGCCAATTTTTAGCGTTATGTCTCAGTATTTTTGGAAAAGTATCTAACTCTCCCATTTCATAATCTGTTGTTGCTTGTAAGTTAGCCATTAGCTAGCCTCTCTTTCTTCATCAGTATTAACGGCTTCATCATCTTCGATACCAAGATAAGCAAGTTTAACATGTGGATCAGCCATCACTTCCTCCGGTAGACCTGACATTAGCTTCTTACCAAAATCAAGCACCATCACTTGGTGTGAAATGTCCATCACTACACTCATGTCATGTTCAATCATAACGACAGTGATGCCGAACTCTTCATTTAAATCGAGAATATAGCGAGCCATATCTTCTTTTTCTTCTAGATTCATACCTGCCATAGGCTCATCAAGAAGAATTAACTTGGGTTTTAGTGCCATTGCACGTGCTAGTTCAACTCGCTTACGTAGACCGTAAGACAGGGTGCCAGCAACAGACTTTCTGATATGTGAAATCTCTAAAAAATCGATTATTTCTTCACAATAACGACGATGGGCAAGCTCTTCCTTTTGTGCTGATGACGCCCAATATAAAGGTCCTGTTAACCAGTTGTTTTTTAATAAATGATGACGACCAACCATTATGTTATCTAAAACCGACATGTGACCAAACAAGGCTAAATTTTGAAACGTACGCCCCATGCCAAGATCTGCCCGGTCATTAGGACGTAGGTTAGTGACAATTTTATCATTGAAAGTAACGTTACCAGAATTTGGTTGATACCGTCCAGATATACAGTTGAGCATGGAGGTTTTACCTGCACCGTTAGGACCGATAATGGAAAACACAGAGCCACGGGGGACTTCAAAGCTAACGTCGGTTAATGCTTTTACACCACCAAATGCTAATGAGATATTCTCTACTTTGAGTATTGAATCAGTCATACTCAAACTCCTAAATTATTGACAGTTATGTCAACACTATAACCAGCATTAGCCGCGCCAACTATCGTTAATAAATTTGTGGTCAGTAGTAATTTACTTTTGTTAAAAAGTGAGTTATTAACCATTGTTTTTTCCCTTGTTGTATATGTTTTTATTTTAATTTCTCTTTGTATGATTTTTAACTATCAAACTAAGATTTGCCTAGTCATAGTAAGCTAGTACAGAAATGTAACAATCGGAAATAAGGATTAGCACTTAAAGCTTAGTCCTTTAGTCTGATGCAATTAACAGAAACGTACTAATGATTAAGTTGTAGAAATAGATAGGTTTTTTTACTAGATAAATGTGATAAATTTATATTTAAGTAAGTGTTTTAGAGAATAATATGTTTGCAAATTGGTTGTTAGTTAGCGTTAGTCTTGGTTATATTGGCTTATTATTTCTTATTGCTTATTTAGGAGGTAAATACAGAAATAAAATTAAAGCAAAACAGCAAACGATTATTTATGCATTATCTTTAGGCGTTTACTGTACTTCCTGGGCGTTTTTAGGGACGACAGCACAGGCAGCGAATAATTCTTTTACTTATATCTCTGTGTACTTAGCCCCTATATTGTTATTTGTTTTCGCTTGGCCATTTATTCAGCGGATAATAAAAACGAGCTTGCAACTTAAAATTACTTCCATTGCCGATTTACTGTCTGCCCGTTTTGGTAAATCTCAGTCATTAGCTATCATCATTACCTTAGTCGCCTTAATTGGCACCATGCCTTATATCGCCCTCCAGTTGAAAGCAATTATTTATTCCTATCAAATTTTACAAGAAACACCTGATTTACCTATTTGGCAACTAGGCTTTATTGTTAGCATAATATTAGCAGTTTTCACTATTGTCTTTGGTGTTCGTACAATCGATATTACCGAACGCCACTCTGGGGTAATGATAGCAATAGCGTTTGAATCACTCGTCAAGTTAATTGCTTTTTTATTGGTGGGAATATTTGTTTGCTTTGTTCTTTATGACTCCCCTGTCGATATTTGGCATCAATCAAAAGATTCTATTTCATTTGAAGAATTATTTGATGGTAATAGCCTAATCGGATTGTTTGGCTTATTGATCATTGGCCTATCAGCTTTTTTGTGTTTCCCTAGACAATTTCAAGTTATGTTTGTAGAAATAAAAGAGAAGAAAGTTAGTAAGCTCGCTCGGTGGTTGCTGCCTTTATATTGTGTGATTTTTGCCTTTTTTGCTGGACCCTTAGGTTTAGCGGGTAATCTTAACTATGGTAACTCATTACCTGCTGATGCTTATGTCTTATTTTTACCTGCCTATAACGGACAACTGTGGTTGTCATTATTTGCTTTTTTAGGTGCCGTTTCAGCCGCAAGTTCTATGGTAATTGTATCTACTATAGCGTTAAGTACCATGCTCAGTAATGAAATAGTTTTTCCACTCATCTTTAGATATTCGACGAAACAACATAATGACTTTAACCATTTTCAATCACAACTTTTACTCATTCGTAAAGCCTTAGTGTTATTCGTTGTTTTTTTAAGTTATGGCCTATTGCTATTGTCACCCCCTGACACGTTATCTTCATTAGGTGAAGTCGCTTTTGGTGCCATTGCACAAATCGGTCCTGCCTTATTTGTCGCTTTCTATTGGCGAAGAGCAACCCTTTATGGAGTACTTGCTGGGATCAGTAGTGGTTTTATCGTATGGGCTGCATTTAATTTGTTACCTCAATTGGGACTATATAACCATCCGCTAGCAGCAAGTGATTTACCTAAAACAACCGTAATCACATTAATGGGTCTGTTGATCAATATAATTATGCTTTGGCTAGTTTCTTTAGTAACACGACAAAGTATTCGTGAAGAAATGCAAAGTAAGTTTTTTTATAAAACTAAGAAAAAAACGCCATGGCGCATACCGGTTCAACCTAAAGTAGATATCATTGAATTAAAATTTTTAGTAGCCCGATTTATTGGCCAAGAAAAATGTGATGAATCTTTTACACAATTTCACCGTGTTCATCACAGTAGTAATAATAAGGAATTTAATGATGCAGTAATATTTCATGCTGAAAATACCCTTGCTCGTGTATTAGGATCTGCTTCAGCAAAATTAGTCACTTCGCTTGCCATAAATGGCCAGGGAATTGCCTTCGAGCAAGTCGCTAAACTGGTTGAAGACAATTCTAACCAACAATTAGAATTTAACAGAACGGTACTACAAAGTGCTATTGAAAATGTTAGTGAAGGCATTTCTGTTATCGACAGTGATTTAAAGTTAGTGGCTTGTAATCGAAGCTACTTAGATATTTTCAATTACCCTGATGATTTTATTTATATTGGCTGCCCTATTAGTCAATTAATACATTTTAATTTAAGTCAGCAAGGATATTTTTTTAAAGATATTAATTTAGAAGTTAAAAAGCGACTCAAGCATATTAAGCAAGGCAGTCGCCATAACTCTGAATATAAACTAAAAAATGGAAAAACTATTTATATAGAAGGGAATCCTATTCCTGGTGGCGGTTTTGTCATGACTTTTTCAGACATCACCAAATACCGTCAAACAGAAAAAGTATTAAAAGAAGAGAATACTGATCTAGAATCTAGAGTACGCTATCGTACTGCAGAATTAGAACAAGCTAACAGAGAACTAGCGCAAGCCAATAGTGAATTAGCCCAAGCACAAGCTAAAGCCGAACAAGCACACATCAAAAAAAGTCAGTACCTAAAGGCCTGTAGTCATGATTTACTTCAACCTTTATCCGCAGCACGCTTATTTTCTTCTGCGATAACATTAAGCTCAAGAGTCAATCACGAAGAACGTTATCAGATCAAACAAATTGATAACTCTTTAGAAATTGCCAATAACTTATTACTGGATCTTAATGAAATAGCACGCATTGAAAGTGGCAATATTTCACCCACGATCGCGCCTGTTGAAATACACTATTTATTCTCTATGCTCGCCTCTGAATTCAGTGCTTTAACAAATGAATATCAGGTTGATTTTCATTTTAAAACAAGCAAACTTTATATTGCTAGCGATATCACGTTACTCGCCAGAATAGTCCAAAATTTCCTTAGTAATGCTTTTCGTTATGCACACTGTTTAGGTAATACTGATAACAGTAAAGTGCTATTAGGCTGCCGTAGACAAGGAAACGAGCTTTCAATTCAAGTATATGATAATGGTCCCGGTATTCCAGTAGATAAACAGCAACAAATTTTTGAACAATTTACTCAACTAAATACCACAAACGCTATTGGCCCAAAAGGTCTTGGATTAGGCCTAAATATAGCACAAAGTTTAGCCAGCATCCTTAACCATAGAATTGATTTAAAATCACAAGAAAATCACGGTTGCTTATTCAGTATTAATGTACCTATTTGCCAAAAACCGGTTGTACATAAACAAGATCCTCCACCTGCAAGCATGAGTTTACAAGGTGTAGGGGTCTTATGCATTGATAATGAACAAGATATTTTATCAGGAATGACAGAATTGTTATCGGCATGGCAATGTCATGTGTTTACAGCGATTAATGCGCAGCAAGCCAAAGAAATTTATGCGGATCACGAGGATGAAATAGATATTCTGTTAGTCGACTTTCAACTAACAGGGTATCAAAATGATAATGACTCATTTTCCAGTAAGGCGTATGCTAACGAGAAAGAACGGTCATCCGATTTAAAAGATAAAGTGAATGGTATCGAGTTGATAGAACAATTAAGAGCAATGAGCCACTATTCTCTGCCAGCAATACTCATAACAGCCACTACAGATAACAATTTAATGTCACTAGCTAAGCAAGCAGACATTGGCTATTTACGCAAAATAATAAAGCCTATAGCCTTACGATCGTTAATGAGTTCATTATTAAGTCAAGAGCTTAAGAAAAACTATTCTCATAAAACTTAAACAGAGCAATTACCCCAAAAAAACCACCGGTTTTTTGGGGTAGCTGATCAAGCATCTAATGACCAAATAAACCTTGATTCAATTTTACTTCATTGAGCACAATAACTGCTTGGGTGCGATTACGTACCCCAAGTTTTAAAAATATAGTACTGGCATGACTTTTAATCGTAGATTCCGATAAACCTAAGTCATAAGCTATTTGTTTATTTAGTAGCCCCTCAGAAAACATTAACAAAATTTTATGTTGCTTGGGTGTTAACGACGCTATTTTATCGTCAGCGGTGATACTTTGTTGTGCTTTAGCATTAAATTCACCGTCTGGTGTCCATAATTTACCCTTAAGCACTTCTTTTATCGCTAGCAGCATTATAGGAACAGAGGTTGATTTAGGAATAAATCCAGCCGCACCATGACTCATGGCTTTATAAATAGTTTCTTTATCTTCATATCCGGAAATAATCACCACCCCTAAATCAGGATAAGAACATCTAATACTAATTAAATTATTAAAACCTTGAGCGCCTGGAATATCTAAATCAAGTAAAAGTAAATCAGCACCTTGTCTCTTTGCTAAAAGTTGCTCTAGTTCAGGGATAGTTTGTGCTTCAAAAATCTCAGCATTACTAAAATTTGCTTTTAGGGTAATTTTTAACGCTTGGCGAAATAAGGGGTGATCATCCGCCAATATTATTTTCATGCTATCGTTCATAGTTATACTCATATTACTGCCGTGTTATTATTAATTACAAAAATCTATCAAGATGAAAACTTACAGAGTAACAAACAGAATAACAAAATCTATATAAGCCTGCTAGCGAGAAATACAGATATAACTTAACATGCTAACTTTAATTTCTCGTCAACCGAATAAACTAAACAATACTAATAGCAAACTCAGGTAGTGCTTGAATAACTTTCTTAACCGTACAAGTATTCGCAGCTGCTAGTATTGCTTTATTATATTTCTTAGGAAAATTTTTAGGAAGAGTAACAGTCAGTGTAATCTTTTTCTTGTAATGATCATCTTCACACAAGTTTTCATTATTTTGTACTACGCTTAATCCTTCTGTACTTATATCACGTTGTTGACAAAATTTACGCATGTAAAAAGCGGCACACAGTGGCATGCTTGCTAAAAAATAATCAAAAGGCTCTGGTTGTTCAGCTTTACCACCCGCCGCTACACTTTGATCACTGATAATGACATGATCACCAAAACTGGCTTTTAACTGTTGTCCTTCAAGTAAGTTCACTTCAATTTTCATATTATACGCTCATAACAAATTTAGTTGCTTCATCATACATTAGAGTCATCTAATATTGTAATAATCTTTATTAACTTCTTCATAATTAATTTTACATCAATTAAAAATAGAGCTTGAATCTTACATAAAATAGATATACTGTACATAAATACAGTGTACATAAAAACAGTACATCTATTTAAATCAACTAGCATAGTAATCAAAAGGTGTATGACAATGATTAGTCTAAATAATATTAATATAATCAATAACTCAACAAACATCAGTACTAATACAAGAGCTAACTGGTTACAGCTTACTAACGTAAATAATAATATTGAGTTATCTAGCCAGTATGCCCATATATGCCAACAACATAAACAACAAAAAAAATGGGTTCTATTTATCAACCCTGAAGAAATTTCAATTGAACAACTTGCTCAGACACATGACATTGATGTTTCAAAGATATTAATGGTTAATTACAAAAACTCTCTTAAAAGCAATTTAAGAGTAGAATTAGCACATATTAAATCAGTATTAACTAAAGGTAATTGCTCAGCAGTCATTGTGTCAAATAGTTCATTTGCGACAAAAGAAATAGCACAATTAGAAACCTCTGCTAAACAAGGAGAAACACGGTGTTTTTTACTTAAAAATACGGCATTAGGCAACAGCGCTTTAATTGAAGCACAAGTTATGCATTAACATAATAAAACGCGTGCAGTGGCATAGGAATATATTTGTCGAAATTTTAATAAAAAAAACCTCAAGTCCGTAAGGAGTTGAGGTTTTTTTATGATCTACTTATACCAATTATTTTTGATACGTTTAATCCAAAAGGCGCAACGTTAGATATGCTCTACTGACATAATTTCATATTCAACCACACCACCCGGTGTAGTGATATCAATTTCAGTATCAACCTTTTTGCCGATTAAACCACGAGCAATAGGAGAGTGTAATGAAATTCGACCCGTTTTAAAGTCCGCTTCATCATCGCCAACGATTTGGTAAGTCACTTCAACATCACTATCAATATTTAGTAACTTCACTGTAGTACCGAAGATAACTTTACCATGATTTGGTATGGCTGTTATATCAATAACTTGTGCATTACATAATCGACCTTCAATGTCTTGAATACGTCCTTCGCAAAAGCCTTGTTCTTCTTTAGCAGCATGATACTCGGCATTTTCTTTTAAATCGCCATGTTCACGTGCTGTAGCAATGTCTTTGACAATACGTGGACGTTTCTCCATCTTTAACACTCTAAGCTCTTCTTTTAGAAGTTCAGCACCCCGAAGGGTCATTGGATATTTAATCATTTTACTCTTCTTATTCTAACAATAAAGGCGGTAAACCCATCTATAGATAGGGAAAACCACCTTTTGAAATATTGTAGATAAGGCTATCAATTCACTCCGGAATTAAAGCCTTATTCACCTAGTTTACAACGTGTTGTGCAATTCTTGCACTGTACGCACCGTACTCATTTCATCAGCAGCATGAGCCATACAAGTCGCAAATGCAGCATTTAATGTAGTAGTATAGGCAACTTTATAACGTAATGCACCACCACGTAATACTTTAGAATCTTCAATGGCTTTAC
>CAJXQM010000046.1 GCA_913058145.1 uncultured Colwellia sp.
AACATTACCTTCACTGATCATGGTTTTAGCTTCGCCGCCACCGCCAACCATATTGGCAATTTTGAGTAATTTATAAAGTTCTATAGGTTCAACACAAATGTTGATAATTGAGTGTTCAGACATGATATACGCCTAATAATTTTAAATAATAATATTGTTGCATTCTAACATATATAACAGTTATTGAATAAAACTTATATTAAGGATACTTTATAATGCTGAACTAGCATAAACGGTAAATACGTGATGCAGAAATACGTAAAAACTTTAACTATACCACGTCAATTTAACATAAAGTTATACGTCTAAAACACGTCCCCCTCATAACAAATTAATACTATTAAGTTACTTGGTGAACAATTCCCCCCGCTAAAAAAGCGGTAGCACATTACAAAAAGAGCTACCTTTAGGTGGCTCTTTTGCTTTATTACCATTCTAACTAAATTATTACTTATCTCAACGCTACTATTTTCCTGTCAGCTCGGTATAATTCATCTCGTATTCTATACTTTTTCAACTCACACTATATCAGAGCCTAATTAATGAGTTATACGCCACTTGAACAGTTAAAAAATGCTTGGATTTTCAAACATAAAAGTCTTCCCCTCAGTGAAGTAGACTTAGCTAAAATTAAGCCTATGGTAAAAGAGCGCGCTAATGTTTTATGGGATACGTTTATAAGTCGTCAAGTTGATCATCCTGATTTTTTTAAAAAGGGCGACTGGCCTTTTGATCAAAGTAATTGGCAAGACCAAGGTAAGTGGGAAGGCATTTGGGATAGTAATGACGAAAATTTACCTGAATTAATTACTACCTCTATTGCATGGGATAATAATACCGTTGTTTATTATTGCTCAAATAGAGACAACGTTATCGAAACGACTTGGGCAGTATTTAAACGTTGTTGGAAAAACTTTTTATTTATGGATGATGGCTGCATACTGATTGGAAAAAAACGTAAAGAAAGCGTGCAATTTAATAGTAATGGTAGCTTTAAAGTAGGTAATAAACCAAGTTAATGAATGCTACAAAAACGATTATAAAAAACACCCTGCATAAGAAAAACATCCACCGTCATGGCTATGATTTTGATGCGTTAACGCATACTTATCCTCCGCTATCACATTATATTATTCGCAATAGCTTCAACCAACAAGCGACGATAAATTTTAGTGATAGTAGCGCGGTTAAAGCACTTAACTTTGCTTTACTCAAAAAATATTATCATATAGAACATTGGAACTTTCCAACGGGATATTTGTGTCCTCCCATTCCAGGGAGAATGGATTACATTCACTACCTTGCTGATTTATTAAAACAATCAACAGTAGATAGCACCAATAATATTTCAGTATTAGATATTGGGACCGGTGCTAGTTGTATCTACCCGATATTAGGGGCGCGTTCACAAGGTTGGCGCTTTATTGCGTCAGATATTGACCCTGTATCAATAAAAGCTGCGAATGCGAACGTAACGTCAAATAAAGACTTAGCAAAGCAAATCACTTGTCGATTACAGCACAATAGTAATCATATTTTTGAGGGGATAATCCAACCCAATGAATATTATCATCTGACGATGTGTAACCCCCCATTTCATAAATCGTTAGCGGATGCCACTAAAGGAACATTAAGAAAGTGGCAAAATCTTGGTAAAGGTAGTAACACTAATAGCAGTAGTAACAAGCAAGATAACACCTTAAATTTTGGCGGACAAAAGGCAGAGTTGTGGTGTCAAGGCGGCGAAGTGAGCTTTATACGTCAGATGATAAAAGAAAGTAAACAGTATCGAGAACAAGTATTATGGTTTACCTGTTTAGTCTCGAAAAAAGATCATCTGTCAGCAATTAAATTGAGTTTAAAAAAAGCCAATGCAACCAAAATTAACGTAGTAAAAATGGCGCAAGGACAAAAGATTAGTCGATTCATTGCTTGGAGTTTTGCTCAGACTCCTTCATCATAAGATGGATCCTTATGGAATCGTTAAAATTACCTAGCCAATGCCATAATTATTTCGTTAACAGTTTAGCAAGGGTTAGTATTCCTGACTCTAAAAGGCTTCCTTTTAGATAGATGAATGAGACTTTAATATGCTTTGGACCATAGCTAACGGGATGCATTGCAAGTGACTCTTCATATCGACTGCCTACCACCATACTTTTACCGATAATGGTGTAGCCTAATCCTGCTGAAATGCAACCTAAAATACCATCAGCACTACTCATTACCATGACTTCTTCATTTTCTCGGCCAGCTTCCTGTTGCCAAAAAATAGCACAATTCCTATAGCCACAACCTTCATCTCGCACAAATAGCACAGTGTCATAATCACCCTCTATAGGTGTCACCACAACAAGTTCTTCTTGAAAAATGGGAAAAGCTATAAGGTTTTTATGTTTTGGTGCATTACCTAAAGCTGCGCAATCAACCTTATTATTAAGAACAGCAGCAACTAGTCGATCACTAGTATCAGTATGAATTTTCGTTCGGATCTCAGCATGATTTTTCTTAAGGTTTTTAAGTGCAAGGGGCATATGAACAGCAGCAAATGTTTCAGGCATACCGACTCTTAGCTCATAACTGCCCTTATCGTGTAAAATGGCAGAAATAGCCTTACATTCTAACTGTATGATCTGATTGGCATACTCGTAAAGGTTTTGTCCACTCGGGGTTAACTGTAACTTGCGACCAATTAAATTAAATAGCTTTGTGTCCAATTCTCTTTCAAGTTTTTTGATTCGATTGGTTATGTTAGATTGAACCGTGTGCAACTTATCTGCAGCACCTTTAATACCTCCTTCATCAACAACTGCTTTAAAAGTCTTCAGTGTCAAAATTTCCATACAGTTCTCTTAATAAGAAGCTTTAGTTCTAAATAATTCAATTTTTAAGATTAACAGAACAGCGTAATGTTTGTAAATGACTCTTTATTGTATTGTTAGGAGTAGAAACACTCCTATTTTCATTATATTACGTTTATCGCGACAGCTATATTCGTGTAACCAAAATTATTATTCACAAGGAAATATCACATTATGTTAATTAATTCTGACCACGCTTGCCTACTTGTCGTTGATATCCAAGAAAAGCTCGCTCCAGGAATACATCAGCCAGAAAAATTGATAGAAAATTGTCTATGGCTTATTAAGGCCGCACAATTATTTGATATTCCAGTTATTGCTTCAGAGCAATACCCACGTGGCGTTGGCCCAACCGTCACTCCCTTGAGAGAATTAATCCCAGAAGATTGTATCGAGGAAAAACTCATTTTTTCCTGTGCAGATTCAGCAGAATGTCTACAAATGATTGAACAGCAACAACGCAACCAAGTAGTTATTGTTGGCATGGAATCTCATGTTTGTGTCTTGCAAACAGCTTTACGTCTCAATGAACTAGGCAAAGAAGTGTTTGTTGTTGCTGATGCGATTAGCTCACGCGATCCACTCGATATTGAATTGGCTATTGCACGCATGAGCAAAGCGGGTATTCATATTGTTAGCCGTGAAATGGTTGCATTTGAGTGGTTACGTGGCTCTGGCGCTCCTCAATTTAAAACGTTTAGTAAAGAATTTTTACAATAACTTACATGCCTATGTAGATCAGTCAAGAGGCCCGCTTGGGTGAGTCGAGTGGTCAAGTCAAACCATAAACTGTTCGCCCTGACCCTTCGACAAGCTCAGGATAAGCGGACGTTATGGCCGTTCGCCGTTCGCCCTGAGCTTGTCGAAGGGTCGTTATTAAATACGAAACAATTTACAGGAATATTTGAACATGATTATTAAAAAAGTAGCAGTCATTGGTGCAGGTACAATGGGAGCAGGCATCGCTGGCCAAGTTGCCAATGCAGGTGTAGAAGTTTGGCTACTCGACTTGCCTACTGAAGGCAATACAAATGCGCTAGCAGAACGTGGGCTGGAACGCCTTAAAGGTTCAGGTCAACCGGGATTGATGAGTAAAGAAGTAGAGAGTCTTATTCATATCGGAAATACCCGCGACGATTTTGGTCAATTAGCTGACTGCGACTGGATTGCTGAAGCTGTCGTTGAGCGACTCGATATCAAGAAAGATCTTTATCGTCGTATCGATAGCGTTTGCCATGACCAGGCCATTATAAGCTCTAACACATCAACTATTCCTATCAGCCTGCTTGTCGAAGACATGCCAAAATCATTTCGTCAGCGTTTCGCTATCACCCACTTTTTTAACCCAGTGCGGTTTATGCACCTACTTGAACTGGTGCGCGGTGAAGATACCGATCCTGCAGTGATAAAAATACTGGCAAGTTTCTGCGAACAACAATTGGGCAAAGGGGTTGTACCCTGCCTTGATACACCAGGATTTCTCGGTAACCGAGTGGGTGTATTCGCGATTCAATGTGCCCTGCATGCGGCGTTTGATCTAGGACTTGATCCGAGCGAAGCTGATGCTTTATTTGGTCGTCCGATGGGCATTCCAAAAACCGGTGTTTTTGGTTTATACGATCTTATCGGCATAGATCTAATGTCCGACGTAGTGCAAAGTTTAGTAAACATTCTTCCCGAAGGTGATGCATTCCATCAGGAAGCTGAAAAAATTCCGTTAATGATACGCATGATTGAAAATGGGCAAACGGGTAATAAACAAGGTAAAGGTTTTTATCGCGACAGTAAAAATGGGCGAGAAGTTCTGAGTCTAGAAGACGAAAGCTACTCGTTTTCTCCTCGCTTAAACCTAGCATTAGCTGAAAAAGCCGAAAAGAAAGGTGTTCAGGTATTACTCGCAGACAACAGTATTCATGGCCAATTCGCTTGGCGAGTTTTGTCCCGTACATTAAGTTACGCTGCTTCGTTAATTCCAGAAGTAGGTAATGACGGTTTAGGTATCGACGATGCGATGAAACTTGGCTACAACTGGGTTAAGGGTCCGTTTGAACTTATCGACGAAATAGGTGTTGATTTATTTATCGAACGCCTTAAAGCTGATGATATGCCTGTTCCAATCTTCCTAAAAGAAGCTGCCGGTTCCAGTTTCTACCGCGTAGAAAATGGCGAACTGCAAATACGTGAATTAGGTGCTAGCTGGAAAAAAATTCCGCGAGCTGAGAACATAATCCGCTTTAATGAGATGCGTCAAACCATGACTCCTCGTAATAGCTGTGCATCCGCAAGCTGGTATGATCTTGATGGAATCGCACTGGTTGAATTTCACTGTAAAGCAAATGCCCTCGATGCAGAATCTATGGAAATTTTAGACGACGCAATTACCCACGCTGAACAAGATGGCATGCGTGGTCTTATTGTTCACAATGACGCTCAACACTTTTCCTGTGGTGTTAATTTACAAGGTGTTCGCGGTTTCATCGAACGCAATGACATGGATGGGCTGGATAGTTTCTTGAATCATTTCCAGAAAACTGTGCATCGTCTGGCCATAGCTAAGTTCCCAGTTGTTGTCGCTCCGGTTGGTATGTCACTAGGGGGTGGATTTGAAGTGGTATTACATGCCAAAGAAGTTATCTGCCATGCTAACTCGGTGATGGGTTTAGTTGAATCAGTAGTAGGGGTTGTACCTGGAGGCGGCGGTTGTAAAGAAACACTCTATCGCTGGGTTGAAAAACTCGACTGTAGTGAAGACATCAGCGAAGCCTGTTGGAAAGCATTTATGAACCTAGGTATGGGCAAAACAGCAAGTTCACCTGTTCTCGCAAAAGAGCAGGTGATGCTACGCGACAATGATCATTTTATGATGAATCGCGATAGCCTACTTGCACAAGCCATTGACGCCATCAACAATCCAGTTAATCAAGTGGCATTCAATCGACCTCCGCTAACATTGCCTGGAAAACCGTTATTTGAAAAGATGGTCAAGTGGTTGAAGGAGTCGCACGAAAAAGGGCTCTTTATGGCGCACGATGTCATAGTCGGTACCGAAATGGCGCGTATCGTCACTGGTGGAGATGTCGAACCAGGTACTATTTGGAGCGAACAGGATTTCTTTGATGCAGAACGCCGCTCATTCCTAACTCTCGCATCAACAGCTGCCACAAAAATAAGAATTGAAACGATGCTTGATGATGGCTCTCCTATCAGAAATTAAACTAGTTTAATTAGTCTGCAATCGGGGGCTGCTAACGTGTTAGAAATATCGGTTAGAACCCTCACTTACTTATACCAATTGAAATAACATTTAAAACATTGGAGGTGTTAGTTGAATATACAAGATAAACCGCGTTTTCTTGACCGAACTTGGGGGCAATTACGCCACGTGTGGGACAAGGTTACAGGTAATGGTCATGTGCGAAATGCTGTACACTTTCAAGCAGACTTATCCAATGAGGATCTACCGCGTCTACGCGCACAAATACAACTTTGTTTGGAAATGCGGGGGCGTGAAGTGTCGGCGAGAGCTGAGACTGCAATTTTAGGGCGTTCTTATCTTGAATTGAACGATGAAGGCCGCGCGCGTTTTCTCAAGGTGCTTGCCACTGATTTTGATGTAGATACAGCACAAGTGGAACATGCCATAGCATGTTGGCATCAATCTGACGATATTTCTGACAGATACGCTAATATTCAGCAATTTCGTCAGGCTTTAGCAGCGCCTCGTTTACAGTTACTGACCCAATTCAATGAGTTACCGGAAGGTGTTAAATTTCTCGTGGATATGCGCGCTGAATTATTAGCATTAAAAGATGGTGATCCGGCTTTGGCTGCATTAGAGGGTGATCTGAAGCGGCTGTTGATTTCATGGTTCGATATCGGTTTTCTCACGCTAGATTCCATTAGCTGGGATTCGCCAGCGTCATTGTTAGAAAAATTGATAGCCTACGAATCAGTGCATGAAATTCGCAGCTGGGATGATCTCAAAAATCGTTTGGATTCGGATCGTCGCTGTTATGCCTTTATGCATCCACACATGCTTGGCGAACCTTTAATTTTTGTCGAAGTGGCACTCACAACTGGTCTGGCACGAAATGTACAAGACCTTCTTGATGAGACCGCAGTCGTCGAAGATTTGAAGCATATGGATACAGCAATTTTCTACTCAATATCTAATGCTCAGCAAGGCTTAGCGGGAATTAGTTTTGGTAATTTCCTAATTAAAAGAGTGGTAGCTAAGTTGTCTGAAGAATTTCCTCATATCAAAAACTTTGCCACTCTGTCACCGATTGTAAGTTTCCGCCGTTGGCTAACGCTGCAGTTAGCTAATAATGAACGGGACCTTTTAACCGGAACTGAGAAAAATGCACTTACACTGCAGTGTGAGAGGTTGCGAATCGACTCCTGTCTTGGAAACCTACTTGAGATTCCGCATTGGCATCAAGACTCTCAAATATGTGATCTTTTACAACCACTGCTAACACGCTTAGCTGCGCACTACCTCAGCGAAGAAAAGCGCAGCAATGGTCGAGCGTTTGACCCTGTAGCTCATTTTCACCTAACAAATGGTGCACAAATACAGCAATTAAATTGGATGGGAGATCAGTCGGAAAAAGGTTTACACCAGTCATATGGGCTTATGGTAAATTATCTCTACCAGCTTGATCGGATTGAATACAATAGCACAGCGTACGTAGACCGTGGAGAGGCAACTACCTCTCAGGCGGTGAAAATATTATTTAAAAAAGTAAAATAAATACTGAGCATTAAAATTGCGATGTGTTCAGTGTTAATGTGTGGAACATGGCAGACGACTGGAAAACTTTATGGTCTATAACCCCACGTCAGGGGAATAGATCGGCCAAAATGCTAATAGTGGGCGCAAGCGACACTTAGCGGAGTTGATGAGCAACTAACAGTGGTAAATATTTGAAAGCATCGTTTAATTAAATGCAATATGGCCACTCTAACCTGGAGTATAGTAATGACAAAGAAAAACCATCAACTAACCCGAAATTCGGCCAACTTTGTGCCGTTGACGCCGCTGTCATTTTTGCATCGAACAGCGGACATTTACCCGCAACGCGAGTCCCTAATTTATAACGACCTACGCTACACTTGGGCACAAACACGCGATCGCTGTACACGTGTTGCTTCTAGCCTGTCCGCACGAGGCATTAATAAAAACGATACGGTCTCCGTGTTTGCTTTTAACACACCCGAAATGTTCGAATGCCACTTTGCTATACCCATGGTAGGCGCTATTTTGAACACCATAAATACGCGCGTTGACGCAGATACTGTCGCTTACATCATCGACCATGCCGAATCGAAGGTAATTATCGTCGACCGTCAGCTTTGGCCGGTACTTAAAGCAGCGCTAACTAGCTGTAAACTGCAACCTAAAATCATCATCATCGATGATCCTTCAGCCACTGAAAAACCAGAACTGCCAAGCGATATTGAATTCACTTTTTACCAGGAACTGGTTGTTCACGGAGACGATACCTTTTCATGGTTAGCACCCGATGATGAATGGCAGTCACTCTCACTTAATTACACGTCAGGAACTACAGGTTTACCTAAAGGCGTAATCTACCATCACAGGGGAGCTTACTTGATGGCCATGGGGACAGCCATGTCTTGGGCCCTACCCTCGCATCCACGATATCTTTATACAGTCCCCATGTTTCATTGTAATGGTTGGGGGCATGTCTGGACTATGACCGCGGCGGCTGCAACTGTTATTTGTATTCGTGCGTTTACACCTAGATCTGTTTTCAAACTAATAGAACAACATGAGGTTACGCATTTCGGTTGTGCTCCAATCGTCCTTAATATGCTTGCCAACGCACCTGTATCGGAACAGATAAAATTTGATCGCACGGTTCATGTAATTACGGCGGGCTCTCCCCCTCCTGCTATTGTTCTTGAAAGCATGAATCAGTTTGGCTTCGAAATTATGCATGTCTATGGACTCACTGAAACCAGCGGTCATATATTGCAGGCGGCACCACAAGAAGACTGGCAAGAACAAAGTATTCAAAAACAGGCTGAATTAAAATCTCGTCAGGGTGTACGTTTTTCTATGACTGAAAAGGTCGATGTCATCGACACACAAAGTGGTGAATCTGTGCCATGGGATTCTACAACCATGGGGGAAATCGCGATACGCGGTAATACCGTAATGAAGGGATATTTGAAAGATCCGGAGGCAACTGACAAAGCTTTTCACAATGGCTGGTTTATGAGCGGTGATCTAGCGGTGGTTCACCCTGATGGCTATATTCAGGTGAAAGATCGTCTTAAGGATATCATCATCTCTGGTGGCGAAAACATTTCGTCAATTGAAGTCGAAAGTGTCCTTTACAAACACCCCGCAGTGAACGAAGCGGCGGTGATTGCACTTGCTGACGAAGAATGGGGTGAAGTACCCTGTGCTTTTGTAGAACTGAAGGTAGGACAAGAAGTCAGTGAAAATGAACTTATTCAGTTCTGCGGGGACAACATGGCCCGGTTTAAAAGGCCCAAAAAGGTAGTATTCGGTGAACTGCCAAAAACAGCTACCGGTAAACTTCAGAAAAATGTATTACGTAAACGGACTATTTAGGTTCCATTCGAATCGCGCCATCAAGACGAATAACTTCGCCATTGAGATAACTATTGGTAATGATGTGAGCGGCTAAATCAGCATACTCGACTGGATCACCAAAGCGCTTAGGGCTTTGTACCATTTTGATAAGTGGTTCGCGGATTTCGTCACTGAAACCTTTCATCATCGGTGTATCGAAAATACCCGGTGCAATGGTCATAATACGAATACCAAGTGGGGCTAAATCGCGAGCAATTGGTAAAGTCATTGCAACGATGCCGCCTTTACTTGCGCTATAGGCAGATTGGCCTACTTGACCATCGAATGCGGCAACCGATGCGGTATTGATGATTACTCCACGCTCACCTTTAGCGTCGGGGGCATTTTTAGCCATTTGCTCAGCAGCTAAACGTAATACATTAAAAGTACCAATCAGGTTAATATTAATTACTTGCGAGAATTTATCTAAGGCTAAAGCGCCATTACGACCCACAGTTTTACCACCGGGTGCTATTCCCGCGCAATTAATACACGCGTGAATGGTGCCAAAAGCATCAACTGCTTGTGTTATGCCTGCAACAACAGAAGCTTCGTCAGTAACATTTACTTTGGCGAAAATGGCGTTATCACCTAAGCTAGCAACCAGTGAATTACCTGCCTCTTCATTTAAATCAAAGGCAACAATTTTTGCGCCTTGTTTGGCTAATTCTTGGCAAGTGACTAAACCTAAGCCTGAAGCGCCGCCGGTGACGACAACAACTTTGTTATGTAAATCCATGGGTAATCCTTAAATTAGTTAATTTCTTGTAATAAATCACGAGCAATAATCACGCGCTGAATCTCGCTGGTGCCTTCATAAATGCTTGCTACGCGAACATCTCGAGCATAACGCTCTAGTGGATAGTCTTTGATGTAACCCGCTCCGCCCATCAGTTGTAATGCGGTATAACAAACCTGATTGGCTTTTTCAGAAGCAAATACCTTAGCCATTGAGGCTTCTTTACCAAAGGGCTGTCCTTTGTCTTTTTTATCTGATGCATTCATGAGTAATAAACGCGATGCTTCTAGGTCAGTATAAGCATCGGCTAACATCCATTGCACACCTTGAAAATTTGAAATATTTTGACCAAATTGTTCACGCTCATTAACATAATCACGAGCAAAATCGATTGCGGCCAAAGCTATGCCTAATGATAGTGAACCGATACCGATACGACCACCAGCTAGTTCAGAAACGGCCACTTTAAAGCCTTCGTTTAGTGTGCCCATCAAGGCATCTTTAGGCAGGCGACAGTTGTCAAATACGACTTCGTTAGTAGCAGAAGCATGTTGGCCCATTTTTTTCTCGGCTGGTGAGATAACCAGACCTGGCGCATCAGCTTCAACTAAGAAACACGAAATACCTTTACCTCTTTTCGCATCGGGGTCAGTGACCGCCCACAATACAAAAACGCCGGCATATTCAGCGCTGGTAATATATTGTTTAGCACCATTAATTACCCATTCATCACCTTCTAAAACAGCTTTAGTTTTCATACCTGAGGGATCTGAACCTGCACCAGACTCAGTTAAACAAAAGCCACCAGCAGCATATTCTCCACTACAAAGTTTGGGTAAATATTTATTTTTTTGCTCTTCACTGGCCACCGATTCAATGACTTCACCCACCATATTGGTCACTGACATAGTCACCGCGGTTGAAGCACAGGCGCGTGAAATTTCAGTCATTGCTAGGCTAAATACTATAGTGCCCGCTTCAGTACCACCATATTGAGAACCCACATTGAGGCCCATAAAGCCGAGATCAGCAAGTTTTTTTAAATTAGTTAAAAACAGTTCGCGATCACCCTGTTGATCGAGTTTTTCAGCCACTGGTGCAAGTTCAGTTTGTGCAAACTTTGCCGCCATGTCTTTTATCATCGCTTGGTCTTCAGTTAATGAAAGATCCATAATATTCCTCTTGTTAAATTTGCTCAGTAAAATTAAGTCTTTATCAATCCTATCTTGCGCATTTCCAAGAAGGCATTAACATCATATTTCTGATTTTGGCTAGTACATAAATTAGCAATATATTTACATGCTAACACTAGATCTTTAGTCATATAAAAGAATTAATTACTTTATAGCGGATTACAACATATAGGCATAACGCCCAGAATATACTCTATATCCTATTGATGAACGTCACACCGTGTTGAGGCAAAACGTTGATTGAAGATAATTGTAACGCCCTTGTTAAAGCGAATAACATCGCATAAAACGTTTCTAAATGAGCCTTGAGCATTTTTCGCTCAGGTCTCCTTAAACTTTCATCTTGATATCGTTTGTGTTTATACCTTAGCTATTTGGCTATAAACTAGGTTTTGGGTATCATGCTATCAGGCATAAGCACCGCAATTACCTGACCTTTAGCGCAAATAACATCATTCGCCGATAACGTTATATCAACGATAATTTTCCGCTCTTTTACTTCACTAAATTTGCCAACTAACGTTAACTCAACGTCTTGCGGTGTTGGGGCTAAAAAGCTCACATTAAGAGCACCCGTAACAAAGCGCATTGGCGGTAAGCTACCTAGCTCACGACCTTGAGATAGATAAGCCATCGCTGACGCACTTCCCGTGCCATGACAGTCAATTAATGAGGCAATCATACCACCATAAACAAAACCCGGAATCGCCGTATATTTTTTATCTGGTATACAACGGGCTACCGTAGTGCTGGCAATTAAGTTTTGCTCATCAATATGTTGCCAGTAACTTTTTAATTGGTGACCTTCAGGGTTGTTTTTACCACAGCCATAACAATGGCTTATTTCTTCTGGGTAATGATCTTGGAAAGCGTCGTTCTGCATAAAAATCCTTGTTTATTTTGATAAAAAGCATAGACAAAAAAGTTGTCTATGCTTTTTATTTTAAGCTGATACTAAAACCATAGGGTAACGTTAGCTTAGCCAATAGGTCGTAAGTCATCAATCACTTTGCCATCATCAGCTAAAGTACCTACGGCAACCAATTCAACCGACCCACTAAGGTTGGTCATTTTTTTCAAGCTATTACTAATATTCTCAATTGTACTAGCAATATCAGCGTCAGAATACGACTTAGTATCTAACTCACATTGAAGGTGCATTTGGTCATTATGATTTACTTTAGTAACTGATAAGCGCATTTTAGCGACTTGTTCATATTCTTTACGAACCTTTTCTATCTGACCTGCATGAACAAACATGCCTTTTATTTTAGTCGTTTGATCCGCACGACCTAACCAACCTTTAATTCTCATATTAGTACGACCACAAGCACTAACATCAGGTTTTACTGCTGATAAATCACCTGTCGCAAATCGAATTAATGGATAGTCGACATTAAAACTGGTGACAACAACTTCACCCACTTCACCTACTTCAACAGGCTCAAGGCTGCCCGGACGTACTATTTCCACGAGCAAATCTTCAGCGATAATTAACCCATCACCAACGATTGACTCAAAGCCAATCAGACCCACATCAGCACTTGCATAAGCTTGTAGCGTGTCAATACCTGCAGCAGTAAATTCAGCTCTTAATACTTCAGGGAGTGCTTCTCCTGTGACTAAGGCTTTACTAACACTAGATATATCACGTTGATTTTTATTAGCTTTATCGAGTAATATCTTCAAAAATGATGGTGTACCACAATAACCTTGTGGCTTTAACTGCTCAATAACATCAAGCTGCTGGTCTGTTTGTCCTGGACCTGCAGGAATAACAACACAACCACAAGCTCTTGCGCCAGAGTCGAGAATAAAACCACCTGGAGTTAAATGGTATGATAAGGTGTTTTGTACTAAATCACCTTCTCTAAAACCGGCAGCATAGAAAGCTTGTCCCACACGCCACCAATCATCACTGGTATTTTCAGGGTCATAGATAGGTCCAGGAGATTGAAAAATACGACCTAAATTAGCTTTTTTAGCACTTAACCCACCTAAAGGAGAGTTTTTACGTTGAATATCCATCAAATCGGATTTTCGGGTAATCGGTAATTGCGCTAACAATTGACGGCTAGTAATCTTTTCAGCATCAATATGCTCTAGCGTTTCACTATAATGCTCACATTCTTGCTTCGCATAGGTGATAAAAGCAGGTAAACGCTCTAATAGAGATTGTTCACGTAATTCAGGGGTTTGACATTCTCTTTCGTAAAAATATTGTTTCATGGTAACTCGATAATTATAAAGTAAAAGTATTTATTCTGTTGATGCTTCGACTGCTTCTCACTCAGCATGAATAGTAAAATGCCGTTTGTCCTGAGCTTGTCGAAGGAAGCTTGTCGAAGGACTGCTTCTCACTCAGCATGAATAGTAAAACGCCGTGTGTCCTGAGCTTGTCGAAGGAAGCTTGTCGAAGG
>CAJXQM010000047.1 GCA_913058145.1 uncultured Colwellia sp.
GAAGCAAGTAGGTAATGTTGAAGTACCTCAAGAAGCGTTTTTAGCTGTACTTAAATTAGATACATAAAAAGTACTATTCATTATTCGCCATTCTAAAACTGTATCTATCACGCGGATGTAGTTAATTGGCTTTGGCCTGAAACCACAAAATTTAATTGAGGGTTTCAGGGTTTATCCATAAAAGTCAGTCCAATGAACTTACAGAATGACGTCTTCTTCATGGTTAAGTGAATAGATACTATAACCATAACCGTTTTACTTATTTTTAGGTTGTTACTTAAAGGAACCCTATGGCAGTTTATTTTTCAATTATTTTAGTAATAATTACTGTATTAACAGGTATTGTTTGGTTTGCTGATAAGTTTTATTTAGCACCGCAACGAAAGTTTAAAGCTATTGCTGCCCAAACGGCAGCCAGAGAGAAAAGTGGCGTTGAACTAACGTCACATACGATGACAACCTTGATGGAACCTTCGGCATTAGTTGATACATCAGTGCAAATATTTCCTGTTATTGCTTTTGTATTAATATTGCGTTCGTTCTTATATGAGCCATTTCAAATACCTTCAGGCTCTATGATGCCAACTTTACTTGATGGTGATTTTATTTTAGTCAATAAATTTAACTATGGTTTAAAAGATCCCGTCGTTCGTAATAAATTTTTTGATGTTGGCCTGCCTGAAAGAGGTGATGTAGTGGTTTTTAAATATCCTCGTGACCCTCGTATTGATTACATTAAGCGAGTGATTGGTTTACCAGGTGACCGTATTATTTACCGTAATAAATCGCTTTATATTAAAGCAGCATGTAGCACCTCTGATGTAAAGTGTCCTGAATTTGTACAAGTAGTGAATAATTTCACTAATAAATATGAAGGACCAGATGCAGAAAAAGGTCTAAATCAATTTGAAGCGGTCATGTTAAATAAAACCCATAATATTTTAAATGATCAATATAGTATGCCAAGAACGAGTCGTTATTTTCAACAAGCGGGCACTGCTCTCGATGAGTTTTTAGTCCCTACAGGTCATTATTTTGTGATGGGTGATAATCGAGATAATTCTTTAGATGGTCGCTTTTGGGGCTTTGTACCTGAAGAAAATTTAGTCGGCCAAGCTGTGGCTATTTGGATGAGTTTTGATTTCGAACGTGGTGAAGATAGCTTTCTACCTAGTTGGATTCCAACAAATGTTCGTTTTGAACGTATTGGTGCAATTAATTAATGGCATACCATTTTAAAGAAACTAATAATCAAGCGATAACTAAGCTATCTAAAAAAATTGGCTATACTTTTAATGACCCTAGTCTACTTATTCAAGCATTAACGCATCGTAGTGCTAAAGGTGAACATAATGAACGATTAGAGTTTTTAGGTGATTCAATTTTAGGTTTTGTTATTGCCGAAGTGCTTTTTGAGCAGTTTCCTAAGCATGATGAAGGTGATTTAACACGTATGCGTTCTAGCTTGGTTAAAGGGGTTACCTTAGCTGAGATTGGTCGTGATTTTAATTTGGGCGAGTACCTTATTTTAGGACCAGGTGAATTAAAAAGTGGTGGTCACAGGCGTGAATCAATTCTAGAAGACGCCATTGAATCTATTATGGGCGCTGTTTATTTAGATTCAGATATTACTTGTTGTAAGGCGTTAATTCTTTCTTGGTTTGCTCAACGTTTAAGTAACATTAAACCGGGAAATGAACAAAAAGATCCAAAAACACGTTTGCAAGAATACTTACAGGGGAGAAAAATATCATTACCTGTCTATGATATTATTGATACCAGTGGTCAGTCACATAACCAGCAGTTTATCGTACGTTGTGTCACTGAGGTTATAGAGAAAGAGGTGATTGCCAAGGGCACTAGTAGGCGTAAGGCTGAACAAGCTGCAGCTCAGCAAGTACTAGCGGTGTTAGAATCGACAAAAGCAAAGCACAAAGCAGCTAAATTACAAAAAAACCAAACAAAAGAAAGTAAAGTTAACCCACATAACGTTGAAGTACAGCAAAGTAAAAAGGCCAAATAGCATATGACTAACTCGATCTCTATACCTACCCGTGCGGGTTTAATTGCCATCGTTGGTCGGCCCAACGTTGGAAAATCTACTTTACTGAATGCTCTGCTTGGGCAAAAAATTAGTATTACTTCGCGTAAACCTCAAACAACTCGTCATCGTATTTTAGGTATTTTAACCGAAAAGCATCAACAAGCTATTTTGGTTGACACTCCTGGTTTACATTCAGACGAGAAACGTGCAATTAATCGGTTGATGAATCGTGCAGCGAGTAGCTCAATTGCTGAAGTTGAATTAGTCATGTTTTTAGTTGAGGGCACCCATTGGACACCGAATGACGAATTGGTGTTGAATAAAATTAAAAATAGTGGATCTGCTTGTATTTTAGTGGTTAATAAAATAGATAATATTAGCGAAAAAGATGATTTGTTACCGCATTTACAAAAATTAGGTGAAATGCACGACTTTACCAACATAGTACCTATTTCAGCCAGTAAAGGTCAGGGTGTTGATACTATTCGTAAACTTTGTTTAGCGTCTTTACCTGAAGGAGATTTTTGGTTTCCTGAAGATCATATTACAGACCGTTCTAGCCGTTTTATGGCCTCAGAAATTATTCGTGAAAAATTGATCCGCTTTACCGGTGATGAATTACCTTATTCGATTACGGTAGAAATTGAACAATTTAAAATGGATGACAAAGGCATTATCCACATCAATGCGTTAATTTTAGTTGAACGAGATAGTCAAAAACGTATGGTGATTGGTAATAAAGGTGAACGTTTAAAAACTATCGGCCAAGAAGCCAGGCGGGACATGGAAAGCTTGTTTGAGAATCAAGTGTTTTTAGAAACTTGGGTTAAAGTTAAATCAGGTTGGGCTGATGATGAACGAGCCTTGAGAAGCTTGGGTTATGGTGATGAATACTCAGGCTAAATCAGTATAGAATTTAGTTTATAACAACTGATTTTTACGTTAAACTTTAGCATGCTAGGTTAATAATTAGGTAATTAAATGGTTGAACAAAAAGCATTTGTTTTACATGTTCGCCCATATCAAGAAAACCAACAATTAGTCGAGTTGTTGACCGAGCACGATGGTAAAGTTTCAGCACTTGTTTATGTTGGACAATCTAAACGGTCAATAAAAAAAGCACTATTACAGCCTTTTTTACCATTAAATGTAGCCTTTAAAGAAAATGGGTCACACAATAATCGCCTAAGAATGCTAACCCGTGTTGAAGCAAATTCAAAATCATATGTGTTAACTAAAAATAGTCTCTATAGTGCTTTTTATCTTAATGAACTACTTGTACGTCTGTTAACGGATGATATTATTTGCGAGACACTTTTTTCTCAATATCAATTTACTATTGCTGCACTATCGCAGGATTTAGCAATTGCTCCGCAATTAAGGGCTTTTGAGTTAAGCTTGTTAGATGAATTAGGGCTGTCACTAGATTTTACCCCTGTATTTGAAGAGAATGGTGAAGATGTTGCTGGTTTTTATTATGTAGCAGAGCAAGGCTTTGTTCCCGCTTACGATTACGCGATAAAAAATATGACGACACCCTGGTTTAATACCTTGCATTTACAAGCAATAGCAGAGCAAAATAAAGAGAGAAAAGAAGCTGGATTAGCAGGAGTAGATCAAACATTTAAACTGTTAATGCGAGAAATTTTCTCTCACCTACTTGAAGGTAAACCACTTAATAGTCGTAAGTTATTTGTAATGAAAAAATACAATACAGAGTAGTAAAAGCTACTATAAACCATCAAAGAGCTAAAAATACAATTAAGAGAATAAAATGAAAGAGTTACTTTTAGGTATTAATGTTGATCATATAGCGACGCTACGTCAGGCAAGAGGCACTAATTATCCGGATCCTGTGTATGCCGCAAGTGTCGCTGAGCATGCCGGTGCTGATGGTATTACTGTACATTTACGTGAAGATAGACGCCATATTCAAGACAGAGATATTCAGGTATTGAAACAAACATTACACACCCGAATGAATTTTGAAATGGCAGTAACAGATGAAATGGTGAGTATTGCTTGTGATGTTAAACCGGCTTTTTGTTGTTTGGTACCAGAGAAACGTGAAGAATTAACCACCGAAGGGGGGTTAGATGTCATTAGTCAATTGACTAAAGTAACAGATGCAGTGAAAAAATTAACTGCAGTTGGTATTGAAGTTAGTTTGTTTATTGATGCGGATAAAGCACAAATTGATGCGGCACTAGCGAGTAAAGCCCCTTATATTGAAATTCACACAGGGCACTATGCTGATGCAGAGTCTGAGGTGGTACAAAAAGCTGAATTAGTACGCTTAATTGAAGGGATTAAATATGCTCATAACCTTGGCTTAAAAGTTAATGCCGGACATGGCTTAAACTACTTTAATGTGAAGCCGATTGCCGCTATTGAGGAAATCATAGAGCTAAATATTGGTCATGCTATTATTGCTCGAGCTGTCATTGATGGTTTAGATAAAGCCGTACGTGATATGAAGATGTTGATGCTAGAGGCGAGAAGATAAGGCCATCCGTTCCACTTTAATATGCCATACTTCCACAAGAGGCTAGTTTAGACACACTCTATGCTTCGTTATTGATTTTGATAAGGGAAGAACTATTCTGTTGAATCATGCATCTTCAAGTGGAAAGGGCCTATACATATTCGTTACTAATATCAGCTCAACGAATATTTTACACTTTATTTCTATACGGTTAACCTATGCATTTCGCCTTCCATGTTCCAGGTACCAAGCATTTTGTCGCTAATACCTAATTTTCTGCTCGCTTCTGCAACATTGATTTTTTAATTGATGACTAGTAAATCTCAATTTTTGTGGGTTGATTTCGGTGTTTTTCCATCATATTTAATCGAGTAATTAGTGTAAAATAATCATATTGATAATGACTGTGATGGCATAATGGTCAGGTAAATAAAATTTTTTTGGCAAGCATTCTGGATACAATCAATGGCAAACTTTTTTAAAGAAAACGAAAAAAAGAAAGTTAACAAGCAATCAACACAATCAAACATTATTACTATTGATAAATTAGATCTCAATGGTTGTGGCGTGGGACGATATCAGAAAAAGCCTATTTTTGTTATGGGTAGTTTGCCAAATGAGACGGTTGAAATTCGTATCATCGAGCAAAAAAACAAATATATTTTAGCAAAATTACTTAACGTTACCAAAGCTAGCGAGCATAGAGTTGTGGCACAATGCCAGCACTTTACTCTTTGTGGTGGGTGTGATTTACAGCATCTTGATTATGCAGAGCAACTATTATTTAAACAAAATAAAGTAGCCGAATTACTTGCTCGTAGTGGTGTCTCGCGCGAATTGATCGATCAATTACCTTGGCAAAAACCCATTAAGAGTAGCCAATGGAACTATCGTCGCAAAGCGAGAGTAGGGGTACAGTTTGATAAAAATTCACAAGCGATTATTGGTTTTCGGCAAAAAGCGACTAATCAACTGGTTGCGATTAAGTCTTGTCCTGTATTAGTAAAGCCGGCGTGTGATATTTTTCCGTTACTAAAAGCACTGCTAGCTAAGTTGACAGTTAAAAAAGCGATTGGTCATATTGAAATTATATCGGCTGATGCGGCTGATAAAGGTGATAATCTGACTTTAGTGGTTCGACAAATTAGACCGATAAATGCACATGATCGTCAACTTTGGCAAGAATATGCTGAAAAATATGCTTGGACTGTACAATTTATAGAAAATACAAAAGGGCAAGATAATAGTGATGATCATAGCGGTATTTCCAGTGCCGAGCTAACATATAAGTTACCTGATGATATACAGATTCAGTTTTCACACACGGATTTTATTCAGATTAATCAACCAGTGAACTTAGCCATGATAGAGCAAGCGCTTTTTTGGTTAATGCCTGACTCAAAAGATCAGGTACTCGACTTGTTTTGTGGCTTAGGAAATTTTAGCTTACCTCTGGCGAAAAAAGTAGCCAATGTGGTGGGTGTTGAAGGTATTCAAGTTATGGTAGATAAAGCTCGCGCTAATGCCAAAAGCAACCAGCTTGATAACTGTCAGTTTTATCAAGCGGATTTAAATACCCCCTGGCTATCAAGTAGCTGGGCAAAAAAAAACTTTACTCAAGTGTTGCTAGATCCCGCTAGAGCAGGTGCAGAGCAAGCTGTTGCACAAGTTTCTCAACTAAACATAGGTACAATTTTATATGTCAGTTGTGATCCCGCAACTTTAGCAAGAGATAGCCAAATATTGCTAGAAAAAGGTTACAAAATTGCTAAAATTGGTTTAATTGATATGTTTTCTCAAACAAAGCATGTTGAGACTATGGTACTGTTTCAGCGTTAATAATAAGTTATAGATCATTTAGCTGTATTGGATTAATGATAGTTTCACCTTAAATAAAGGAATACCTATGGTTTCGGTGCGTAAATCTCATCAGGTAGTTAGTGTAAATTTCCAACATTGGTTGGCAGATCAAACGTTACCCGAGAGTAAACAACAAGCACTAGAATTAGCATGGCACCATGTTGGTGAATATTACCAACAACAGGAAAAACATCTATTAAAAGCGATGGAAATGGTAGAGATTTTATCAAGTTTGAATTTAGATAAAGACTCTTTAGTTGCGGCGTTTTTAATCCCATTATTAGACGCAAGCCTAATTTCGAAAGATTTTGTTGATGAACACTGTAATAAAGAAGTGGTAATCCTCTGCCAAGGGGTAGAGAAAATGGCAGCGATTAAAGGTTTACAACCAAGCGCTAATAGTTCATCGGCCCCCTCAGCAAAACTCTCCTCCAATAAAGTGGATAATATACGTAGAATGCTGCTTGCTATGGTGGATGATGTGCGCGCTGTCGTCATTAAACTCGCTGAACGTTTATGTGATTTACGTGAACAAAAAAATACGGATGAAGAAAATCGCGTATTAGCGGCAAAAGAAAGCGTAAACATTTATGCTCCTTTAGCAAACCGTTTAGGCATAGGGCAGTTAAAATGGGAACTAGAGGATATTTCTTTTCGTTATCTGCATCCACAAGTATATAAAAAAATTGCGAAGCTATTAGATGAAACACGTCTCGAACGTGAACATTATATGGATAATTTTGTTGCTGACTTGAATCACCAACTAAAAGACCTACATATTAATGGGAGTGTTGACGGACGCCCTAAGCATATTTATAGTATTTGGAAAAAAATGCAACAAAAGTCATTAGACTTTGAGCAGCTTTTTGATGTGCGTGCGGTACGTATTGTGGTAGAAAAAGTACAAGATTGTTATTCAGCTTTAGGGATAGTACACACTCAGTGGCATCATTTAGCAAAAGAGTTTTCTGATTATGTAGCAACCCCTAAACCCAATGGGTATCAATCTATTCATACTGTTGTACTTGGACCAGAGGGTAAATCAATTGAAATACAAATTAGAACCGAGCAAATGCATGATGATGCTGAGCTAGGTGTGGCTGCTCACTGGCGTTATAAAGAAGGTACTCCCGGTGGTAAAAACAGCGGTAAAGCAAATAGCTTTGATGAAAAAATTAGTTGGTTGAGAAAAATTCTTCAATGGCAAGATGATGTGAGTGAAAGTGGTGAATTGCTAGATGAACTTCGTAGTCAAGTCTTTGAAGATAGAATTTATGTTTTTACCCCAAGTGGTGATGTTATTGATTTGCCAATGGGCGCAACACCGTTAGACTTTGCTTATTATATTCATTCAAATGTAGGGCATTGCTGTATTGGTGCTAAAGTATTTGGAAAAATTGTTCCTTTTACCTACCGGCTTAAAACAGGTGATCAGGTTGATATTTTAACAAGTAAACAAGCTAATCCAAGCCGTGATTGGCTTAACCCTAATTTAAATTATATTTATTCTTCTCGTGCACGAGCAAAAGTTCAACACTTTTTTAAAATACAAGATAGGGATAAACACCTTGCTCAAGGTAAAGACTTACTTGATGCCGAGCTGGCAAAGTTAGATTACTTTAGTGTCAGTCAAAGCCAACTAAAAGAGGCAGCTGTTCGATTTAATGTTAAAACAATAGACGATTTGTACGCGGCTATCGGCTCAGGTAATGCGCGTTTACAGCAAATCATTAATTATTTTAAACAATTGGATGATAAGTTAAAGCCTGCTATTGATATTGACCCACAAAGTTTAGTGAGGGAATCTCAAAGCAGCAAAGCGCTCGTTAGTGATAATAACGGCATTACCGTTTCAGGGGTGGGTAACTTACTCACTCATATGGCAAAATGTTGCTCTCCAGTCCCCGGAGATGCTATTGCCGGATTTATTACTCAAGGTCGTGGTATTTCTGTTCACCGTCAAGATTGTGAGCAATTAGCTAATGCCTTAGCTCAGCAAGGAGAGCGTTTTGTTGAGGTGCAGTGGGGGCTTGATGACCATCAAGGCTATCAAGTTAGTGCGCAAATAATTGCCAGTGACAGACAAGGTTTATTTCGTGATATTTCTACTATCATTGCTAATGAAAAAGTCAGCATTGTCGGTATTGAAAGTCATAGTGATAATGCGAAACAAACGATGAGTATGATCATTAAGATGGAAGTCAATAGCAGTGATTTATTGACTAGAGTAATAGATAAAGTACGTCAATTAGATGATGTTATTGATGTAAAAAGACTTTGATCAGAGATTAGAAATAACACCAATTGAGAGAAATGTAATAGATGTTAAATAGTAACGCTTCAATAGATAAATTACGCTGGATTATGACACAATTGCGTGATCCAGAAACGGGCTGTCCTTGGGATATGAAACAAGATTTTTCTTCAATTACCGCACATACGTTAGAAGAAGCTTACGAAGTGGTTGATGCTATTGATCAGAAAGACTTTGTTGAATTAGAAAAAGAGCTAGGTGATTTGTTATTTCAAGTGATTTTTTACAGTCAACTTGGACAAGAACAGCAGTTATTTGATTTTGATAAAGTTGTTGCCGCTATTTGTGAGAAATTAATTCGTCGACATCCACATGTGTTTTCTGACGCAGCGCTAACAACCGATGCTGAAATAAAATCAAATTGGGAAAATGAAAAAGCCAATGAAAGGGCAGCAAAGCAAACGCAGGTAGATAAGGTAACGCCGGTAAGTGTTTTAGTTGATATTCCTAAAAACTTACCCGCACTATCACAAGCCGCTAAAATCCAAAAACGTTGTTCTCATGTTGGTTTTGATTGGCATGAAATTAGCGATGTGTTTGCTAAAGTTGAAGAAGAAGTACTTGAGGTTAAAGAAGAATTAGATGCCAAAGAGATTAACCAAGTTGCCTTAGGTGAAGAGCTTGGCGATTTAATGTTTGCGGTGGTGAATTTATGTCGTCACGCGAAGCAAGATCCTGAAACGTTACTACGCCAAGCAAATAAAAAATTCATTAAACGCTTTCATGGGGTAGAATTACAAGTTAGAGAGTCAGGCAACGATTTTTCAAAGCATAGCCTTGAACAGTTAGAACAATATTGGCAACAAGTTAAAGTAGAAGAGAAAAAATAATGGCAAAACTTTTATTATCAAGCATTGCATTAGGCAAGGACTTATTAGAGGAAAATAGCCATGTGACTATTGGTTTATCTAATCCTAAAAGTCCTAGTAATGTTGGCGGAGTTATGAGGGCAGCAGGATGCTATAGTGTTGATAAAGTGCTTTATACTGGTCGTAGGTATGCACATGCGGCCAAGTTTATAGGTTCCAAAAATAATACCGATACTCAACAGTCGCGTGATCAAATTCCACTCGTTGCTATAGAAGATTTTTTACAATTAAAACAGCCAAACATGGAACAGCAATTGGAAAATTTACCAGACTCTACTAAAATTATTTGTGTAGATTTAGTTGAGGGAGCGATACCGTTACCTCTATTTCAACACCCAGATCAAGCGATATATATTTTTGGCCCAGAAGATGGCACCATCACCCAAACGGTGATTGATCAAGCGGATGATGTGGTTTACGTACCGACTGTTGGTTGCATGAATTTGGCAGCTACCGTGAATGTGCTACTTTATGATAGATTAGCTAAATCACTGGTGAAGCAAGATAAGTTAGATACTGACAATACGCTTATTCGAAAAAGTAGAGATACTAACAACCAAGCTAAAGTTAAGACTAAAGCAGTTAAGGTTAACGCTACGTAGGCATGGTTGTAATGGCTAATATCATTATCGAAAAGCTAGATGTAACGTATAATATAGAGTTAACCCAATGTCGACTTTACCGCAGATGCAAAGTAAAACTAAAAAGTTTTTATTGAAAATTACGGGACTGGCTTTTGTTGGTTTAGCCATTGTAGGTGTCATATTGCCAATATTGCCAACGACGCCCTTTCTGCTTGTTGCTGCTGCTTGTTTTGCTAAATCGTCACCATATATGCAGAAAAAACTATTGGCGAATAAAGTCTTTGGCCCATCAATATATGAATGGCAGAAACACCGCTGTATACCTCGTAAGGCTAAACGAGTCGCTTTACTCACTATGATTTTTTCTGCTGTTTGCTCGGCTTATTTGTTGCAAAATTTTATGTTAACGGTGTTGGTTTTTGTACTTATTATAGGACCTTTTATATTCCTATGGCGTTTGCCGGGAAGTAAATAGCGTAGCTATTTACTTCCTTAAATTTTACTTTTGCGTATCCAAGTAGTAATACAGCTGTAATACCAATTTAAGTAACATGCTTATGTAGTTCAATCAGGAAAATGACTATTGAGACAGAATGTCATTCCCACAGTTTTTTAGTCCATCTGACCCTTCGACAAGCTCAGGATGAATGGCTGTTGGTCCTGAGTGCGAAGCAGTTGAAGGGAGCAGTCAAGATGACGTCTTAATAAACTACTGAATAAAGTATATAAGTAATTAACATAATGAATGACAAATTTATTACGTTAGTTACTATTTAAAATGCTTGATTTAGAGCGCTAACGCTTTACCTACTAAAGCCGCTAAATGTTTGGGTAATGGTAGTGTTAAGGCAATTTCATGGCCTCGCTCAGACATTTTATTCCATGTCAGTTTTATGATGCGAATAATTTTGGCTTCATTATTGGCAGCGATATACTGAGCCGAAAAGTCATCAAAGTAGTGCTCAAGAAAAACTAAACAAGCAACATCTTCTAAGGTTTGGCTATCATCGTTTATTTTCGCTTTTCCTTGACGAATTAAGTCCTTACGAATAATTGCCGCTGTTTGCTCGGCTTCATCAGCAGTGTAACCACATTCAAGCATAATTGATGCTGTCAGCTCACCATGAAATCTTCCTAAAGCAATACGCCATTGATAATAACCAGCCTTACCTGCTTCGAACTCAGTGCGTTTTAAGTGCCAACGTTTAATGTGCTGAGCGCGAACCGCTATTTGCAATAATTCACTTGCATCAAACCAGTGTTTAGCTAAACACTGGGACATGCGTTGACCATAGATTAGTTCTTTGGGGTGTTCTATTCCATCTACCGAAGTAGTATTGCTGTCGGTTTGGTTAATATCGTCTATGGCGGATAAAACTTTTTTTAGTGATGCAGTCATATCTATAATTAAGTCATGAATTAGATAATTATCATAACCATTTACTACCAACAAAAAAACACTTATTTTTAACGTTGAATAGCGTGTTGTTATTGTTGTTAGTCTCGCTTTTACGTATAATGTTTTCCCGTCCTGCTTTATTTACATTTACCTTGCCTTTTATTCGTTCTTTAGTGCTTTTTTAACTAAAAAAAAAGGTAGTTACTGGTATTTATACTGTAAATATAAAGCGCAAAATTTCAGTTTTCCTTACATCGGTGTAGACATGACAACTAGATATATTTTTGTTACTGGCGGCGTAGTTTCGTCTCTTGGTAAAGGTATTGCCGCAGCTTCTTTGGCGGCAATTCTTGAAGCGCGTGGTTTAAAAGTAACCATGTTAAAACTTGACCCTTATATTAATGTTGATCCAGGCACCATGAGCCCAATACAACACGGTGAAGTTTTTGTTACCGAAGATGGCGCAGAAACAGATCTTGATTTAGGTCATTATGAACGCTTTATTCGTACTAAAATGACTAAGCGTAATAACTTTACATCGGGCCGAATTTACCAAGATGTTTTAGCTCGCGAACGTAAAGGTGAATTTCTAGGCGCTACAATCCAAGTTATTCCTCATATCACTAACGATATTAAACGTCGTATTGTTGAAGGTGCTGAAGGTTATGATATCGCTATGGTTGAAATAGGCGGTACGGTTGGTGATATGGAATCACAGCCTTTCTTAGAAGCTATTCGTCAATTGGCATTAGAGGTTGGTCGTGATCGCGCTATGTTTATGCATCTTACGTTAGTGCCATATTTGGCCGCTGCGGGTGAAATCAAAACCAAGCCAACACAACACTCAGTAAAAGACTTACGCTCTATTGGTATTTTACCTGATATTTTAGTGTGTCGTTCAGACCGAGCTATCCCTAATGCGGAACGTGCTAAAATTTCACTATTCACTAATGTTGAAGAAAAAGCAGTTGTGTCAATGCGTGATGTTGACAGTATTTATAAAATACCAGCGCTATTAAAAGCACAAGGTACTGATGAAATAGTGGTTAAACGCTTTGGATTAGATGTACCTGAAGCGGACTTAACTGAATGGGAAGAAGTACTTTATCATGAAGCGAATCCTAAAGGTGAAGTCACTATTGGTATGGTAGGTAAGTACACTGAATTACCAGACGCTTATAAATCAGTAAACGAAGCCTTAAAACATGCAGGCCTTAAAAACCAACTTACGGTTAATATCAAATACGTTGACTCGCAAGATTTAGAAGTCAAAGGCATTGACATTTTAGCTGACCTTGATGCGATATTAGTACCAGGCGGCTTTGGTGAACGTGGTGTTGAAGGTAAAATTTTAGCAGCACAATATGCGCGTGAAAATAAAGTCCCTTATTTAGGGATCTGTTTAGGTATGCAGGTAGCATTAATTGAATTCGCGCGTAATGTTGCCGGATTAACTGATGCGCACAGTACTGAATTTAATGCTGAAACACCGTACCCAGTGGTGGGTTTAATCAGCGAGTGGCTTGATGAAGAAGGCCAAGTTGAGTACCGAAGCGAGCAATCAGATTTAGGCGGAACAATGCGTTTAGGTTCACAATTGTGTCACTTGGTAAAAGGTACCAAGGCTTGCGACGTATATGGTAGTGAAACAATCAATGAGAGACACC
>CAJXQM010000048.1 GCA_913058145.1 uncultured Colwellia sp.
AAGAACTTCAACAATTGAGTTTGAACTCATTTTAATCGCTTGTGCTCTTTGTAAGGCACCACGAATACCTGTTACTTGAATTACTTCAACTGCTTGCTCTTCTACTTTAGTTTCTTCAACGGCAAAAGCCTGTGTACTGAGTGTAATTAAACCACTTGAAAGTAGTGCTAATGTCATTTTACTTGGTTTGAAATTTAACATTGAATATTCCCCTTAGCCATCCATGAGTAATTTTATCAGCCATTTCCCGTTGGCCTATTAATTATATGTATTTTTGTCACCTTAGCTGCATATTATTTAAATATAGCAGTACATTCGTGAGCAACTTTAATATAAAGGGAAGTTTGTCAGATGAATAGCGTATGCATACGTATTCATAATATGCATTAGCGTTACAAACGCATTGAATACGTATGCAAGAGATATCTATTATGTTTCGCATTTTCTACATTGGTTTTAATAAATAGTTAGTCAGTGATTAGGCTGATCTAAAAACAAAAATATCAGGGATGAAATTAAGGGGAAAAAATGTCTAGAATTAAACCAAGCTTCAAATTCAGTAATGTTACTTTAGCGATGATTTCTAGTGGTTTAATTGCCTATTCTGGAGCGTTATATGCTCAAGAATACAATCAAACTAAAGAACAAGCTGACGATATAGAAGTTATAGAAGTCACGGGCTTTCGTCGCTCACTCATACAATCTATTAACCAAAAGCGTTTTGCCGATACGGTAACCGAACAGCTCAGTGCTGATGACTTAGGAAGCTTGCCTGACGTTTCTATGGCGGATGCACTAACCCGCTTACCTGGTGTTTCTGCGGTAAGAACCGGTGGTCAAGCTGCTGAAATTAATATTCGTGGTATGTCGGGTGGTTTTGTTTCAACCACCTTAAATGGTCGTGAGCAAGTATCTACTGGCGGCAAACGTAGTGTTGAGTTTGACCAATACCCGTCAGAATTAATTTCACAAGCGGCAATTTATAAGTCACCGAAAGTTTCCCATATTGAAGGTGGCGTTGCCGGTACGGTTGAATTAACCACCGCTAGCCCGCTATCTAACGACAAAGAGCATTCTTTTAGCATTAACGCACGTGGCATGTATAACGATTTAGCCGCTGATGTGCCAGATGCAACGTCAACAGGTCATCGCTTTAGTGTTTCTTATCAAGGTAAATTTGCAGATGAAACTGTAGGTGTCGCTTTAGGTTATGCGCGTTTATTCCAACCAAGCGCTACCGCGCAATTTGTCGGGTTAAATTACAGTAAATTACGCGATGTTGATAACCTCGACAACGATACTAACGGCCCCACTAAAGATGATGGTATTAACCTAAACAAAGAATACATCAGTGAAGGCTTTGAAATGCAGCACAAAGGCGGTGAAGAAACTCGCGATGGTTTCATGGCGACGCTTGAATGGCAACCAGCTGATAACTTCAAACTAAAAGCCGACAGTTTTTATTCAAAGTTCACTTCTGAAGAATTTGCACGTGGTTTTCGGGTGAAGTTTGAAGGTGATCAGGCGGCTATCAGTAATCCTGTGCTTCATGGAAATTCTGTTATTGGCGGTAATATCAATCGTACATCTAATAGCGCAACCCGCATTGAAATTGTTAACGATGACAACTCTGATGTTGATGAAGTGCAAAGCTTTGGTATTAATGCCGACTGGCAAATTACCGATCGCTTAAATATGAATATCGATTTATCGTATTCATCGGCAGAAAGCGAATTTCAAAATGGCTTAATTTGGGCGTTAGTGGCACAAGATGCTAATGCAGCCGAGCCAAAGCTTGATAGCAACGTATCTATTAATTACTTATTGAATGGTTTAGACCTACCTGACATTGGTTTGAACCAAGCCGATGCCTTTACCGATTTAAATAAGGTTATGGTCAGTAAATATGGTATTTACCCTTATGTTAACTCTGATGAGGTAAGCGCTGTACGGGTAGATTTTGCTTACGAACTCGACAACGACTACATTGCTTCTATTGAAGTAGGTGCCCGTTATTCTGAGCGTGAATACAGCGTCGACCGTTCGGTATTTGAATACGGCAGTGACAGCACGCTAAGTTCATTAGAAGCGCCACTTAAAATTACTGAAGACATGGCAACAGTGGTTAACTGGAGCGGAGACTTTTCAAGTTTCCCAAGCTATTTAGCCTTAGATCAAGACAAAGTACTCGATGCTTGGTTTCCTGAAGGACGTCCAAACCCAGTACAAACTTGGGGAGATAAAGCCAGCGGTGTTATTAATGGCGCAGCCATTGGTAAAACCTCTGATTGGACTATGAAAGAAAGTGGCAAAGTATTTGAAGATGTGCTGTCAATTTATGTGATGGCCAATATTGATACTGAAATAGCAGGCATTCCGGTTACTGGTAATATTGGCGTGCGTATGGTGGAAACCACGCAAGCGTCTACGTCATTACAAGGTGTTGGTTTAAGTAATCAATTCGACCAATATGGGCAACCGATCAAAGACGAAAACGGCGATGCCATTGAATTCCCTAACGCTGATTTGGGTGCACAGTTTATTACTGATGAAGTGGGCTTAATTAATCAACGCTATTTTTCCACAATTTTCAGCAATACCTACAGAGACTATTTACCACAATTAAACTTAAACTTTCAGTTAAGTGATAGCGAACAACTTCGTTTTGCAGCAGCCAAAGTAATGAGTCGACCAAATATTGAACGCTTAGCGTCAAACTCTAGCTTTAATATCGGTGTAGTTAATACTGATGCTGGCAGTTATGCAAAAATTGGTGGTCAGGCAAAAAACAGCCCTCATTTAAAACCGTTTTATGCCAATCAATATGATCTTTCTTATGAAAAATACTTTACCGAGACCGGTGTTTTTCAAGACAGTTGTCGCCTAAATTGTTAAGCAGCCTCTTTGTGTTGCTCTGGATTTAACTCCACAGCGCCTATTGGCTGCCAGTTTCGCTCTTCTTTTGACCATCGCTCTGGATGCTCATTTCTTTTTGTTTGATATAACACTTTTCGCTTCGCTAGTATCTCAACATCTATACCTTCATGTCTCTGGCATGGCGTTACAAACTTGATCCTGCTATGGCGATGCTCATTGTTGTACCAATAAACAAATTCTTTTACCCATTTCCGAGCTTCATCTAACGATTTGAAACCTTCGCTAGGCCAACGAGGATGATACTTTACCGTTCTAAACAGTGATTCTGAGTACGGATTATCGTTACTTACTCTTGGCCGACTACGTGAGGTAACAACACCTAAATCGTACATCTTAGCTCGCATCGTCAAGCTCTTCATGGGCGCTCCATTATCAGAGTGCAACACTAAGTCTTTCTTCAAGCATTTCTCTGCCCAAACGCTACGCTCTAATAGCGCTGCCGCTTGCTCACCTGTTTCGTTAGTGTGAACTTCCCAACCAACTACTTTACGGCTGTAAATGTCTTCTATCATGTACAGGTAATAGTGTTGACCTATCACCGCTGTAGGCATGTAGCTGATATCCCAACTCCATACTTCATTCTTCTTTTTAGCGGTATAACTTGTTGGCTTTTTATGGATATTTCTCGGCTTCGCTTTGCCTCGGTGGTGCAGCATGTTTTGAGCATGCAATACACGGTAAAAACTCGACTCCGAAGCGATATATTCACCTCTATCGGCGAGTATCGGTACAATTTGGCTTGGCGGTAATGAGGCAAACTCTTCGCTGTTACAAACATCAATCACGGCTTGTATTTCAGCTTTACTCAGTTTATTCCCAGGCTCTGGCCTAATGGCTGTTGGCCTTTTATCTGCGCCAATCTCACCGTCTATTCGCCAACGCTGCAAGGTTCTTGTTGAGAATCCAATCACTTCACAGGCCTTATCTTGCCTCGCACCTGATGCTACGGAATTGCTGACCAACTGTGCATGATTTTGCCTATCGGTCAGTGAAATTAGCTGTCCTCTTTGTCCTTCCAATAGGCATCGAACTTTTTTCCTAATACAAGCAATGCAGCGGTTTCAGCTAAAGCTTTGTCTTTTCTGCGCAGCTCGCGCTCTAATTCCTTAATGCGTTTTTTGTCTGACTTTTGCTCAGGCGTTACCTTTGCTCTTTTTGTCGGTTTTTCTGTTGTATTAACCCCAAGGCAAGCCTGTTTCCATGCTTTCACTTGCTCAGAATACAAGCCCTTAACTCGGCAATACTCATTTAACTCAACTTCCGATAGTGTGGCTGTTTCCAGTACAACTGAGAACTTTTCCTCACTTGACCACTTATCTGATGAACTTACTTTTGACACGTTTAAACCTGAGGTATTAAAATTCTTTTGCCAACTATACAGGGTTGAAAGGTTAATGCCTTCTTGCTCTGCAAACTTTCGAACTGACAAGCCACTTTGACTGAGCTTAGTTAATATTGCTTCTTTAAACTGACTTGAATACCTTTGATAATCCACTTGCTTTAGCTTACCGCACCCTGTTTATTTATAAAATTAATTGAGGCGACAACAATCCTGACACAGGGGGAGACCGACGGCAAATTTGTTGCTGCAATTTTCTATAAAGACATAAAGTCAGCGGGTATTATTACCCATACTTTTACTGAATTCGACTTTGCCGGTAATGGTTTTGCCGTACCAGAAGTATATACCGACCCACTTACAGGCATACCGTTAGAAGTAAGAAATGGTGATTTTGAAACCGCCTTTAACGACGAAGCTGGCGGTTACATTCGTGGTATTGAATTAGGTTATACGCAAATATTTTCATTCTTACCTGACTTATGGTCTGGCTTAGGTTTTGACGCCAGTTACTCACACACCGAAAGTGAAATTCAACAGATTTCACAACTCGGCCAACAAGACTTACCCATTTCACTACCGGGTTTATCTGAAAACGTCCTGCAAACTACGCTCTTTTGGGAATACCAAGGCTTTGAAACCCGCTTAAGTGTGCGCTACCGCGATGAATTTGTTTCTGAGCAAGTGGCCGTAGAATCACAAACGGTAAATTACGACGGCGAAACCGTGCTTGACTACCAAGCGTCTTATCAAATGAACGACAACCTAGGTTTAGTTTTCCAAGTGAATAACTTAACCGACGAACCGACCAAAAGTTATTTTGGCGAAACCGCTCAAACTGGTACGTTGCAATACTTTGGCCGCCAGTTCTTTCTAGGTTTCACCTATTCATTGTAAGCATAGTTAAAGAGGATAATTAAAATGAAAATATTCAAACAACACAATGCTAACAATAAATTAGCGTCAAATAGTGCTCGAAACTCGAGCCAACGGAGTTCTGTTATGTTGAACCAATATTCACTTGTTAGACTATTAGTGATGGCTTTATTTAGCCTAGTGTTATCAGCTTGTGGTGGCGGTGATGCAACTGAACCAGGCAAAGTATTATTAAGCTGTGATGTACCTAGTGTGCCTGATGCTATAGGCGCAAGTTGTGTGGCGCCTGAGCCTATTCACTGTGCTTCGCCGACTGTACCTGACGCCTTAAATGAAAGCTGTATTGTCGGTGTTGACCCTAACGCGGCAATCCCCGTTTTTCCCCCGGCTGATAATCAAGCAGTGTTGTATTACAATCGCACTGACGAAAACTATGCCGAATATAAAGTTCACAACTGGAATGATACAACGTGTGATGCTTATGCTGACGATTCTCTAGCGGCAAGCTGGGACAACGGCTTACCTCACACCGCTATAGACCCAGTTTATGGCGCTTATTGGGTATTTAACCTCAAAGAAGGCTTTAACGAATGTGGTAACTTTATTGTTCATAAAGGTACTGACGACGCCGGTAAAGAATTTGGTGGTGGAAATCTTAAAATGCCACTAAAACAAGACAATGAAACTTATCAACGCATGAACTTTACCATTTCTGGCGAAGGTTCCGTATATGAATTTCCAATAGAATCTTTAGGTGAGCAAGCGTTAAAAATAACCGACATTGCTGGCCATTGGCTTGATGCGAATACCTTTGCTTGGAACGCTGAAAATGTGACCATGGCCAAACTACATTATTCAGCAACAGCTGGCATTGCTGTCGACGCTGAAAATAATGGTCAAGTTAACGGCACTGCGCTGGAATTAACGCCAGTTGATTTAACGGATGAGCAAAAATCTGCAGCGCCATTAGTGGCTGATTGGTTAGCTTATAGTGTGAACTTAACTGTTGATGAAGCTAAAGCTATTGTAAAAAATCAACTAGTATTAGTGGGTTATGATGCTGATGATATGCCTATTGCTGCTACCTATGTACAAGCGGATCTTATTTTAGATGACTTATATACCCAAGGTGATAACGACGCTGACGAAGCCACGTTAGGGGTAGTTTATGAAAATGGAACAGTGTCAGTTTCAGTATGGTCACCAACGGCACAAGACGTAAATTTAAAGGTTTATGATAGTGAGAAAAACCTTACGGCAACGCATGAAATGAGCGAAGATCCAGCCACCGGTATTTGGTCATATCAAGGAGATGCAAGTGTAGACCGTCAATTCTATCGTTTTGAATTAAGCATTTATCATCATCAAAACAAAGCCATTGAATTAGTTGAAAGCACTGACCCTTACTCGGTGAGTTTATCAACTAATGGTGAATACTCGCAGTTTGTTAACTTAAATGATGAAGATTTACAACCAGACGGTTGGGATAGTCATGAGGTTGCTAGCATTGAAAATTACGAAGATGCGGTAATTTATGAAGGTCATATTCGTGATTTCAGTATTAATGACCAAAGTACAAGTGTTGAAAATCGCGGTAAATTTTTAGCTTTTACAGAACTTGACTCAGCGCCAATGCAGCATTTAAAAACCTTAGCTGATAATGGTCTAACTCATTTTCATATGTTACCGGCTAACGATATTGCTACCATCGATGAAGATGCCACCAATATTATTGACCTAGACAGCACAGTGATCGATTTATGTAAGAAAAATTTTGAAGCAGAACCTTGTTATAAAGGCATTGATGATCAAACTCTTCGTTCAGTACTAGAAAACTATGACAGTTCAACTGACGATGCCGCTAAATTAATGGACATTATCCAAGATTACGACAGCTTCAACTGGGGTTACGATCCTAAACACTTTAATGTACCCGACGGCATTTACGCCTCAAATCCTGACGGCGTGACTCGCATTAAAGAAATGCGTGCGATGATCAAGGGGTTACACGACACTGGTCTACGCGTAGTATTAGATGTGGTTTATAACCATACCAACTCTGCCGGTTTATGGGACAACTCAGTATTAGATAAAATTGTCCCAGGTTATTACCACAGCCGTGATGTAATCTCAGGTGGCGTGCAAAACAGCACTTGTTGTAGTGATACCGCGCTTGAGCATAAAATGATGGATAAACTGATGGTTGATTCACTAACACAGTGGACCACACAATATCAATTTGATGGTTTCCGTTTTGACATTATGAGCCAAGGTTCAAAAGATCAAATGCTAGCCGCCCGTGATGCAGTACAAGCAATTGACCCAGATAACCATTTCTACGGCGAAGGTTGGTACAAAGACAGTCGTGGTTTTGAACGTGCTGATCAAGAAAATATGGCTGGCACCGAAATTGGTACCTTTAACGACCGTTTACGTGATGGTGTAAGAAATGCTGACTTATTTAATAATGAAGTGTCAGACAATGCTTTATTCCAACAAGATATTGTTAAGTTTGGTATGGCCGGCACACTTGCTGATTATATTTTAAAAACAGCGGGCGGCTCTGATACTCAAGGCAGCTCTTTTGGCAAAAAAATGTATGCTATTGACCCTGCTGATATTATCAATTACATTTCAAAACACGACAATGAAACCTTATGGGATCAACTACAATTTAATCTTGATAAAAGTATGAGTATGGATGAACGTGTTCGTGCGCAAAATGTATCTCAGTCGATTGTTTTACTTTCTCAAGGTATTCCATTTTTACAAATGGGTGGTGACTTTCTTCGCTCTAAATCATTAGATCGAAATACTTATGATGCTGGTGATTGGTATAACTTAGTTGATTTCACCCTAACGGACAATAACTGGAATAAAGGTTTACCCATTGACAAAGGCGGTCGTAGTAATGATGACTTAATACATCTTGCGACTACACCAGAGGCCAAGGTTTATGGCACTGAAATGATGTTTGCGTCATCAGTGTTCAACGAGTTTTTAGCAATTCGTTCAACTAGCCCGTTATTTAGGTTGACCACAGCAGACGATATTATCAGTCGCGTTGGTTTCCATAATATTGGTAAAAACCAAACCCAAGGTTTGATTGTAATGAGTATTGACGATGGTGCTGAACTTGCCGACTTAGATGATAATTACGACGCAGTTGTGGTAATTGTTAACGGCAGTAATAGTGAACAGACTCATACCGTTGCTACAGCCGCTGGTTTTAGCTTACACCCAAGTTTAGCTACTTCAATAGACAGCACTGTAGCCAGCGCCAGCTTTAATGAAGGCGATGGTAGCTTTACTGTACCCGCATTAACTACTGCGGTATTTGTTAAAGTCCAAGGTGAAACACAAGGCGCTGGACTATCTGCATATGCAACAGCAGGCGCGCCAGATGTAGTTCCTTTTGGTGATACAGTTGTTTACGTTCGAGGCGTTACAAGTTGGGATCCTGTCGATGCATTTACTTATCAAGGTGGCGGCATATACCAAGCGAAAATTAGCTTAACCGCGGGTGATTACAGCTTTAAAATAGCTGGCAGTGACTGGGATGGTAGTGTTAATTTAGGCGCTCCTGATACTGGTGGTGAAATGACAGAAGGTGAAGCCATAATTACAAAATCATACGGTGATAATTTGAGCATTACCCTTGGCCTTGATGGTACCTATATATTTGAACTTGATGCTTCGGATACTATTACACCGACATTGACCGTTAAAAATGAAGACCCATTTCTTGGCACCACGATATATTTACGTGGTGGTATGAATAGCTGGGGCGAAACAGATGGTATGACCCATATTGGTGGTGGTATTTATCAAGGTACCTTTAACATCAGTGCTGACACCCATTCCTTTAAACTTGCTTCAAGTGATTGGTCTACGGTAAACTTGGGCGCTCCCGAGGCAGACATTGCAATGGTTGAAGGGGTAACCCAGCTATTACTTTCAGGTAGCAGTGACAATTTCAGCATGGAATTTGTTGCGGCGGGTGATTACACCTTTACCTTTGATGCGTCAAACTTAACCGAGCCGACTTTATCTATTTACACCGCAGAGATGTATGCTGGCACGCCTGTTTTTGTTAAAGGCAGTATGAACGGTTGGGGTGCTGTGAATGAGTTGAACTACCTTGGCAATAGCAGCTACAGTGTTGAAATTGAACTTAACGCTGAGGCTTATGAGTTTAAAGTTGCAGATGCTGATTGGAGTAATATTAATATGGGCGCGGACGAAAATAATATCGTTACTGTAGGCTCAGCAACTAGGTTAATGCAAGGTTCACAAACCAATCTTAGCTTAACTATTGCTGAAGCAGGTACGTATATTTTTACTGTTGTAGGCCCTAATCCACAAGCACCGACCATAACATTAACCAAGAAACCTTAACATCTTATGTCATAGGCGTTAGTTGATTTAATTGCTTTTCAAAGCCCTCCTATATTTAGGGGGGCTTTTTTGTTTGCCCAAGTAAGCTGATTGAATTTTGTGTTCAATGAGTTATTTTGCCTTTGCCTTAGCTTCGACGATAAATAGCTTTCTCCTGAATACGTATGTAGGAGCATAAAACTAGTTCTTTTATGTGGGCTGAACAAGTAAGTTAGTAACAATAGAAATTTAAAGTCTTGTTACTATGAAAAACATTCAAATATCACTTATTGCTTATGCGACATTATCAGCTTCATTATTATTAACTGCCTGTGGCGGAGATACTCAAACGCAACTACAACCAAGTAGTACTGTTAGTTCTTCAACCGGCATAGACCAAAACTCAAGGATCACTAACGAACTAGTTAATATGGCGAGTAGTAGCTCCGCCCATTGGTTAACACCTACGTTATTGGTAATGCCTAAATCAGACAAAGCAGAAATTTATCAGTTGCTTAACACATCAAAAGCAGTTTTGGATGTCGTTATGTTATATCAAGTAACTTTTCCGGAAAACTTAGCTAAAAAATTCCCTCATCTGGCTGACTTTCAAGCCTTTAATGTTAGTTTGTCTCCCGCGCAAGTTAAAACATGGCTTAAACAGCAATTACTGGTTGTTGCCCTTGATAGGAGTCATCAAACACAAGAAGTTTCCTTTGTACAAACAGGCGCTGTCATTGATGCTTTGTATACGAGTGGTATACATGATGCTGACGAAGTGACAGATCTCGGCGCAACGGTAACTGAAAAGGGCGTTAGTTTTAAGCTATGGGCGCCGACAGCGCAGCAAATCAATGTTTTATTGTTTGATGAAAAAATGCAAGCGATGAATCCAGCCAGCCTACCCATGGTTGAGGACACTAATACGGGGATTTGGGCAGCTTCGGGAAATAGCTCACTTAAAGGCGCTTATTATCAATATCAAGTGACAGCTTATCATCCTCAGTCGAAGAAAATTGAAACACTCATCACGACTGACCCCTATTCATTAAGTTTGTCGGTTAACAGTCAATATTCACAAATAGTTAATTTGGATGATAGCTCAACGCAACCTGAAAAATGGCAAAACCATACAGTGCCTACGGTTAAAAATGTTGAAGATAATATTTTTTATGAGGTGCATATTCGTGATTTTAGTGCTGATGATAGGGCACTTTCTAATACTGACTTTCGAGGTAAATATAAAGCATTTAGTGAGCAAGAATCACATGGAATCAAACATTTAAACTCTTTAAAAAAATCGGGATTAAATACTATCCATTTGTTACCTACATTTGATTTCGGCACAGTGAATGAGCTCAATAGTCATGTGATAGATCTTAATGATAGTGTTGCTCAAGTGAAAACTAAAGTCTGTGATGTTGCACCCACTATTACTATTTGTATGAGTGATTTTAACAGTGAGCAAAGTTTAAAGTCGTTGTTAAATAGTTTTGATGTGAGCAGTGCACAAGCGCAAAGAGTGGTGAGTGAACTACGTCAATTTGATAATTTTAACTGGGGTTATGACCCTTTACATTACACTGTACCCGAGGGAAGTTATGCGCTAAATCCACAGGGTAAAAGTCGCTTAGTTGAATTTCGTAAAATGATACAAAGCATCCACCGTTTAGGTTTTCGTGTGATTATGGATGTTGTTTATAACCATACTTATCAGTTTGGTTTAAAAGAAAAATCAGTGCTTGATAAAATCGTTCCAAATTATTATCACCGCCTTAATGCCATCACGGGTGAAGTAGAGCAGTCAACTTGTTACACTTGTGGAAATACGGCCACAGAGCGGGTGATGATGGCAAAACTAATGTCAGATTCATTGGTTACTTGGGCGCGTGACTATAAAATTGATGGCTTTCGATTTGACTTAATGGGCCATCAAACGAAAATTGCCATGCTTGCAGCACGAGAAGCGGTACGTGTGGTGGATGCCGATACCTATTTTTATGGTGAAGGCTGGAATTTTGGCGAAGTAGCGAATAATACCCGCTTTGTTCAGGCAAGTCAGTTAGAACTCGGCGGCACTGAGATTGGTACTTATAGTGATAGATTGCGTGATGCAGTCAGGGGCAGTGGTAATAATACGCGCGACTCACAAGGGGTAGGTAATGGTTTACTAATACAGCCGAACGAACGGCAAGTACAAGGCCCGTTAACGCAAGAAAAGAATCAGCAAGAATATAACCTTCGTATGGATCAATTACGTGTTGGTTTGGCAGGGAATTTATCAAACTTTCCCCTTTATCACGTCAATGGTAAGCAGGTACTAGGTAAAGATATTCCTTATGGCGATCAGCCAACAGGTTATGCCTTAGATCCTGCTGATACCATTAATTATGTCTCCAAACATGATAATCAAACCTTGTGGGACAACAGCCAATACCGTTTGCCTTTTGATGTATCAACACAAGACAGAATTAGAATGCATTTACAAAGCTTGTCGTTTGCACTTTACTCCCAAGGTATTCCATTTTTGCATATGGGCACTGAGTTTATGCGTTCAAAATCTTTTCTTAGAGACAGTTATGATTATGGCGATTGGTTTAATCGTGTCGATTTTTCAAAGCAGAATAATAACTACAATGTTGGTTTACCGCCGAGTGATAAAGACCAAGTTAATTGGCCGTTGATCAATGAAGTATTAAAGGGTCATCAAGGTAGAGATTATGTTACAGCTAAAGATATTAAATTTAGCGCTAAAATATTTGAAGAAATGATAGCATTACGCATGAGCTCGCCATTATTTAGATTAACAACGGCCAATGACATTATTGATAAAGTGAGCTTTCTTAACATGAGTAAGAATTCAACGACTAATCAACAGTTGGGTTTATTGGTGATGAAATTAGATGACACTCTTGGTGAAAGCGTTGATGATAATGTTGAAACCTTGATTGTAATCTTTAATACTAGCACTAAAAAACAAACATTCGCATACTCTCAAGCTAAGGACTATCAACTTCATCCAACCCACATAAATAGCATGGATGAAGTGATAAAGTACAGTAAAGCGGACGATAAAGGCTTTACTGTACCGGCATTATCAAGTGTGGTGTTTGTTAAGTACTAATTGATAGGTGTTAGGCAAAAAGTCACTTTTTTGGAAAATGTTAATTGGTAAGTTATTTCGTTAGTGTTATTGCGCCGACTATTCTTTTCTAACAAAAAACACTAAGGTTGATGTATATTTTTGTGACCCAAGCAACGTTCATTAGCGTAACTATGAAACACGTTATGATGCGCAGCAAGATATATTGGATGACTAATCAACTGCAAATGTATCCTTATGGCATGAGTTAGCCTGTTCATTCTAACCAAAAGTGTTGTATTTCACTCTTGGCTTGCTAACACATTTAATTTTTTTGCAGTAAATTGAACTTAGTTTGAAAAGCACTATATTACCTGTCTCTTATACACATCTGACGCTGCCGACGAATAGAGAGG
>CAJXQM010000049.1 GCA_913058145.1 uncultured Colwellia sp.
CATGAAGGCGTTCTCGCTAGATATAACCTTAGACCTTCTCAATTAGAACGTTGGAGAAACGCACAAGCGTAATTGCACGGAAACTATGAAATAAAATAGATCTTCGGTCGACTCAGAGGATCTACACCCAATTGAGTTTAAGAGGTAACACCTGCCTTGAAAAACACCGTTATTAACAACAATCTCTAATTATCGGAAAAATCTCTCATAATTAAAAGAGAAATCTCATCACCGATACGTTTAAAATCTAAATATTTTTCACTCAAACTTTCAATTAGCGGGATCGTTTCTTGGGCTGCATTAGTTACCTGATTAACTATTTCATTCATTTTACTTTCTTTTAAGTTACAATGACTTTTACCAAATGCTTTCAGAACCTTTAATTTTGGCCAGCGTTTAGAGCCGGTTAAACTTAACGCCATAGTATCATTTTTAATATAGGGTACCGTACTCACTATATCAAAAATTGGTGCTAACTTTCTGTCAACACTTGGTATTTCGCCTACTTTATAGCCAACTAAATCAGCATAAATTACACCACTATTTTTTAAATGAGCATCTCCATTTCGTACTAAAACATTTATTAAGGTTAACTTAAAAAAATCAGCTAAAGCTTGTGATTGAAATTCCGGAGAGACAAATTGCCTAATGGTATTGGTGCAAGATTCTAGACTGGCATCATACTTTTCTTTTGTGCCTTTTCCTTGTAAAACACAAAAATCTTCAAACCCAAAAGAACGGCCATTGTCTGTCAAATCAAAACGCTTGGTTAGAAACAGCTTACCATTGTCACTTAAGTGGAAATCAGGCAAATTCAAACCCGATTTTTTTGCTAAAGTTAAACAAACATATTCATTACAGGCTAATTGTGGGTATTCCCTGCCCCAACTTTTTACAATATACGAATGCCAAGGCAAGGTTGCCTTACCTTGTACTAACGGTAAAATATCGTGTTCGTTCTGTAAGGTTAGTAGTACTTTGGGTTGTACGCCTGCAACACCTGAACTTGTAGCAAACTGAACAATTAATTCGTTAAATAAATTAGCATCTTGACTTGAAAGTATTGAATCCAAATTAGGGTATTGCTTAGAGCTTTGCTTTAATTCACTACCTGCAATAGCGTAACCTAAACGGCCAATTTGATTTGTACCCAATATTGCCAACAGACTAAGATCATCACTTCCATAGTGCTTAGCCGTTGCACGCTCTATTGCTAGACGCAAGTGTCCTTCAGGTAAGTTCATTTGAAATATAGGATGCAAGCTAGTAAAACTGTAGCTTTCTGTGCGTATTGGCATAGTCAAAGAAAGCGCTTCTTGGGCATTCAAAGCAAAACTAAAAACAGCTTTATCTGATTGCTTTGCCAACCTACCGTTAAGCTGCCTGTTTAAATAAATATCTATCTCGGCCATATTATTGAAACTCTACACATAGTAAATTATCCCTTAAGATCATCTAAAGTTGGTAAGCTAACATCTGTTAAGGTTAAACACTTCCCTAAAAGTAATAGCACCCTTTGAACCTTTCTAATACCTATATCGGAATAGTCGCCACGCTCAATAGAGCCTATGGTAGTTCTATCTAAAGAAGAGAATTCTGCAAGTTGCTTTTGAGTCCAAGCTTTTTTTTTACGCAAAACTTTTATTTGGTTACCTAATTCATCACTATTCATTATCATACCCCTAAAGCCAACAATGATGAATATAAGCAACTTTAAACAAAAAATCAAGATTAAAGACTGATATAACCATCTTTAATAAACTTCACAGCTATTTTTTATTACTGATAAATAATTTGTTCAAGCTTATATAACAGCCCTTGTTACGGCCAATACTAAAAAAATGGATATGAAGCACTGCTTGGCAACGTTAGCTGATGTCACTGTTTATACGGCACTGCCGTTGTGTTGCCGTCATACAGCAGACCTAGAGTAAGTGACATGACCAGTTACATTGGCACGCTAAAGTGAGCCACTTTAGCGTATATTGGCAAGTGAGATTGACCTAACATATTTCCCTACAACTCAATATTAATCAAGTCCACAGAATATCTAATATTAATTAGCGCATCACAAACAGTGGTTCAGTTTTAGTTGCCAATCTACACTCGAAGCTAATAACTAGTTACTGCTCCTCTGTATTAATGCCTAGAAAAATTACCTTTCACTACATTTGTCCTTTTTCTAAATTGCACAAATGATTTTAATAAAGGTGTTGCTTTGACTTCAGCTTCACTAAGATATTGCCCTTACTAGCTAAAGCCCTTGAACTAATCCCCGCTAATCTGCGAAAATTCGCGGGCAAAAAAATCTTTTGACCTTACGCCCTTGAACTGTAAGCGCTCAATGAACCTACGGGATCTGCTTTTCAAACTCGCCACTTTTAAAACTCCAGAGCAATAGCAATTCAGTTTGTTAAACAGTATAGACAGGATTTAGCTTTTGACGTTATGAGAGACTCCGTTAAAGTTCATCTGACCCTAATTACCCTATAGCATTAGGTGAAGGAACGCTTAGTTGGAATTCATTGATAAGCCAAGCATATCCAACCAACTCTGCCTCAGGCTCTGGGTAGGCATCTTCATCAAAAAACTTTGTGCGTTTAGCTAATACCATATTACCAACCTAAAAATGATGATTTACCATGAATAATGATTACATATACCATGATTTCATGAATAATGATTAAAAACTATATTATGACTGAAAATTTAAATCAACTGCGTGAAAAATAATTATAAAACATGAAATATGATTATATTGGATGTGTTAGTGTGAATTTTGATTATTTATTAGTCAGTATTATGGTAGTACATTACTAATTCATAATGTGAACTACTCGGCACTAAAGTACCGATTTTTCTCTTGACCTTATCCGCGCTAATCTGCGTAAATCCGCGGTCAAAAATTCCCTAATCCCTTTGTTCGTCTTTCACCACAGAATTCAGCGAAGCACAATAAACACAGATTAAACAGTAAGGCTATCAACAGACGATTGCTGTTTAGCATTCCACACCAAATCACAAATACCATCTTTAGGCACAAAACCTGTAGGGGCTTGAAGTAACAAACGACGAATCTCTTCATAATCAAATTCACGGCAAGCACCTTCAAGTTTTAACAATATAATTTCTAACTCATGCCAAGGTAACCATGTTTCATGAGCTGACATAATGCGTTTATGATCGGTTTGCGTAACATCATCACCAATTAACAACTCTTCAAATAATTTTTCACCCGGGCGTAAACCTGTATATTCAATTGCAATATCACCATCAGGGTTTACTTTGTCCATAACCGTTAACCCTGTTAGGCGTATCATTTTAGCAGCAAGATCTGAAATATTAACCGGGTCGCCCATATCAAGTACAAATACATCGCCACCTTTACCTATAGCGCCGGCTTGAATCACTAATTGAGACGCTTCAGGAATAGTCATAAAGTAACGAATAATATCAGGATGCGTAACCGTTACCGGACCTCCACTTTTAATTTGCGATCTAAACAAAGGAACAACAGAGCCAGACGAGCCAAGTACATTACCAAACCTAACCATACAAAAACGGGTTTTACCTTTCGCTAGTTTTATTTGATTTGCCAAAGCTTGCAAAATTAACTCTGCCATACGCTTGGTTGTACCCATCACATTGGTTGGTCTAACGGCTTTGTCGGTTGAAATTAACACAAACGTTTCAACCTGCGCTTCAATTGCAGCTTCAGCTACAAACAAGGTACCAAAAATATTATTACGCACCCCTTCAATAACATTATGCTCAACAACGGGCACATGTTTATAGGCAGCGGCATGGTAAATAGTTTGTACACCAAAGGTTCGCATAACCGTTAACAAGCGATTTTTATGCTGAACTGAGCCTAGAAGAGGGATTATAGGTAAATCGTAATCTAGTTTATTAGCTAACGTTTGTAATTCACCATTAATACTGTATAGCGCAATTTCAGAAATTTCCATCAGCACTATTTTTGTAGGACGTTGGCTTATAATTTGGCGACATAACTCAGAGCCAATAGAGCCACCAGCACCTGTAATCATCACCACTTTACTTTGTATATTGGCATGTAATAATGCTTGATTAGGTGCAACAGCATCTCGCCCTAATAAATCTTCAATCGACACCTCATGCAGTTCATCAATTTTGGCCTTACCACTCACTAAATCAGCAGAGCCCGGAATAGATAATATCTCTACCGATAAAGGTTCTAAACATTTTAATACTTTGGCTATGCGTTTTTTATTATCTCGCGGCATCGCTAATAAAATTCGCTTCACCTTGTGTTTTATAATCAACGAATTAATCTGTGAACGATTAAAAATAGTGAGCCCTTGAACAACTCTTTTTTCAATACTTTTATCATCATCAATAAACGCAACGGGGTAATATTCATTGCCTTGAAATAACGAGTGCGCAAGTTGTCTACCTGATGAACCCGCGCCATAAATAATTACTGGCTCTTTAATCTCATTTTTAGTACTTGAAATAACCACCCGAATAAATAAACGACTACCACCAATTAAAATCAATAAAAAAGCAGCAAATACAACAGGAACCGCACTATGCACAGGAATGGTTAAAGCATAAGAAAGCACAATTAACGATAATGCAGACAATAAAACGGCAATACCAATTGAGGTAGCCGCTTTAATGCTAATATAGCGAATAACCGCTCTATACAAGCCTAGCTTTATATTACTAAATAAAGTGATTGGCATTAAAACAGCAAGCAACAACCAAAATTGAGTGTTACTAAAAATACTTAAGGTGTCTAACTTCACTAACATCGCGGCCCAAAAAGCAGCAGCCACAAAAAATAAATCAGCAAAAACGCTAATAACACGTTTTACTGGACGAGGGGCTCTAAATAATAATTCCATAAATAAATTAGACTCACTCATATTTTATAAAAATCCTAATTCCATATATTTGATTTGCTAGCCGTTGCACTTATAAAACAAGAAACAAGCTAAATAGAAGTATACTACCGATTAATTTTCTTAGTATTTTCCTTTCTATTCAAAGAAAACAGGCAGTGATGTGGTGAATTATACACAATTTCACTGCCCAGTGTGGTAGTTTTAATTATTTTCTTTCACGGCTTGGTACGTTATTTGAATTTTTGATTAATTTGGTTTTGAGTAAGTTTTAATCGCTCAAGATGAACGGAGGAAGCCGTTTGCCCTGAGCCGATTGCCCTTCCTTCGACTGCTACGCGCTCAGGATGAACGGAGGAAGCCGATTGCCCTGAGCCGCTTGCCCTTCCTTCGACTGCTACGCGCTCAGGATGAACGGGATCACTCCGTTTGTTTCCGATTGTTTCCGTTGGTCCTGAGCTTGTCGAAGGAAGCCTGTCGAAGGGGTGCTACGCGCTCAGGATGAACGGAGGAATCCGATTGCCCTGAGCCGATTGCCCTGAGCCTGTCGAAGGGGTGTTGCGCGCTCAGGATGAACGGAGGAAGCCGATTGCCCTGAGCCTGTCGAAGGGTCCCTTGACCTTAATCCGCGTTAATCTGTGTAAATCCGTGGTCAACGTCCCTCATCCCTTGACCAGCTCTTGACCAGCTCTTGACCTTGCCATAAAGTCCCTTGACCTCATCCGCGTTAATCTGCGTAAATCCGCGGTCAAAAGTCCTTAATCTAGTCTATTGCGTAAGTTCTTTGAGGCTGCATCAAAGCAAAAACAAGCGTATTGAGTTATTTGAATTTTTGATTAATTTGGTCTTGGGTAAACTTTAATCGCTCAATAATAATAGCGAATGAGTCAGGTGTTGTAAAAAACATACCCCCTTTGATCGAATTTTCATGATCTCTGGCAATATCAGTTAATCTTTCTTCATTGGGAATTAATAAAAGCTCACCTGAGAGAATCGTCTCATAGTCGACACCGTGGCTGGCCCATCGATGCTTCTTCATTTCAATAACATCGTTTCTAGCTATTTCTGAATTTAAGGGATCAGCAAACTTCATACTCAATAAACAATCTACATCATACCAATGTCTAGCCAATCTATCGGGGTTAGGTGAGCGCTCTTGAGTACAAAATTGATGTAAGGCTGTTAGCTTTTCCCAAAGAATATATTCCGTCTGATAGGCACTGACTTGTGCATTAGGTAATACTAATTGCTCTAAGCCTGGGGTATGTCCCAAGTAACAATCGACAGCGATAGTATCCGTGGGTTTTCCTCTATTTCGACCACCAAATTCAAGAAGGATATGATCTAATTGATAATCATGGGCTCCTCTTATGACACGAGGGAAATGAATATCAATTTTTTCACCACCCGAATCATCTTCCATTTCAGCATACAAACCTTCAATATTATACTGAGATAGGCGTTCGTTAAGAATAGTAACTAACTTTTCGCTCCAAGCTTGTAATTGCTTTTGTTGAGCTTTTCTAAACTTATCATTTTGACTTCGACTTTTAGTACTCTGACTCCACGCGGCTAATTCTTCTTCCTCGGTATGCCCAGATAAGTCAGCCCAATGGATAGATAAATCGATATCTTCAGAGAATCGAGAAATAGCCTCCCAACATTTACTCAAGGCTGTTCCGCCTTTAAATGCTACTGAGAATTCCCCTAATAATTTTTCATCATAGAGGAGTCGAAGAATTTCAGTCACCCAAATATCTTTTTCTAAAAAATTAGCGGCAAGTCCTTGTGGGTGACGCTGAGCACCATAGGTAAATATTTCAGCTAGTTCGCCATGTTTTGATTTATCTGCATAGAGTTCAAATATACTCATGATAAAAAGCTGCGCTCTACATTTTCGAGTTTACGCTTCCACGTGACCAATGAAGCATTTTTTTGTAATTTAGAAAGAACGTTTAATGTTTCATTTTCAGTTAATTTCAATCGTGTTAAAGCATTTTTTAGCAATGACTCTGAAGTATGTTTGGGAGATAGTGAGAGCAATCCTCTAAATAGCGTACCTTCAGGCTTATTTTCCCATTGAAGTTTACTTTTTGCAGTATGACGTACCTGTACTACCTCATTTCCAATCTTAAACTCGCGAGATGGTCCTGTTGTCCAGTAAACAGATTTCATAGGTGCTTGTGTTTGCATACCTAATCTATAGGCAGCTTCTAGCCCTTGTGGAACAATTTTGTAATGGTGTATTCGTGCCCATATTTTAGCAACTTCTTCAGCTTTAGCGGTGATCTTGATTGACGGAAGGCTCTTAAGAGGTTTTGGACGCGAATATATTCCTTTGGCTACTCGAATAATTATCTCTTCTTTAGCCAAACGACTCATTGCTTTTTGTACAGATGTCGTTGTGCCTAGGGAATAAAAGCCCTCGATAGAAAATGGAGTTCCTCGTTTCATACGAGATACCCGATTAGCGACTAAAACCGAAACCGACATACACACCTCAAAACTGACAAAACATATACCACGTGAATCTATTGTATACCACACCTGGCGGTTATTGCAAGACCACTTGTGTCAGGATGCATCGCGTCAACCATGTGACCAAACAACTGGATACTCGACAGGACCACTCGAGTATGACGGAACGACCCAACAACTGGATACTCGACAGGACCACTCGAGTATGACGGAATGTCTCTTGATCTTACCACGTTAACTCTAGCCCTAGTCTCTTGACCTTAATCCGCGCAAATCTGCGTAAATCCGCGGTCAAAAAGTCCCAGTCCCTTTGTTCGCCTTTCGACTGCTGCGCGCTCAAGATGAACGGATAAAGCCGTTTGCCCTGAGCCTGTCGAAGGGGTGCTACGCGCTCAGGATGAACGGTAAATCCCTTGACCTTAATCCGCGCAAATCTGCGTAAATCCGCGGTCAAAAGTCCCTAATCCCTTGACCACATCAAACTGGATACTCGACAGGACAACTCGAGTATGACGCAATGTCTCTTGACCTTACCATGTAAATCTCTTGACCTAATCCGCGTTAATCCGCGCAAATCCGCGGTCAAAAGTCCCTAATCCCTTGACCTTACCATGTAAGTCTCTAATCTAATCACAGACTAAGATCATCACTTCCATAGTGCTTTGCCAACCTACCGTTAAACTGCCTGTTTAAATAAATGACTATCTCGGCCATATTATTGAAACTCTACACAGAGTAAATTATCCCTTAGTCACTGGGTAATTAACTATATTTTGTTACTTTTAGGCTATCGTAGCGTAGCTATAAACTTTGTAAACGGGATAATATCTTGCTGAACACTAGCGGCTTCCAATGCTTGCATATATTCATTACGCCTCTCGACTGGCACAACGGTCCAAGGGTATCCACCAGAAGCCATCATTAAGTTCATGATGAATCGTCCCATCCGTCCATTACCATCAAAGTAAGGGTGGATATATACGAAAATAAAATGGCCCAGTACAACTCTTACCGCTGCATTTTTTTCTTCTGCTAGTAAATCAAATAAAATTGGCATCATTTCCCTGAGTGCTTCTCGGTTGGGTGGTGTATGCATGGATTGGCGAATATAAACTGGGCCAGTCCGGTAACCAGCTAAATCAGATTGCTTAACTATACCGGCAGCAACGCTTGGGCCAAATAAAGCCAAGTACCAATCAGTATGTGTTTGCTCTAACACATCACCTGGATTTTTGCCTTCCAGAACAGATCTGACGGCTTTTTTCACTTCCTGGAAGGTATCCCAATAGCCTTTGGCTGCCATAGCATCTAAGTGCTGTTTACTTTCATCTAAGCTTTCGTCTAAGCTTTCTGCTTGCCAATTACCTGAACGAACGAGTTCAATGAGTTCATAAGTGACCCGATAGCCTTCTATTGATAGGGAGTGGTAGGCATCCGTCACATATTTATCATCCACTTCGGCCATGTAGGCTTCGATATTAATAATCTGGTTCATCGGCTCTGGAAAGTGGGCAATAACAGCTTCACGCATCTGCGTCCACATCAAACGCATACGATTCACATAAGGTGAAACATCGCGACGACCAAAGTTGATTTGTATCTTTTCATCAAAAGGATCTACTTCTTGTACTTTTAAGTCAGCCGCTTGCATACCTTTGATAATATTATCCGCAATCAAATCTCGGCCAATATTTCTAAAAGCACCAATCAACCGGCCGGCAATCACACTATGACTGCCATTGAGTAATACCGACAATACTTCAGAGGCATCCGTTACCATCGATAAGGCGGTACGCATTTGAATAGGAGCACTTACAAAGTGCTTTGTCGAACTATGAACGAGCGCAGCGGCCAGACTATAGACATTAACCCCATCTAAATTTTCAATGTATTCAGTATCAGGTAGGTTTAATCTGACATCAAATATGGAAGTATTGTGTAGGAAAGCCGTTGGCTTATTGTTTCCTTTTGGGGAGCGTACCAATAGCTGTAGCGGGACAGTTTTATCACCAACATGTAAGCTAATCGATTGCTCTGGAGATAAACACCACGAAGCATCAAACCTCTCAGATAAATATGCTGCGCAGAAATCCCAGAATGACGTATACCAAGAAGTGCTATCGCCAGGTTTTTCATCTGGCATAGAAGGAATATACCAACCACGTATCACCTCTCGAATAAAGCCGTGCTTTATTAACCGTTCACGATGTAATCGGCTAAGTTGCTTTGACTTAATAGCGACAACGCCTTTTTCCTGTAACAACTTTAACTGCTCAAGTGAACCTGCTAACTTTTGTGATACACCGCTCATCACTACCACCCACACAAACATTAAATTTCGGTTTTAATGTTATATCATTTACAGGTTTTAATGTCACCTTCTTTATAGGTTTTGGTGTTCTTTTGTTTTTAGGCTTTAGTGATACCTCCATGTACTGATGCAAAGTAATACCAAAGGCATTAAGTTGGTGATCAGTTTTAAGTGAAGATAAATATTCAAGAGCAAAGCGCTTAATTGACTAATAGCTGGTTATTGGGAATGAAATAATTTCCTGCAAATAAGCCTTAAAGTCATCAGCTAATTCAGGATGACGCAGCCATATTCAACATTAGCCTTCATATAGCCCAACTTTGTAGTGGTATAACTAATTTGGCCACCTAAGTAGAGTCTCTTGTACGGGGATCCATTCACTTAATCGTTTAAAAATCAAAAACTGGATACTCGACAGGACAACTCGAGTATGACGGAATGTCTCTTGACCTTATCCGCGTTAATCCGCGCAAATCCGCGGTCAAAAAGTCCCTAATCCCTTTGTTCGTCTTTCGACTACTGCGCGCTCAGGATGAACGGTAAATCTCTTGACCTTATCCGCGTTAATCTGCGTAAATCCGCGGTCAAAAAGTCCCTAATCCCTTGACCACATCAAACTGGATACTCGACAAGACCACTCGAGTATGACGCAATAACCCAACAACTGGATACTCGACAAGACAACTCGAGTATGACGGAATGTCTCTTGACCTTGCCATGTAAGTCTCTTGACCTCATCCGCGTAAATCTGCGTAAATCCGCGGTCAAAAAAGTCCCTAATTACTTTGCTAATTACTTGATGTTAAGGCTTTATTATACTATTTACAAAAGCATTGTGGCGCAATTAACAAAAATAATGGCGCAATTAATGACAACTTGGCGCAATTATGTCACAATAAAATAGATATCAGTGTCACCATAAACTCAGGAACTCGTTAATGAGTATTACAGAACTAAAAGCTTATATTCAAAAGAAAACCTCTCCCGTTTCCATATCTGAGATATTAGCTGAACATCCTGAGCTCGTCAGAAGAACCGTTCAGAGGTGGTTGGAACAGCTGGTGAAAAAAGCCGATATTCAAGCCGTTGGTAGTGGTCGTTCACGAAAGTATCTAGGGTTCACAACAACGCTCCCTAACAGTAAATATATTACGGATCCCTTCCCAATTTATATTCCTGTATCACCTGATAGTAAAGATATCATTCACTATGTATCACAACCCTTCTCCGCTCGTCATCCCGTAGGATATGATCATGATTTTTTAAGCTCATACACACCAAATAAAACGTATTACCTTTCAGAGCCTATCCGTAGACAACTTCACCGCATGGGGAGAACCCTACAGGCGACTCAACCTGCGGGTACCTATGGCAGAAACATATACAACCGCTTACTCATTGATTTATCATGGGCTTCAAGTCATTTAGAAGGAAATACATATAGTTTACTAGATACTGTTGAATTAATAGAACATGGAAATTTTGCTGAAGGAAAAGCCTTAATTGAAACACAGATGATCTTAAATCATAAAGCAGCCATTGAACTACTGATAGATAATGCTGAGTCCGTTGATTTTAACCGCTTTACACTGCTTAATATTCATAGCGCGTTATCAGAGAACTTATTACCTAATCCATTTGATGAAGGACGGCTTAGAACACACATCGTAGAAATTGGCGGTAGTGTATACAAACCTATGTCATCTGAAGATAATATCAGCATTCAATTTGATGATATTTTGGTAAAAGCGAGCCAAATTAAAGATGCTTTTGAGCAATCCTTCTTCATTATGGTGCACCTTCCGTATTTACAGCCATTTACCGATGTAAATAAGCGCACCTCACGACTAGCAGCTAACTTACCATTGATCAAAGCAAACCTCTGTCCTCTAACCTTTTTAGATGTGCCAGAAGCAGCGTATAGCAAAGCCACAATTGGCGTGTATGAAATGAATCGTGTAGAGTTACTTCGTGATTTATATCTATGGGCTTATGAG
>CAJXQM010000050.1 GCA_913058145.1 uncultured Colwellia sp.
AGGGATTGGAACCGTTTGTGCTGAGCGGTGAGGTACGAGCCATTGGTCGAAGTATAACGGGTAAGGTTAAGGGATGGGACTTTTGACCACGGATTTACGCAGATTAGCGCGGATTAAGGTCGAGGGCTGGTCAAGGGTGAAGATCAGGGCAAACGGGGACCAACCGGGGCGAACGGGGTGTAAACCGTTCATACTGAGCGCGAGGTACGAGTAGTCGAAGTACGGCTGCTCCCTTCGACTGGCTCCCTTCGACTGCTTCGCGCTCAGGACGAACGGGAAAGCTCCCTTCGACTGCTCCCTTCGACTGCTTCGCGCTCAGGGCGAACGGAAACCGATGGAGGCGAACGGGGACCAACCAGGGCGAATGGAAACCGATGGAAACCAACGGAAGTGGTGTTATTTTTTAGAGAAGTATCGAATTAATACGATCAATACGGATAACATACCACCTAGCATGGTGCCTAACACCACAATTAATGCGCGTTTTGGTCCGGCTTTTTGTTCAGGGACTTGTGGCGGGTCAATAGTTTTAAATACATATTCAGCTTTAACTTTGGTTAGCATTATGCTTTTAGTTTGTTCTTCAATTAACTGATAAAAAATGGTTTCCATAGACGTGACTTTAATGTTGTCTAATTCATTGGTTAAGTAATCAATTGAGTCTTGTGCTTCTTTTTGATCTTCATCACGCATGATTTTATTTATATCTCTAATTAACCACGTTAACCATTGTTGCGCTATTGCGGGTGAAAAGTATTCAATTTCTATGGTAACCATTGAGGTGGTTTTATCTTGTGAAACACTCAATAAGTTAGAGAACTGTTTAAAAGCTTCCCAGGAAGATGGTTCAGCTTTTTTTGGTGGCTTAACGTCTCTAAGCCATTTGCTATTAACTTGATCATATAAGTCATTATTTAAGATTAATGTATCTGTTGCCATATCCCACTTTTCAGCCGCCATAAGAGGCACTAATAACTCATGCTTGGCGATATAATTTTCAATAAATGAGCGAGATTTTAGTATTTCTAAGGCAAGGGCTGTTTTGTCACCTCCGCTACCTCCTAAGTTGATGCCAGCCATACTGGCTAAACCACCAAACTGTCCGGCTAACGCGGATAAGCCACCGGAACCTTCTGCTGATGCAGGGGCTAAAATTGCAGAAGCTTTGTAAACATTGGGCTTAGATAACGCGAAAAGAATAGAGGCGATGGCAAAAATAACACTAATAGCGATAATGGTAAATTTTCCTGCCCAAACAGCTCTCCATAGTTCTGCTAAATCAATTTCATCATCTTGAGCTTGTATTTGATTTTGTTGCATTTGTGCTAAGAACAGTTGTTGCTGAGCGATAGATGCCGCATTACTTTGTTCATTCGTTCCGTGATTGTTATTTGCTTCGCTGTTTTCTATTGTTTTTGACACTTAATTTTTACACCAATCAAAAGCTTATGGGGTTATAAGGTCATTTAATGACTTTATAACAGTTGCGATATTATATGAGAGTTGGGTTGGAGATGTAAAGGATTCTTCATCTTTAACCCTTTGACAGGCTTCCTTTGACTGCTTCGCGCTCAGGACCAACGGAAACCGACGGAGTGATCCCGTTCACCCTGAGCGCGAGGAACGAGCAGTCGAAGGGCGACTGGCTCCCTTCGACTGCTTCGCGCTCAGGGCGAACGGGGACCAACCGGGACGAACGGGGATCAACCGGGGCCAACGGGGTGTAAACCGTTTATACTGAGCGCGAGGTACGAGTAGTCGAAGTACGACTGCTCCCTTCGACTGCTTCGCGCTCAGGGCGAACGGGGATCAACCGGGGCAAACGGTGACCAACGGAGGCGAACGGGGCGAACGGAGGGCGGACGGGGCGAACGGTAAATCTCAGGGCGAACGGTGGGGTTTTGGGGTTAGCTGGAATGATTTTGGATTAGGTTGGTGGTGTTGTTTAGGTGGTTGTTTTTTTGATAGTTTGGAGATTTCAGTCCAGTCGTTGTTGATTAGGGCTTGTTTTTTCTTTCTACTCCAACCTTTTATTTGTCTTTCTAATATGAGTGCTTCTTCCCTGGTATTAAATTCGGCTTGGTAAACTAATTCTACGGGTAGGCGTTTTGCGGTATAACATGAGTTGAAATAAGCTTGTTGGTGTTGAGCTAGTCGGGTGTCTAGGTCGTCGGTATGTCCGGTGTAAAAACTCTGGTCATTACATTTTAAAATATATACGTTAAACATATTCTTCCTTGAATTTACTGTGGTGGATGTTTGGTGTTTATTTGACCATAGTGCCTTTTGCGCTTATTTACCAATCTGTGTTGATTTGATGGGGACAATCGGAGTGATCCCGTTCACCCTGCCCCTTCGACTGCTTCGCGCTCAGGGCGGACGGTGATCAACCGGGGCGGACGGTAAGGCTTCCTTCGACTGCTTCGCGCTCAGGACGAACGGAAACCGACGGGGTGTAAACCGTTCATACTGACCCTTCGACGGGGTGTAAACCGTTTATACTGACCCTTCGACGGGCTCAGGATAATCGGAGTGATCCCGTTCACCCTGAGCGCGAGGAACGAGTAGTCGAAGGGCGACAGGCTCCCTTCGACTGCTTCGCGCTCAGGACGAACGGGGACGATCGGGGATCAACCGGGGCGAACGGGGATCGACGGGGGCGGACGGTGGGGTTTATTGTTTTTTATTTTTCGCTGTTGGTGGTTTGGGGATGTCTTTTGGTTTTATGCACTGGTGGGTGTTGCCTGCATTTTTTTGCGCTAGGTAGTATGGTTGGGAGGTTGTTAAGTGGGTGCTTAGTTGTTTTATGCGTGTTGTGTTTGAGGGGTGGGTTGACATAAATTCAGGGGGTGTTTCTTTGCTTAGTGTTGACATGTTTTTCCATAACTGTACGCTTGCTTTTGGGGTGAAGCCTGATCGGGCCATGAGTTCTTGGCCAATAATATCGGCTTCACTTTCATGAGATCGGCTATAGGGCATTATCAGGCCATATTGAATGCCGATGCCTAGCCCTGCGACCCAAAGGTTTTTATTATCAATTTCACTTGCCCCTAGTGCCATTGCTGCGACGGCCATGCCTACGTTTGACAGTTTGTTTGCGGATAGCCGTTCGTTAGCGTGATGTTCAATTACATGCCCTATTTCATGGCCAATAATGGCGGCTAATTGCTCTTGGTTTTCAGTTACGTTGAGTATGCCGGTATAAACGCCTATTTTACCGCCGGGTAATGCAAAGGCGTTGATTTGTTCTGAATCAAACACGACCACTTCCCACTCACCTTGATGGGCGGTCTTTGACACGTTTTTAGTGATAGCATTGGCAACACAGCTTACAAAGTCTGTTGTTGCTTTGTGTTTGCTGATAGGGGTTTCTTTTTTCATTTGTTCAAATGAGGTGATACCCAGCTGAGTTAATTCAGCGTTGGAGTACAGCGATACTTGCTTTCGCCCTGTTGAGGAGGTTGAGCAGGCAGACAGGGCAAGTAGGATAAAGCATATAGGGTAGAATTTTTTCATCGCGGTAAATATATTCAAGTTAAAAAACTATTCTATCATTTGAACATAAAAAAGCCGAGACATGCTCGGCTTTTGAATTTATTTTTATAAAAGTAAAATCTTACACTTTACCCTACTAATGCTAATAGTATACCTGCGGCAACTGCAGAGCCAAGTACACCAGCCACGTTAGGGCCCATCGCATGCATAAGTAAGAAGTTATGAGGATTAGCTTCTAAACCTACTTTGTTGGCAACCCTAGCCGCCATTGGTACTGCTGAAACGCCTGCGGCACCAATTAATGGATTAATAGGCACTTTCGAGAGTTTATTCATCAGTTTCGCCATTAATACGCCCGAGGCAGTACCTATTGAGAAGGCAACAGCGCCTAAGCCTAGAATACCTAAGGTTTCAATGTTTAAGAAGGCTTCTGCGCTTAATTTTGATCCGACACCTAAGCCAAGTAAAATCGTGGTTATGTTGATCAATTCATTTTGTGCTGTTGAGCTTAACCGATCAACTACACCTGATTCTCGCATTAAATTACCTAAGCAGAACATGCCCACTAATGGCGTTGCTGCGGGTAAGAAAAAGATAGTCATCATCAGCACACCCAATGGAAAAATAATTTTTTCTATTTTTGTCACTGAGCGAAGCTGTGCCATTTCAATTTTACGTTCATCTAATGTCGTTAACGCTCGCATAATAGGCGGTTGAATAATAGGAACTAACGCCATATAAGAATAAGCAGCTACCGCAATTGCCCCAAGTAACTCTGGTGCAAGCTTCGTTGCTAAAAATATTGCCGTTGGGCCATCAGCGCCACCAATAATGGCAATAGCTGATGCCTCTCTTAAGGTAAACTCAATACCCGGAACAGCATTAAGTGCAATAGCGCCAAATAACGTAGCAAAAATACCAGTTTGTGCGGCCGCCCCTAAAAGTAAGGTTTTGGGGTTAGCGATTAACGCGCCAAAATCGGTCATGGCCCCTACACCCATAAAAATTATTAGGGGGAAAATACCGGTTTCAATACCGCCATGATAGACATAACTTAAAAAACCGCCCACTTCACTAAAGCCCGCAACGGGTATATTGGTTAATACTGCTCCAAAACCCATGGGTAATAATAATAACGGTTCAAAACTTCTAGCAATAGCGAGGTAGAGTAAACCACAACCCACTAGCATCATAATCACCTGGCCTAACTCAAAGTTAGCTAAACCTGTTGATAACCATAATTTATTTAACGATTCCATGCTATCCCCTATGAAAAGCTTAGTAAGGCGTCACCAACAGAAACAGAGTCGCCTTCTTTCGTGTGTAAACTGGTGATCACACCCGCGTTCACTGCACGAATTTCGGTTTCCATTTTCATCGCTTCCATGATGATAACAACGTCACCTGCGTCAACAGAGTCACCTTCTTGAACCATCACTTTGAAAATATTACCTGATAGCGGTGCGTTTAACGTTTCTTCTGCGGTAATAGAGGCTGATTGCTTAATCGCATCATCACCGGCGGGGTGAGTTATCGCTTCAATAGAGCCACCTGGCGCAACTACTACGTCATAAATTTTACCGTCAACACTAACGGCATAGTTTTCAGGTTCAGTGATTGCACTGCTCTCTGATGACTTAATCGCCTTAGCACTTGCTTTAGTTGGAATAGGTTCAAAGGCAGCCGGGTTATTGCGGTTTTCTAAGAACTTCAAGCCAATTTGTGGAAATAACGCATAAGTTAATACGTCGTCTATCACGTCATCTGCCAGTTCAATTCCTTTTTCTTTCGCTAATTGTTGCAATTCGGTGGAGAGTCTATCAACTTCTGGGTCAAGCAAGTCAGCTGGACGACAAGTAATGACGTCTTTACCGTCTAATATACGTGCTTGTAACTCGGCATCAACAGGTGCGGCTGTAGCGCCGTATTCACCTTTTAATACCCCTGCTGTTTCTTTAGTCACAGATTTGTAACGTTCACCGGTAAGTATATTTAATACCGCTTGTGTACCCACAATTTGAGAGGTTGGCGTGACGAGTGGAATATAACCTAAGTCCTTGCGAACTTTGGGTATCTCAGTTAACACTTCATCAAACTTGTCGCTTGCGCCTTGCTCTTTCAGTTGGTTTTCCATGTTAGTTAACATGCCACCGGGTACTTGTGCCGTCAAAATACGTGCATCAACGCCTTTTAAGCTACCTTCAAACTCAGCATATTTTTGTCTAACATCACGAAAGTAAGCCGCTACTTCTGCCATTTTTTCAACGTTTAAACCGGTATCACGTTTACTGCCTTCAACAATAGCAGCAATCGTTTCTGTTGGTGAATGACCGTATGTCATGCTCATTGATGAAATTGACGTATCGATAACATCTATACCGCTATCAATGGCTTTCATTTGTGTGGCAATACTTAAGCCGGTGGTCGCATGACAATGTAACGCGATAGGTAAAGCAACCGTTTCTTTAAGACGAGTGACCAGCTCAGCTGCGTCATAAGGTTTTAATAAACCTGACATATCTTTAATACATAAAGAATGTGCGCCCATATCTTCAAGCTGCTTGGCCATAGTCAACCAACCTTCAAGCGTATGAACCGGGCTTTCGGTATAACTTAATGTACCTTGTGCATGGGCACCTACTTTAACAGCGGCTTTAATGGAGGTTTGTAAATTACGAACATCATTCATCGCATCAAAAATACGAAACACATCAACACCGTTAAGATGGGCTCTTTCAACAAATTTTTCTACCACGTCATCTGCATAGTGGCGGTAACCTAGAATATTTTGACCGCGAAATAACATTTGTTGTTTCGTTTTTGGCATTGCTTTTTTCAACGCACGAATGCGATGCCAAGGATCTTCACCTAAATAACGAATACATGAATCAAATGTTGCGCCACCCCAAGATTCAATAGACCAGTAGCCTATGTCATCAAGCGTAGAAGCTATTGGCAACATGTCTTCTAAACGAAGTCTTGTTGCTAAAATGGATTGGTGACCATCCCTTAAAACAACTTCGGTAATACCTAATGGTTTGTTCATGATAGTGCCCTTATTTTTTTAAATTTGGTTCAGCGTGCTGTTGGCGGTAACGACTTACCGCTCCGCTTATCGCTGCCACAATTGCGGGAGATATCTCACCGCTTGTCGCTTTATTATTTTTTTTATTCGAACGGTTAGTAATGGGTGCAATTTTATCAGGGAATGTGACCGCTAATTTAGCTAGCACAGTAGTAATAAAGAGTATTAATAAGCCTAAGAAGGCGAATACGACGACCATTCCGGCTAGCATAAGACTGCCAGCTTCTAAAAACTGCTGTTCCATACTGTTCATTTTATCTTCTCTTTCTTAAATTTATGAAATTAGAATAATCACTCTATAGACTAAAAACAAACATTATTTTTCATTTTCAGAAAAATAACTTAACGTCAAGACCTAAAATAAACAACATTCAGTATTTTTTACTCATTATTTACATAAAATTGCATAAAAGAGATATTGTATACAATATAAAACTAATGATTATAGGCTGTGCAGCAACTATAAGTAGAATTTTATACAACATACAATAAGTGACTTGGATTCATTTATTTTTGTATAATTTTTAATTTAGTGCCTTGAAACTAAGGGAGTAGCACTAAGTTAGTATAAAATTCATTCACAATATCCATTTAATACTTTGTGTTTTATCAGCAGCGAATATTAACAAACTTGCTTATGTAGTTTACTAAGGCGTTTATTAAAACCCTTCGACTGCTTCGCGCTCAGGGTGAACGGGATCACTCTGTCGGTTTCCGTCGGTCCCCGTTCGTCCTGAGCCTGTCGAAGGAAGCTTTACCGTTGGTCCTGAGCGCGTCGAAGGAAGCTTTACCGTTGGTCCTGAGCGCGAAGCAGTCGAAGGGAGCAGTCGAAGGGAGCAGTCAAAGGGGCAGGGCGAACGGCTATAACCGACCCTTGAATCGAGCGAATTGCACAATAATAGCGAAATTGATTGGTATGTTTAAGCAGAGCTTGCGTATAATAAGCGTTTTTGGAGTAATCGGGATGGAATATCCTAAACTGGCTCAAAAAGAGCAGGCCAAAAAATACCATTTTTATCCTACTGTCGTGTTTCATTATGAAGCCTTACGGCAGCTAGCATTGACACTAGTAACTGACACTAGTAACTGACACTAGTAACTAACAGTTGAACAAACAGATTGATAAGGTTCCCATGATTAAAAGCACCGCTGAAGTACGTCAGGCATTTTTAGATTATTTTGCCACCAAGCAACATCAAATAGTAAAAAGTAGTTCATTAGTTCCGGGTAATGACGCCACGTTACTTTTTACCAATGCCGGTATGGTGCCTTTTAAGGATGTATTTTTAGGGGCTGAAAAACGCAGTTATACCCGTGCTACCTCAGCACAACGTTGTGTTCGTGCGGGTGGTAAACATAATGACTTAGAAAATGTTGGTTATACAGCGCGTCATCATACGTTTTTTGAAATGCTTGGAAACTTTAGTTTTGGTGATTATTTCAAAAACGAGGCAATACGCTTTGCTTGGGAATTTTTAACGGTTGTTTTAGGTCTGCCAAAAGACAAATTATTAGTGACCATTTATGCAGACGATGAAGAAGCGTTTGCTTTCTGGAAAAATGAAATTGGTATACCCGTAGATAAAATCATTCGCATTGGTGATAAATCGGCAGATAAAAAGTTTGAGTCAGATAACTTTTGGTCAATGGGTGATACCGGACCTTGCGGACCCTGCTCTGAAATATTTTATGATCATGGTGCTGATATTTGGGGTGGCCCTCCGGGATCTCCTGAAGAAGATGGTGATCGTTTTATTGAAATTTGGAACATCGTCTTCATGCAGTTTAATCGCCAAGCTAATGGTGATATGCAACTTCTACCTAATCCGTCTATTGACACGGGTATGGGGCTAGAGCGTATCTCTGCTATTATGCAAGGTGTACATAGCAACTATGAAATAGACCTTTTTCAAGCGTTGATCAAAGATACCGCACACTTATTAGAGTGCAATGATTTAGATAATAAATCTCTTCGCGTTATTAGTGATCATATTCGCTCATGTAGCTTTTTAATTATTGATGGTGTTGTACCATCAAATGAAGGTCGCGGTTATGTCTTACGTCGTATTATTCGACGTGCTATTCGCCATGGACATAAACTAGAAGCAAAAGAAAACTTCTTCCATAAATTAGTGAAGTCATTAGTTGAACAAATGGGTGAAGCGTATCCTGAGCTTGCTCAACAACAAGCCATTATCGAAAAGTTATTAAGAATTGAAGAAGAGCAATTTGGTCGCACCTTAGATCGCGGCATGATCTTACTTGAAGAGATGTTAACAAACCTAGATGGCGATACCATCAGTGGTGACGATGTTTTTAAATTGTATGATACCTATGGTTTTCCAGCCGATTTAACCGCAGACATTGCCCGTGAACGTCAATTACAAATAGATCATAAGGGCTTTGATGTCGCGATGGGCTTACAACGTCAGCGTGCACAAAAAGCGAGTCAATTTGGCACAGATTACAATCAGCAATTAACATCGGATCACAACACTGGTTTTAAAGGCTATACCAGTCATTCTTATTCCGCCACCATTGTAGAGCTATTTAATAATCAGAACCAAGAAGCGGTCAGTCAATTAAATGAAGGCGAGCAAGGATTAGTTATTTTAGATCATACCCCTTTTTATGCCGAGTCAGGTGGTCAAGTAGGTGATACCGGATTATTACACCTTGATGGTGGCGTTTTTGAAGTAGCAGACACCATTAAGTTAGGTAACGCCTTCGCACATCGAGGAATAGCACGCACCAATATGGGCGTTAACCGACGTGTTAAAGCCGAAATTGATAGTGATCGTCGCGCCGCTATAGTAAAAAACCATACAGCAACCCATCTTTTACATGCGGCACTGCGTAAAATATTAGGCGAGCATGTCACCCAAAAAGGATCCTTATGTGATCATGACAAACTGCGTTTTGACTTCTCTCATTTTGAAGGGTTAACTGCCCAAGAATTAGCTGCAGTAGAACAAATGGTCAATAACGAAATTCGTCATAATCATGTGCGTGACACTGAATTAATGTACATAGAAGACGCCAAAGAAAAAGGCGCTATGGCACTTTTTGGTGAAAAATATGATGATGAAGTACGTGTTGTTACCCTAGGTGACTTCTCCACAGAGCTTTGTGGTGGTGTTCATGTTGAACGCACAGGTGATATTGGCTTATTGAAAATAGTCTCTGAGTCAGGTGTTGCAGCAGGTGTTCGTCGTATTGAAGCCGTTACCGCAACTGGTGCACTAGCCTATATCAATGAACAGAGCGCAACGTTAACTAAAGTCGCCAGTTTAGTGAAATCTGATGTGGCGAGCGTTGGTACTAAAGTAGAACAATTAATTACCCGTTCTAAACAGTTAGAAAAAGAAATCAGCCTACTTAAACAAGCGCTTGCAGCACAAGCCGGTTCAGATTTATTAAATTCAGCCATTGAAATTAATGGTATCAAAGTGTTAATTGCCGACTTAGATGATGTTGAAAGTAAATCACTGCGCGGTATGGTTGATGAACTAAAAAATAAAATGCAATCGGGTATTATTATGTTGGCTACCGCTAATGACGACAAAGTGGGATTGATTGCCGGAGTAACCAAAGATCTAATCGGACAGGTGAAAGCGGGTGAACTAGTGAATATGGTAGCACAGCAAGTAGGCGGTAAAGGAGGGGGCAGACCTGACATGGCACAAGCCGGTGGTAGTGAGCCTGAAAACATAACGACCGCGTTAGCCTCAGTAAAACCTTGGTTAATTGAAAAACTCACTTAATCAAGTGATAGCCAAGCATAGCCAAACCACACAAAGATACCAAAATGGTATTTTAATCTAGTTTGGGGCTGTATTTAAACTACTTTTATTATAATTATAATAAAAGTAGTTTAAACCCTATCCAAAGTGAAGGTAACCTTGATAGAATAGATACATACATAGACACAATAAGTATAAAATTGGAGTTTTAGACTTATTTGAAGGTGTATTTTTTCATGATCTTTAATAATACTTATAACGTATCATGAAGAAGATAACTCATTTTATATATTACTAGCTTATGTATATTGATTGAGAAAAACTCAATTTTATAAAAGGAAGAGGGAAATGTTAATATTAACACGACGTGTTGGGGAAACTTTAATGATTGGTGACGAAGTCACAGTGACTGTCTTAGGCGTCAAAGGCAATCAAGTAAGAATAGGTGTTAATGCACCAAAAGAAATTTCAGTACATCGCGAAGAGATTTATATGCGTATTCAAGCAGAAAAGGATGATACTGAGTCAACAGGTAACGTATAAATTATATAATTATGTAATTTGAAGAAACACCACATTTGTTGGTGTTTTTTTTTGATTATAAATTTTAATGGTCGAAAATTATCATTATCGTTTGAATTCTCATCAAACAGTTAAAAAACAAAAATAAATGCACAAAAAGGTTTGACTTATTTTTGAGATCTATTAATATGCGCACCACTGGAGAGGTGGCCGAGTGGCCGAAGGCGCTCCCCTGCTAAGGGAGTATCTGGTTTGTAGCCGGATCGAGGGTTCGAATCCCTCCCTCTCCGCCATTATTTTTATTTTATGAATTCAATGGTTGTGTATCTTTATACTAAGATGTAAAACATAGTTTATTACGGGCGCGTAGCTCAGCTGGATAGAATGTCTATTGATGATGGCTACGAATAAGGTTCGTTTATCGGCTAAGTAACGATATTAAAAATAACTTAATGACGGGCGCGTAGCTCAGCTGGATAGAATGTCTATTGATGATGGCTACGAATAAGG
>CAJXQM010000051.1 GCA_913058145.1 uncultured Colwellia sp.
AAATGGCAGGGGTGGAGAGACTCGAACTCCCAACCATCGGTTTTGGAGACCGCTGTTCTACCAATTGGAACTACACCCCTGCAATGGAGATGAATTATACTGATGCCAAGCCAAAGGTAAAGGGTAAAAGGTTAAAAAGTTTGAATTGTTTGGCTGTTCGGCTATTTTATAAACAAAGGCAGCAGCCAGTATAAGGAATGTTACTCACCGCTGCCGTTATTATTTACTTATCTTCTTCATTTCACAAAATCTAAATTTATCAGGGTAAGGGTAAACATCTTCATAAATACCCTCAGCAACGTTTTTCTGAGATTGTTGCCAGTAGCTTGCCGTTAATAAATCTTCATGATGTATTTTAAATGCTTTTAAATATTTAGGGTTTGCAAGCGCGAAAGTTCCTAACTCTTCTGGGAACATATCCCCAGGCGCAACGGAATACCAGGGTTCAGCCGCGTAAATTTGCTCCTCAGTCACGGCCACAGGTTTTACTCTAAAATTAACTTCGTTCATGTAAGTAATTTCATCATAATCATAAAATATTACTCGGCCGTGCCGGGTAACCCCAAAGTTTTTTAATAACATATCACCAGGAAAAATATTGGCAGAAATGAGCTCTTTTATTGCTTGACCATAACCAGATAAAGCCTGTTCTATTTCTTCATCAGTTGCTTTAGCTAAATAAAGATTTAATGGCACCATGCGGCGTTCAATATATAAATGCTTAATAATGAGTAAGTCTCCTTCATAACGAAGCAGTGATGGGGCAACTTTTTGTAACTCTTCTAACACTTCAGTATCAAATCTGTCTTTAGGAAAAGCCACATCAGAGTATTCCATCGTATCGGCCATACGACCCACTCTATCGTGTAGTTTTACTAATCGGTATTTCCCTTTTACATCAGCACGGGTCATATTCTTGCTAGGAGAGAATTTATCTTTAATAATTTTAAAAACATAAGGATATGATGGTAGCGTAAATACTGACATCACCATGCCTTTTATTCCAGGTGCTAACGCTAATTTGTCATCACTGTTATCTAGATGATTTAAGAAATCACGATAAAATTGGGTTTTACCTTGTTTGTGAAAGCCGATAGCGGAATATAAATCAGCCTTAGTTTTATGAGGAATTAAACTTTGTAAAAAGTTTACTAGCGCATAAGGATGCAAGCAATCAACAAAAAAATAGGCACGGGCAAAACCAAATACTACCGCCATATCTTCACTTTTACTTAACAAGGCATCAATATATAAACCGCCTTCATCATCATTTAATACTGAAACAATAAAAGGGGTTTCGCCAGCAGGAGACAATACCCGACCAATTAAATAGGCGCCTTTATTGCGGTAAAAAGTAAAATCTAAAATATCAAACTGTAAATCTTCTAGTTTAAAACGGGTTTTATGGGCTTTACGACGAAAAGCTCGGATCAAAATATCAACGTCAGCACTTAAATCTCTAAAAGGAACCGTGCTTTTGTGAGCATTCATAATGTCGCAAACGGTTTCTTTTAAGCCTTTTATTTCTGGCTTGTAGCTGGTGTAAATACTTGGTGTCGGTCTGTCATCAAGCCGCTGAGCCGTGCTTTCTACAAAAATATAATCATTATGATAGTACTTACGATGAAACAACAAACAAAACACTGAGTTATAAAAAGTTTCAGCTAGCTCTGGCTGCATGTGGTCGGCGAGTAACTCAATATAGTTTTGTTTAACTTGAAGCCATAAATTGTCATCAAGCGAGTCAATGAAAAAATCTTGCTTCATGGTGTCATACGTTTCTTTCACCCTTTCTTCATAAAAGGTGGTTCGCGCTTTAGCCGCTTTTTGTACTTCACTCCACTGGGATTTATGAAAGCGTTGTTGGGCAGATTTGGTTATTTCTATAAATAAGTGAATATGGCGATCAAAGCCATTGATAATAGTGTTGGCTATGTCGCCAGCGAGATTTTTCATAAAGGCCTGCTAACTAAAGGGTTTTTCTGAGTATTAAAAGCATACGCTAAAATAATGACTAAGCGAGATTTTATCTGAAAATTTGTTAAATACTGATTATAACTAGTAATAATATCAAATTATCAACGTCTCAACGGATCTTTATCCAAGTAAATTTTCTTATTTAGCTTGCTATCAAAGGCTTCGAGCTCTAAAATCACGCGTCTAAATTATACTGTTTACACCATTATTTACACCGAACAAGGCTCTTTTTAATATATTATCATGCGCGTATCTGACTTTTCTTTCGATTTACCCACTGAGCTAATTGCTCGTTTCCCTAAAACTGATCGCACTGGCAGTCGATTAATGCTGCTTGAAGGGGATTCCGGCGCAATAACTGATCTTGGTTTTAAAGATATTCTAGCGCAATTAAATGCTGGCGATTTAATGGTATTTAATAATACCCGTGTTATTCCTGCACGTATGTTTGGGCAAAAATCTACGGGTGGTAAAATAGAGGTCTTGGTTGAGCGTTTAATCGATAAAAACACTGTGCTCGCTCACATTCGTTCGAGTAAATCGCCGAAAATAGGCGCTGAATTGTTACTTGAAGGGACAGCTAAAGCGACAATGGTTGCACGTCATGGGGCGTTGTTTGAACTGGAATTTCAGGGCGAAAAATCAGTACTTTCAATATTAGATGATATTGGTCATATGCCACTACCTCCTTATATAGACAGACCCGATGAAGATAGTGACCGTGAGCGCTATCAAACGGTATACAATGAAAAACCTGGTGCTGTAGCTGCACCTACAGCAGGTTTACATTTTGATGATGTATTACTTGAACAAATTAAAAGCAAAGGTGTTGAATTGGCTTTTGTTACTTTACATGTTGGTGCAGGTACTTTTCAGCCAGTAAAGGTTGATGAAATTGCTGATCACATTATGCATGCTGAATATGTTGAAGTGTCACCTGAGGTGATTGAGCAAATTAAAAAAACTAAAGCCAGTGGTGGACGAATTGTAGCGGTTGGCACTACCTCTGTACGTTCACTAGAAAGTGCCGCTAATTCAGCTGAAGTGGCAGGTAAAGAATTAACAGCTTTTTATGGTGATACGGATATTTTTATTACGCCAGGATATGAATTTAAATTAGTGGACGCATTGTTAACGAATTTTCATTTATCCGAATCCACACTGTTAATGCTAGTGAGTGCTTTTTCGGGTTATGACAATATTATGAATGCTTATCGCCATGCTATTCGTGAGCAATATCGCTTTTTTAGTTATGGTGATGCCATGTTTCTTACTAAACAAGCGTTAACTAAGAAAAATAGCGCTTCCTAGCTAAAAACGTTACCAGTACACCAACCATCAGCCTGTTTCGCTGTTAGGATAATATTATGGACACCAAAATGAAATATGAATTAATTAACACTGACGGTAAAGCCCGTCGTGGCCGTTTAACCTTTGCACGTGGTGTGGTAGAAACACCTGCATTTATGCCTGTAGGAACTTATGGCACGGTAAAGGGAATGAAAACAGAGGAAGTAGAAGCAACAGGTGCCCATATTATATTGGGTAATACTTTTCATTTAATGTTGCGCCCTGGTACCGATATTATTGAACAACATGGTGGTTTACATGGGTTTATGAACTGGGATAAGCCTATTTTAACTGACTCAGGTGGTTTTCAAGTATTCAGTTTAGGTAAAATGCGTAAAATCACTGAAGAAGGTGTCCGTTTTAGTTCGCCAGTTAATGGTGAAAAAATCATGCTAACACCTGAGCGTTCTATGGAAGTACAGCGTAAATTAGGCTCAGATGTTGTGATGATATTTGATGAATGTACTCCCTATCCAGCAACACATAAAGAGTCACAAGACTCGATGGAATTATCTCTTCGTTGGGCACAGCGTTCTAAAGATGCCCATGGTGATAACCCTTCAGCACTGTTTGGCATAGTGCAAGGCGGTATGTATGAAGATTTACGTGAAGTATCAATTAATGGCTTAAAAGCGATTGATTTTGATGGTTACGCCATAGGTGGTTTATCGGTAGGTGAGCCGAAAGTAGATATGATTCGCATTTTAGATCATACAGCCCCCTTGATTCCCGAAAATAAGCCCCGATACTTGATGGGAGTTGGTAAACCAGAAGATTTAGTTGAAGGTGTGCGTCGCGGTATTGATATGTTTGACTGTGTCATGCCAACCCGTAATGCCCGCAATGGCCATCTATTTGTTAATACTGGTGTGGTTAAGATCAGAAATGCGTGTAATAAAACTGATACTGGCCCACTAGATTCAACTTGTGACTGTTATACATGTAAAAATTATTCACGCGCTTATTTACATCATTTAGATAAGTGTAAAGAGATTTTAGGATCGCAATTAAACACCTTACATAATTTACATTTTTATCAAAAAGTAATGCAAGGTTTGCGTGATGCTATTGAGCAAGGTAAATTAGACGCGTTTGTTGCAGAGTTTTATGCATTACGTGATTTACCTGTGCCACCATTAGCAGAAGGTAGTAAACAAGTTTAGTTTACGCCTAAAGTAAAAACTAAAGTAATTATCGAAGTTTAATAAATCTTGTGGCTTAATATTTTGTAGCTGTCTTGTTCAATTGTAAGGAAAATGCATACTAATGATATTAGTCATTGGGTGCCTTTAACATATTAATTGAGCAGAAGAGTAATAAAATATAAAGTCATTAACTAATTATAAAAAAAGTAGAGGAATTTATGAGTTTATTTATCAGTACAGCCCACGCCGCAGACGCTACAGCCACCGCTGGTGGCGGTATGGAAATGATCATCATGTTAGCCGTATTTGGTTTGGTTTTTTACTTTATGATTTATCGCCCACAAGCTAAGCGCGTGAAAGATCATAAAGGCTTAATGTCAGCATTAACCAAAGGCGATGAAGTGTTAACACAAGGCGGTATTGTTGGCAAAATCGTTAAAGTATCGGATGAAAAAGATTTTATCGTGGTTAATATCAGTGAAGGTACAGACGTTACTGTACAAAAAGGCGCTATTAACGCCGTACTTCCTAAAGGCACAATGAAATCTTTATAGCTTTACCGTTGTTAGTTGGCTTTATTTTATCATCAAAAGTACTCATTGACTGATGTCAATTCCGTGCATTTTCTTTGAACTAAAGTCAACTACCTTAGCTAAAATCTATAAAGTGAATGATGAAAAATAAAAAGGACAAATTGTGTTAAACAAATACCCCTTATGGAAAACACTCATGGTAGCATTTATTATTGCCATTGGTGCGCTTTATGCCACACCAAACTTATATGGTGAAGATCCTGCTGTACAAGTATCAGGGTTACGTGGCGTTGAAGCGAATATGGCAACACTTGATACCATTAAAGCTAACCTCACTGATAATAACATTGCCTTTACGGGAATTGTGTTAGAGAAGGGGCAAGTATTAACCCGCTTTAACAATACCGAAGATCAATTAAGAGCTCGAGATGTGCTTGATGACAATCTAGGTAAAAAATATTCAGTAGCACTTAACTTAACGCCGGCAACACCTGATTGGTTGGCCGTAATTGGCGGAACGCCAATGAAGTTAGGCTTAGACTTAAGCGGTGGTGTTAGCTTCTTAATGGAAGTAAACATGAAAGAAGCCATTAATAAAGCCAAAGTGGGTATGGTGAGTGATTTTCGTGGTGATTTACGTAATGAAAAGATTCGTTATCGCAGCGTAAAAGAAGATGGTAATACTATTGTTGTTAAGTTTCGTAAAGTGGAAGATCTTGAAAAAGGTCAATCGTTATTGAAAAAACGTTATAGAGATTTATTGTTAACCTCTAACGATGACACCTTAACGCTCAATGCACGCATGACAGAAAAAAAGTTAAAAGAAATTCGTGAATACGCCTTACAGCAAAATATTACGATTATTCGTAATCGTGTTAATGAACTGGGTGTTGCTGAGCCTTTGGTTCAACGTCAAGGTAAAAAGCATATCCTTATCGAATTACCTGGCGTACAAGATACGGCTAAAGCAAAAGAAATTCTCAATGCTACCGCGACTATCGAGTTTAGATTAGTTGATAATGAAGGCGATTTAAGCGCCGCATTAAATGGGCGAATTCCTGCAAGCTCTATTTTATTACGAGAGAAAGACGGCACCCCTGTTTTATTAAAGAAACGTATCATGCTAACAGGTGATCATATTACTGATGCCAAGTCTGGCTTTGATGAATACTCACGCCCGCAAGTTAATATCTCTCTTGATAGTGCTGGTGGTAGTAAAATGTCTAACGGCACTAAAAGTAATATTGGTAAGCCTATGGCAACCGTATTTATTGAATATAAACCAACCGATAGACGAGATCTTGAAGGGAATATTATTTTTGAAAAAGTACAAGAAGTTATCTCTGTCGCTACTATTCAATCCCGCTTAGGTAAAAGCTTTAGAATTACTGGAGCTGGATCACAAACAGAAGCGCATAATTTAGCCTTATTATTACGAGCCGGTGCGTTAATTGCTCCTATTGCTATTGTTGAAGAGCGCACTGTTGGCCCAACGTTAGGTGCTGAAAACGTGCAGTTAGGTTTTCAAGCCATTCTACTGGGTTTCGGATTAGTCTTTATTTTTATGGTTATCTACTATCGTGCCTTTGGTGTGGTAGCTAACTTGGCGCTTGGTGCCAATTTAGTGCTGATTATTGGTGTTATGTCGCTTATTCCAGGCGCAACATTAACACTCCCTGGTATGGCAGGTATTGTGCTTACGGTTGGTATGGCGGTTGATGCCAATGTACTTATATTTGAACGTATTCGTGAAGAAATCCGAGAAGGAAAAAGTATTCAACAAGCAATACATCAAGGATATGATGCGGCATTTTCAACCATTATAGATGCGAATATCACCACGTTAATTGCTGCACTTATTTTGTTTGCTGTTGGTACCGGTCCAGTGAAAGGTTTTGCTGTCACTTTATCCATTGGTATTCTTACTTCAATGTTTACCTCAGTTGTTGGTACACGAGCAGTAGTGAATGCAATTTGGGGCGGTAAAAGCCTTAAAAAGCTATCTATATAGAAAAGGCGGGAATTTAAACTTATGCAAATTTTACAATTAAAAGAAACCGTCGCTTTTATGAGCTATCGAAAAATAGCGATGATTTTTAGTACGCTATTAATGATTGCGTCGATAGCATCGCTAGCCACAAATAAACTAAACTTTGGTTTAGATTTTACCGGTGGCACTTTGATTGAGGTAGGCTTCGAAGAAGCAGCAGACCTTAAAAAAATACGCCAAGTCATGAGCGATAATGGTTTTGATGACGCGAAAGTACAATTTTACGGTAGCAGCCGTGATGTTGTTATTCGTTTAGGGTTACGCGAAGATGTTAAAGCTGAAATGCTTGGCAACGAAGTGTTAGCTATTCTTGAATCAGGCTCTGGTCAAAAAGTTGATATGCGCCGGATTGAATTTGTTGGTGCGAGTGTTGGTGATGAATTAGCAGAGCAGGGCGGTTTAGCGATGTTAACTGCGCTTATCTGTATTCTCATTTATGTGGCTTTTCGGTTTGAATGGCGCTTTGCTGTCGGTTCAGTTGTTGCCTTATTTCATGATGTATTATTAACGCTTGGCCTATTTTCAGTTTTGCAGCTGGAATTTGATTTAACGGTGCTAGCGGCAATACTTGCAGTTATTGGTTACTCACTCAATGATACTATTGTCGTTTCGGATCGCATCCGGGAAAATTTTCGTAAAATTCGAGACAGCCAAGCTGAAGATGTCATCAATATTTCATTAACACAAACTCTAAGTCGTACTTTTATTACGTCAATAACCACCTTGTTAGTATTAGCTGCCTTGTTTTTTAGAGGAGGCGAATTAATTCACGGTTTTGCAACAGCATTATTATTTGGTGTATTTGTAGGAACCTATTCTTCTATTTATGTCGCTTCATTAGTTGCATTAGCCTTAGGTATATCTAGAGAAGACTTAATGCCAGAAGTGATTGAGAAAGAAGGTGAGGATCAAGAGCAAATGACGCCGCAGTAACACGTTTTTAAGTTATTGGTTAACATTAGTGAATATATCGATGAGTCAAAGCCAAGTGGTGTTAACTACTTGGCTTTTATTTTATCTGAAAGAGCTATTTCTTTGCACTAAACTTATCCTTACTGTATGCTGCACGCCTGCTTCTAGCACCAAATTTGTTACTCGAAAATTAAACTTTAAAGTTAATTTCGACCCCTGTAACTTCATACCAAGAGATAATTTATGAGTTTAATTTCCGCGGATACTGCTGAGAATACAATAAAGATGAGTTTTAACGATTTAGGTTTATCTGAGCCATTACTTAAAGCAGTACGTGACCAAGGTTACGACACACCTTCACCTATTCAGGCACAGGCTATTCCAGCGGTTCTTTCTGGTCGAGATGTCATGGCGGCAGCACAAACAGGCACTGGTAAAACAGCTGGTTTTACTTTACCGTTATTAGAACGTTTATCTAAAGGCGGACGAGAAGAAAGTCGTGTGCAATCAAACAATGTTCGTGCGTTAGTATTAACGCCAACCAGAGAGTTAGCAGCACAAGTTAGTGACAGTATTGCTACCTATGGTAAATATCTAAACCTGCACTCAACCGTGGTCTTTGGTGGGGTTAAAATAAACCCACAAATGATGCGTCTGCGACAAGGTGTGGATGTACTTGTCGCAACGCCTGGCCGCTTAATGGATTTGTGCAATCAAAAGGCAGTGAGATTTTCACAGCTTGAAGTACTGATTTTAGATGAAGCCGACCGTATGCTTGATATGGGCTTTATTCGCGATATTAAAAAAATCATTGCGCTTTTACCTAAGCAGCGTCAAAACTTACTTTTTTCAGCAACATTTTCGCCTGATATACGTGCTTTAGCCAAAGGTATGGTGAACAACCCGTTAGAGATATCAGTTAATGCCGAAAACTCTACTGCCGAAAAAGTTACTCAATGGTTAATGGCTGTTGATAAAAAACGCAAACCTGCGCTATTGACGCATTTGATAAAAGAAAATAGCTGGAAACAAGTGTTAGTGTTTACTAAAACTAAACATGGCGCGAATAAGCTTACCCAATATTTAGAAGCTGAAGGACTTACTGCCGCAGCAATTCATGGTAATAAAAGCCAGGGCGCACGTACTAAAGCATTAGCTTCTTTTAAAGATGGTCGCGTACAAATTTTAGTGGCGACCGATATTGCGGCGCGTGGTATTGATATTGATTTATTACCACAAGTCGTTAATTTCGATTTACCGAATGTACCTGAGGATTATGTGCATCGTATCGGTCGTACAGCGCGTGCAGGTAATACCGGCCAAGCGGTGTCTCTAGTCTGTAATGATGATTTGAAATTGTTGTGGGATATTGAGCAAGTAATACAGCAACATATTGAACGCAAAGTGATAGACAGATTTGCACCCGTGAATGCACTAGGTGAGTCTCGACCGATTAGATCATTAAAAGCGAAAAAGCCTAAAAGCCCGAATAATGCAAATAAGCCTAAAGTTGAACATAAAGATGGTCAACATTTAAGTAAAGGTCATAAGCCTCAATCAAACAGAAGCAATACGACCAATAAACCTAACAATAACAGCAATCGTCGTTCAAAACCTACCCAGAACAAATAAGTTTAATGGTTAAATATAGCTAACCTAAGTAGCTAAAATAACGTATCTGTTAATCATTATAGAGTTAGCCAGCCTTGGCTAACTCAGTTTTTATAACAAAATTATAAAATAACACGTTCTTGACTACTATTTATTATTGGTTGGGTGAAAAATAGCCTAAGTTAGTCATGTTCTGTGTTGAAAAAACATCAATAACATTACCAATAACAATCAGACTTGGGGGTTTGATTTTGTGTGATATGACTAAGTCCTCTAAGGTAGATATGGTACCTTTTATTACTTGTTGATCAGCGTGAGTGCCTTTGCGGATTAATGCAGCTGGTGTGTTTTTATCTCGACCTGCACTAATCAACTGCTCAGTGATAATGGGTAAAGTTTTTATACCCATATAAAACACTATCGTTTGTTGGGCATCATTTAATGTATGCCAAGGTAAGTCTAGCGCACCATTTTCATGCACGTTACCCGTAATAAAGGTGCAACTTCGCGCGACTTGTCGGTGAGTGAGCGGAATGCCCGCATAGCTAGTACACGCAGACGCAGCAGTCATGCCAGGGACAATATGACAAGCAACGCCATTAGCTAATACAAACTTAGCCTCTTCACTACCACGCCCAAAAACAAAGGGATCGCCACCTTTAAGTCTTACTACTTTTTTACCTAACTTGGCATGCTTAACTAATAATTGGTTGATGCCATCTTGTGGTACACGGTGCTCAGCTTGCTTTTTACCCACATATATTTTTTCGCAACTACTCGGTACTAAAGTCATTATTTCTTCACTGACAAGGCGATCGTAAATAACGATATCGGCTTGTTTAATAAAACGAAATGCTTGTATGGTCAGTAAATCAGCATCACCAGGGCCAGCACCTACTAAAGCGACTTCGCCAGCAATGAACGCCTGTTTATTTATACCAATATTTTTCATTATGTATTACTACTTTTATTTATTAACTCATTATTATAAGAGATAAGGCAAAAAAAGCGCCAATAGGCGCTTTTTTTTTAAATATAACTCGTTTATAAGTTTTTAGTGATGAAATTACTTATTTAACGCTTCACCTAAATGCTGTCTCTTATACACATCTGACGCTGCCGACGAATAGAGAGGTGTAG
>CAJXQM010000052.1 GCA_913058145.1 uncultured Colwellia sp.
GTATTCGGTTTTTATTCGAAAAAGTGATCAAAACGTTTTCACACAGTCTGGGCTAGTAGCCGAAGTATCAATTAACTCACTCATAGCTTCCGCTTAGCGCACTTTGAAGTCATCTTAATGTGATTTTTTGATGGACGATAATAGCTTATGCGACTGTTAGGTTAGATTAAAAGCTCTGAGCCTAACCATTTATTTCAGTCAAACCAAAAATTTAAACACATCAAAAATTATATTATTGCGGCTTTACATAACTTTATTTGAAATTAAGCTTATTCCCATAGCATGCTCCTATAATAAATCCTACAAACATAACTAAAATTTGCTTCTCGCTTGCTAGCGTACCTTGGTTTGTGTATTGTGCGGCCTCTTCATTTTCCTATCTAAATTAATGCGATAAACTTTTCGCAATACTTTGAAATATATTAATAAATCTCAATTTAAAAGGCAGTGATGTGAACAGTTCTCAAATTAAATGGTAGTCAAAGAATTCAGAAAAATTACAAGTGATTGAATTTTAAGACTGCCACTTGCCTGATATTCTCAACTTAAGTGACGATGATCAGTATAAATTAGTCCGTTTGTTTTTACGTCCCGATTGGATTTGTTTATTTGAGATGTATTTCGTCTGTCGCAGCCAGAAAAATAGGGAGATACTAAAAAAAATCCCAGCTTAGTCACCTAAGCTGGGATTTTTAATGAAACAATAGAGTATTATTATTAACCTAATATTTCTAATTTTCCGTCAGTAACACGTGTTTCATAGGTTTTAATAGCAAAGGTATCATCATCTAAACAGGCACCAGAGTTTAAAACAAAACGTTGTTTTAATAAGGGTGACGCAACATAAACTTCACCTTTAGTTTCGCCAATTAAACCGCGATATAAAACGTTCGCTTTTCCAAAAGGGTCAAAGTTAGATACAGCATAAACTGTGTCGTTGCCTACTTGGAATAAGGCAACTTGCTCTTCGTTTGCTAATAAGGCACAAACACCTGAGTTTTTGATTAAATCACTTGTTGGGCAGATGGTTTGCCACGTATTTTCTGTTGTCATTTTATTTTCCTTTCTTATCCGAAAACGTTTCTTATGCGGGCGTTAGATCTACTGCTTGAATTTTAACGCCGTATTTTTTCTCTTCACCCTGAGCTGGACGAATTTGCTCACGCTCAGTAACGAATTCGATGTTGCCATCGACAGTGTCAGAGTTAACAAACTGACGGAAACGTTTCAATTGCTCTTCACTTTCAATGGTGGTTTTCCATTCACATTGATAGGTATCAACTACATTTTGCATTTGTTTTTCTAATTCAGCATTAATACCTAAGTGATCGTCTTTAACGATTTTTTCCATGTAGGGTAAGCCGCCTTCTAGGTTCTCCAACCAGACAGAAGTACGCGTTAAACGATCCGCTGTACGTACGTAGAACATTAAGTAACGATCAATATACTTAACTAAGGTTTCATCATCTAAATCAGTCGCAAATAAGTCACCATGGCGAGGCTTCATTCCGCCATTACCACTGACGTATAAGTTCCAGCCGTTTTCAGTGGCGATAATACCTATGTCTTTACTTTGCGCTTCAGCACATTCACGAGTACAACCAGACACAGCAAACTTAATTTTGTGTGGCGAACGTAAACCTTTGTAGCGATCTTCTAAGAAAATGGCCATTGCCATGCTGTCTTGTTGGCCATAACGACACCAAGTGCTGCCAACACAAGATTTAACCGTACGTAACGATTTACCGTAGGCGTGACCTGTCTCCATACCCGCATCAATTAAGCGTTTCCAAATAGCGGGTAATTGGTCAACACGTGCGCCGAATAAATCGATACGTTGGCCGCCAGTGACTTTGGTATAGAGGTTGTATTCTTTAGCGACTTCACCAATAACAATTAATTTATCTGGTGTTACTTCGCCGCCTGGCATACGGGGAACGACAGAATAAGTCCCATCTTTTTGCATGTTACCTAGGAATACATCATTGGTGTCTTGCAGTGATACATGGTCTGGTTTTAATATATAATCGTTCCATACAGAAGCGAGAATAGACGCTGCTGCGGGTTTACAAATTTCACAGCCTAAACCTGAACCGTGTTTTTCTATTAACACGTCAAACGTTTTAATTTGTTCTGCTTTAACAATGTGAAATAATTCAACACGGCTGTAAGCAAAATGTTCACAAAGATCAGTGCTAATTTCAACACCACGTTTTCCTAATTCGTGGTCTGTTACTTTTTTCAATAATGCGGCACAACCACCACACCCAGTACCGGCTTTCGTTGACGACTTAACTTCACCGACATCAACTGCGCCACAATCAATAGCTGCAATAATGTCGCCTTTGGTTACATTCAAACATGAACAAATGGTTGCTGTTTCTGGTAGGGCATCAACGCCTAATGTAGGCTTTTCACCTGAGCTTGGTAAAATTAAACCGTCTGGGTTTTCAGGTAATTCAATACCATTTAATGCGTATTGTAATAATGAATCGTATTCGCTGGTATCACCAACTAATACGGCACCTATCAATTCTTTACCGTCTGGGCTTACGACGATTTTTTTATAAATTTGGTTAGGTTGGTTTGAATAAACATAGCTTTTACAACCATCAGTACGTGCATGTGCATCGCCAATTGAACCTACGTCCATGCCCATTAACTTCAATTTAGTGCTCATATCAGCACCCGTGAATTGTTGCTCACCGCCAATTATATTATCTGCAGTAACCTTAGCCATGGTGTAACCAGGCGCCACTAAACCGAAGATGAAGTTATTCCACAAAGCACACTCACCAATAGCGTAAATGCTTTCGTCAGACGTTTTACAGTGGTTATCAACAACAATACCGCCACGTTCGCCAATCGCTAAATCAAATTCACGTGCTAAGTTATCGTACGGGCGAATACCTGCAGAGAACAGAATAACGTCAGTTTCTAAATGCGTTCCGTCAGCAAAATTCATCCGGTGAACACATTCTTCACCGTCAACAATTTCGCTGGTGGCTTTTTGCGTATGAACTTGAACACCAATGCCTTCGATCATTGAACGAAGTAAAGCGCCGCCGTCTTTATCTAATTGAACTCCCATCAATTGTGGTGCAAATTCAACAACGTGTGTTTGTAAACCCAATTCTTTAAGTGCGTTAGCTGCTTCTAACCCTAATAAACCACCCCCGACAACAACACCTACTTTGCCCGCTTTAGCTGACGCTTGAATATCTTCTAGATCTTGAATAGTACGGTAAACCAAACAATGGTCACGTTCTTTACCAGGAATAGGGGGAACAAATGGATAGGAGCCTGTTGCCATCACTAATTTGTCGTAAGCGTAAGTTTCTCCCGCTTGTGTGGTAACCACTTTCGCTGCTTTATCAATGTGAGTCACTTTCGCGTTGGTGAAAAAGTTAACACCAATTTCGTTGTAATATGCTGGTGAAGTCATTGCTAAATCATCAGCAGTTTTTCCAGAAAAATACTCTGATAAGTGAACACGGTCATAGGCTAAACGATCTTCAGCTGATAATACTGTAATTTCATAACCTTCATGTTTCGCCATTTCATCAACAAAGTGATGGCCAACCATGCCATTGCCAACTACAACGATTTTTTGAGATTGTGTGCTCATTTTTTACAGCCTTACTTCTTTAAATTGCCGCTGTATTTAGCGGAACTAGATAATGGTTTGTTATTTGCAATAAATGAACCAGTTAGAATTTGTTAATAAATTCATGCGGATAGGGTTTTTGTTGTTAAGCTGAATAGAGCTTTTGCACTACGGCAAAGAGGTTAGCGCACCAAGGGTGTGCGTTATAGTCATCACCATCAAGCGTGATCAGTTGCATTAGTTCAAGTTTGGCTAATGCAACTGATATTTAAAAATCTAATTGGCAGTGGTAATTGTTGCTAAACCAAGCTTTAATTTCTTCATCTAGTTGTGATGCACTCAACCCTTCTGTGGATTTAAGTAAAAAGGTGAAGGCTAGTAGAGCCTCTTTAAAGTCTTCTTCTGCAGCATCAATTAAGGTATGGAAAACGCCTGTATTATTATCTAAATTTTTAAAATAGAGATTATCTGACAGTGCTTTCATAAACTTAATTTTTCGATTTTTAAATTTACTCCACTCTTTAAATATAAAACCGCCAAAAAGTCCTATACCGAGACCAAAAGAAATCAAGTGCTGCTGTGTCATAGCAACAGACTTTGAACGCCAACCAAGCCAAGATGATAATAAAGCGGCAAAAAGTAAGATAGAAGCCCCTAGTTTAGTCACTAATACTACTGCACCACCCACTACGGCAGAAGCGCCTATAATAACTTTATCTATTGGACGCATTCTCACTTCACTATTAGGAAATAGCATTTCTAAATCAGCTTTTGGGACATTTTGAAAAAGCTTTATTATCGTTGAATTGGGTTCAAAACCTATCGGTTGTTTCTTTTTTTGCACTGTTGTAGCTCGGTTGTACTAAAAAATATTGAAATAGGTGAAATTAGAAATAAAAAAAAGGACATTAAGTGATGTCCTAAAATAAAACAAAAGAAAACAAGTCGTTTTTAATCATGGGGAGACTTCAAAACAAGTTCATCTTAAATGTATTTATTTACACTGACAAACTAAAATTATTCACTTAACAAGTGAATAATTTCACTCATTAAAATCAGTTGAGTTTATAAAAATAATTATCAAATAAATTTCAATTAAAGCTTGAAGTCATTCAAAATTTTATATTTATTTAGAATTTAGCACTAACCCAAAGCCATACTTTATCTGTATCGACTGAACCTTCAAGTATAATAGGTGGTGCAACATTGACTGCAATCACTTGATACCAGCGTACAGCACATAAACATCATTTGTCACCAGCTTTTAAACCTGCGAAATTGTACATAGGGTTATGCCTGATTAAATCATTACCTTGTGCTTTTGGAAATTGTAAAAATTCGTCTGTCATAATCGCACATATGCTTTGATTACGTGCATCATATGTTGGAACATAACCAAACCTTTTCTGGGTAAAGCTCGTATGACTACAACATAACTGTAACTGCGTATCTAATACATTTAATTGGTTTTCCATGAAGTTGCCTTGTGTTAATTAACGTAAATTAGATGGATCAAATTGCCATGTTAGACAAAAGTAAGATTAACCCTTTGAAAAATGATAGTACAGAACGAACTCCTATAGGTAATTTTAGTCCTACAGAAATTGCCAAATTTGATCAGCTGGCGGAAAGTTGGTGGGATCCTAACGGCAAATACAAAACTGCACTTGAATTTAATCGCGCACGCGTGGAGTATTTTATAACACAAATATGCCTACACTATGAACGCGATTTTAACAAAGTAGCGCCGCTAAAAGGCTTACATATTTTAGATGTAGGTTGCGGTGGTGGCTTGGTTTGTGAGCCTTTAGCAAAAGCAGGTGCCACCGTTGTAGGAATAGATATGAGCGAAATGAGTATTGAAGTGGCAAAACGCCATGCCTTGAAATCAGGACTTAATATTGAATATCGTCATGAGCATGCACAACACACCAGTACAAGTGATACACACCGTTATGATGTGGTCATTAATGCTGAAGTTATAGAACATGTACCTAATCAGCAAACGTTAGTTAAGCAATGCAGTCAATTATGTAAAATAGATGGCTGTGTGATCATGGCAACACTTAATCGCACTATTAAGTCGTATCTACTAGGGATTATTGGCGCTGAATATATTATGCGTTATTTACCCATTGGTACACACAGTTGGCGTGACTTTGTAACACCTGTTGAATTGAACAGCATGGCTTCAATAGCGCACCTGGAGCTAGTGACAGAAATGGGTATGTCATATAACCTGTTCACTAAACAATGGCATACTACTCCAAATGTTGGGGTTAATTATGTACAAGTATACAAAGGCTTAGTGACTAATTTAAGCTTCTGTGATTGAATTAGGTTGATCTAATTAATGGGTTTATTCGTATATAATAATTATTAATAATATGAATTATAGCGATGAAACGTTCTTTATACTGGGTGACCAAAGATCTTAGGATTAATGATAATACGGCGCTCAATATAGCCAGTAAAAGTGATCTCCTCATTTGTGTATTTGTAGTAGATAAAAAGTGGTTTGAACCCAATCATTATCAATCTAAATCCTTAGGGGGTAATCGGTGGCATTTTTTACAAAGCTGTTTGAGTGATTTTAATGAACGCTTATTAACGTTTGGACAACAGCTATACATTGTTTATGGTGATACTTTTTCTACTTTAGGTAATCTTTGTGAAAAATATCGAATCACTGATGTTATTACCACCCATTTACCGGGTACTTATGAAAATAACATCATCACTCAGTTTAGTGATAGTTTTCCTCAAGTCACAGTTAATAAAGTTGAACAGTTTACTTTGTTCACAAATACTTTATTGCCTTTTGAACTGCAACAACTCCCGGTAAGTTATTCAAAGTTTAGAAAAATAATGACAGACGTTGCTATTCCTAAGCTAGCTCCTACAGTGCAAAATTTACCTAGCCAATTTAAATCCATGCCTTCGCCTACTATTTTTAGGCCTCAATGGTTACCTCCTATCCTCTATAAAAAAGTTAAGCAGGGGTTTAACTTCGATGGCGGTGAAAACGACGGCTTAAAGCACCTTAACCAGTATTTTTCGTCAAACCTACCTACAACTTATAAGGAGGTTAGAAATAATTTAGATGGATGGGATAATAGCAGTAAGTTATCCCCTTGGTTAGGTTATGGCTGTATATCCCCTCGACAAGTGATGAATGCAATTGTCGGATTTGAAGACAAGCAAGGTAAAAATAGTTCAACCGAATGCCTATTTCTAGAAATATTATGGCGTGAATATTTTCAATGGTTACATTTTAAAGTAGGTAAGAAAATGTACCAATTTAAAGGGCTTTCTGAGCATCTACCATTAACAACCTTTTATCCTGAGCGATTCAATAAATGGTGCACAGGTAATACGCCTTATCCGTTAGTTAATGCTTGTATGAATGAATTAAGGAAAACGGGTTATTTAAGTAACCGAGGACGCCAAATTGTTGCCAGTTGTTTGGTTAATGAACTGAGTGTCGATTGGCGCTACGGTGCCGCTTGGTTTGAAGAACAGCTAATTGATTATGATGCCGCGGTTAATTGGGGTAATTGGCAATATATTGCGGGTGTCGGTGCTGATCCTAGAGGGGGAAGACATTTCAATATCCAAAAACAAACGGCACTTTATGATCCCAATGGCAACTATCAATCTAAGTGGCTGGATAAAACTGATCAAGCGAGCCAACCACTTGATTCTGTTGATGCATCAGACTGGCCAGTACCCATGATAAAACATAATGACTAATAGCATTGATGATGGATAGTATGGATGATAATGCTAAGGTTAATTTAGGTATTAACTCTCATGTTAATATTGTCTGGTTAAAACGTGATCTTCGGCTCAGTGATCATGAGCCTCTAGCACACGCCATTAAATCAGGCACAACATTACTTTATTATGTGTTCGAACCTTTATTAATAAACGACCCCCATTATGATGTAAGACATTGGCGTTTTATCTGGCAATCAATCACACCTATAAAGTAGCCCGTTTATTTAGTCATGAAGAAATTGGTTTATTGTCTACTTTCGATCGAGATAAATCGGTTAAAAAATGGTGTAAAGCACACAATATAGTTTGGTATGAAAGTGCTTCCTGTGCAGTAAGTCGTGGTAAGAAAAAAAGATTTGACTGGCGTAAAAAATGGCAAGCGTGTTGGGAAAATGTGTTGTATTGCTCAGAGCGATGTCGACGAAATAAACGTTCAATTAAGAATAAGGTAAATGAATGAAGGCAAAACATCTCAAGCTTATACTAGGCGATCAGCTTAATCCGATGCACAGTTGGTTTGAACGTATTGACGATGATGTGGTTTATGTCATCGCTGAACTTCATCAAGAAGCCAATTATACCAAGCATCACATTCAAAAAATTACCGCGTTTTTTGCTGCGATGAACGATTTTGCTAGGCAGCTTGAAAGTGAAGGGCATCGTGTTTGTTACTTAACGTTAGATGATACGGCAAAGTATCAAGATCTTCCTGAACTGATAAAAGCATTAGTTTTAACCTACAACAGTGAAATATTTACTTTTCAACGGCCTGATGAATACAGGTTACGAGCTCAATTAAGTGATATATCAAATCAGCTAAACTTACCGGTTTACGAAGTAGACAGTGAGCATTTTTTATTACCATTTGAAGAGTTACCTAGTCATTTTGCAGCAGCAACTCACGTAAGAATGGAAAACTTTTATCGTTTTATGCGCAAACGCTTTTCTATTTTGATGAATGGCATAAAACCTGTAGGCGATGCCTGGAATTTTGATGCCAATAATAGACAATCATTTAAAAAATCAGATATCAATTTTATTCCTAAGCCTCTGGTATTTGAAACCCCCGCAGATGACTATTTACAGCGTATAAAAAAACACAACATTCAAACTATCGGCTTCGAATCAGCCCGTATTGCTTACCCTATAAATCGTCAACAATCACTAGTGTTACTCGACTTCTTTTGTAAACACCAACTTGCTAATTTTGGTAATTTTCAAGATGCAATGACCGCAGCATCACCCTACGCTTGGAGTTTGTATCACTCGCGCCTAAGCTTTTCACTTAACTGTAAAATGCTTAGTCCAATGGAGGTGATTCAAGTCGCACTGCTTGCCTATGAAAATAGCGAAGGGAAAATCACCCTACCTCAAATTGAAGGTTTTATTAGGCAAATATTAGGTTGGCGTGAATATGTTCGAGGAATGTACTGGGCTAATATGCCTAATTATGCAGAGCAAAACTTTTTAAGCGCTAACCGTAACTTACCTGACTTTTTTTGGAATGGTAATACTAAAATGCATTGCTTAAAAAGTGCAATATCACAATCACTTGAACATGCTTATGCCCACCATATTCAACGATTAATGATCACTGGAAATTTTGCATTATTGGCTGGTATAGCTCCTAACCAAGTAGATGAATGGTATTTAGGTATTTATATAGACGCGATTGAATGGGTTGAGTTACCCAATACTCGCAGTATGGCACTGTTTGCTGATGGTGGCTGGATTGCAACAAAACCTTATGCTGCTAGCGGGAACTACGTTAATAAGATGAGTGACTATTGCAAAGGCTGTCATTATAACGTTAAAGAAAAGGTGGGTCCTAATGCTTGTCCGTTAAACAGTCTATATTGGAATTTTATTGATAAAAATTATGATAAATTTGCGTCAAACCACCGGATGAGTTTTCCTGTCAGAAACTGGGATAAAATGGAACAAGCAAAAAAGAGTGAAATTATAGAGCATGCCAGTGAGTTGTTGAATAACTTATCTAGTCTATAAAATACGTTATAGACTAGATGGTATTTTATTAATCGACCAAATATCATATTAACTACCTGTAGTTTTTAGGTAAATAAATAAATATAAACAGATCTTTGTTCGATGCGTATTCGTATTACCAACGGTGTGTTTATTTATGAATTAGAGGAATATTTTATGTCATTTCTTATAGATGAAAAATCAAGAATTATAGAAATGGCTTGGGAAGATCGAACACCTTTTGAAGCGATAGAACATCAGTTCAAATTGAAAGAGCCAGAAGTTATTAAATTTATGCGTCTTTGCTTAACGCCACGAAGCTTCAGGTTATGGCGACAAAGGGTTAGTGGACGTGCGACCAAACATGTAAAACTTCGCAGTAAGGATGTGACGAGAGGATATTGTCCAACGCAATATAAACAACGTTAATTAAGAAACTGTTTTATTGTAACTGTGTTTAATAATATGTTTTTTTAAATGAGCCGTTGATAGGTACCTTATCTTAAGCAATATCGAGTAGGGTTGGCAATCTGCCTAAGCGGTCATTAATTACTCCATTGCTCGGCCTTCAATTCTCAGCATCCACGAAGACATCGTTTCAGTATTAATACTCGCTTTGGTATCTCGACCAAGGTAACTGGATGCTATATTTATACCCATTTTACGTATAGACGCAGAATAATTGAGGTAGGGGAGTTTAATGGCTGTCTCTTATACACATCTGACGCTGCCGACGAATAGAGAGGTG
>CAJXQM010000053.1 GCA_913058145.1 uncultured Colwellia sp.
TTTATAATGTTGATATTTTTCTGGACTTTTTTCGACGCTTATTCCTTCGTTATATAGCATAGCCAACTGAAAGGATGCTGCGAAATCACCTTTTTGGGAGCGCCTACTTAATTTTATACTGCCTTTACTTTCGTTGCTGCTCATTTTAAGTCCTCACTATTAAATTTTCTGATTCTTATCATTATATCGCTACCATACTTTTTAGTTAATCTTACAATGAAGTTTGGTTCAATATAATAAGCAAAACCAAGCAACCCTTTAAGGTGATTAATTTCAGTTAAGTCATTTAATTGGTTAGTTTTGAATTTGTGAACTAATGCAGATATATATCGTTTTCTGATTCTACCGATAGACAACTTATTACTATTAGTTAGTGTTATACCCGTGACATGCCTATTATGTTTTTTCGAAGAAAACACCGTTTTTGAGCTATTAATATTTATCTCACCTTCAAATTCTATTTGTAAGGCTTCATTGACCATATCGACAAGATTAAAAAGTACTGATTTTATGTTTGTAGAAAATGTTAAATCATCGGCATATCTAGAATAGTTTATATCTAAAGCTTTACATATATCTTCGATTTTTCTATCAAACGAATACATAACGATATTTGAAATTAGAGGGGAGCTTGGTGCTCCAATACTTAAGACTAATGGAGCATTAATTTTTTTTGACCTATTCCAAAATAATATTTCTGATAATATTTTGGAATCGCTTTTAGATACACTCACTCCTTGTTCCGCTAGCACTTTAAATAACATTATAGGTGTGATGCTATTGAAAAAATTTTCGAAATCCAATTTCAATAAATATTGTGAGTTCAAATGAACAGCAGCGTTATCTTTTATACTACATTTTTTTATGTATGCCTTAGCTGCATGATGAACTTTTACATGAGGAAGCAATAAATCTACCACCTTTCGTTGAACGTCTTTTAATGAAGAGGTAGGTTGAGCAATAGTCCTAAAGCCAATAGTGCGTTTAGGTATTTTGAATACTTTATAGTGCGTAGAAGGTGTTTTTTTGACAAGCTCTTTGAGTTCAGGGAACTCTTTAATTAATGCTTGAACTATTTTAAATTCCATTAAAATCATTTCTTAATTAAATTTAGCGATGCAAGTTACCTTGCATCGCTTTTTTACTCTTTACTTAAAGACGCGGAATCAAATTATTGATCCGTTATCTGTGCGAAGTATGAGTACATATCACGGATCAATAATTTGATTTCGCAACTGTAAATGTACTCAATAAATTTGAGTTTGGCGCAACGCCAAACTAGATTAAACCATTAAATTCAATCAAAAATACACTAAAGAGCTCTTGAATTGTATATTCATCACAAGTAAAGATCAATGCTACTTATATTATAAATATCCTTATAATATTCATCTAAGAAGACATTTAATTATAACTACCGGACTAAATAATTAATTAGGAAACTCATTTACAGTAGGAGTATAGGCTTTAAGTTCAACTGTTATTTGAGTCCACTCAGTTGTATTGACTTTTATTAGTACAGTTATTTACAGAACTCCAAGTAAAAGCATCTTTACCATTCTGGCAGTCGACTAACTAAAGCCTTAACATTACTATTTGAGTGTTTTTCGGTGTGAGCTAAAGCCTATTTCTAGCTAAAGGCTCTTTTGAGGTGTGCTGAGTTGCTCATGTTTGTAGATTTACAACAAAATAAGCCTTTAGCCTATTCTGGACGATATTAGGCTTTACCTAAGGCTGTTATGCTTTTTCTATTTTCCAGTGGTAATGACGTGTTACAACCGCTTTACCTGCGAACCATAACCCTTTTACTTTGAGTATCAGTTCTCCATCATAATAACTTTGCAGGCATTCGCCTGTTTGCTCATTAATATTTAAATCGTAATGTAACTGAATAGGTCTGTCTTTGTGTTTTATGTGTAATCCGCCCATAGCGAGCGTGTAACCTTGCCAATCACTGTTATCGGCAGCATATCGCGCTTGCTCTAATACGCTATCGGCTTTATCCATGAACTTGATACGTAACCGCCTGAGTTCACGCCAAACAGAAACACTTGCACCACCAATTTGTTGAAATTGACGAATACACCAACAAGACGCCCATGCATCAATGCGCTGTGCGACCAATAGCGAGTCATTACCAAACTTATCTTCGCCAACTCCTTCACCATCAATATTTTTAACGATGTACTTTAGGATATAGCCCGTTGCTGAGCCTTTTGTTGGGTCGATTTTTTTAAAGTCACAACGATTCTCTGCCGCGCCTTTTTCATCACCATCAACTTCTAAGGCGTAACGGCGAATAACGCTCTCTAAGGCTTTAAGTTTTTCAGCGTCAATGAAAAGCAACATGTGCCAATGCGGTGTTCCGTCATGTTGAGGTTCAACGACACGAAAGCCATAAGGTGAAATACCTTGTCTTTGAAGCTCTGCTCTTGTTTTTTGCCATTGGCGATTTAAATACGCGTTGGCCGCATCAGGCATTAACCCTTGCCACTTTGGATTCGCAGCACCAGACTTAGCAAACGCGCGATGATATTTTGAAGGGCAAGTAACAGTAATAAATAAAGCCTCATGGCCTAACTCTTTAGCGAGGTTTTCAAAGCCTCTTGCTCGGCAAATAAGCTCGTCTTTTCGTACCTTGGGGTTTGACACATTTAAGTCAGATATTTCTTGTAATGAATAGCGTTGACCTTGTTCGTTAAGAATGAAACTTGAACTGAGTAATTCTTGATTTCGTAACCGTTGAGCAATACGATTTTTAGTCGTTATGTTACTGGCATAAACTTGTCTTTTACTGTTAACGAAATTTAAATGCAATGCGGCCTTTTCATTTGCTTGGGTAATGAGTTTGCGAAACTTGCGTAACCACCAACGATTATCAGCATAACGCTTTATACAACCTGAAAGCTGAATTGTTTTATTTAGCTCAATAGGTTTGATTGAAAAGGTTTCAACATAACGGGATAAAAATTCATATACGGTTTTTTGCTCTGCCATAGCGAATTCGCTAGCCTTTTCGCTGTTGGTATAGCGAACGGGAGCAAAACTTTCGTTAACGGTTTCGTTACCACTTACTTTTTCGTTACGAAATACGGGCGAAATATTTCGCTCAATTTCGCTACTGTTTGGCTTATGATTTTCGTTAACGGAAATATCAGGCGTCGACATTCCGTTAACGGAATTTACATGATGGACATAAAGAAAACTAACCTTTTGCGGGTCGATAACAATTTGTCGGCAATAGTTCGCACACTCTTTCGCTTTAGCGTTAATGTCATCATCAAAACAAAAGAACATACTGGCGAGCTTATTGGGTAATAATTGATAAAGTTGGGTTGAGGTATCCAAAATATGACGATTACGCTCATAGTCACTTGGTTTGTTAAATGCCTGCGTTAAAATCGTGCTTTTAATGATGTTAGAAAAAGGCGCTAGCTTTCTCGTAATAAATGCAGCATCCGCCCTATCAACTTGAGCTAAATAAGGTGCAATAACATTATCTTTATCGTTAATGGCTTTAACGAGTATTTTTTCTTTAAAAGTATTCATGTAACTAGCGCGCTATCGCTAGCATCAAGACATAAACTTGACCTGCTTCAGTCAAGAAGTAATGCTCATGCTTCACACCAAATGGATAAATAAATTCGCTCGTTACAAGGTTTTCGTTAACAAGTTTAACGAGTGTTCGCATATCAAACTTGTAAGGAACACCATCTTTACTAATGTAACTATGAAGGCCATTTACTTTACGGTATGAGCAACCAATTTCACGGCATATTTCAAAATGCGTTTCGCGATAAGATAGCCAAATTAACAGGCGAATTTGCTCATTAGTTAACTTAGGCATGTTTACCCCCTAAAGGGTTTTGGCCTAGGTATTGTTCTGGGTATAAACCAGTGAAAAAATGCTGAGAATATTGCATTACGCCATTCCACCTTCACTGGTTGAATAACATAAGTTATCTTCAATGTACTTTTCGATATCTTGTAGACGATAACGAATAGCTCGAGCGCCTACCTTGATGAATGGAATTCTTGCGCCTGCCCATCTGTCACGCTCAAGAAAGGCTTCACTAACACTTAAAATAGCAGCTGTTTCTTTGGTATTTAATAATTTGATTTGCATGTTTGTTACTCGTAGTTTTAAAAGACGAGTACAGTTTTGATCATGTTTTAATTGGTATGAATGTCGCTAGGGGGTAGCGGTATACCTATAGGGCGTAGGAGTATACTTATAGGGGGTATAAGTATACTTTTGGCGTATTATTAATTAATAGAAAGCTTAATTTGACCATTTTTAAATTTACCTATCCACTTTCCAAATTCCACCTGTTTTTCTTCTGAACTTGATAAAGCCAGTAAAGGGCTGCCTAATTCGATTAATTCAGCTTCAATTAATTTACTAGCGTGTCGATTCGAACGACTCGTGTATTTTGCCAAATATAGTCGAATGACCTCGTCTTTGAGGGGCTCTATTCGCTTACCTTTTGAAGTACCACCTTTGCTGCCTGTTATGACTGATTTTTGTTTTTTATCAAATAAACATTCTGCTCGCGCAATACTATCTAATGTTTCTGTAGCCATATCGAGGATAAATTTCTCTGAATATAACTTCATTGCTTGCGACATATCGTCATCACCATAGCTTTTATGCCTAGCGCCTGAAATCTCAGCCGACTGCATAAGTGTTAACGTGGCAAACATTTCACACCACAGAGCTTTTTTAACCGCTATTGTTGTTAAATCGAAATAATCAGAAAGTAAATATAAAGCACGACCTTGAGTAAATGTAATCGCCTTTCTCGTTGTGGAAGCAGATAGTTGCTGCATAGAAAGGATTGTTAATAAATTTTCACCAACTTGTAACATCGAATCAATACCGATAGACATTAACAAAATATCTTCATTAGTGCGTTTTGATAGAATATCACGGGCAATATGTGCGGCGTCATTACCTTCTTCTTCAAGCACGAAATCTAACGGTTGCAGTTTTTCACGAATGAACACATTTGGGTGATTATATCCCTCACTAGCGCTTGCTATAAGCGATTTAGCTTCAATTTCAATTTTATCTTGATACATAATCTTCCATTGTTATGTTGCAGTTATCTTTAAAAAAGTCTGTTATGCGTTGCATAGGCGCTCGTAAGCGGTCATGGTTTGCAATAATATAACCTTCAGTAACATCATTGCCACTTTTATGATTAACGAGTCGTTTAATGGCATAGGATGATATATCTAACGATTCAGCGACCGTAATAAACGTCCTCCTTAAATCATGAAAGGTAAATTTGACACCTGACTTTTCACATAGGTGTTTTAAGGCTTTTTCTGGGTAAGCAAAATACTGTGACTTTCGTGAAGAAAACACATAGTTATTGATTTTAAAACGTTGTCGATAATTGAGTATGGCAATCAGTACATCAGATAATGGCAATGTTAACGGCTCTTTGTTTTTGGTATCAGGTATATGTATGGTTCCTTCTTCCAAATCAACGTTATCCCATAAAAGCGTTGCCCCTTCATTTTTTCGTAAACCTGTTAGCAATAAAAATAAGATATAATCTGCACCTACATGGTGTGATTCTGCCTCTGCATTAAATTTCATTTCTTGAAGTGCTTTGTACCAAGATATTAATTGCGTTGGTTTAATGATGTTTTGGCGTCTAGGCTCTTTAGCCCATGCTTTCATTTGCCCAAGTCGCTCAACAGGGTTGTGAGGAAATAAACTTAACCCATTATTGTCTTCGTAATGCTCTTTAGCAAATTTGTATATGGCACTTAAAATACGCATAGCGGTATTGGCGTAGGAAGGACTATGGCTTTTTAATAGTTTGCCATGACGCACCGAAACCATGTCTTTTGTAATATCGACGAGGCGCTTATTCTTCCAATCCTTTAACTCACCGTTCAAATACATTTCATATTGAACGTAGGTTTTATCTTTTAAGTAAGACTTAACACGACGATAATCTTGCCATACTTGCCATAGCGTTGTTTGCTCAGCTTGTGCTTGCTGTCTTTTGGCAATGGGATCTATACCTGTAGCAATTTCACCTAAATACTTAAGTGCCTCTTTACGCGCCATTTCAACCGTTATTTCAGGATAGCGACCCAGTGTTATTCGTTTGAGTTTGCGGTTGATACGTTTCTCTAGAATAAACGCTTTACTACCGCCTGTAGTCACACGAACGGCAAAGCCTTTTAATTCAGAATCTCGGTAGAAAACTTGCCCTTTTTCAGGAAGAGTAAGTTTGTCTACAAAAGACTTGGTTATTTTGCATGTAGACATTGTGTAGTCATGCTATATAAAAATTAGGTGGGCTATTTAAAACAGCAAAGGGGCGCCTTGTCAATTAAAATAAGGGATGTAAGTAACATGAGTATTTATTCAAACTACGTAAAACAACTGGAAATAAAACAGCTTATTAGATTTCAATTTAATAATTAACCAATAAATTCAAATGCTTACCTAAACAAGCACTATACATGTATGCACTATGTAGTCGAAAAAATATTTATTTTATAAATTTTTATTCGTTCTCATTTGAAAGCAATCAGAAAACGTTTGAAATGAGTTATACACATCCTTGGTTAAACTTTGTCTACCTGTAAGAATAGAACCTAAAATCGCAACCATGCCATTTACTCCATTTGATGCTTTTAATGCTTGCTCAAGTATTTCAATGGGGTAGCCTTTACTATGACGATTAACAGCATGTAGACCACCATGAACATACCCACTCAAAGGCTTCCAAGAATATTTTTTAAACTCAAGTATTGGATTAATCGCATTCTTTGGAGCTGTTTCTTCAAGGCGTTTAATCATTTCACTCAACATTGGTAAATTGTCTGCTCTTTTTTGATTTTTTTCATTTAATTCAGCAGTAAGTTTACTTACTGCACAGTCTGTAGCAACATAAAGAATCCACATTCCTCGAACTAGACATTCAAACTGCAGTCTTAATAAACCTATGGCAGATGTGAAATTTCGAGAGGCTAAAAGAATTTTAAAACTTTCGGCATGCTCTAAAGAAACACTGCACATTATTCTACTTACTTTCACTCTTTGTGAATTATCATAGAGAGGATAACTCAAAACATTAAGGACATAGTTTTCGAATTCCGAAGACCTTAAAAGTAATTTATCCATAAACTATCCCTGAAATTTAGAACGCCCTGATAATGGCCTTTTAATTTAAATTAAACCCAACAAAAACAATTAACTGATAACCTCTCTTTCAGGGGTGACAATAAAATATAGCGCATATGTAGCACGAGATAGTATTAAAGTTTAATACTAATTTTCATCTTTTAATAAAGCCACAGCTATTGGACTTTCACTTATTAGAATATCGCGAGTGGTTTGAAATAACTTGGGTTTTTCAACTCCCCACTTACACAAAAAAAATTTAAATTTTTCCATGTTTCCTGAATCTCTAGCCCGCTTTTTCGCTCGTTCAAAATCATATAAGATCTGGAGCCTAGCTTTATTTAGACGTTCACAATTTAAGTTAAATGAGTTAATCGTGTGCCTAACTAAACTAGCTGTGTCAGGGTGGTTATTTTTTATAAAACTTAATTTAGAACAGTATTCAACATTTTCGTTAAGCTCACCCGTTGCTTTATTAAAAGTGAATAATTGATGAAAACGGGGTAAATATACGGGGAAAAGGACATTACCATGCCAATCTTTATTAATGTTTTTCGATTTGGACTCTAAGAATTCTTTGTATGCATCGCAGCTTTTATTCTCCGACATACTAAAGTCTTCTAAATTCTTATTATAATTATCAGTACCCCCAATACATACACCAATAACATTATCCCAATCTAGACTCCAATTTATTCCATGGTCTCCTAATTTCCAACCTGATTTAGATTTAAAATGCTCAACTCTCCGATGATGCTCGAATATACCTGCTGGATTATTTACAGTTGAATCAGCTAAAGAAAGATCAACTTCGCAATAAGCACATAAGTCATATTGTTCGTCGAATAATTTTTTCTTTATTGCTGTTGAATCTAAACCTCCATTAAAATCCCTAAAATTTTTCCAAGTGTCATTAGGGTATTTTGATTCGTAATGAGTCAGCTTATTAGGTGGTCTTGATTTATCAACCTTCCTCATATTCTTTATCCCACACACGGTTATCTATATAAAGTTTAATTTTTATTAAAGCTTCATCATCTTCTCCAAAATGCGCAGTAAGAGTTTTACCTAATGATATACTACGTTCTTCCTTATATTTTTCTTGATAAACTAACTCTTTATATTCATTTAACATTTCGGTGTATTTATCATTAGGAGGTCTTTCATCAACAAAAAAAAGATTCTCTAGCACCCATGAAGATACAGCCCCTCTTGTTCCTTTAGGCGGTCGATATTTTTTCCCATTTCTTAAAAGCCAAATGTTGTCACTATCAATCGTGTGACAGACTTGTGGACTATGAGTGGTAATTATGAATTGTAAATTAGGAAATGTATGCTCGAGCCTCTGGATTATTTTTTGTTGCCAAGACGGATGTAGATGCAGATCAATTTCATCTATTAATACAATTCCCGAACCATTTAGTGATTCAGTACTATTAGGATTTAATAATGTTAGTCTTCTAGCAATATCCGCGACTAAGGATAATACACTTTTTTCACCCTGCGATAACTGGAGTACACTTAAAGTAACTTCATTCTTAACGATAGTAAGATCAAGTGGACTGCGCATGAGCTTGAGGTTACTAAAACCATCAAGAAACATGTAAATTGCATTCTTCACAACCTCTAGAGATTTATTATCAATATTAGAAGTAGCGTTTAGTTGTTTTTTTAAAGCATTAACTTCTGATTGATATTGCTTAATTAGTTCTTTCGTTTCTGGGTGTTTAGTTAACAATTTCTTAAGTAGAGGGCTATTTATTTCTTCTTCTTTAGATTTGATTTTCGACTTTAATACAATAAATTCTGAGTTTTCTGAGTTATCTTTCTCAACCATCTCTTTAAACCATCGAAAAAACAATTTAAAGTCAGCTTTTCCAGATAAACTTTTATTGTAAGCCTTTGCTTTATTCCAGATATGGTTATCTTTTATTTCTTCTGAGTCTTCTATATCTTTTGTTGTAACGTCATTGGCACGACCAACTGTATAAGAAGCAAATAGAGGTAATGATAAATCAGGCCTCTCTGAATTAGCTAATCGAAGTACTTTACTTAACTCGTTAATTTCTGAATACTTTCCCTTTAGTTGTGTTTCTTCAAGAACTCGGCTTGACGCTAACTCCATGGAAAATTCACAATCCTGTAGACTAAAAGTAGGAATTATCTTTGAAAATTTAGATTTTTCCGTAATTTCAAGTTCGTCGATCAACTCACCGTTCGGGGAGTTAGTAGCAAGTCTGGCGCTCAAGTGAGTAAGGGTCTTTTGAATTGCCTCTAATATTGTGGATTTACCACAACCGTTATTTCCTATTAATATAGTTGTATTATTCTTTTTTGAAAATTCAATTTCAATATTATTAAAGCCTTTAAAATTCTCTAATTTTAAAGAATCAATCTTGAATTTATTATTAATTAATTGTCCCGCACAAACCTGTTTATAATGTTGATATTTTTCTGGACTTTTTTCGACGCTTATTCCTTCGTTATAT
>CAJXQM010000054.1 GCA_913058145.1 uncultured Colwellia sp.
CAGCGGTCTCCAAAACCGATGGTTGGGAGTTCGAGTCTCTCCACCCCTGCCATTTAAAAGCCTAGATGAAGAGGCTGTAATTAACCACACAAGTGTGGCTATATTGTTTCAAATTAGATTGATAATTACGGAATAGAAATATGAATGCAAGTACAGAAGAGCAGCCAAGTAGTTCTCTAGACGGCTTAAAATGGGTTGTTGTTGCCGTATTATTATCTGCAGCGATTGGTGGTAACTTTTATTATGGTCAAGAGTCAGTATTACTTCGCGCTATTGGCGTTGTATTTGCTGTAGGTGTTGCGGGCTTACTTGCCATGCAAACATTAAAAGGTCGTACTGCTGTTGCATTTGCAAAAGAATCACGTACTGAGGTACGCAAAGTGGTTTGGCCAACACGTCAAGAAGCTATTCAAACAACCGGTATTGTATTAGTCGTGACTTTATTAATGTCATTACTACTTTGGGGATTGGATTCGGTTCTATTTTGGCTAGTAGGCTTAATTACAGGTATGAAGGTATTATAATGTCTGAAAATTTTATGGAAGATTCTGTTGACGGAAACGAAGCAGAAGAAACTGAAGAAAAAGTTGTTAATACCAATCCTAAATTAAGATGGTATGTTGTTCAGGCTTTCTCAGGTTATGAAGGCCGTGTACAAAAAACTTTAGTAGAACATATTGGTATTCACGGCTTAGAAGAAAAGTTTGGTGAAATCTTAGTGCCTACTGAAGAAGTGATTGAGATGCGTGCAGGTCAAAAGCGCAAAAGCTCTCGTAAATTTTTTCCTGGTTATGTACTAGTACACATGGAATTAGACGACGAATCATGGCATTTAGTGAAAAGCGTGCCACGTGTATTAGGCTTTATTGGTGGTACTAAAGAAAGACCGGCACCAATTACTCAAAAAGAAGCTGATCGTATTCTACAGCGCTTAGAAGATACTGATAAGCCTAAACCTAAAACATTATTTGAACCAGGTGAGGTTGTTCGCGTTATTGACGGACCATTTGCCGACTTTAATGGTGTTGTTGAAGAGCTTGATTACGAGAAAAACCGTATTAAAGTCTCTGTGCTTATTTTTGGTCGTTCAACGCCTGTTGATCTTGAATTTGGTCAAGTTGAAAAAGGTAGCTAATTAACTGTATACTTTACTTGATATAAAAACGCTTGCCTTGTGCCGGCGTTTTTTGTTTATAGCGGTTTAAAATATTATCTAACAAATTTAGTCAAGATAAGTGGTGTGAAATTACTGCTAGTTGAATAAAATCCATTATCCATTATCCATTATCCATTATCCTTTTCAAGTTAAATACAGTGCAAACACTACCCTTTAAAATAAAAATCTTGAAATATATGACCTGGTTAATATATAATCCGCTACCGCGTTTTTTTAACGTGGTCTAAAGACATCTTTTTTTTAATGAAATCATTATGAAAAGTGCTTTAGTAAACAGGGAAGCGAAAACTGATAAAACAGTAATTAGCGATAATCACCCACAATAAAGGTATCTAAAAATGGCTAAAAAAGTCACAGCTTTAATCAAGCTACAAGTAGCTGCTGGTGCAGCTAACCCGTCACCACCAGTTGGTCCTGCATTAGGTCAACATGGTGTTAACATCATGGAATTCTGTAAAGCGTTTAACGCGAAAACAGATTCTTTAGAAAAAGGCGCTCCGGTTCCAGTAGTAATTACTGTTTATAATGACCGTTCGTTTACTTTCGAAACAAAAACACCACCTGCTTCATTCTTATTAAAGAAAGCTGCTGGTATTAAGAGTGGCTCTGGTCGTCCTAACACAGATAAAGTTGGTACTGTAACTACAGCTCAACTTGAAGAAATCGTTAAGACAAAAGAAGCCGATTTAACTGCTGGTTCATTAGAAGCTGCAGTGCGTACCATTGCGGGCAGTGCTCGTTCAATGGGTTTAGTGGTAGAGGACTAATCAATGACTAAATTAACAAAACGCGCTCGTCTTATCCGTGAAAAAGTAGACGTAACAAAAGAATATGATATCAGTGAAGCAGTTTCTTTATTAAAAGAATTTGCTACAGCAAAATTCCGTGAAAGCGTAGATGTTGCTGTAAATCTTGGTATTGATGCTCGTAAATCAGATCAAAACGTTCGTGGCGCAGCAGTATTACCAAATGGTACTGGTCGTGAAGTACGTGTTGCTGTATTTACACAAGGTGCAAACGCAGAAAAAGCTAAAGAAGCTGGTGCTGACATTGTAGGTATGGAAGATTTAGCTGAGCTTGTAAAAGCTGGCGAAATGAACTTCGATGTTGTTATTGCTTCTCCAGATGCAATGCGTGTTGTTGGTCAACTAGGTCAAATCTTAGGCCCACGTGGTTTAATGCCTAACCCTAAAGTTGGCACAGTAACTCCTGACGTAGCTGGCGCGGTTAAAAACGCTAAGTCTGGTCAAGTACGTTACCGCAATGACAAAAACGGTATCATCCATACTACTATCGGTAAGGCTGATTTCGAACCTGCACAATTGCAAGAAAACTTAGAGTTTTTGCTAGATGCGCTTAAAAAAGCAAAACCAGCAAATGCTAAAGGTCAATACCTTAAGAAAGTTTCTCTTTCTACTACTATGGGTGCCGGCGTTGTCGTCAACCAAACTAGCTTAACGCAAGCCTAGTTTCTGTAAAGACTGTAGAGAAAGTAAAGCTTCAATTATTGAACCTTTACAAGGGCGAAATTATGAACTATAATTTCGCCCCTTAAATTTTGGTAGGAGTTGTTAGTATTATTTGACTGTAAAGTTAAAATAAACATACAACCCCCGTCCAAGACCGTAGGAGTATTTATTGGATAAGCTTGCCTTCTGGCTCTCTGATGAAAATAAAGACTTAATATTTCCTACGTAGATGGTGATTACCCAGATATTTTCCTTAAATTCTGGTCCTCGCCGTAATGGTCTAATTGATAGATTACTATCAGTTAGGGATTGTAAATACCGGTACTTTATACCGGTTTGAACCAGGAGTTAAAGCCAATGGCTATCAATCTTGATGACAAAAAAGCAATTGTTGCTGAAGTTCAAGAAGCTGCTAGTGGCGCTCACTCAGTTGTAATCGCGGATGCCCGTGGTGTAACAGTTGAAGCAATTACTGTATTGCGTAAGCAAGCACGTGAAAATGGCGTATGGATGAAAGTTATCCGTAATACATTAGCACGTCGTGCAGTAGAAGGTACTGAATTTGAATGTGTTGCTGACGTATTCAAAGGCCCTTCACTAGTTGCTTTTTCAAGTGATCACCCAGGTGCTGCTGCACGTTTATTCACAGATTTCGCTAAAACTAACGAAAAATTTGAATTAAAAGCAGCTGCATTTGAAGGCAACGCAGTAGACGTAAATATGTTAGCGAAGCTACCAACTTACGACGAAGCGATTGCACGTTTAATGAGCGCAATGAAAGAAGCATCTGCAGGCAAATTGGTCCGCACGATTGCTGCAGTTCGCGATCAGAAAGAACAGGAAGCTGCATAGGTTATTTAAGCTTATTGCTTATAACCCGGCTTTTTGTATTTGTAGTTATTTCAAACAGTGCTTTTTATTACTTACATAAGAAAGTAAAAAAGTCTGTTTATTAAAAATTAGGAAATTATAGTATGTCTATCTCTAAAGACGATATCTTAAACGCAGTTGCTGAAATGTCAGTAATGGACGTTGTTGCATTAATCGAAGCAATGGAAGAAAAATTTGGCGTATCAGCTGCTGCAGCTGTTGCTGTTGCTGGCGGTGACGCTGGTGCTGCTGCAGAAGAACAAACTGAATTTGATGTTGTAATGACTAGCTTCGGTGAGAAGAAAGTTGCAGTAATCAAAGCAGTTCGTGGCGCTACAGGCTTAGGTCTTAAAGAAGCTAAAACTTTAGTTGAAGCTCTTGGTGTTGTTAAAGAAGCTGTAGATAAAGCTGAAGCAGATGAACTTATGAAACTTCTTACAGAAGCTGGTGCTTCTGTTGAGATCAAATAATCTGTTTTTAAACAGATTATTTGCCTGAAAAGGCATGGCTGGTGATTTAAACGTCACCGGCCTTTTTGCGCTTTTCAGTTAGAAAATAAAGTTTGTTTTCTAAATGAAGGAAGTGCATTATTAAATGTCGGATAAATTGTTTATTAAATAACAACTTATCTCGTAATGTTTAGACGTAAACGTTACAGAATAACCTGTCTGACTGGGCTTTGCTCAGTAGGCAGATTTGGCCATAACCAGCAAGCTGAGGAACCCCATGGCTTACTCATACTTTGAGAAAAAGCGAATTAGAAAGGACTTTGGTAAAAGTGCACAAGTAATGGAATATCCATTCTTGTTGTCCATTCAACTCGATTCTTTCCGCAAGTTTATTGATATTGACGCAACAGGTGAAACCGGTCTAGAGGCTGCTTTTCGTTCTATTTTCCCAATTAAAGCTTATTCAGGTAGCTCAGAATTACAATATGTAAGCTATCGTTTAGGTGAACCATTATTTGATGTTAAAGAATGTCAAATACGTGGTGTGACTTATTCTGCACCGTTACGCGTGAAATTACGCTTAGTGGTTTACGATAAAGAAGCCGCAGCAGGTACTGTTAAAGATATCAAAGAGCAAGAAGTGTACATGGGCGAAATCCCGTTGATGACAGATAACGGTACTTTCGTAATCAATGGTACTGAGCGTGTAATCGTTTCACAGTTACATCGTTCTCCTGGTGTATTCTTTGACCATGATAAAGGCAAAACACATTCATCAGGTAAAGTGTTATATAACGCACGTGTTATTCCTTATCGTGGTTCATGGTTAGATTTTGAATTTGACCCAAAAGATAACTTATTCGTTCGTATTGATAGACGTCGTAAATTACCTGCGTCTATTATGTTACGTGCATTAGAGTTTTCAACGGAAGAAATTTTAGATATTTTTTATGATACAACTGAATACACCATCAAAGGTGATAAGTTGATCATGGATTTAATTCCTGAACGTCTCCGTGGTGAAACCGCTACCTTTGATCTTAGTATCAAAAAAGGCGAAATATTAGTTGAGTCGGGTCGCCGTATTACTGCGCGTCATATCCGTGCGTTAACAAAAGCTAATATTGCTAAATTAGAAGTGCCTGCAGAATATATTGTGGGTAAAGTGTTATCAAAAGCTTATATAGATAAATCAACAGGTGAAGTGATAGCCGAAGCTAATGCTGAGTTAACCTTAGAGTTACTTGCAGAGCTTAGTCAGGCAGGACATAAAACACTGTCTACCTTATATATGAATGAATTTGATGTTGGTTCATATATGTCTGACACGCTACGTGTAGATAGCTCAACTAATAAGTTAGAAGCGTTAGTTGAAGTTTACCGTATGATGCGCCCAGGCGAGCCACCAACAAAAGACGCAGCTGAAACATTGTTCAACAACTTGTTTTTTGCACCAGAGCGTTACGACTTATCTACTGTAGGCCGTATGAAGTTCAACCGTCGTGTAGGCAATGCTGATGATATAGGTTCAGGTATCTTATCAAAAGAAGACATCATCTCTGTAATGAAAACCTTAATCGGTATTCGTGATGGCAAAGGTGAGGTTGATGATATCGATCACTTGGGTAATCGTCGTATTCGTAGTGTTGGTGAAATGGCTGAAAACCAATTCCGTGTTGGTCTTGTTCGTGTAGAACGTGCAGTACGTGAACGTTTAAGTCTTGGTGACTTAGATGCGATCATGCCACAAGATTTAATTAACGCGAAACCAATTTCTGCGGCAGTGAAAGAGTTTTTTGGCTCATCACAATTGTCACAGTTTATGGATCAAAACAACCCGTTATCAGAAGTAACGCATAAGCGTCGTATTTCTGCCTTAGGGCCGGGTGGTTTAACCCGTGAACGAGCTGGTTTTGAAGTACGAGATGTACATCCAACGCATTACGGTCGTGTTTGTCCAATCGAAACACCTGAAGGGCCAAATATTGGTTTGATCAACTCGCTATCGTGTTACGCCCGCACCAACGATTTTGGTTTCTTAGAAACGCCTTATCGTAAAGTTGTTGATGGTTTAGTGACTGATGATATTGATTACTTGTCAGCGATAGAAGAAGGTAACTTTGTTATCGCTCAAGCTAACGCAACGCATGATGACAATAATAAATTAACTGAAGATCTAGTTAACTGTCGTTTTAAAAATGAGTTTACCTTGAAGTCTGCTGAAGAAGTTCAGTATATGGATGTATCTCCACAACAAATTATTTCAGTTGCGGCATCACTTATCCCGTTCTTAGAACACGATGATGCTAACAGAGCCTTGATGGGCTCAAACATGCAACGTCAGGCTGTACCTACATTAAGAGTAGATAAACCTCTTGTTGGTACAGGTATGGAAAAAGTAGTTGCTGTTGATTCAGGTGTAACCGCTGTTGCGAAACGTGGCGGTGTAATTACGTACGTAGATGCTTCACGTATCGTTGTTAAAGTAAATGAAAATGAAATGCACGCTGGTGAAGCGGGTATTGATATTTATAACTTAACTAAATACACACGCTCTAACCAAAATACTTGTATCAACCAACGTCCAGTGTGTCGTATGGATGAGCCCGTAGTACGTGGTGATGTATTAGCTGATGGTCCGTCTACCGATATGGGTGAATTGGCGCTTGGTCAAAACATGCGTATTGCCTTTATGCCGTGGAATGGTTACAACTTCGAAGATTCAATGTTGTTATCTGAACGTGTTGCTATTGAAGATAGATTCACTACTATCCATATTCAAGAGCTTACTTGTATCGCTCGTGATACTAAGTTAGGTAGTGAAGAGATTACTGCTGATATTCCAAACGTAGGCGAATCTGCTTTAGGTAAGTTAGATGAAGCTGGCGTAGTGTATATTGGTGCTGAGGTTAATGGTGGTGACATCTTAGTGGGTAAAGTTACCCCTAAAGGTGAAACACAATTAACGCCAGAAGAAAAACTATTACGTGCTATTTTCGGTGAAAAAGCAGCTGACGTTAAAGACAGCTCTTTACGTGTACCAAACTCTGTTAAAGGTACAATAATTGATGTACAAATCTTTACCCGTGACGGTGTTGAAAAAGATGCTCGTGCAGTAGAGATTGAAGAAATACAACTTAAAGAAGTCAAGAAAGATCTTGGTGATGAATTAAGCATCTTAGAAGATGGCGTATATGCACGTACTAAGAAATTACTTCTATCTGCTGGCTTAAACGAAGCTGACTTAACGGGCATGTCACGCGATAGATGGTTAACGCAAAACTTAGCTGATGAAGTTCAGCAAGCAGAGCTTGAGCAAATTGCAGAGCAATACGATAACATTAAAGCAGACTTCGATAAGAAGTATGAAATTAAGCATCGTAAAATTACTCAAGGTTCTGATTTAGCACCTGGCGTATTAAAAATTGTTAAGGTTTACTTAGCCGTTAAACGTCACATCCAACCGGGTGATAAAATGGCGGGTCGCCATGGTAATAAAGGTGTTATTTCAAACGTAGTGCCAGTTGAAGATATGCCTTACGATGAATTTGGTGTACCTGTTGATATCGTATTGAACCCGTTAGGTGTTCCATCACGTATGAACATTGGTCAGATCTTAGAAACGCATTTAGGTATGGCATGTCGTGGTATTGGTGAAAAAATCAATCGCATGCTAGAAGCGCAACAAGAAATTCATAAACTACGTAACTTCATTCAAGAAGTTTACAATGTAGGTGAGTCTCGCCAAGAAGTTGATGTTGCTACTTTCTCTGATGATGAAGTTTTACGATTAGCTGCCAATTTACGTGCAGGTTTGCCAATCGCAACACCAGCATTTGATGGTGCTGCTGAGAAAGAAATCAAAGAGTTATTCGTACTTGCTGATATGCCGCAAAGTGGACAATTTACTTTGACAGATGGTCGTACTGGTCGTGAATTTGAACGTCCTGTGACTGTTGGTTACATGTACATGTTGAAACTGAACCATTTAGTTGATGACAAAATGCATGCACGTTCTACCGGTTCATACAGCTTAGTTACACAACAACCACTTGGTGGTAAAGCGCAATTTGGTGGTCAACGTTTCGGTGAGATGGAAGTATGGGCATTAGAAGCATACGGTGCTGCTTACACCTTACAAGAAATGCTCACGGTTAAGTCTGATGATGTTGCGGGTCGTACTAAGATGTATAAAAACTTAGTTGACGGTGATCATCGTATGGATCCAGGTATTCCTGAGTCATTCAACGTATTGTTGAAAGAAATTCGTTCTCTCGGTATTAATATCGAGTTAGATCAGGATTAATCCAAAGAAAATAGCGGCTGACTTTACGTTTAAGTCAGTATGGGAAGAAGGCAATTATATTGCCTTCTTCTAAAGATTTAACTCCGACAGGAGAAGAGTGTGAAAGATTTACTTAAGTTTCTTAAGCAACAAAATCAAACAGAAGATTTCGATGGTATTCGGATCGGTCTTGCGTCACCAGACTTAGTTCGTTCTTGGTCATTTGGTGAAGTTAAAAAACCAGAAACCATTAACTATCGTACTTTTAAGCCAGAACGTGACGGATTATTCTGTGCACGTATTTTTGGCCCAGTAAAAGATTACGAATGTCTTTGTGGTAAGTACAAACGTCTTAAACATCGCGGTGTAATCTGTGAAAAATGTGGCGTTGAAGTTACGTTGACTAAAGTTCGTCGTGACCGCATGGGCCATATCGAATTAGCAAGCCCAGTAGCGCATATTTGGTTCCTAAAATCATTACCATCACGTATTGGTTTATTACTTGATATGACGTTGCGTGATATTGAACGTGTACTTTATTTCGAGTCATATGTTGTTACCGAACCTGGTTTAACCACATTAGAAAAAAGCCAAATTCTAACGGAAGAAGAATATCTTGATGCGTTAGAAGAACACGGTGATGAATTCGATGCACTTATGGGTGCTGAAGCCGTATTAGCTTTGCTAAAACAAATTGATTTAGACGGCGAAGTAGCGCAAATGCGTGAAGAGCTTCCTGAAATTGGTAGTGAAACTAAACGTAAAAAAATCACCAAACGTTTGAAATTGATGGAAGCATTTGCCGCTTCAGGTAACAAACCTGAATGGATGATTTTAAATGTTCTACCAATTTTACCACCGGACTTACGTCCGTTAGTTCCACTAGATGGCGGTCGTTTTGCGACGTCAGATCTTAACGATCTTTACCGTCGTGTAATTAACCGTAACAACCGTTTAAAACGTCTTTTAGACTTAGTTGCTCCAGATATTATCGTACGTAACGAAAAACGTATGTTACAAGAATCTGTTGATGCACTTTTAGATAATGGTCGTCGTGGTCGTGCTATAACAGGCTCTAACAAACGTCCTCTTAAATCTCTTGCCGATATGATTAAAGGTAAGCAAGGTCGTTTCCGTCAGAATTTACTAGGTAAGCGTGTTGATTATTCTGGTCGTTCTGTAATAACGGTTGGTCCAACGCTTAAACTACATCAGTGTGGTTTACCTAAGAAAATGGCATTGGAATTATTCAAACCATTTATTTACGGTTTATTAGAACGTCGTGGTTTAGCCACTACAATTAAAGCCGCTAAAAAATTAGTTGAACGTGAAGGCGCAGAAGTATGGGATGTACTTGACGAAGTAATTC
>CAJXQM010000055.1 GCA_913058145.1 uncultured Colwellia sp.
CTGACAGCAAAGGTTCAGCGGTTAAGAAACGTGAAGACGTTCACCGTATGGCTGACGCTAACAAAGCATTCGCTCACTACCGCTGGTAAGCTAGTAGTATTGACTGAATGTCTTGCTCACTTTAAGGTTTTTATCTTAAAGTGGCATATGGCTAGCAAGAGTTACTCTTGCTAGCCATACTTGTTTTTACCCTAGTTGAATTAACCAAGTGTTTTTTTAAACAAATATTTGGTTTATTTAATTATTTAATTTTGTTACTCATTAGTTGGTAACAAAAAAGAGGATGTGAAATTGGCCCGTATTACCCCTATAGAGCGCTACCGCAACATTGGTATTTGTGCGCATGTAGATGCAGGTAAAACCACCACCACAGAACGTGTATTATTTTACACTGGTCTTTCTCACAAGATTGGCGAAGTGCATGATGGTGCCGCAACTATGGACTGGATGGAGCAAGAGCAAGAGCGTGGTATTACAATCACCTCAGCTGCAACGACTTGTTTCTGGAAAGGGATGGAAGGTCAATTTGAAGATCATCGTATTAATATTATTGATACCCCAGGACATGTTGACTTTACTATTGAAGTAGAACGTTCATTGCGTGTACTTGATGGTGCTGTTTTGGTGTTATGTGGATCGTCAGGTGTGCAGCCACAAACAGAAACTGTTTGGCGTCAAATGGAAAAGTACGCGGTACCGCGTATGGTCTTTGTTAACAAAATGGACAGAACAGGGGCAGACTTTTTAGCCGTTGTAGCACAGTTAAAAGATCGCTTAGGCGCAAATGCTGTACCTATACATTTAGCTATTGGCGCTGAAGACGAATTTGAAGGTGTTGTTGACCTGATTAAAATGAAGGCTATTAACTGGAACGAAAGTGACCAGGGCATGACTTTTAGCTATCAAGAAATTCCTGCTGATATGCAAGAACTTGCTGAAGAGTGGCGTGAAAACCTAGTATCTGAAGCGGCTGAAGCCAATGAAGAATTAATGGATAAATACCTTGAAGAAGGTGAATTAACCGAAGCTGAAATTAAAACTGGTTTACGTGCACGTACGTTAGCTAATGAATTGATTTTATGTAGTTGTGGTAGTGCCTTTAAAAATAAGGGTGTACAAGCGGTTTTAGATGCGGTGGTTGAATATTTGCCATCACCGACTGAAGTGACAGCAATTACCGGCATCAATGACGATAAAGATGAAACAGAAGGCACGCGAGCTGCTGATGATAGTGCGCCGTTTGCTGCATTGGCGTTTAAAATTGCCACAGACCCATTTGTTGGTACCCTAACTTTTTTCCGTGTATATTCAGGCGTAGTACAAACGGGCGATAGTGTATATAACCCTGTTAAAGGCAAGAAAGAACGTTTTGGTCGTATTGTGCAAATGCATGCTAACGACAGACAAGAAATTAAAGAAGTGCGTGCTGGTGATATAGCGGCTGCAATTGGTTTGAAAGATGTTACTACGGGTGATACCTTATGTGATGTTAAGCATGTTATAACACTAGAGCGAATGGAATTTCCAGAACCGGTAATTTCGGTTGCGGTAGAGCCAAGAACGTTAGCAGCCCAAGAAAAAATGGGTGTTGCGTTAGGTAAACTTGCAGCAGAAGATCCCTCGTTTAGAGTGCACACAGATGATGAAACCGGCCAGACTATTATTTCTGGTATGGGTGAGCTACATTTAGATATTCTAGTTGAACGTATGAAGCGTGAATTCGGCGTAGAATGTAATGTAGGTAATCCACAAGTTTCGTACCGAGAAACTATTCGCAGTACTGTGGAAGTTGAAGGTAAATTTGTGCGTCAATCAGGTGGTAAAGGTCAGTTTGGACATGTTTGGTTGAAAATGGAACCGAATGAGGAAGGCGCTGGTTTTGAATTTATTAACGAAATCGTTGGCGGCACAGTACCAAAAGAATTTATTCCTGCAGTAGAAAAAGGCTGTAAGGAGCAAATGGATAGCGGTGTTTTAGCTGGATATCCATTGTTAGATATTAAAGTAACGCTTTATGATGGATCATTTCATGATGTCGATTCAAATGAAATAGCATTTAAAGTGGCGGCTTCAATGGGCTTTAGAAAAGGCGCCTTAGAAGCAAACCCAGTAATACTTGAACCGATGATGAAAGTAGAAGTAACCACACCAGAAGCCAATATGGGTGATGTTGTGGGCGACTTAAACCGTCGTCGTGGTTTGATAGAAGGCATGGACGATGGTCCTGTCGGTTTGAAAATTGTAAATGCATTGGTACCCTTAGCTGAAATGTTTGGTTATGCTACCGACTTGCGTAGTGCTACTCAAGGCCGTGCATCTTACTCTATGGAGTTTCAGCAGTATAATGAAGCGCCGAAAATGGTAGCACAAAAAATTATGGAAACTCGTTAGAGTTCCAATAATTATTTACAACAAGCACGGTCATTTGGCTGCGCTTTATTTTATTTAACGGTACTTATTTAAAGGTAAGTTATTAACCGTAATTTTTTAACATATAAGTTTAAGGTATTTTAAGATGGCTAAAGAAAAATTTGAACGTACGAAACCACATGTAAACGTTGGTACAATCGGACACGTTGATCATGGTAAAACAACATTAACAGCCGCTATCTCTGCGGTATTAACCAAAGTACATGGTGGTGAAGTTAAAGATTTCGCACAAATCGATAATGCTCCTGAAGAGCGTGAGCGTGGTATTACAATTAATACTTCTCACATCGAGTACGATACAGCGGTTCGTCACTATGCACACGTAGATTGTCCTGGTCATGCTGATTACATCAAAAACATGATTACTGGTGCTGCACAAATGGATGGCGCTATCTTAGTAGTTGCTGCTACCGATGGTCCTATGCCACAAACACGTGAGCATATCTTACTTTCTCGTCAAGTTGGTGTTCCTTACATCATCGTATTCATGAACAAATGTGATGTTGTTGATGATGATGAGTTATTAGAATTAGTAGAAATGGAAGTTCGTGAACTTCTTTCTGAATATGATTTCCCAGGTGATGATTTACCAGTAATTCAAGGCTCAGCACTTGGCGCTCTCCAAGGCGACGAGAAATGGGAAGCAAAAATTATTGAACTTGCTGATCAACTTGATACTTACATTCCAGAGCCAGAGCGTGCAATTGACGGTGCATTCATCATGCCTATCGAAGATGTATTCTCAATCTCAGGTCGTGGTACAGTTGTAACAGGTCGTGTTGAACGCGGTATCGTTACAGTTGGTGACGCAGTAGAAGTTGTTGGTATCCGTGATACTCAAACTTCAACGTGTACTGGTGTTGAAATGTTCCGTAAGCTTCTTGACGAAGGTCGTGCTGGCGAGAACTGTGGTGTTCTTCTACGTGGTCTTAAGCGTGAAGATGTAGAACGTGGTCAAGTACTATGTGCTCCAGGTTCAATCTTACCTCATACTAAGTTCGAATCAGAAGTATACGTACTTTCTAAAGATGAAGGTGGTCGTCATACGCCATTCTTTAAAGGATACCGTCCACAGTTTTACTTCCGTACAACAGATATCACAGGTGCTGTAGAGCTTCCTGAAGGTGTTGAAATGGTAATGCCTGGTGACAACCTTAAGTTTGTTGTTGAGCTAATTAACCCAGTAGCGATGGACGAAGGTTTACGCTTCGCAATCCGTGAAGGTGGTCGTACTGTTGGCGCTGGTGTTGTTTCTAAAATCATCGCTTAATTGATAACCAATTTACGCTAGAACTTGTGTTAGCGGCATAGGAAATACTCACTTACTAACGTAAGCTCCGTGTTTTCGCTTTGCTAACACTTCATCTAGCATCTAATTGATTTATTAATATCTATAATAAAAAGGTCGCTAATGCGGCCTTTTTTGTTTTTAATGGGGTGAAATCTATATGTCTTGGCAGCCAACACTAACGTGGGAATATGCACAAAAACGTGCGCAAATATTGCAAAAAATCCGTCAGTTTTTTAATGAGCGTGATGTCGTTGAAGTTGAAACCCCCGCTTTGTCTCAAGGCACAGTGACAGATGTACACTTAGATGCGATCACTTGCCGATATAATTTCTTAAACGATAGTTCTACTGAGCAAGCGACAAATCTGTATTTACAAACATCTCCTGAGTTTCATATGAAACGATTGATTGCTTCTGGTTATGGCTGTATTTTTCAAATAGCTAAAGCATTCCGTCATGAAGAAGCGGGACGATTTCATAACCCTGAATTTACCCTATTAGAGTGGTATCGCTTAGGTTTTGATCACTTCAAGTTAATGAAAGAGGTCGCGGAGTTACTTAAAAGGGTTTTAGGTTGCGCAGAGCCAACGCAAATGACCTACCAACAGTTGTTTATAGAGTGGGTCAGCTTAGATCCATTAAATGCTACCCGAGAGCAATTACTCACCTTGATTAAGAAGCATGATAAATTAAGTGAGTGGTTAACGCTCGAACACGATAATGATATTTTATTACAGTTCATATTTAGTGAGTTAATTGAGCCACACATAGGTAATGAGTCACCCTGTTTTGTTTATAATTTTCCACGTTCTCAAGCATCCCTAGCTAAAATTTCTCCTGAAGATACTCGTGTTGCCCAACGTTTTGAATGTTATTTTCAAGGGGTAGAGCTTGTTAACGGCTTTAATGAATTAACAGATGTCGATTTGCAACTTGAACGTTTTCAAGAGGATAATAGGCAAAGGGAAAGTTTTTCTCTTAAAATAAAACCGATTGAAAAAAATTTTATAGCGGCTTTAACGCAAGGTTTGCCGCAATGTTCAGGAGTGGCTTTGGGTATAGATCGGTTAATAATGTTGGCATTAAAAGCTGAGCATATTGAACAAGTTATAAGTTTTCCTATTACTCGGTCTTAAAATATTTCAATTTTAATTTTAAACTAATGTTATAGTATATCAATTGTGATATTATCTCAATTTAGTTAGATAAATTTTTCTGACACTTTTCTCTTAGGTTAATAATTATGTTAGATAGAATAGGCATTACAGCAACATCCCTTTGTGCACTACATTGCATACTTTTGCCTATCCTTCTGCCTATTTTACCCTTACTAGGTTTGAGTTTTTTAGCTGATCATGCATGGGAACATGTTATTTTACTAATGACTGCCACTTTGGGAACCATCGCCTTATTCTCTGGTTTTAAACGTTACCATAAACAATTATACCCATTTTATTTATTGTATTTAGGTGTTGCTCTATATTGGATAAAACATGATTTTTCAGAAGCTTTAGAACCCTATTTTATTATCGGGGGTGCTAGTTTAATCATTGCGGCTCATTTTATTAATATCAAGCTCTGTAATAACTGTAAGCAATGTGATGATGACGGATGTACCTCGTAACTATATTATCACTGTTCATCATTGTTACAGCATTAGGCTCTAGGGCGAATGTTAAACACATTCTAAATATCTAATTCCTTAAGCTTTCTTGTTAACGTATTTCTTCCCCATCCCAATTTTTTCGCCGCATCTTGCTTGTGTCCTTGAGTAAACAATAACGCACGCTCTAGCATTATTTTTTCAAACTCCGGTTGTGCAGTATTTAAAATTGCACTCCTGCCTTGAGCCAACTCTTGATCCATCCAATCACTTAATTCAGCTTGCCAAGATGATGATTGTGGATTGTTGGGTATAGTTCTTTGTGTGAGCTCACTTGGTAAGTCCTCTAGTAATATTTCTTGCCCACTTGCCATGACAGTTAAGAAACGACAAATATTTTCAAGCTGTCTCACATTACCTGGCCATTGGCAGCTTTGTAGAGAAAGCGCTGCTTTTTTACTTAATGTTTTTGGCTCTACGCTCAATTCATTGGCGGCTTGCTTTAAGAAATGTTGACTTAATTGGGCTATATCTTCTTTTCTTTCGCGTAAGCTAGGTAAATGAATACGAATGACATTAAGACGATGAAATAAATCTTCACGAAACTCACTACTGCTGACTCTATCTTCTAAGTTTTGATGAGTCGCAGCAATAATACGCACATCGACTTGTACAGGTGAATGACCACCTACACGATAGAACTGGCCATCAGATAAAACACGGAGGAGGCGAGTTTGAACATCTAAAGGCATATCGCCTATTTCATCGAGAAAGAGAGTTCCACCGTGGGCTTGTTCAAAACGCCCTTGGCGAACGGCATTAGCGCCAGTAAAAGCACCTTTCTCATGACCAAATAATTCAGACTCTATTAAATCTTTAGGTATTGCAGCCATATTTAGGGGTATAAAAGGCGCTTTTGTCCTTGGGCTATGGGAATGTAAAGCATGAGCAACTAACTCTTTTCCGGTACCGGATTCACCATTAATTAATACACTTATACTCGAGCTTGATAACCGACCAATAGTGCGGAAAACTTCTTGCATTGCTGGGGCTTCACCAATTAAACCTACTGCAAGAGGCGCGTTGTCTTTTTGTTGTCTTTTTGCATTCTGCTCTCGCGCATGACTTAGGGCTCGTTTAGTCAGTGTTACGGCATCATCCATGTCAAATGGCTTGGGTAAATACTCAAAAGCTCCCGCTTGATAAGCATTAACAGCACTGTCTAGATCGGAGTGAGCAGTCATGATAATAACAGGGATATTGGGGTGATCTTTACTAATAGAGTTAAGTAAGGTTATCCCATCTATATCGGGCATGCGAATATCAGATATTATTACTTCAGGTTGGTCGTGATCTAAGGCAAGGATCAAATTTTTGGCATTCTCAAATGAGGCCGTACTAATATTAGCACCTGCGAAAGCTTTTTCTAAAACCCAACGGATTGAGCTATCATCATCAACTATCCATACTTGCTCGGTTATCATTTTTTCTCTCTAGTGAGTGTAGTTAAGTTCAGAACTAACAGTACTGATTAATGTTTATTGTGTTAATGGTAATAGGATGACGAATTCTGTCCGTCCGGGCCTACTGTGACAATATAACTTACCATGATGTTGATTGATGAGCGTCTGTGCTATGGATAAACCAAGCCCTGTTCCGTTTGAGCGTCCTGATACCATAGGATAAAAAAGTGTGTCTTTAATTTTAGCAGGAATACCTGGTCCATCATCAATAATACTAATTTTTACTGCGAGTTTTATCAGTTTTCCATTGATCGTTTTATTACTAGCAATACGGGTTCTTAGGGTAATATTATGGTGTTTATCTATTGCTTGAATCGCATTGTTTACAATGTTTAATACGGCTTGTTGAATTTTTTCCTGATCGCACTCAATAACAGGAATCGAGGGATCATAATCACGCTTTAAATTTATTTTTTGTTCACTTGAATAGCTGATTACTTGATACACTTTTTCTAACACCGAATGAATATTTTGACTGTGAATTTGTGGTAATTGATTCGGTCCAAGTAAACGATCTACCAAATTAGTTAATCTGTCTGCTTGTTCAATTATCATGGCGGTATATTCTTGTTGTTCCGCGTTTAATTCTTTACTGAGTAGTTGTGCAGCACCACGAAGACCACCTAAAGGATTTTTGATTTCGTGTGCCAATCCTTTAATTAAATCACGGGCAGAAATCCATTGTTTTTGTTGGAAAACTTCTAGGCTAAGTTGTTTCTGTTGATCAATTTGTTTGAACTCTAGGAGTACATGGGGAATTCTATTGAATTCAACTGCAGAAGCGGTTATTTCAGCAGTAAATTGATGACTTTCACTAAATTGTATAACAATATCGCTATCCGTAAATTCCTGTCCTGTAGCAAGTAGCTGCTCTAGGCGGGATTTACAAATAGTAGTGTCAGTGAAAATCAGCTCAAACGAAACACCATAAAGTTTAGATAAACTTTTAATGAGTAAAGCTTCGGCAGCCGGATTGGCATAACAAACCGCTAGGCTTTCATCGAGAATAAGTACAGCGGTAACTAGGTGATTAGCTAACGTTTGTTGATACCGTAACTTGAGCTGTTGAATATCTTTTCTTTGATGCAACATAATGCCTCATATATACACTAAGGTCGCACCAAATAAGTGCATGGCTTTTAGTATATTCTAGAAAATTTTTATTTGCAGCGATTTATGCCGTTATATAACGCTAATTTACCGAAGTTCGATGCATATAAAAAGTTATTGACTTAGATAATGCAATAACCTCGCCATTTTTATCAAGTAATTTCATTTGTATTTTATGTTCACCGCGATCTATATTGTGTAATGAAAAGATAGTCTGCGTTTGAGGTGTTAAGTGAGGCTTTTCGTCTACTAACAATTGGATATTTAAGCCACGTTTAAATAGTGGTTTAATGCTACCACTAATATAAACAGAGCCCGTGTTATCTCGAATGGTTGAATTAGCTTTTGGGTGGTTGATCACCACTTGATATTCTTCTGTAATGTGTTTGTTATTAATGTCTAAAGTTTGAGTTTTAATATTCGAAGATGACGGTATTACATTTACTTTTTCAGTTTCTACTGCTTCAGCGCCCGGCCTAGCTTTGTGCGAGTATGCCAATACCCCGGTCTCATTTTGCCATACATAAATCTTAGCGGAACTACTGTAAACAGGAGTTGCTGTAGATAAAGTTAATAATGTTAGTAGTAAAAATTTAATCATAGTAAAATTAAGTATATCGTGTTCCTTTAGACATTTCCAAGGACGATAAAACAGTCAGGATAGGTAACCCTAATTTATACAAAAAGAACTGATATTTATCACTTGAAAAATCACTTACCTTCAATATAAAGTTTCTAAAAAAACCGAAATTAGTTTTTATTAGATGGATTTAAACACATAAATTTGGGTGCACGTGTTAAATTGAATAGGGTGAGTTGTTGAGTATATAAAACTCAAGACCAGCGATTAAAGTGCTGTAAAGGCTGAGAACGGATGACCTGTTGGAGCAGAGAAACGTACTTCTTCAAATATAAGAACTCTGGCTATGGACCGGTTAATAAAATGTCAGTAATACTAATACCTTTACGATGTAGATATTTTCAGCGCCATTAGTAACAGATTGAGGATCACGATTGTAATATTAAATAGTACTAGGCTCTAAAATATCACCACAGATAATTAATATTGTATTGATATTTTAACTTGCAAAAAATAAGGGTAAGGATAATTAATATCTTTTAAAAAAAATATCCTGTATAATGCGCGCCCAATTGTAGCCTAGTTATTTATGTATAACTTTTGATTAAAAAGCATTATAAATAATAGTAATAGCGAGTAACGCCTGTGTTAGATAAATTAAGAAATGTGGCAATTATTGCTCACGT
>CAJXQM010000056.1 GCA_913058145.1 uncultured Colwellia sp.
GTATTCGGTTTTTATTCGAAAAAGTGATCAAAACGTTTTCACACAGTCTGGGCTAACAGCTGTCGTAAGGCTCAACTAATATCCTATGACCACTATGGGTGGCTATGCAGATAATGAGTAGTAACAATTTTAGACTTTGTGTTGGATTAGTGGTGAACCACGATGTTTGATTTTAATAAAAAACACTTTATTTTTATTATTTTTTAACAACTTAACAAAGCCCCTTGAGCGATCGGGGTATAATGTGGGGTATCCCACTTAGTGAGTTTTACTTTTTATTTTAATATCAATTACTTAAGTTATGGGTGGGCGGCATGATGTAGCGGTTACTCGTTATTAATTATTGATATTTAAGGGTTTATTTATCCTCTGTAGATACATAAATAGACCCTTTTGTTATACCAGAGTATAAAAAACACCATGCTTCACAATACCCAGCCTAAACAACCTACCTATATATACCACCACCTTACGACTACCCATAAAAACACCATTTTGAAAGTTGCTGTTTGGTAATAGTACTATTTGTACAAAAAGACCGGATAAACGTTGTTCTTTTACTTCGCCTGTTTCTCTATATTTATAGGCAAGGGTAAACACTTTGTCATTTAGGCAATAACTTTATTCGTAGCGACATTTTTGTTATGTAGTATTGTCTATGTTGGCTAGTATGGTTACGCCACTCAATAACTAACGTTTATATTATTTATTTAACCCTTTTGTTAGCGTATGCATAAAGGTTAAAATAAAGTTAATTCGTTTACGTATTGATTATATTGGCTAGAAAAAAAGGTCTTCTTATGAGTAAAATTTATCATCATCCGGTACAAATCTATTATGAAGATACCGATCATTCTGGTGTGGTTTATCATCCTAACTTTTTAAAATATTTTGAACGAGCCCGTGAGCATGTTATTGACAGTGATCGCTTAGCCAAATTGTGGAATGACAAAGGCTTAGGATTTGCCGTTTATAAAGCTAATTTAACTTTTCAAGACGGCGTAGAGTTTGCTGAAATCTGTGATATTCGTACCCGTTTTAGTCTTGATGGAAAATATAAAACCTTATGGAAACAAGAAGTGTGGCGTACTAATGCGACCAAGCCTGCGGTAATTGGTGAGATTGAAATGGTTTGTTTGGATAAAGAAAAACGTTTACATCCTATTCCTGATGAAATATTAATTCCGCTAACATCCAGTTATTAAGTTTTTTTTGTGATGAACTTATCCGCTAACCTCGTTATTTAGAAAATCAAAAGCACAGGCGTATTTGTCGAGTGATCTATACCCAAGCGCATTCAATATGCAGAGATTAATATCTGAAAATTATCGTTAGACCAGTTTTAGTGCATTATATTTTATGCAAGATGGCTTTGTTCAAAACCGGCCAGTACAGTAAATAACTGTTCAATTTTTTTCACTAGCGGAATCAGTAAGGGTTGCTGGCTTTTATTTTCTTGCCAATGCAGGAAATCATCCGCAATCTCTTGAACATAAGGTTGAAAGGTATTGGCCGAACAAGTAAAACCAGCCTCTTTTTTGAAAACGGCTTCAAAACTGGCTTTTTTCTTATCACGTAGATCGGCTAAAGTGGCATCAGCGGTTAACGATTTTTTTAAAATCACTGAAATGTTTTCGATTAATTGTTGTTCTATCGCTTTGGTCATGGTGTTTTCTTTGTAGGTTATAGTGGTTAATAAGGTTGTCGTACAAAATAATATGCGCTCTGAATTGTCACATAATATATATTTATCTAGCTTAAAGTACTGCTTACAACCAATTATGTCAGACTATTTGCTCTATGTTTAGTGTTGTTGTGCGTTAACTTACTCAGTACGGTTGAAACACTATGTCAAATTAATTGGGGTTTTGTTAGCTTGCCCTGCAATTTCTTTTACGAGCTTAGGCATTAAAAACCCCGGTAATGTCGCGAGCATTTCATTCATAATATTTACCGCGTCGTCTTCTTTAACATCAAAATGTGCTACACCTTGTACCGGGTCAAAAAGGTGTAAATAGTAAGGCTGAATACCGGCATAAAACATCTTTTCACTTAGCTCAATCAAGATCTCTGCTTTATCATTAATCCCTTTAAGTAAGACACTTTGATTAAATAATGGAATTCTAGCATCACGTAACGGTTCAAGTGCGGCAGTGAACTCATCATCAATTTCGTTGCCATGATTGATATGCAACACCATGGTGGCTTTTAAACGAGTATTTTTGAGTAAAGTCACTAGATTACTTGTGATGCGATTGGGTATTACCACGGGTAATCGCGTATGGATGCGTAGCCATTTAACATGAGAAATTTTCTCTATTTGTGTAACTAGCCAAGTTAAATGTTGATCGCTTGCCATTAAGGGATCGCCACCACTAAAAATTACTTCTGATATTTCTGTATGCGCTGTGATGTAGTTTAAAGCGGCTTGCCAATGTTGCTTACTTGGGCTGTTGTCTTGATAAGGAAAATGTCGACGAAAACAATAACGGCAATTGATCGCACAACCTGATTTAACTATCATTAGCACACGATGTTTATATTTATGCAGTAACCCTGGCGCGACTGTATCGTGCTCTTGTAATGGATCGGTAACAAAGCCCTCAGTTACAACAAACTCACTTGATAATGGCATGACCTGTTTTAGCAGCGGATCGTTAATATCGCCTTTTTTAATCCGTTTAATAAAGGGGAGAGGGACTCGTACTGGAAATAATTGTCGCGCTTTAAAGTGTTGGAGATACTGTTCAGGATCAATATTAACTAAGGTGAGTAATTCTTCTGGCTCAGTAATGACTTTTTGCAAATCTTTTTGCCATAATTTTTGCTCACAAAGATGCAAATCATTGTCTATTTGGGTTATTATCTGCGGTAATTCAAATTCCAATGGTAAATTTCTATTCAGTAATGATGTAACTATGCTGTGTAGTTTAAAGGTTATCAACAAATATTAAAAGAGTACACTTATGGCGAATTTCAGTACCAACCAGTTTAAAGCAGGGCTTAAAATCATGCTTGATGGCGAACCATGTAACATTATTGAAAATGAATTAGTTAAACCAGGCAAGGGACAAGCGTTCAGCCGCGTTAAAATTCGTAAGTTAGTTTCAGGTAAAGTGTTAGAGAAAACCTTTAAATCGGGTGAATCTGTTGAAGGTGCCGATGTAATGGAAATAGAGTTAGCTTATCTTTATGCTGATGGTGAGTTCTGGCATTTCATGAATAATGAAACCTTTGAACAAATTGCGGCTGATGATAAAGCGGTTGCTGACACCGTTAAATGGTTGGTTGAAGGTGATGTTTGTACGATTACATTATGGAACAATACCCCTATTTCAGTGACGACTCCTAATTTTGTTGAAATTGATATAACTGAAACTGATCCAGGGCTTAAAGGTGACACAGCAGGTACAGGTGGAAAACCTGCGACTTTAGCAACAGGTGCTGTCATTCGTGTGCCTTTGTTTGTTCAAATTGGCGAAAAAGTTAAAATAGATACGCGTTCAGGTGAATATGTATCGCGTGCGACAAAGTAGTGTAGTTATTCGTTAAAAGTAACTTTTGAATTGTGTAAAAAGCCTAAGTATTGGATGAATGCTTAGGCTTTTTACTATTATAACAGTGCTTAATCAAAATGCTTCCGCAGATATAAGTAAACATATAGCCCCCTTTAAGTGCCTCGCTAATTTAGTATAGAGAAACAGAGGATGGATAGTAAATACGTTTGATTATTTTTAATTAATTACACTATCACTTTATCTATTGTGGTGTTATAATCTCGCGCCCGCTTGCTTTGAGTATTAGTTGTAGAACTTTTATTTTCAGTGAAGGGGTAGTCTTTTTAAGGCAGTGACGGGTCAAATTTCTGGCCTTGAATTATAACTTATCTTTTTGTTTTACTTATTGTTTTCTTTTGGGAACATGTAGCTAAAAAGATAAAAATGGAGCAAAAAATCAATGATCCAAATGCAATCACAGCTGAATGTTGCTGATAACAGTGGCGCTAAGCGTGTTCAATGTATAAAGGTTCTTGGTGGCTCGCACCGTCGCTATGCACGCATTGGTGATATCATCAAAGTTGCCGTAAAGGAAGCAAGTCCTCGCGGTAAAGTAAAAAAAGGTGATGTTGTTACTGCGGTAGTGGTGCGCACTAAGAAAGGTATTCGTCGTACAGATGGTTCAGCCATCCGTTTTGATGAAAATGCGGCTGTAATTTTGAATGCAAACTTACAACCAATTGGTACTCGTATTTTCGGGCCTGTGACACGTGAACTTCGTAATGAAAAATTTATGAAGATCGTATCATTAGCACCTGAAGTACTATAAGGAGTCACGATAATGGCATCTAAAATTCGTCGTGATGATGAAGTAGTTATACTTGCAGGCAAAGACAAGGGCAAAACTGGTAAAGTTACCAAAGTGCTTGTTGAAAGCGGCAAAGTATTCGTAGAAGGCGTTAACTTAATCAAGAAACACACTAAGCCTGTACCTCAGTTACAGCAGCCTGGTGGAATTATTGAAAAAGAAGCATCTTTGCAAGTTTCTAACGTAGCTATCCTTAACCCGAAATCGGGCAAGGCTGATCGCGTTGGTTTTAGAATTGAAGACGGCAAAAAAGTTCGTTTCTTCAAATCTGATAACGAATTAATTTAATTGGAGTAAACGATGGCGAAACTGCATGATTTTTATAAAGATACAGTTGTAGCTGATTTGCAAAAGCAATTCGGTTATAAAAGTGTCATGCAAGTCCCTCGGATTGAAAAGATCACCCTTAACATGGGTGTTGGTGAAGCAATTTCTGATAAGAAAGTATTAGAGCACGCCACAAATGATCTTACTGCAATCTCAGGTCAAAAGCCGCTCACGACAGTAGCACGCAAATCAGTTGCGGGCTTCAAAATTCGTGAAGGCTATCCTATTGGTACGAAAGTAACTCTTCGTGGCGAACGTATGTGGGAATTTTTAGAGCGCTTAATCTCTATTTCTATTCCTCGTATTCGCGATTTTCGTGGCTTAAACCCTAAGTCATTCGATGGTCGTGGTAACTACAGCATGGGCGTTCGTGAGCAAATCATCTTCCCGGAAATCGAGTACGATAAAATCGATAAAATTCGCGGACTAGATGTCACTATTACTACTAGCGCGAAAGATAACGAAGAAGGACTAGCTTTATTGTCCGCCTTTGATTTCCCGTTCAAGAAGAAGGTGTAGAGTTATGGCTAAAACGTCAATGAAAGCTCGTGAAGCTAAAAGAACCAAGTTAGTAGCACAATATGCTGAAAAGCGTGCTGCGTTAAAAGCAATCATCTCTGGTGTAGATTCTTCTGAAGAAGAACGCTGGGATGCTGTATTGAAACTTCAAAGTTTACCTCGTGATTCGAGCAGTAGTCGTCAACGTAACCGTTGTAACATTACTGGACGTCCGCATGGTTTCTTACGCAAATTTGGTTTGAGCCGTATTAAATTACGCGAAACTATGATGCGTGGTGAAGTTCCAGGTCTTAAGAAAGCTAGTTGGTAATTCACGGGAGTAAATGGTTATGATGACTGATCCTATCGCGGATATGTTTACACGCATTCGCAACGGTCAATCTGCAGCAAAAGTTGCAGTAACAATGCCATCTTCTAAAGTTAAAGTTGCAATTGCAAACTTACTTAAAGAAGAAGGTTATATTTCAAGTTTTTCAATAGCAGGCGAAGTAAAGCCAGAGCTATCTGTTGAATTGAAATATTTTGAAGGTAAAGAAGTAATTGAAGTGATCAAGCGTGTTTCACGTCCTGGTCTTCGTATATACAAAAGCTGTGATGAACTTCCTAAAGTTCTTGCTGGTATGGGTATTGCGATAATTTCTACTTCTAAAGGTTTGATGACTGATCGCGCCGCTCGTTCTGCGGGTATTGGCGGTGAAGTTCTTGGTTTCGTAGAGTAAGGAGAATAATATGTCTCGTGTTGCAAAAGCACCTGTCGTTGTTCCTGCTGGCGTTACCATTACGTTATCAGGTCAAGACATTACAGTTAAAGGTCCAGTAGGCGAATTATCTCGCACGATCCATAGTGACGTTGTTGTTTCTCAAGAAGAAAACAACATCATTACTAATATCGTTGCTGATGTTAAAGGCGCTTGGGCTCAAGCCGGCACTACACGTGCTTTAATCAATAATATGGTTGAAGGTGTTAGTAAAGGTTTTGAAAAGAAATTAGTTTTACAAGGTGTTGGTTACCGTGCCAAAGCTGCGGGTAAGTCTCTTGATTTATCTTTAGGTTTTTCACACCCAATTAAACATGCAATTCCTGAAGGAATTACTTGTGAAACTCCTAGCCAAACTGAAGTTGTACTGAAAGGTGCAGATAAGCATTTAGTTGGTCAAACTGCTGCGAACATTCGCGCATATCGTAAACCTGAGCCTTATAAAGGTAAAGGTGTTCGTTACGCTGATGAACACGTTCGTCGTAAAGAAGCTAAAAAGAAGTAGGGTAATACTATGGATAAGAAAACATCTCGTTTGCGCAGAGCTAAACGCTCTCGTGCAAAAATTAGCGAGTTGGGTGCGAATCGTTTAGTTGTATTCCGTACTCCTCGTCACATTTACGCTCAATTGATGGCGCCAACTGGTTCTGAAGTTATCGCATCTGCGTCGACTTTAGATAAAGAAGTAGCAGCTCAATTGGAAAAAACCGGTAATGTTGCAGCAGCAACAGCAGTAGGTACAGCAATTGCTGAACGTGCTGTAGCTAAGGGCATCACAAGCATCGCTTTTGATCGTTCTGGTTTTCGTTACCATGGTCGCGTGAAAGCGTTAGCAGAAGCAGCTCGTGAAGCTGGTCTTCAATTCTAGGGGTTGATAATGGCTAATCATAATCAAGAAAACTCACAGCAAAGTGATATGGCTGAAAAGCTAATCGCCGTTAACCGCGTTTCAAAAGTGGTTAAAGGTGGTCGTATTTTCAGCTTTACGGCACTAACAGTAGTTGGTGACGGTAATGGTCGTGTTGGTTTTGGCTACGGTAAAGCACGTGAAGTGCCTGCTGCAATCCAAAAAGCAATGGAAAAAGCACACCGTAACATTGTAAACGTTGACCTGAAGGGTACTACTCTTCAACATGTCATTACTGGCAAGCACTCTGGTTCTAAAGTTTACATGCAACCAGCTTCTGAAGGTACAGGTATCATCGCCGGTGGCGCGATGCGTGCAGTACTTGAAGTTGCAGGCGTTCAGAACGTATTGTCAAAAGCATACGGTTCTACTAACCCAATCAACGTAGTTCGCGCTACTGTTTCTGCCCTAGTGAATATGCATTCACCAGAAGGCATGGCAGCTAAACGTGGCAAAAGCGTTGAAGACATTTTGGGGTAATTAAGCATGTCTAAAACAGTTAAAGTAACTCAGTTGAAAAGTTCTATTGGTCGTTTACCGAAACATAGAGCTACATTAAGAGGCCTTGGTCTACGTCGTATCAATCATACAGTTGAGTTAGAAGATACTCCATCTGTACGTGGTATGATAAACAAGGTTTACTATATGATTAAGGTGGAGGATTAATTATGCATTTAAATACTTTATCCCCTGCACCAGGTTCTCACAAAGCTAGAAAGCGCTGTGGTCGTGGTATTGGTTCAGGCATCGGTAAAACTGGTGGTCGTGGTCACAAAGGTCAGAAATCTCGTTCTGGCGGTAGTGTACGTCCTGGTTTTGAAGGTGGTCAAATGCCATTGAAACAACGTTTACCTAAATTTGGTTTTACGTCACGTAAATCTTTAGTTCGCGCTGAAGTTCGTTTACATGAACTAAATCTTATTAAAGGTGATGTTGTTGATATTCACGCGTTGAAAGATGCTGGTCTAATCACTCGTAACATTATCGCTGTAAAAATCATGCTTTCGGGCGAGATTACACGCAAGATAACTGTTCGTGGTCTAGGCGTAACTAAAGGTGCTCGTGCAGCTATTGAAGCTGCCGGTGGTAACATCGAGGAATAATACAGATTATGGCTACACCAGGTATGGCTTCTCAAAAGGGAAGTAAAGGCGCAGGCGGTTTGTCTGAGCTCAAACAAAGATTATGGTTCGTATTCGTTGCACTTGTAGTGCTTCGTTTAGGATCATTTGTACCAATTCCTGGTATTGACGCCGCTGTATTAGCTCAGTTCTTTGAACAACAAAAGGGCACCATTGTAGAGATGTTTAACATGTTCTCCGGTGGTGCTTTAGAGCGAGCCTCAGTATTGGCGCTTGGTATTATGCCGTACATTTCAGCTTCAATTATTATGCAACTGCTAACGGTTATGACACCGAAATTTGCAGAGCTTAAGAAAGAAGGTGAAGCTGGACGACGTAAAATCAGTCAATACACACGCTACGGCACATTAGTTCTAGCAACAGTACAATCGATAGCGATTGCCAGAAGTTTACCGGAAATGATGCAAGGACTAGTTATTAATGCTGGCTTTGGATTCTATTTCACTGCGGTGGTTAGTTTGGTTACTGGTACCATGTTTTTAATGTGGTTAGGTGAACAAATTACTGAACGTGGTATAGGTAATGGTATTTCAATCATTATATTCGCAGGTATTGTTGCTGGCATGCCATCAGCCGTTGGTCAAACAGCTGAGATGGCGCGTCAAGGTGAATTGCACTTATTAGTATTATTGCTAATTGGCGTTGTGGTATTTGCAATCACTTTTTTAGTGGTATTTGTAGAACGTGGTCAACGACGTATTGTGGTTAACTACGCTAAGCGTCAACAAGGCCGTAAGGTTATTGCTGCGCAAAGCACACATTTACCCTTAAAAGTGAATATGGCGGGTGTTATCCCACCAATATTTGCCTCAAGTATTATTTTGTTCCCAGGCACGCTTGCGAGCTGGTTTGGACAAGGTGATGGCCCGGTAGCTGATTTCTTACAAGGTGTTTCTCAGGCTATGTCGCCTGGACAACCTTTGTATGTATTTATGCTAGCAGCTGCAATAATATTTTTCTGTTTCTTTTACACGGCACTTGTTTTCAATCCGCGTGAAACAGCAGATAACTTGAAAAAGTCAGGTGCGTTCATTCCAG
>CAJXQM010000057.1 GCA_913058145.1 uncultured Colwellia sp.
TAGTACCGGCTTCCATTGTTGATGGCATTTGCGGTGGCGGTGTTACAGAAAGCAACGCTTGGGCATCAATTTGACCTGAGGTGTCACCTTTATGAGGTGCGTAATAACCTGGGTGAATACCACCGGCAGCTAACCAATAACGTAATTCATAGTTGTGCGTTGACACGGGAAACACCATACCCATTTTAAACGGTTTACCTTCATCATTAAGTTGCTTGATAACAGGTACTAATGAATCTGCTTTAATAGGGTGTACGGGTCTACCATCAGCCATTTTAGGAATGTTTGGTTTCATTTTTTCCCAAATACTGTTTGATACAGTAATGGCGTTACCGTTTAAATCCATTGAGAAGGGGGTGATGATGTTTGCTTTAGTACCATAACCCATGGTTGCAGCAATAGGTTGGCCAGCAAGCATGTGTGCACCATCTAAGCTGCCATCGATAACACCATTTAAGAGTACTTTCCAGTTTGCTTGTGCTTCTATGGTTACGTATAAACCTTCGTCTTCAAAGTAGCCATTTTCATAAGCGATAGCAATGGGTGCCATGTCAGTTAGCTTTATAAAACCAAATTTTAGCTCTTCTTTTTCTGGCTCGCCTAACTCAGCCGCTTGTAAAGGTAAGGTTAGTAGTGCCCCAGAGATACATATACCAGCAATAACCGCATGGCATAATTTCTTATATTCATTTTTTAAACGTACTTTCAACATACTTTTCTCCAAATAAAAAAGCCCACAGCACTTCGGGTACAATCCGAGTGCTGTGGGCTACAATGCCAAACTAATAATGACTACGTCGTTGCAGTGCGATTAGTTTTAACGAAATAATTTTTAGTAGGTTTTTACTTCTCTGTTGAGAGTTAAGACAACCACTGTTGACTGCATTAACGTAAAAACTCTATTTACTCTAAAGCACATACAATGCCAAAAATATTTTATTGTTTTAAATCAGCGTTTTAATATTTATTTTAGTGTGGTTTTTTATTTAAATATATTAGTTTGAATCAATAAAGGGAAACATTTGCACTAGTTTGGTGTATCTAATTACTATAAGTGATGTGCAATTTTAGCTCGTGCTTTCTCTAGACGTGTTATCTCAATAGAATTAATGACAGTTTGATAAATATCTTTTTTGTAGATAGCGGCGAGATCTAAGTTAGCGTGTTGTTCTGCGCTAATGTGTCCGTATTCTTGCATTAAATTAGCAATATTCTCACCACAATGATGTGCAGGTTTGTTGAACGCTGGATCACCCAAGGTAGAAAACTGATTATAAGTGGGTACTTTACGCGGTGTTTTATTGTTAAACGTTAAGCAACTGCCTAATAATGAAGGGGCTATTACATCCATATGCGTGTCTAGATACTTTGCGCGACTCAATAACCTTGCTGCTTCAAATCGGTTGGGAACATTTTCAAGCCACTGGCAGGCTTCATATAAGGCGGAGACTAAAGCAAATGTTGTTTGTGGGTGCTTTAGCTGCCAGTCTGACATCAAGCCTAAAACTTTTTCAGGTGAATCTTGCCATAAGTCTGATGAGGTTACGCCTGTTACGCCTACGCCTTCACGAACCGCTTTAGCATTCCATGGGCCCCCTACGCAAAAGCCATCAAGATCGCCCGACTGCATTGATGGCACCATGTCTGAAGGGGGAACAAATAACAAGTTAATATCTGTCAATGCAATATTGCTTCTTCTAAGCCATTCAAGTAATTGATAATAGTGACAGCTGTAAGGAAAAACTACAGCAAAGGTTAGCTTATCCGCTTCTTTTTTACGTTCATCAATTTCATGTTGAAGAATTTCTGCCGAAAAGGGCATGCTGATTTCAATACTATTTTGTTGTGATAATATTTTTTGATAGAGCTCGCTTGATAAGGTTATGCCATTGCCATTGCGGCTCAATATCATTGGAGAAATCACCTGAGACTTTTCACCGTACAAACCTAGATTACTGGCTATAGGCATTGGGGCTAACATTTGAGCCGCATCAATAATACCTGAATGAAGTTTATCCCTTAAAGTCGCCCAAGAATTTTGTTTGGTTAAGGTGACATTAAGCCCCCATCTTTCAAACAAACCCATTTCATAGGCAACAACCACAGGGGCACTGTCCGTTAATGGCATAAAACCAAGTGTTATATTTTTCTTTTCGACATTAAACATGATTTGTATTCTCTAAGGCTCTTTACAGTTATATAAAGTTCTCTGAAATTTATAAAGTACGATAAATTTTTCTAAAAAATGCTGGCAACTGATAGAATATTCTTTGCCACATCGTCCATTTTCTGACTGTTGTCCATCGCGATTTTTCGAATGAAATGATACGCATCAGTTTCTGAAAGTTGTTTTGTGTCCATTAACCAACGTTTAGCTTGTTCGATGTTTTTTTGACTTGATAGCTTTTGCTTAGTCTCAGCCAATTCTTGTTTCAAGCCTTGAAAAAGCCTAAATCTAGCAATAGCTACATCTACGATAGACTTGACTCTTTCTTGGTTAACTTCGCCAACAACATAAGCACTAACGCCAGATTTAACCATCTGATTAATAGTGGTGTTAGTATTTTGTTGTTCAGAAAATACTACGATAGGTTTAGGAGAAAATTGAGAAATTTGATTGAGATTTTCAAGCATATCTCTATCGGGTGATTCGATATCTATGATGATGACATCAGGGTTTAATTGCTCAACCTCTTTTAACAAAGGAACACCTGAACGTGCAATATGGTAGATGTCATAGTCGGTATTAGTGAGTATGCCGATCAGTGCTTTTGCTTTTACGTGATTGTTCTCTGCAAGTAATACTTTCAACTTTGCTGCATTACTTTGAATAGGATTATTTTTAGATAATGACAAAATGTTTTTTTCAACTTATTCAAATTAAACTAAATAATAAGGTATGTTGAAAATGCAGCAGTATTCATGCCAGAGTACTAAGTTCTTTATTATCAATGGATTAATTATTTTTTTAGTGGTTTTATCTTTTCTTTGTTAGTTTATGATGCAAGGGTGCCCCAAAATAACATAGTCAAGTGGTGTGGCTATTGATCACCGCCACTTAAGTTGAGAATTCACGGCAATATGAGAATTTATTTTGGAATTTGTTGTCTATATCCAATGTTCTATATATGTCAGCATATACAGGTTGATACTAGTCACACGGAATCGTAGTTAGTAGAAATGCTTATGTGTGGTTCCCAGTTTATTTTGAAATTTAATCCGGCAGCATAAAACTCGTCATACCTATTTGTTATGTTGTGTGATAAATATCTGTAATGTCAGCATACCCCCTTTATTACATAATAAGAATTTGACAGGAAAATTATAACAAATGCATTATTCTTATTTATTCAATTCATCACAGAAAATAAGCTGCTCAGCCACCATTGCTGCTAGTCATTTTTAAATTATTAACCGTCACATTGTGCGCATTCCTGACATAAAAAAGATCACTGATAAATATTAATAATTTAAACTTTTTTGGAATGATTACGAAGGGCTGTAGCTGCCATATTGCTGACCTAAATTAGTCATCAAAATTAGGCTGCTTTATCTTCACTTTGATACGATAGCGGACGTCCCCCGCAGATATAAATATGCATTGTTTGGCTATAAATATTGCCAATTAATCGGATAGCATGACTGGCAAAAATGCCACCATTGCAGACACCTTACTACCTTTTACTATTTTTTTTAGTAATTACTAATATTTTTAGTAAATAGTAGTAATAGACGATATTTAAGCATTGCCCCTTAGAGGTCATTAGACGTTTAATTACCTTCACCTCCCAAGTCACCCAAAATGTTGAGCTGATAACGCAGCAACCACCAATTGAATTGACGTTAGGTAAAGCGATCTTAGACTCCCTTCAAGTGCCAGTTACTTAGGCCAAGTATTACGAGCGTTGGTTTAATGAATATCTTTGATGAAGTACCTGAAGTCTTTTTACACCGAGATGTCGTCGACTTTCGTAAATCAATTAATGGATTAGTTGGCATTGTCGAAGATGCAATTGAATAGGCTTCAACATCTTCTTTCAAATCATGGCGCGTTAAGTGGTAAATATTTTATAGCCATTCATTTTTCAAACTACCAAAGAACCGTTCAACAAGGGCATTACCCCAGCACGATCCACTACCACTCATAGAAGCGATAATATTGTTATCCTGCGCTGTTTCTGAAAACGGTGGCTCGTTAATGTCTACCCATAAAATTGTACTTTATTAAGATAAAAGCGTTCCTTTTTGGTGCGTCACCTAATTTAGGTTGTGCAACAACATATTTTCCCTCTCAATAAATCGTAACAAAACTCCATTTAATATATTTAAATCAATAACTTACATTGTTGGCATTTTATTTGCATTTTCTATGATTAGTTAAAGCACTAAACATAGATGATTTTCCTCCATAAAAATTAAGGAAGTAAGATGAATAAACTTGATGTAACCGAAGCTATATTTTCCATAAAAAAAGAGAAAAATTTAACATGGCAAGGTATTGCAGATGCTATTGGTATGTCTGTTGTTTGGACCACTTCAGCCTGTTTAGGTATGAATAGTTTTCCTGAAAAAGAAGCTGAGAAATTAGTCAGCCACCTAAATTTACCCCCAGAGGCTAAGCCAGTCCTGATGGAATACCCAACAAAAGAGTGGGATAAATCAGTACCGCAAGATCCACTAGTTTATCGATTGTATGAAGTGGTTGGTGTCTATGGCGATACCTTAAAGGAGGTCATCCAAGAAAAATTTGGTGATGGGATCATGAGTGCGATTGATTTCTCCATGGATGTTCAAAAAGAAAAAAACCCTAAAGGCGACCGCGTAATTTTAACCTTAAATGGTAAATTTTTGCCTTATAAATCATGGTGATCCTTTTTGGTGCGATTGTTAAACACCGTAGTACAAAACCAACCTGAAATCACATCATAAATCACAACGAAATACAGTATAACAATAAAAAACAAATACTTACCTTGTTGGCACTTAGTTTGCTAAATGAGGTAAGTAATAAAAAATCCCAAAAACTTTAACAGAGAGATCTTTATGGCTTATATAGAACCCAGTGAATTTGTTACCAAAATGGTAGATGCAGGTGAACAAAAAGTTTACATGTCGACCAAAGATACCCTTATCCGCGCTTTTATGGCGGGTGCTATTTTAGGTTTAGCCGCAATATTTGCTATCACCGTGGCAACCAAAACAGGTAGTCCCATTTTAGGCGCTTGTCTTTTCCCTGTTGGCTTTATCATGCTTTATTTAATGAAGTTTGACTTACTAACCGGTGTATTCACACTTGTTCCATTAGCGTTGCTTGATAAACGATCCGGTGTAACCACTAGCGGAGTATTAAGGAATTGGGGACTTGTATTTATTGGTAACTTTGGCGGTGCATTAACAACCGCATTTCTAATGTCCTTTATTTTAACTTATGGTTATGCAACTGATGGTGGCGCTATAGCCACAAAAGTGGCGAGTATCGGTGAATCAAGAACCTTAGGCTACCAAGAACACGGTTTAGGTGGCTGGATTACAATATTTTTCCGCGGCATGCTTTGTAACTGGATGGTTTCAATGGGTGTTGTTGGTGCGATGATTTCAACCTCTGCTGGTGCAAAAATGGCCGCAATGTGGATGCCTGTTATGTTGTTCTTCTTCATGGGTTTTGAGCATTCAATTGTGAATATGTTTTTATTCCCATTTTCTATGATTATGGGTGGTGACTTCACCGTTTATGATTACTTAATATGGAATGAAATCCCTACTGTTTTAGGTAACCTTGCCGGTGGTTTATTATTGGTTGGCTTACCGCTATACCTAACGCATGTTAGAACATCGCCTGACAGAAAAATTGGCTAATGACTCCGTTTTCTATTAGGTTATCTATTAATAAATAACCTACTTGAATAACGAGTTAAAAAAGACTTCTTAATTTCGGTTATGAAGTCTTTTTATCTTTTTAAGTAAATGAAAACGTCAGGATATGCATCATGAGCCAACCCTTAAGTGTCAGTATTGGCAGTTCAACTAATAAAGGTGTTAAGCCCGTTAACCAAGATTTTATTGGCAGTGTTACGCCTAAAGAGCCCTTATTAAGTAGCAAGGGCATTGTACTCGCAATGGCTGACGGTATTAGTTCGAGTAAAGTGAGCCAAGTTGCCAGCGAAACCGCTATTTCAGGATTTCTCGCTGATTATTATTGCACCTCAGATTCATGGTCAGTTAAAAACTCCGCGCAAAAAGTTATTAAATCTATTAATTCATGGCTTTATGCTCAAACGCGAAATAGTCCTTACCGTTTTGATAAAGACAAAGGTTATGTTTCCACATTCAGTGCATTAGTTTTGAAATCAAATACTGCTCACCTTTTTCATTCAGGCGACACACGTATTTATCGCGTATCGGGGAAAAACCTAGAGCAACTTACCGAAGATCATCGGCGTGTCGTTTCTGCTGATGTTAGCTATTTAACCCGTGCCTTAGGCATAGACCAAGCATTCGACATTGACTATCAAAACCAACTACTTGAACAAGGTGATGTGTATATTATCGCCACCGATGGTGTTTATGAATTTTTAAAGGGCGATAAAATAGCGCACACAATTGCTAACAGCGACACCTTAACTATCGCCGCCGACTCTATTATCGAACAAGCCTTAGCCTCAGGAAGTAACGATAATCTCAGCATTCAAATAGTACGTGTTGACAACGTGCCTCAATACCAACTTGATGAAGTCCATCAACTGACCATGTTGCCATTACCGCCAAGCCTTTCACCGAGGATGCAGTTTGATGGCTATGAAATTTTACGTGAAATATACATTAGCAGCCGTAGCCATGTATTTTTAGCTCGCGATAATGACACCCAACAAACCGTTGTTATCAAAGTTCCGTCCACTGAGTTGAGAAACGATAAACAATACCTTGAACATTTTATGCTTGAAGAGTGGATAGCCAAGCGGATCAACAACGCTAATGTCGCTAAAGCGGTTATATCCAATAGAAAACGAAATTATTTATATTTAGTCACTGAATATATTGAAGGAATATCATTAAACCAGTGGATGATAGACAACCCAAAACCAAAGTTAGAACAAGTAAGAACTATTATTGAGCAAATAGCGAAAGGGCTACAAGGCTTTCATCGTCAAGAAATGATCCACCAAGATTTACGCCCAGCTAATATTATGATTGATAGTACTAATACGGTTAAAATAATTGATTTTGGCTCAACCTTTATTGCTGGTGTTACCGGCCCTGAAACCGAAGAAGCAATGCGTGGCACCATTAGGTATTCTGCACCCGAGTATTTTTTAGGTCAGCCAGGAACACAATCCTCTGATCTTTATTCTTTAGCGGTAATTACCTACCAAATGTTGTCAGGAAAATTCCCTTACTCAGCTAAAATTGCCCAAGCTAATAGCGTATCTGCTCAAAAGAAACTAACTTATCGCTCTATTATTGATGATGAGTCAGAACTACCAGCGTGGATTGATGACACCCTTGAACATGCTTTACACATGAACCCATTAAAACGCTATCCAGTACTAACCGAGTTTCTCAATGACTTGCGCCAACCAAATAAATTATTTTTAGCTAAAACAAAACCACCGTTAATTCAACGAGATCCCGTTATGTTTTGGCAAAGTATCAGTGTTATTTTATTTATTTTGTTGATAATAAAGACGGTATAAAATAATGGTAATAAAAGTGTTCTAAGCCCAGTACAGTATACGTATTCTACTATTTAGTTTACCTTTGAAGTGACATAGCTTTTGTTTACGTCAAATCAGAAATTGAGCTAAATGAAATAATTGCACTACCTGGTTTGCTACCATCCCAAGTTAAGTTAAAGTCCTGGAAAGAAAAAATATAATAAGGCGTTCAAAAGGAATCTCTGTGGGTAAAACAAACGCCGAATAATCACAAAAACTTGCAAGAGAAAGTACTGACTCCTCTTTTTTCTTACACATCTTATTCGACAGAATGATGATAAAACAGAAGCTGATGCCCAAAATATTTTAGGTTTAATTCTAGATATCCACAACTCTACGCCGAATCCTTTATTAAAATCTTCACGTACTGGTTGGTACAGCGCGGCAAGCGCCAAATTCTTTAGTGCTGAAACCTGTCAACTTAAGAATCCAGGAGCTTATAATTCAGTATGCTTTACTGAGTCAACTCTTTCAGGACTGAAAGCACATAGGGGTATGTTTGGGGCAAAATACGGATTTTCTTTCAATAGAGAATTTTTATTATCAAAAGGTACAGCACCCTGCATCAATATTCCGCATAATATTTTCAAAAAAGAAGTCATTTATAAAAATGATTCATATCCTCGTAAAGTATTTGTTTTATTACAAAAGAACTTCATCCTTATATCAATGTAATGAGTGAGTCATTTGATGCCAGCCATGAAAGAGAATGGAGACTTCACTATGACATGAAATTCTCTTGGTCCGATATCAGATTTATATTTTGCTCTGAGAGTGATTTCGAAATTTTCAGTAAAATACAAATTAATGGTCTGCCAACTTTATTTGACTTAACTTGGCTTGATCGTCTCTAGCTACAAACCTGGTCACTTTACGACCGTTATAGGTACGAAACCTAATCCAAAATGTTGTTTGATGATTGTTAGCTAATGTCTGCTCTGTGGTAAAAATTAGTGTTAAGAAAGGAAATGCGACTGGTGGCTTTGAGCTTAAACTAGCCCCACAAACAAGGGTTAAATTTTGGTTAGAATTACTTTGGATCTGATCGTGGATTCACAAAAACTTAATGACCGCTTATGGCTCAGCCTGTGTGAAAACTAATTATTGTAAGTTTTCATTATTGAGGG
>CAJXQM010000058.1 GCA_913058145.1 uncultured Colwellia sp.
TCAGCATTAGTACCTTCTAAACGTACAACAACTGGTACTTTAACGCCTACTTCTTTAACCGCGCCAATAATACCTTCAGCAATCATGTCACAACGAACGATGCCACCAAAGATGTTAACTAAAACAGCTTTAACGTTTTCGTCAGAAAGGATGATTTTAAATGCTTCTGAAACACGTTCTTTGTTTGCGCCGCCGCCAACATCAAGGAAGTTGGCTGGTTTGCCGCCGTGTAAATTAACGATATCCATAGTACCCATTGCTAGGCCTGCACCATTAACCATACAACCAACAGTTCCATCAAGAGCTACATAGTTAAGCTCCCATTGTGCTGCATGTGCTTCACGTTCATCTTCTTGAGATGGATCATGAAAAGCGCGCATTTTAGGTTGACGGTATAAAGCATTACCATCGATACCAATTTTACCGTCTAAACAGTGAAGATTACCTTCGTCAGTAATAACTAACGGGTTGATTTCTAATAAGGCGAAATCACAATCTTCAAACATTTTAGCAAGACCCATAAAGATCTTAACAAACTGTTTCATTTGAGTAGGGTTTAAACCTAGTTTAAAACCTAATTCACGTGCTTGGTAAGGTTGAGCGCCAACTAGTGGATCAATCTCAGCTTGGTGAATTAACTCAGGAGTCTCTTCAGCGATCTTTTCAATGTCAACACCGCCTTCGGTAGATGCCATGAAAACAACTTTTTGTGAAGCTCTGTCAACAACAGCACCAAGATATAATTCGTTAGCGATGTCAGTACAGCTTTCAACTAAAATTTTAGCTACTGGTTGACCATTTGCATCTGTTTGATAAGTAACTAAGTTCTTACCTAACCAGTGTTGAGCGAATTCTTTTATTTCTTCTTTAGTTTTAACTAGCTTAACACCGCCAGCTTTACCACGGCCACCCGCGTGTACTTGAGTTTTAACAACCCACATATCGCCGCCGATTTTGTCAGCCGCTTCTGCAGCTTCTTGAGGTGTATCGCAAGCGAAACCTTCAGAAACTGGTAAACCATATTCAGCGAATAATTGTTTCGCTTGATACTCATGCAAATTCATGGTGTATTTCCATTTATCTGTGAATGATGACAAATACTCTAGCTACTTAGTTTTATTAAAATACCAGTACTAAAGTAGGATGCCGATGAAAAGTCGCCTGATTATAGTATAAAAGCTCTAGTGACGGTAGTCAAAAGAGCTAATACTATAGTCTACTTTTAAAATGTTTTAACTCTTTTGCTAAACATCTAAAAGAAGACGTGTTGGATCTTCTAACAATTCTTTTATCGTCACTAAGAAACCAACTGATTCTTTGCCGTCGATTAAACGATGATCATAAGAAAGTGCTAGGTACATCATTGGTAGAATTTCGACTTTACCGTTAACAGCCATTGGTCTATCTTGAATTTTGTGCATACCTAAAATAGCAGCTTGTGGTAAATTCAAAATCGGTGTTGAAAGTAATGAACCAAATACACCGCCGTTAGTGATAGTAAAGTTACCACCAGTCATATCAGCAATTGATAGTTTACCGTCACGACCTTTAATGGCTAAATCACGAATACCATTTTCGATGCCAGCCATGTTCAATTGATCAGAATCGCGTAATACTGGTGTTACTAAGCCACGTGGCGTAGAAACAGCAATAGAAATATCAAAGAAGTTATGATAAACAATATCATCACCATCAATTGACGCATTCACACCAGGGTAGCGTTTAAGCGCTTCTGTTACTGCTTTAACGTAGAAAGACATGAAACCTAAACGTGTATCATGAGTTTTCTCAAACAAGTCTTTATATTGTTTACGAAGATCCATAATTGGTTTCATGTTAACTTCATTAAATGTCGTTAACATGGCTGTTGAATTTTTCGCTTCTAATAAACGCTTTGCAATAGTCTTACGTAAACGTGTCATTGGTACACGTTTTTGAGTACGTTCACCTAAGTCTTGTGCTACTGGTGAAGGTGCTGATTTCGCTGGCGCTGCAGGTGCATTTTTCGCGGCAAGTGCGGCTCCAACATCTTCTTTAGAGATACGGCCGCCTTTACCTGACCCTTTAACATTAGCTGCAGATAAACCTTTTTCAGTCATCAAACGACGAACTGACGGGCTAGCTAACTCATCAGCGCTTAACGCTTCTTCAGAGGTTACTGTAGCTGTTGGACTTGCTGATGCGCCAGCATTAAGTTCACCAATTTTTTGTGAGCCTAGAACGGTATCACCTTCAACATGAATAATTTTACCAATCACACCGTCAGCTTGTGCTACAACTTCTAGTACAACTTTATCTGTTTCAATATCAACTAAATTCTGGTCAACAGAAACAGTATCGCCTTCAGCTACATGCCAAGAAGCAACCGTTGCATCGGCAACAGACTCTGGTAAAACCGGTACGATTATATCGATAACTTTAACTGCACCACCGCTATTACTAGCAGCAGGAGCGGCAGCTTCTTGAGGTGCAGCTGAAGCAGCATCACCTGTAGAAAAGGTACCAATGACTTGGTCACCCAATACAGTAGCGCCTTCGATTTGACTGATATCTGTCATAACGCCATCAGAAGTTGCTGGTACTTCTAAAACCACTTTATCTGTTTCAATGTCTACTAATACTTGATCACGGCTGAATTTTTCACCTACTTGTACATGCCAAGTAGCAACAGTTGCATCCGCAACTGACTCAGGTAATACAGGAACTTTTATTTCGGTTGTCATTATATTTTATTCCTTAAAAACTTTTGCACTTTGCTTCTTATTATCTTGTTATAAAGCGAAATAAGAAGCTGATGCACTCAATAGTTAATCTAACGTTAACGCTTGAGTGACAAGCGCTTGTTGTTCTTTTACATGAACTGACATATAACCAACAGCAGGTGCTGCTGAGGCTTTACGACCAGCGTAAGTTAAATGCGTACCTTCAGGGATAGCCGCTCTAAAATGATGCTGTGAACAATACCAAGCACCTTGGTTTTGTGGCTCTTCCTGACACCAAACAAACTGCTTCACATGTTGATACTCTTTAATCGCATCTTGAAGCTCTTTCTCTGGAAATGGATACAACTGCTCAATACGAATAATAGCAATATTATTAAGTTCATTTTTACGACGTTGATCAAGTAATTCATAATAAACCTTGCCACTACAAAATACTACACGCTCAACAGCGCTACGATCTAATTCATCAATTTCACCAATTACATTTTTAAACACACCTGATGACAGTTCTTCTAAAGAAGATACCGCTAATGGGTGGCGTAATAATGATTTAGGCGACATGACGACTAATGGTCGACGCATAGGACGTACTACTTGACGACGCAACATGTTAAATACTTGTGCTGGTGTTGATGGCACACATACTTGCATATTATGATCAGCACACAGTTGTAAGAAGCGCTCTAAACGACCTGATGAATGCTCAGGGCCTTGCCCTTCATATCCATGTGGTAACAGCATAGTTAGGCCACATAAACGACCCCACTTTTGCTCACCCGAGCTAATAAACTGATCAAAAACCACTTGTGCACAGTTAGCAAAATCACCAAATTGCGCTTCCCAAATAGTTAAACCTGCTGGCTCTGCCGTGGTATAACCATATTCAAAAGCCAATACGGATACTTCTGATAATACTGAGTCATGTATATCAAACGGACCTTGCCCTTCTGATATATTTTGCAATGGTAAATAAGTACTACCATCATTTTGATTGTGTAAAACCGCATGACGATGAAAGAATGTGCCGCGGCCGGAATCTTGTCCCGTAATACGTACACGATCACCACGGTCAACAATTGAAGCATAAGCTAAATTTTCTGCCATACCCCAATCAAGTAATTTTTCACCTGATGCCATTTTCAATCGGTCATCATATATTTTCTGAACACGCGCATGCACTGGGTGATTTTCAGGGTGAGTTGATATTTTGGTAGCTAACTCTTTTAGCTTATCAACACTGATTTCTTTATCGTAATCATCATCCCATTCGTGACCAAGATAAGGAGACCAGTCTACAGAGTGTGATGTCATCGGACGCCATTGCTCAACAGTACACTGACCTTCATCAAGCAACTTACGATAGTAAGCAGTAAACTCCTCAACTTTAGCTTTATTTAAGCTACCTTCTGCAATTAATTTATCTGCATATAATTGGCGTGGTGTTGGATGTTTTTTTACTATTTTATACATTAATGGCTGCGTAGCACTTGGCTCATCAGCTTCATTATGGCCATGGCGACGATAACAAACTAAATCGATGACTACATCGCGTTTAAACTCATTACGATAATCAAGGGCAATTTGCGTTACTAAAATAACCGCTTCGGGATCATCACCATTTACATGTAAAATAGGTGCCTGTACCATTTTGGCTATTTCTGTACAGTATTCACCACTGCGTGTGTCTTCAGGTTTAGCGGTAGTAAAGCCCACTTGATTATTAATCACGATACGCACCGTACCACCTACTTTAAAAGCACGTGCTTGTGACATATTGAACGTTTCTTGTACTACACCTTGACCAGCAATGGCGGAATCACCATGAATAGTAATAGGGAGAACAGTGTCACCAACTTCATCACCACGTCTGTCTTGACGAGCACGAACTGAGCCGATAACAACAGGGTTAACAATTTCTAGATGCGATGGGTTAAATGCTAACGCTAAATGAACGTTACCGCCTGGAGTGACAAAATCTGACGAGTAACCTTGATGATATTTAACATCACCAGAGCTTGATATTTCATCATGTTTACCGGCAAATTCATCAAAGAGCTTTGATGGATTTTTACCCATAACATTGACTAACACATTTAAGCGGCCACGATGAGCCATACCCATAACGACTTCTTTAGTGCCTGATGCTCCAGCGCGAGTGATTAGCTCTTTAAGCATAGGAACAAGTGCATCACCACCTTCCAGTGAAAAGCGCTTTGCACCAGGAAACTTAGCACCTAGATATTTACAAAGTCCGTCGGCTGCAATCAGTCCTTTAAGAATTTCAGTTTTTTCATCAACACTAGGCGTTAATTGAGACTGAATAGATTCCAAGCGATTCTGTAACCAACGTTTTTCATCCGTTGAAGTGATGTGCATATATTCTGCGCCAACTGAACCACAATAGGTTTTTCTTAGCGTTTTATATAATTCACCTAACTTCATCGCTTCTTGACCAACAGCAAATGAGCCAACATTGTACTCTTTGTCAAAATCATTTTCTGATAGATCATGATGTGATAATTGTAAATCACGAACTTGATCACGCTGCCATAAACCTAATGGATCTAAATTAGCATTTTGGTGGCCGCGAACCCTAAAAGCATTAATAAGCTGTAAAACTTTAACTTGTTTGGCGTCACCACCACTTGTAACAACCTGTTTTTTTTGTTGTTTAGCTAAAATTTTGAATTCATCACGTATAGTGCTGTGGCGATATTCCACCTCACTACCTTCAATTTTAGGAAGTTGTGAAAAGATCTCTTGCCATTCTGCAGATACAGAGGCCGAATTATCTAGATATGATTCGTACAATTCTTCTATATAAACAATGTTGCCACCGTTTAAGTGGGAAGACTCTAGCCAAGCCTTCATTACACCTTCTGACATTACTTTGTTCCTTTGCTGGGTAAAGCAACTAAAATAATATAATCATTTTCTCTGTGTCAGATTGCACAACGTCCACGATAAAAGTACTCATTGACTAACGTCAAATCCATGCTTTCGCTTTGAAGTTAAACAAACTGTCTGTGATAAAATAATTACCCTGTATTTACACTTGTTGTTAAAAACATCAGCATGCCATTTATATAAACACGCTGATATATTCTTCTAGCAATACCTAGACCGTTAGCCTAGGTATTGCCACCATACTATTTTTTAAAACAGTTAAACTGCTCGACTTAATAACATAGATTTAATATGGCCAATGGCCTTCGTTGGGTTTAATCCTTTAGGACAAACATCAACACAGTTCATAATACCGTGACAACGAAATACGCTGTAGGCATCTTGCAAACCGTCTAAACGCTCTTCTGTTGCTGTATCACGACTATCAATTAAGAAACGATAAGCATGAAGTAAGCCTGCAGGTCCGATAAATTTATCAGGATTCCACCAGAAAGACGGACAAGACGTTGAACAACAAGCACATAAAATACACTCATAAAGGCCGTCTAATTTGTCACGTTCTTCAATTGTTTGTATATTTTCACGCGCAGGCTGCTGTGAATCGTTGATCAAGTATGGTTTGATTTTTTCATATTGCTGATAAAATTGAGTCATATCAATAATTAAATCACGAACAACAGGTAAGCCAGGTAAAGGACGAAGCACAATAGTACTCGCTTTTAACTCTGATAATGGTGTGATACAAGCCAAACCATTTTTACCATTCATGTTCAAACCATCTGAGCCACAAACACCTTCACGACACGAGCGACGGAAAGATAGGCTTGAGTCAGTTTCTTTTAAAAGAATAAGTGCATCAAGTACCATTAAATCAGAGCCATCTGGAATTTCTAGCTCATAATCTTTCATATATGGCGCATTATCAGTATCAGGGTTATAACGGTAAATCGAAAATAACTGTTTCATTACAATGCTCCTTAATATACACGTGCTTTCGGAGGGAAAGCTTCGCGGTGAACAGGTTTCATATTAACATCACGCTTAGTCATTTCTTCAGTTTCTGGTGTGAAAACTGAGTGACATAACCAATTTTTATCATCGCGGTCTTGGAAATCGTTGCGCGCATGCGCACCACGAGATTCAGTACGGAAGTTAGCGGCTTTTGCTGTACAAAAAGCAGTTTCCATTAGGTTATCAAGTTCTAAACATTCAATACGCTGAGTATTGAATTCTGTAGACTTGTCATCTAAATGAGCATTTTGTAAACGCTCGCGAATTTCAGTTAATTCTGTCATCCCTTCAGCCATAGCATCACCGTCACGGAATACCGAGAAGTTGAACTGCATACATTTCTGTAGGTCTTTACGAATTTGAACTGGATTTTCGCCAGACGTTGATGATTCCCAACGGTTAGTACGCGCTAAAGCTGCTTCTAAATCAGATTCAGATGCTTCTTTACCGAATTCAGTCTCGTTTAAGTAACCACCTAAGAATTTACCCGCTGCGCGACCAAATACCACTAAATCAAGTAATGAGTTACCACCAAGGCGGTTAGCTCCGTGTACTGATACACAAGCGATCTCACCTACGGCAAATAAACCTTCGACGATTGTTTCAGTACCGTCAGCAGCAATATTAAGCGCTTGACCATTAACGTTACAAGGTACACCACCCATTTGGTAGTGACACGTAGGAATAACTGGAATAGGTTCTACGGCTGGATCTACATGAGCAAATGTTTTAGATAAATCACAAACACCAGGTAAACGTTTTTCTAACGTTTCGCGGCCTAAGTGATCAAGCTTAAGTTTAAGATGAGGACCCCAAGGACCATCACAACCACGACCTTCACGAATTTCTGTCATCATTGAGCGAGCAACAACATCACGACCTGCTAAATCTTTAGCATTCGGTGCATAGCGTTCCATAAAGCGTTCGCCGTCTTTGTTAAGAAGGTAACCACCTTCTCCACGACAACCTTCAGTAACTAATGTACCCGCACCCGCTATACCGGTTGGATGGAACTGCCACATTTCCATGTCTTGCATTTGAATGCCAGCACGAAGTGACATACCAACACCATCACCGGTGTTAATATGAGCATTAGTGGTAGAAGCGAAAATACGACCTGCACCACCGGTAGCTAAAACAGTTGCACGTGCTTTAAAGTAAACAATTTCACCTGTTTCGATACAGATAGCGGTTGTACCCACTACTGCGCCGTCAGCGTTTTTAACTAAATCTAATGCATACCACTCTGAATAAACGTTAGTTTTGTTTTTAACGTTCTGTTGGTATAAACAATGAAGTAATGCATGACCTGTACGGTCAGCTGCAGCTGCTGTACGCGCTGCTTGTTCACCACCAAAGTTTTTAGATTGACCACCGAATGGACGTTGGTAAATTTTACCTTCTTCCGTACGAGAAAAAGGTAAACCCATTTTCTC
>CAJXQM010000059.1 GCA_913058145.1 uncultured Colwellia sp.
TATCACTATACATTGGCTGGCTAGTTAATGTGTTTGAACAAAAATGAAAAAAACCGATGTTTTGCCAGTGAATCTTATCAACTTGAGATATGCCATATTGCATGTCGGCGCTATTATGGCGATAGAAATTAAATGTTCTCTCGCCTGAGCTGTCTAAGCTGACTAGTACTAATGCGGTATTTGCGTCTTCTATTATTTTAACGAAATTTGTATTAACTCCTTCATTTTCTAGCTCTTGTATGAGCATATTGCCAAAATTATCTTCGCTAATGCCGCCGGCAAAGTAACTTGTACCACCTAATTTAGCGTAGGCTACAGCGACATTTGCAGGAGCACCTCCCGCTAACGGAGTGTAACTTGGGTTATGGGCTGAACTGGGTAAAAAATCAACCAAAACTTCGCCATAACTGAGTAAAGAAAGCATAAAATCACCTTTGAATAAAAAAGCCCATATAAAATGGGCTTGTTATTATTTGTACTATTAGTTTAAAAAATTATCGATTAAAAATCGTATTTAAGCGTCAGAGTCGTTGAACGGCCTTGAATAGATCTTGCTCGTATAATAGTTTTAGCCGTTGCTGCTGTTGCATCTTCTGCTTCAGTAATACCAACAGTTTCAAATAAGTTGTTAATGTTTAAAGAAACACTTAATGAATCTGAAAGGTTGTATTGAGCAAAGGCGTTAGTTTGAACATAACCGTCTAATATAAGTGCGTTAGGGTCATTTTGGTCAAAGTTATCTTGAGCAAATGAATCAGTAGTACCAATTAAGTTAATACCCGCAGAGCCTTGGTCAAAGTTGTAACGACCTGTTATTGAGTAAACAACATCAGCTTGTCTTCTTGGTGTGTTACCAACTACATCTGGATTAATGACATCTTTAGTTATTTCAGAATCAGTCCACGTTAAGTTAGCACGTAAATCAAAATCACCAATGTAGTATGTAGATTCTATTTCAATCCCTTTTGACTCATATTCACGGTCAAAAAATTGTTGGCTAGTGGCTTCAAAGTTTTGCTCTTGAGTTTGTGCAAAGAACGCTGTAGCGAATACTGATAGTTCATCTTGACGGAATTTAACACCCAGTTCTAACTGATCAACTTCATCGTAGATGTCTTCATCTTTGGCAACACCAGCAGAATCTATTTTACCAAAAGCTAAGCGGTCAGCATTAGCTGTAGCGCCTCTACTGATACGAGCAAATGCGGCTAAATCATCATTGATTTTGATGTTACCACCTAGTGAATAAGACACGTAGTTCCAATCGTAATTAACGTTGTTAGCTGAAGCGTTATCAACATTTGAAACACTGGTTTCGATTTGATGTATAGTACCGTCACCGTTCATGTCAACTGCAGATTGAGCTGCACCTGAGAAAGAACCTGTTGCAGAGCCACTATCAAAACGAACACTACCGTCAATGTTTATGTTATCAAAACTTGTGCTAAACGAAGCATAAGGAGCTGTAACTTCATATTGTAAATCGTAATTACGTGTACAACAGTTGCCCCAAGCTGGAACACCATAAGCAATTACACCATTTTGAGAAAATTCTGTACCGTCAGCGGCAGTTACATCAACAAGTGCAGCATCTTGGCCTTTTACTTCGTATAAGTAAGAGTTCCATAACCATGATTGTTGGATAGTTTGAGATGAGTTATATAAACCAACAGTAAAGCTAGTATCGTTAATTGTTTTCGTTAATTTGAAATCATTAACCATAAAGTCTAGATTAGTCATTTCAACATCAAAGGAGTGAATACGCATTAGGTTAGTCGCAGTATAAGCATCACCTGCTTGTGGGCCATTTGCGTAAGTTAATGTTGCACCTGCACCCGCTATATTCTCAGCTAAGTCTTGGCTTCCTTGAATACTTTCAGGGAATGGGCCAGTAAAGCTACCTTTAGTGCGAGAAATTCTCATTCTGTTTTCAACAGACCAGTCATTGCCTAAATCAAATGCGGCTTCAAAACCAAAAGAATCCACTTTAGGGCTCATGCCATTACGCATGTCAGCAAGACGGCCATTACCAGCACCATCAGTTGTGATCATTGAAGTATGGTAAGGGGTATGGGGAGTGCCAGTAGAGGCGTCAAAACCTTCAACTGAAGAACCGTCAGCGTGAACAGGCATAGGTAAATATGCTGTGGTAGTGTCATCTAGGTGTTTAAAATAAAGTCTAACGTAACCATCGGTAAATTCTTTAGTGATGTTCGCTTTAATTTGACCACCTTTGTTACCCGTATAACCAGTATCACGTACGCCTTCACCTTGACGGTAGAAGCCACCAATATGGAAATAGGTTGAGTCGTTAATCTCGCCGCCAAATTGAAAATCTGTACGAGTAGAGTCGTGATCTAAACCGAATGTTGTCGCTACGCTACCACCTTCACCTTCACCCGTTTTACTAACGATGTTAATGATGCCGCCTGGCGCGTTTGTAGCAAGTGTTGATGCAGATCCACCACGGATAGCATCAATAGAATCCATTGTAGAATCTATACGTAAGAAAATATCTGTGTTACCAAAAGCGATATCACCAAATTGTAGAATGGGTAAACCGTCTTCTTGAATTTGCATGAATTTAGCACCACCCGCGGCTACAGGAAGACCACGTACTGCAAGGTTAGCGTTACCGTCACCGCCTGATGCTTCTGCACGAACACCTGGGATGTTTCTGAATGCTTCAGCACTGCTTCGTGGTGACGCTATTTCAATTTGATCTGCAGAGATACTACTAACAGAGACACTTGACTCCATAACCGTTGTGCCTTTACCAACAGAGCCAGTAACGACGATTCGTTCAAAATCAATACCTTTCTGTTTTACTTCTTCTGCAACGTTTGTTTCTGCTGCGCTTAAGCTAGAGCATATAGCCATAGCCAATGTGCTTAGTAATAATTTTTTATATGTTACTTTTTTCATTTTTGTTACCCCATGTTTCTTTATAGTATGTTTTTATAATCAAAGATACTTATGTTACGAATAATAAGCTTAATCGATTAAGTTGATTATTCTATTAAATGAGTGTCTTTTGCAAGTTTTTTTTTAAATTAAATTGATATTTTTATTAATTAATTGATAAACAAGGTTTTTTATTTTTGATGGTTGGGTTGTATTTACTATAGAGTTATAAAGGGCATGAGACATGTTAAATCATGCCCTTTACCTAATCACACTGTGCTAAATTAAGTACGGCGCTCAGCTAAATCTTTTTCAACTTGCATTAATTTATTACGGTCTATCTTATAGAAAAGTATTAACACGGCACCCGCTAAAAAGAAAACTGCTGGCAATATATTAAACATATAACGTATACCTTCAATTGACTCAGGCGTTTGGCTTTGATTGGCAATAAAGCCAAAATAAGCCAGAATAAAACCTGGTAATGCACCACCTACAGCAGAGCCAAACTTCAATGAAAACATAGAAGCCGATACGGTTAAACCTGCGCTATTGCTACCTGTTTTCCACTCACCGTACTCTACACAATCGGTATACATTGTGAATAATAAAGTAATTGTAATACCAAAAGTAATGATACCTAATGTGTGAACAATCGTTGTTAATGCAAGATTATCTGGCGAGATAGTGAAGGCAAAGAACAATAAGGTTGCATGTAAAAAGTTAATAGAAAACATTAATTTATGCTTCTCAAAACGAGCTACCAACATTGGCGTAATAAGTGCGCCAAATAACTGTCCTAGCAAGCCACATGAAATAATAAGCGTTGTTGCGTCCATCCATAAGAATATATTCGTACCATCGTCACCCATATAGTATTTTGTGTAATAAGCGATTGATGCAAAACGTGCAACCAAGCCAACTACAACAAAGATCCCTGTGACTACAAGAATTAACCAAGACTTATTCTCTAGTAAATAAGACATATCTTCTTTGATACTAGACTCATGCTTCTTAGGCATTACTCTTTCTCTTGTTACCGCAAACGTGTACCAAAAAACAGCCACCGAAAGTACAGCAAATAAGATGATCGTTAAACGAAAACCGAGTAATTCATCACCACCACCAAAAAATTCAACTAAAGGCTTCGCTGAAGCACCAACAACTAACGAGCCGATTGAAGCAAAAACAAATCTGAATTGAGCCGCTTTGGTACGTTCACCTGATTCAGGGTGAATAACCGCCATTAAACCTGAATAGGGAACATTAATAGCCGTATAAGCCAACATAACCAATGAATAAGATACATAAGCAAAGATTAGTTTTCCTGTGTCGCCAAATTCTGGTCCTAAGAATAAAAGATAACCTAGCAAGGCATAAGGAATAGCCATCCAAAGCAAGTATGGACGATATTTACCCCATTTAGTTGTTGTTCTATCAGCAAGCAAGCCCATCGCTGGATCACTAACGGCATCGATGATTTTGGTCACCAATAACATCGTTGCAGCGGCAGCGGCAGAAATACCGTATACATCAGTGTAATAATAAAGCAGAAACAGTGCAAAGAACCCCATATAGAAGTTCGAAGCCATATCTCCCATCCCATAACCAACTTTTTCTTTAAAGGATAACGGCGTTGTATTAGATTTTGTTGTCATTTTTATGATTCCTATTGGCTACATTCTCAACTATAGATGAAATAAAATAGTTAAGGTTTTTTAGTATTGATAGTGACCCATTTCAATACTATTTAATAAAATGCTTTTAGTCAGTTGATAACTTGTAGAATTTATAGCTTGTTTAATTCTTATTTTTTAACATATTAAAAAAAATAAAATTATTCTTGATTAAAGCTTCATTGTATATGAAGATAGCACCTTAATCGATTAAGACGCAACTTAAAATTTAATGGTAAACTTATGAAAAATAATGTTCAGTTAATGACCTATATTGATAGACTAACAGGGTCAGATACCCAAACGTTAAGTAATATTTTAAATGATCAACTTGCAAATTTGTTTTCAGGTGTTCATTTGTTGCCGTTTTATTATCCAATAGATGGCAGTGATGCAGGTTTTGATCCTATAGATCATACCCAGGTTGACAGCAGACTAGGCGACTGGAATGATGTCAAAAAATTGGGTGAAGGCTATGAACTGATGGCTGATCTGATTGTAAACCACATGTCAGCTCAGTCTAAAGAGTTTAAAGATGTATTAGAAAACGGTAAGGAGTCTCCTTATTGGGATCTATTTTTAACAAAAGATAAAGTGTTCCCTAACGGCTTAAGTTCAGAAGAATTTGAAAAAATATATCGTCCTAGACCCGGTAGTTGTTTTACAACGTTTGCGTTACCTAATAATGAAAGTGCAGATTTCTGGACAACATTTACTGACAATCAAATAGATATAGATATTACATCTGAACTTGGTAAAGACTATTTATTACGCATTTTAAAAACGTTTTCTGAAAATAATATTAAAAGTATACGTTTAGACGCTGCTGGTTATGCACTTAAGAAAGCAGGCACTAGCTGTTTTATGCTTGACGAAACCTTTGAATTTATTGACGAGCTAAGTAAGACTGCGAATGATTTGGGCATTGAAACGCTTGTAGAAATTCATTCTTATTATCAAACTCAAATAGACATTGCTAAGCGCGTTGACCGAGTTTATGACTTTGCCTTACCTCCGCTAGTGTTACATAGTATTTTTAGTAAAGATTTTACAGCGCTAGTTAAATGGTTAACAATTTCACCAAGAAACTGCATTACAGTGTTAGATACGCATGACGGTATTGGTATTATTGATGTAGGGCCGATGAATGGTAAACCTGGATTACTAAATAATGATGAAATTGATAATCTGGTTGAAACAATTCATGTTAATAGTGCCGGTGAAAGCCAAAAAGCAACAGGTGCAGCAGCAAGTAATGTCGATTTATATCAGGTAAATTGTACGTACTATGATGCACTTGGACAAAATGACCTTGATTATTTAGTTGCTAGAGCTATTCAGTTTTTTTCTCCTGGCACACCGCAGGTTTATTATGCCGGCTTGTTAGTTGAAAAAAATGCGATGGAATTATTGTCAAAAACCAATGTTGGGCGAGATATTAACCGTCCGTATCTAGATAGTACAGATATTGAAAATGCGTTAAATAAGCCGTTTACTAAAGCAATGGTTAGTCTTATTCAATTACGTAATAACAGTGATGCTTTCAATGGTGAATTTACTGTTAACAGTGATTCGTCAGCTTTGGAAATGAAGTGGAAAAAAGATGAACATAACGCAACGTTAGTAGTTGATTTAGCTAATAGAAGCGCGCAAATTCAAATAACAGAAAAGAATGACACGCGTATTGTTTGCTTAAATACACTATTAAATTAATAATCCGTTATTAAAAGTGTAAAAACTGTGTTAAGTAGTGTTAAATTGATAGTAAAATCAACTTATATAAAGGCTTTGATATAAGTTGCTATCAATTTATAGCTTAACTACAGAAATAAGGTGAACATGGCGAACAAAAAAGTGTGGACGCTTAAAAGTATTGCGAATGAGATCGGTGTGTCTAATGCAACGGTTTCAAATGCTTTTAACCGACCCGATCAACTATCAAAGAAGCGTCGAGAAGAGATTTTAGCGTCATGTAAAAAACTGGGCTATTCGGGCCCTAATAAAGCAGCGCAATCTTTAAGAAGTGGAAAGTTTAATATTGTTGCTTTGGTACTGCCTGACAGCGTTGAATATATGATAACAGATCCCGTAGCCAGTGATTTTGTTAAAGGTGTATCCTCTGTTCTCGAAAAGAGCAAAGTGAATTTATTATTGTTTTCAGGTATATCTGATAATATAAATTCTGTTGCTGATTTTGTTGATGGCTTTATTTGTTATGGTAGCCCGCGAAATAAAGAACTTATTGAACAATTACGCACCACAACTAAAAAAGTTGTTACCGTTGATTTTGATATTGACCGTAAAGCCTCTGTTGGTGTTGATAATGAGCACGCGGCTTATGAAATAGCTAAGCTAGCTATAAATTCACAAGATGATGATGTCGCCATTCTTGGTTTAAGACTTCTAGATTCAAACTTAACTTGTCGCGTATACGACTTACCAAACTCAGCTTCTCAATTCTCCATTGCTCACCAACGTTTAAGTGGTTATAACAAAGCAATGAATGAATTGAATGTAAATTTAAGAGCAGATCGAGTGTGGAATATCCCTGAAAACAAACATCCTTTTGCATTAATAGCAGCTAGAGAAGCGCTAACTACTGTTCCTCGTCCGAATGTTTTACTTTGTATGAGTGATCTTATTGCTTTAGCTGCTTTAAAAGAAATTAACGCGATGGGTCTTAAAATACCTGAAGATGTAAGAGTGGTTGGCTTTGATGGTATTGATGAGGCTTTGCGTTCTACTCCTTCAATAACAACTGTTCATCAAAATAATGTAAAAAAGGGGATGAAAGCGGCCGAGCTTTTCATTAAAAGAGCAACAGACTCAGTAATAATACCTTACCATATAGAGCATGGTGGAAGTTGTTAATCTCATACAGCTGATTTCTAGTAAAAGATTAAATTATAACGTTATTTGTGTACCTATTTTATGTAGTGTAGCTAATAAAATTGCCGCAGGATGTTTTCAATTAACTTGTAGCATGAGTTAATATGCGATAGTTGCTCATAGATGTCAGCTTTCCCCTTACACCAGCTATTAAAGTTTGAACGTTGCCAACAACCACTTTGCTGCTAAAGTGACGGTTAGCTTCTATCTCACAAGGGGGGCGTTAGCGCCTTAGAGTATATATGCTAATGTCAGCTTTCTTTGAAGATAGCTGACATAATAGTGGGTGCAGTTAGGATAGCTATACCATCAAAAAATCAGTAATTAAAATCGATCCAAAATTGTCAGCTTATGGCTCAGCCTGTGTGAAAACTAATTATTGTAAGTTTTCATTATTGAGGG
>CAJXQM010000060.1 GCA_913058145.1 uncultured Colwellia sp.
TCCGTTCGCCCTGAGCGTCTCCGTTCGCCCTGAGCGCGAAGCAGTCGAAGGGAGCTGTCCTTCGACAAGCTCAGGATGAACGGAAGTTTGGCTGTTCGCCCTGAGCGTCTCCGTTCGCCCTGAGCGCGAAGCAGTCGAAGGGAGCTGCCGTGAGTAAAGTGCATAGGCAAGTATTTCTAAAACGGTTTGAAATATAAGCAATATCATAATGACACTGACTTTTGATCTATTATTAGATAAAATGAGGTTATACCTAAATAGACTGGCTATTGTCAGCTTTACTTAAAATGAAAATATAATGTCAACACACACTAAACGCCCCAATAATACTTTGTTAGAACTTATTTTTAATATTGTTATTCCCTCCATTATTTTAATGAAATTATCGGGGAGTGAAAATTTAGGCTCGGTGAACGCCTTAGTGCTGGCGTTATTGTTCCCTCTTAGTTATGGCTTCTACGATTTTATTAAAAACAAGTCGATGAATTTTATTTCATTATTGGGATTTTTAAGTACCCTGTTAACCGGGGGGATTGGATTATTTGAACTGGATGTAGAGTGGTTGGCCATTAAGGAAGCCGCAATTCCATCGGTCATCGGCCTAGTTGTACTCATCTCTGGCTTCTGGGGTAAACCATTAATTGCTAAAATTTTGTTAAACCCTACTTTGTTTAATTTAGATTTAATCTATCAGACCCTATCGAATCAAGGTAACACAGATGTATTTAAAGCAAAAATTCAGCGGGCAAATCATCTTTTATCAATCACGTTTGTTTTTTCTGCAACGATGAATTACCTATTAGCTAAATGGATTGTAGTTAGCCCTGCGGGTACTACCAAGTTTAATGAACAGCTTGGAGAAATGACCATGTTAAGTTATCCCGTGATTGCCATACCTTCTATGGTAATGCTAAGTGCGATCATGTTTTATGTGGTAAAGAGTGTGATGAAATTAACCGAGTTAAAGTTCGACCAAATATTAAACGTTGCCAAATAATGCCCTCAATTTGTTCATCCGCTACCTAAATTAAGTTATCGTAATGACAAATATTATTTATTGACTGATAATTATAAACTGTAAAAATTGGCGATGACCCGTAGCAGTACTATGAAAGCCAAAGCCAGTTTGAACAAAATAGGAAATGATGATGCACTGTTTTCATCTCATCGTTTCCAATCCTTTTTACAATATTTGACGAGACGTTACACGATATTATCTGGGCCAACACGCACAACTAACTTACCAAAGTTTTCGCCTTTTAATAAGCCGATGAAAGCACTTACCGAGTGCTCAAGCCCTTCAACCCTATGCTCTTTGTGTTTTATTTCACCGGCCATTAACCATGTAGACATTTGCTGACTAAATTCTGGGTAACAATGACCATAATCATCAAACACAATAAAACCCTGCATTTTAATACGTTTAGTCAATAGTGTCCTAACTAATAAAGAAAGTCGATCTGGCCCCTCAGGTAATTCAGTGGCATTGTACTGAGAAATAAGACCACATACAGGAACACGCGCACTGCTATTTAATAGTGGCATAACCGCATCAAAAACTTTACCACCGACATTTTCAAAATAAACATCAATGCCAGAAGAGCAAACCGTCGCTAATTGCTGTGCTAAATCATCGCTTTTATGATCAAGACAATAATCAAATCCTAACGTTTCAACTGCATATTTACATTTGATATCGCCACCAGCAATGCCAATCACTTTACAGCCTTTTAATTTAGCTATTTGACCAACGAGGCTACCCACAGCACCTGTAGCAGCAGCAACCACTACCGTTTCGCCTTGTTTTGGCTGACCAATATCAAGTAAGCCCATATAAGCGGTTAATCCTGGCATACCTAATACACCTAGAGCCTGTGAAGGGTTAGCCATGTTGCTATCAAGTTTAAGTAACTCACGGCCGTTTATAACGCTATAATCTTGCCAGCCACCAAAAGCAACAACCCAATCACCCTTCTTATAATTGTTATGGTTTGACTCTTCTACTCTACAAACACTACCGCCGACCATTACCGCATTTAACGCAACAGGCTCAGCATAAGATTTAGCATCATTCATTCGCCCACGCATGTAAGGGTCAAGTGAAAGAAAAACGGTACGAAGTAATACTTCATCTGCTTTGGGTGTTGGTTTTTCGCTACGCACAAGGTTAAAATTTTCAGCTGTTGGCGCGCCAAAAGGCCTTGATGCCAAGGTCATTTGGCGATTAATGTCAGTTGTTTGAGTCATATATATTCCTAATAAAAAAGCTAATAAATAAGCCTGATGTAAAAAGCAAACCAATGGCGTGTGAACTATTTAAAGTAATTGAACACGCCACCTATGCTTATAATACTTGAGTTAAGATCTAAGCCGAAAAGTGAGTCAATAGTTTTTCAGCAGCTAACGCTGAACTTGCTGGATTTTGACCCGTAATAATAAGGCCGTCTTGTACTACAAAGGCATGCCAGTCTTGCGCTTTTTGGTATTCGCCACCACGTTTAATTAGCTCGTCTTCAAGTAAAAAAGGCACTACTTCTGTTAATTGCACCGCTTCTTCTTCACTGTTAGTAAAGCCGGTCACTGCTTTGCCTTTAATAGCAAAATCACCTGACGCTTGTTTTACATTTAATAAGGCCGCACTAGCATGACAAACTGTTGCAACAGCTTTACCTGCTTTAAGAAAGCTTTCAATCAAGGTGATTGAGTCTTTATTGTTGGTAAGATCCCATAACGGACCATGACCACCAGGATAGAACACACCATCAAAATCACTTTCGTTAAGCGAAGATAATTGTAGGGTCGTTGCAATTTTAGCTTGCGCTGCATCATCACCGTCATAACGTTCAGTGGCCGCAGTTTGGAAGTCTTCAAGTGTACTTGTTGGGTCAATAGGTGCTTGCCCGCCTAATGGTGTAGCCAATGTCACTTCAACACCCGCATCGATAAATGCATAATAAGGGGCGGCGAACTCTTCAGCCCAAAAACCTGTTTTTTTGCCTGTGTTACCAAGCTCATCGTGTGACGTCAGTACCATTAATATTTTTTTCGTCATTATCGTTCATCCCTCTATGTCTATATAAGTGAGTGTCAGTGTATTTTAATTTTCTATACCGCTAGTATATGCTCACTAAATCACATGAACAATGCAGATAAAACTGATAACTTTGTCTTAATAATTGATACAATAGACACTTGGATACATATTGTATATCACTAGGTGTCGCTTATGGATGTTTCATTTGAACAACTCAAGAGTATGGTTGTTTTTGCTCAAGTCAGTGAACAAGGTAGCTTAAGCGCCGCCAACCAACAAATTGAAAAATGAGCCTATAGGATTACTTAAAATTACCTGCCCAGTAAATGTTGGCTTGCAAACCGTCGTACCAGCCCTTAATGAGTTTAAGAAAATATATCCTAAAATAGAGCTTGATGTCATGCTCACTGATGACGTTGTAAATATCATCGGTCACAGCAGGGTTACTTTACGCTAAATTGATACCTGATTGAGGGATTAAATCACTAACCCCTCTCACCTAATTAAGCACAACACGCACCGCAAGTAATATTAAGACCACACCAGTAACTTTATCAATAACATGACTATTAGCTTTCAATTTTGCCAACACAGGCCCTCTTGATAAACCAAAAACCACGAGGCAATACCATGTTATATCGAGCCCGCCGACCGTAAAAATCATGATTAATTTGTGGCTTATACTAGCATTAACATCGACAAATTGACTGAATAAGGCTAAAAAGAATATCGCTAACTTAGGGTTTAAAAAGGCCAATAGAAAGCCATCTCGCCAGCCATTTATGTGTTTATCGTTTTGACTTTGCACTACATCAAGATCAATATTACTGCCATTACTTTTTAACGAGTTAAATGCTAAATAGAGTAAAAAAGCAGCACCTGTGTACTGAATAATTTGAAAGATTAGTGGTGACTGCACAAGTACAAGGCCAATTCCTGTGACCGCAATAGCCGCATATAAGCCAACGCCAAAGCCATGACTAATAGCCGTAGCTAAACCCGATTGATGACCACCTAACATAGTATTGCGCACGACTAATGCCAATGAAGGACCTGGTGATAAAGCCCCTAATACACAAATAAAAACTAACGACAACCACAATTCTAAAGCCATAACTCATTCTACTATTTGATTAAAAAACAAATTAATACCCGTTCGCTTAATGACATGTTCTACTTTTTATGAGTAAAAATGAGTAGTTAGCTAGATCGATTGGTATAAGCTTATCTAAACATAAAAACCGATAATAAAAAACGGGTAACTTACTATTAATCTTTCCTTATGCGTGCAAGTCCTATTTTCACAACGATAAACCAAGCTGCTTGTCGCCTAATAGCAAGCCTGGCTTTAACTTAGAAGTTGATTTTCCGGGAAAGTAGTGATGGGAACATATAATTGATCAGCCTAATAGACGATGAAAGTAAACTATTTATCACCATTGCCGATGTCAGATCGAGTTTAATTAATCTCTAGCTATAACAATATAAATGTGACTAAGCTAGGGAGTTAAAGCTATGGCACTATCGCCCCGATACCGCCATAGAATTGTGGAATTTATGTCAGCTGTATGATCGTAAAGTTGACATCTGCTGTCAGCAACATCTCATGTATTCTGTGCACACTTTCTTGACGTTTTATTTCTTGATTGATAATTGTACTTTCAGTAAAAAATATAGGAACCTGACAGTAAATCCCCTAATCAGGCAAAGTTAATCAATGATTTTTGGTGCATAGGCTTCATGTTCACCGGTATACCAGTATTTAATGATTTTTTCTGCTGATTTTCCTCGAATAGATTGTGACATGTTTGGGAAGCCTTCTACGGTATTTGTACTGGCAGGAAGCTGGTTTTTATCAGGAATCAGGGTATCTGATAACCAGTATCCAGTGGTTGTCGTTGTACCTAGCGTATCAAAATAAATTTGCATATCGGCTGCTCGTAATAATCCTTCAGTAAAGATTGCTTGGGCAGAAAAATCGGTTTTCACTTCATATTGAAGACAATCGGTTGTAATACCATTGATGACCCCTTGAGTACAGAATCCATCTTCAATCCAGCCTGTTGATAAAAATGAGGCATGACTTTGACCAAAAAAATTAAACATGACTTTAGGGATAGTTTCACTTGAATTATACCAACAAGGTTGCTCGTCTAAACAATTCCATTGCTTATGGGTGTTTTCAATAAACTGAGTTGCTCGCTCTTGTATAAGGTCAACAGAAGCGGTTGCCACTTCATTGTTAGTTAGTAGGTTCCCAAACGGTAGAATCATCCCATCGACCTTATCAAATACCCGTTTATCATTCCATTGAGGTCCATCACCCACATAGACTTTTCCAGAAAATCTTTCTTTGATTTTATCAATAATACCGCCCATTCTTGCCATGTAATAATCTTTGACTTCATCAGTTTCTTCTTGTGTATGAGGTTCATCTATACCACAGTGAAAACATAACCACATTGCACTCCAATCTGCTGAAACAGCGCCTACTCCAATCGTTTCTAAACGCTCTGCTTCCCAAAGAATATGTGTTTCATGGGCATCCATAATTTTCTTTAGTAGCGGCATATCTACTTCAACATAACCATTAAACGGGAACAGAAATTCGTTTTGGGTATCTTCTGCTAAGAATTGCCAAACATAGTGAATTGTCAAACCTAACTTTTCAGCTTCGCCTACGATGTATTCAATAACCCAATCGCCTAAATGCTTAGCATCGTGATCCACCAACCAAGCATCAGCTTGTGCGTTTTGCCAATAACCAAAGTTATATATTGAAACAGTATTTACACCATGATCTTTTAATCTATTTAACGTTGTTCTATACATCAATTTAATGTATTGATCTTCAGTACAATCTTGAATCCAACTCGCACCTTTTCCTTTGTAATTATTATAGATCCATTCAACGCCATAATCCTTGAGGCCTATGGCTTTAACCTTGTCATCACTAAAAAAATTTTGAGGTGTGGGCATATCATAGTTACCTAAGTAGGATTCATATATTTCTGCACTATGAGGGTTTACACAAGAGCCTTCTGAATTATCACTGTTGACAGTAACCATTACACTTGCAGAAGCACTTCCACATGTTAGTGAAAGATTTTGCTCGCCAAAATCAATCATAACAACGGATTCACTGCCAGAAGTGGATTTTTCACCAGACCAAGCACCAGATGCAGTACAAGACGAGGCATTGGTACTTGCCCAAGTAAGTATCGTAAAATCGTCTAGCATAATTGTTGTTGGGCTTGTCGAGAGGGATACCGTAGGAGGATTGCTGCCGCCACTAACATTAGTACTGTTAACGTCAGAGCCCCCTCCACCGCATGCGGATAGTATCAAAGTTGATAACATAAGAATTGAGTATTTCAAGTGTTTAACCTCACAAAGAGAAAAAAGAGGGGATAATAGCCCTACTTAATATCAACACTTCCTTTGACTTTCTATTGCTCAGTTTGATAACAAATTTAATATAACTGACAAAAAATATTTAGGAAAGCTATGCTTTATTGAACATAAAACCACAGTAGATTCTCGAAGCAGGCCAAGCTAATCAGTTCAATATTGACGGTATGCAGTAAAAGTTGGATAGTGATAACAGAAATTAGCCATAACTAGCTTATTAAAACCAAAATAACGCTCACATAACTGGAATGAGCGGAATCACAATCAAGTTGTCGGCATAAGATTTACTTAGTTTAACGTGTATCAGGCTAGATACTATGGGCGTTGTTCATGTCATTACTTGGAGTTAAACGTACTTTATTGCCGTTACATACTCACAGATCGATACCAGAGCATTATTTTTCACTCAATAATCTAACGGTAAATGCATTAATCTTTCGCTTCGCCAGACTCTAATAATTTGAATGCTTATTTCATTTAATACATACACAATACGAAAAGGTGAATGAATTAATTCTCTAATTGATGACATGCAAAATTCAGGAACTTGTCTGCCAATTTTCGGATTATTGGGTAATTGTTCTATATGGCTTATTATGTCTAAAATAAAATTATTACCAATATCTGGCACATGCTGCTCATCATAATATGTCTTGATATCTTCTAGATCACAAATAGCAGATTCTGCAAATTCAATTTTCACAACTACAAACCTAACCTTGCTTTTACATCACTGATATCCGACTTATTTCCTTCTTTAATATCTAGCATACCCTTGGCAACAGCTTTTATGAAAGCAAGCTCTTCGATGTTTTTTTCATATTCATCCAAGCCTTGAACTACAGCAATACCCCGCCCACGACTAGTGACTAATATTGGTCTATGCGAATCTTTAGCGTGATTAACCACTTTACCTGGATTTATTTTTAGATCAGATAAAGGGATCACATCTTCTGAGAATTTTGGTTGCATAGAGCACCTCTAAAATGAATGTTAATAACACCAGTTTACAGCACCTGTTTGTGTTTATCTAGAAATTAAATGACCAAGCATCTTTGCGTACTTATATAGAATATGTGCAGGAGCATTCAGCAGAAAGTGCTAATTATAGTGGGTAATTGCCAAGAGGCTTTGATTTTAAAGGAGTTATATTAGAAAAGATGGGGTGGCTAAAGGGACTTGAACCCTCGACAACCGGAATCACAATCCGG
>CAJXQM010000061.1 GCA_913058145.1 uncultured Colwellia sp.
GAATCATATTCTTAAAAAGAACTATATTTCAAAGTTTGCGTATCATAGCTATAATTTTATAGGCTAGCAACCGTTTTTTATACTTTTTAAACCCTTAATACAAATGACTAATTAAAGTTCAAAATCACCAAAATCCAGATCATTATCATGAACGACTTTAGGTTTAGTTGGTGGGTCTAATAATGATCGCTGTTGCGCTTCATGTACAATGTCTACTGAATTTATTTCTTCCACTGCTTTATGATTATTTTTATTCTGTTGACGTTTTTTTCTTTGAATACAGCGTTTAATTACTTTTTGCTTGTTATCATTATCAAAATTAATCCAATCCTGTCTTTCGTCACGCGTGCGCAGACAACCAAGACAGTAGCCTTTTACATTTGATTGGCATATACCCACACAGGGGCTTGGAACATCAAAAAATTCTAACTGCACTATAGCAATCACCGTTAAATAAAAATGCACTGTAAGTTAAGTATAACTTATCAGTGCACCAAGTAGATAATTTAGTCTAGTTTATCAGTGGCAATATGGTAATCAGGGTCTTCAATTACATCGACTTCGACTAAATCACCCGCTTTTTTCAGTAATAACTTACATTCGTTATTCAAGTGTTTTAAATGTAAGGTTTTACCTTTAGCTAAATAACGTTCAGCTAACGTATCAATCGCTTCAATAGCGGAGTGATCAGCAACACGAGAACGTTTAAATTCAATAATAATTTCATTACTATCGTTCTCAATATCAAATTGTTCTAAAAAGGTGGACACTGAGCCAAAGAAAATGGGTCCTGTCACCTCATATACAGTGGAGCCATTTTCATCTGTGCTTCGACTCACGATAATATGCTTTGCATGCTCCCAAGCAAAAACTAACGCAGAAACAATTACACCAACAATAACGGCAACAGCTAAATCAGTGGCAACCGTAACGCCCGAAACCAAAATAATAACGAAGGCATCAGCTTTTGGCACTTTACTCAAAATTCGAAAGCTTGACCATTCAAAGGTGCCAATAACGACAATAAACATTACACCAACCAATGCCGCTAGTGGAATCATTTCAATCAAACCTGAAGCAAATAGAATAAAGCCAAGCAATGCTAATGCCGCAGTAATGCCTGATGCGCGACCTCGACCACCTGAATTAACATTGATCATCGACTGACCAATCATGGCACAACCACCCATGCCACCGAAAAATCCTGTCACTGTATTGGCTGCACCTTGAGCGATACACTCTTTATTGCCTTTACCGCGTGTACCGGTTAATTCATCAATTAATGTTAATGTTAATAATGACTCAATTAAACCAATTGCTGCCAGTACTAAAGCAAAAGGAAGAATAACTTTTAATGTTTCAAAAGAAAATGGAACATTAGGGATAGAAAATTGTGGCAAACCACCGGCAATAGACGCCGTAGGGTCGTTAGTCATATCACGAAGAAAATCAACAACTGTACGAGTATCAAGCCCTAAGCTTTGCACTAATACGGTAACAACAACAATAGCAACTAATGACGACGGTACTGCTTTAGTTAATTTTGGGAGAAAATGAATAATAGCCATGGTTAATAGGATAAGTCCTGCCATGATCATCATAGGTGAGCCTTGTAACCATTCAAGCTCACCCGCACTATTCGTTACTTTGAATTGCCCTAGCTGTGCTAAGAAAATCACAATAGCTAAACCATTTACAAAACCTAACATTACAGGATGAGGAACTAAGCGAATAAATTTCCCCAGTTTCATTATACCCGCTAAAATTTGTAGCATGCCTGTGAGCACCACGGTAGCAAATAAATATTCCACACCATGTATGGCAACCAAACTCACCATAACAACTGCCATGGCGCCTGTTGCACCAGAAATCATTCCCGGACGACCACCAAAGATAGCTGTAATTAAACCCACCATAAAAGCAGCATATAAACCGACTAATGGTTCAACACCAGCAACAAAAGCAAAAGCTACTGCTTCAGGCACTAAAGCTAACGCGACAGTTAAGCCCGACAGCACATCATTTTTCAGGTTAGACACCTTACTCGCGTGTAATTCAAACATTTTTATCTCATTGATTATATTATTGCGGTGTATTGATAATAAATACATACGCGAAGTTAGCTGCTAATGGCCAACTGACTATAGGCGACTATTAGGATTAGGAAATATAGCGATTTTTAGGGCGCAAATACTATAGATTAAATCAATAAAAGTCAATTTTTGTAGGTTTTTACAATAAAATAAAGCACTGGTTTTTATATTAATAAACGTTATTCGCCAACAACTTTTCCCCTTCACCTGTACAATATAAGATAAACTTTAAAAGCCTTAATTTTAAAGTGGATAGCGATAGCTATCAAGCAAGTGGTGATTTATCAATGAAAGAAATAGACAAAGTAGTCACAGCTACCATTAATCGTTTACTCACCACTTTCCACTAAAAGTGGTATTAGCCGTAAATGATAAGAAAAAAGCTAATACTGATGCGATTAAATGTATCAAATAACTGTTGAGAATTATCATGTATTACACTTATTATAAATCACCTTTGGGTAATATTGCGTTAACCGCTAATGACAAAGGCTTGACGGCATTAACATTTATTGGCGGTAAGGACGGTACGGGGGAAAAAATTGAAGGTAATATCCCATTGCTAATCCCTGAGGGTTACCAAGAAAATACAGAAAAATTTACCCAAGTGTGCCAACAACTAACCGAATATTTTATCGGTGAACGGAAAAAGTTTGATATCCCATTAGCGGCAACAGGCACGCCGTTTCAGAAAAAAGTGTGGCACGCTTTATGTACAATAAAGCAGGGCGAAACTAAAACCTATGCTTGGTTAGCAAAAAAAATCAACAATGAGAAGGCCGTAAGAGCTGTAGGCAGTGCCAATGGAGCCAATCCTATTGCGTTAATTGTACCCTGTCATCGTGTAATAGGAAGTAACGGAAAGTTAACTGGTTATGCAGGGGGATTAGCGTTAAAAGCTAAGTTATTAATGCATGAAGGTGCTTTATTTAAACCCTAACATCACTTAAAAAAGCAGTTTAAAAAATAGTAAATCACAAGCTATAGTCACTAAATTATATTTATTTTGTTTCATGTTTTTCATAAAGTTGATCATAAACCTCATCATTATATAAATTACGCACCTTCATTGACCACGGGTATATTTGGCTAATTCACTAAGACTAGTGAATTAATCAGGTGATTTGTCAGTGAAATTGTTATTATGTTGAGTGAATAGGTTTTTCAGGATAAATCCATGCAAATTATCGCACTACTCGCTTTAGCTTCTTTAATATGGCTAATTTGGCAGTTAATTAAAGCCAAACGTTTTACGCGTTTTAAGAAAAAAATAGAAGATGAATTAAAAGATAAAGTTATTGCTAGTATTAAAGAAGAGTTAAATGACAATCGTAGCAAAAATTTTCCCAATAATGAATGCCATCAAGCCGCAACACTATTTTATTGGTGCCAATATAAAAGCCGCATATTACATGCGGCTTTACAAAGAGAGATAATCACAGAGCAATGGTTAAAAGATTCAGGTAATTTACGAAATGCTCAACATTTATTTTATGTTGAAAGAAAACATTTACACTAATTACGGCTTTCCTTTTTTATTCATTCCTTCCTTCCTTCGACAAGCTCAGGATAATCGGAGAGATAAGCTCAGGATAATCGGAGAGATAGGCTCAGGATAATCGGAGAGTAAGCTCAGGATAATCGAGTAGGTACCGTGGGAGTATCGGGTACCTACCGGATAATTATTCGAGGAGTATCAGGTAGGCATCAATGATTTACATTTTAGCGAACTGTAAATCCCAAACACCATGACCTAAACGCTGACCACGATTTTCAAATTTGGTTAACGGACGAGAATCAGGTCGCGGTACATAATCATTGCTTTGAGATAAATTGTTATAACCTTGAGCACTTTGCATATCTTCTAACATACACTCCGCGTAATTTTCCCAATCAGTCGCCATATGAAAAACACCACCAACTTTAAGCTTTTGACGAATGGTTTCAACAAAGTCTGTCGAAACAATACGGCGCTTATGATGTTTCTTCTTATGCCAAGGGTCAGGAAAAAACAATTGAACCGTCGTTAGAGTATTGCCAGGAATACAATCAGCAAGCACTTCAATGGCGTCATGTTCAAACACCTTTAAATTAGGCACGCATTCTTCCATCGCTAAAGCAATACAAGCGCCAACACCCGGTTTATGTACTTCGACGCCAATAAAATTTAGCTCAGGGGCGGCTTTAGCCATTTCCACTAAGGATTTCCCCATGCCAAAACCGATTTCTAACACAACAGGATTATTGTTAGTAAAAAGATTTTTTAGGTCAATTAAGCCGTCACTATGGTTCAAGCCCATAGTTTGCCAATGATCATTTAAAGCACGTTCTTGGGCTTTGGTTAAACGGCCTTCTCGCTTAACAAAGCTACGCACTTTACGGATGTATTTACCTTCTTGCTCAGCTTGCTCGATAGTTTTATGTGTGTTTTCAGTTTTATCTGTCATTTTCTCTAATCTTTTAACTCGAAACTGTTATACCAATTAAATTACATCTTGTGGCTATAACTATTTTTTACTTCTCTATTTAATTCTAAATAAAACTATTCAGCCCACCAAACATCGTAAAGCTCACTGACCGCTACTGATGTTGCACCATTGTCAGTTAACCACTTATCAACGGCTGCGCGATTTTCATCCGTGCAAGAACCTAATTCTTGTGTGCAAATCAAACCATGCCACAAAGTATCACCCTCACCACCAAAACCTAAACCGTTAGGTTGAATAACTTCACTGAAGAATTTATTAATAAATGCATCAAGTTCATCGCTAGTGATGTCGTCATTTAACTGCCAAGCGGCATCGAAACCTAACTCTTGAAATTCATCAACTCTCAATTTTTTACGTAGACGTTGGCTTCGGTTTTTTGCATTAAATTTCATGACATAGCCTCATAATAATAGTTACTAAAAATAATTGCCGCTATTATACAGATATACTCCTATTCAATAAAACAAATTTATGCAATCCTCAATTTAAGTGAACGAAAAAAGTGAATTAAATAACAATACTCACTCAGCATTAGACATAAAAACAACATTTTACACTTAGTCATTATTTAAAGACCACAAGGAAGAGCGGTTATAATCCTGATGTTATTAGTAAAAAAACAAACAACTTTCACATCAACTGACTTATGACGAAAAACATTTTTTGAGTCACTGAATATAATTAGTTACACTGCCCCATGTTTTTAACAAACGAAGTTTAGAATCATTAATACACCAATGCAGACTACCTCTTTACAAAAAATACAAATATCAGCTGAGTCAGCTAAGGAATTCGCGACTCAAGTGGTTACTTGGTATCATCATCAAGGAAGAAAACATTTACCTTGGCAACAAAACAAAACGCCATATAGCGTTTGGGTTTCTGAGATTATGCTACAACAAACCCAAGTAGCAACAGTCATTCCTTACTACCAACGTTTTATGACCAGCTTCCCGACAATAAAAGCGCTAGCCAATGCCGATGAAGATAATGTATTACACCATTGGACCGGTTTAGGTTATTACGCCAGAGCCCGTAATTTACATAAATCTGCAAAGCTAATCGACAGTGAACATAATGGTATTTTTCCTGCGGATATTGAACAAGTTATCGCTTTACCTGGTATTGGCCGCTCAACCGCAGGAGCAATTTTAAGTTTATCGTTAAATCAACACCACCCCATTTTAGATGGTAATGTTAAACGCGTATTAGCACGGAATTACTTAGTAGAAGGATATACAGGCTTAGCTAAATTTGAAAAAGCCATGTGGCCATTAAGTGAAACACTCACTCCCGCAACTGATACTGGCTTTTATACTCAGGCGATGATGGATCTAGGCGCCACTGTTTGCACCCGCAGTAAACCTAGTTGTGATATATGCCCGGTAAAAACAAGTTGTTTAGCCATGGCTAGTTCTCAGCAAGCTGAGTTTCCACAAAAGAAACCAAAGAAAAAAATTCCAGAAAAAAATACTATTGTAGTTATCCCTAGAATCTCCACATCAATCAGTGATAGTGTTCTAATGGAAAAACGTCGTCCCACAGGTATCTGGGGGGGGTTATGGTGTTTTTATGAAGTCAGTCATAAAAGTGAAATCACCCGCTTATTAGAATCTTTAGGTTTACAAGCCTCGACAAAGCAAGGTTCACAACAAGAACTAACGACTTTTAGACATACTTTTAGCCATTTTCACCTGGATATTTCACCTATCATAATTGACTGCACACAAGTAAAAGTAGACTCACTATCACAAATTAATAACCAAGAAGTTAGCGAACCTAGAAAACAAAAATGGTATGATTTAAACAGTGAAGCTAATGTAGGTTTAGCCGCATCAACAAAAAAATTGATTGGCTTATTACAAAAGAATTAACGCCAATAATAAATAACAAAACAATTACTTAACATTAATAAGAGAGAATTATGAGCCGTACAGTTTTTTGCCAAAATCTAAATAAAGAAGGTGAAGGTTTAGCTTTTCAACTATATCCCGGTGAAGTGGGCAAGCGAATTTTTGACAATATTTGCAAAGAGGCTTGGGGGCTATGGCAAAAAAAGCAAACTATGTTAATCAATGAAAAAAAAATGAACATGATGAATGTTGATGATCGCAAATTTTTAGAAGATGCCATGGTTGCTTATTTATTTGACGGTATAGAACCAGACATCGAAGGTTACGTCGCCCCCTCATCAAAATAACATACGAATTAAATAAGTTAACAGGTGACAATAAAAGATATACCCCCTTATTGGGTTAGTGTTTTTTTTACCCACCTTAGTTCAATTGCGTTAAATCATAAGGTTAATCCTAGATCACCGGCCGGTATTGAAAAAATACCGGTTATTATCATACCTGAATTGATACGGATACATTACCGTTGCTCAAGCGCCATTACTAGCAACCCATAACACCAAACCTTGGGGTGGTGGTCAAATAGAAACACAATTTACAACTCGTTTTAGGGAACCATAACCCTACCCTTGGTGACACTCCTGTTATCTCTAAAAAAATCACTGCCGTAGTTAAATAAGCAGCAAGAAGCATAAAAAAGCAACAAACAAACCTTTTTTATAGAAAAATGATAAAAAACAGTTGACGAACAAAGAGAAAAACAGTCTAATGGCGCCGTTCTCAACGAGGCAATGAAAAAACTTTACAGAGA
>CAJXQM010000062.1 GCA_913058145.1 uncultured Colwellia sp.
TCGTTATGCCAAAACACCATACCTGGCGCTTCTTCTTGCCAATGGAATAAATCTAATGTTTTACCAATTTTACGGTGATCGCGCTTTTCAGCTTCAGCTAAACGGACTATATACGCTTTAAGTTGCTTTTTATCAGCCCATGCTGTGCCGTAAATACGTTGCAACATTTTATTGTCTGAATTACCACGCCAATAAGCTCCAGCAACTTTCATTAATTTAAAATGATGGCAATGGCGCATACTGGGAACATGAGGACCACGACACATATCAATGTATTCTTGATGATGATATAAAGCCGGTGTATCTGTTTTCTCGATGTTTTCATCAAGAATCGCTAATTTGTATGTTTCACCACGTTCACTAAAGGCGTCATAAGCATCTTGCCAAGAGCCGGTTTTCTTAACCACTTCATAACCCGTACGTGCTAATTCAGTCATACGCTTTTCAAGCTTAACTAAATCATCTTCAGAAATTGATTCTTCGAGATCAATGTCATAATAAAAGCCATTTTCAATCGTTGGACCGATAGCCATTTTAACATTTGGGTATAATTGTTTTATCGCATGCCCTAATAAATGCGCGCATGAGTGACGAATGATCTCAAGACCTTCGCTATCTTTACTGGTGATAAGTTGTAAAGAGGCGTCTTGAGTAATTAATTCACACGCATCAACAAGATTTCCGTCGATACGACCAGCAATGGTTGCTTTAGCAAGACCAGGGCCAATATCTAAAGCGACATCCATTACAGATACCGCTTGTTCGAAAGCGCGTTGTGAACCGTCAGGGAGAGTAATTACAGGCATGAAATTGTCCTTATCAGTGGCGGCACATACTAGGCGTCGCATGAAGTGTATTAAAATAAAGCGCGAATTGTAAAAGCCTTGCTGTTTATACACAAGTGTTTTAACCGACTATTTCACTTTGCCAAGAAAAAAAACCAATAAAACGGCTGAATACGTTATTATTTAACATGCTTAGAAATCAATCTGGAAAAGTCACTATTGAGAAAAATATCATTCTAGCCGTATTTTAGCCCCTTCGACGGGCTCAGGATGAACGGGAAAAGGAAACCCTTCGACGGGCTCAGGATGAACGAAAGTTATGGCCGTTTGCCCTGAGTTTCTTCCGTTTGCCCTGAGCTTCTTCCGTTTGCCCTGAGCTTGTCGAAGGGTCGAAGATGACGTTATTAATTAACTCCAGAGTAAAGTACATAGGCAAGTTATTTAATGTTATAAACAAGCTTACAACTTTAACAAACATCACTTCACTGGATTATTTTTTTGACATTTCACGTATTAAAAGCAACCAAGGTAATAATCATTATGTTAATTACCGCTTTCATTATTAATGACGATTGCATGGCAGAAGCCACTTCTGTGACACCAGAGTACCCATGGAAAACATGGAAACAATCTAACAATATTAGTGTTAGCTCTAGAGTCTCAAGCATTAATAAGTTGACCGAAATAAAAGCAACGGCATTGGTAAACTCTAGCCTGTCAGGTTTTTTATTGTTTATACAAGATGTTAATAACACGCCAGAATGGTTAACCAATGCAAGTAGCAGTCAAATAATTAAACAATTGTCAGTAACTGAACAGATATTCACGGTTGATTTTACGGCTATATGGCCATTAGAACCTAGGTACTCACAACTTCATTCACATTATTGGCAAAACAGTGATTTGTCGGTAGAGATACAATTGAAAGATGATTTTAGTGTTGATATAGCGTATTCAAATGCAGTGAGGATAAAATTTTATGAGGGGCATTGGTTACTCACCCCTAGACTAAATAATAAACGACAAAAACAACTCTTGATTGAATACACTTTTATCGCCGATGGTGGTGGAGAAATACCAACATGGTTTGTCGATCAATTAGCATTGAAAGCAATTTTAAAATCAATGAAAAAAATAAACCTACAATTACCACAATCAAAATGGCAACGACAAACCATACCAGGTATTACCGAACTAATGGGTAGCTAAGCTTTAGCTACCCATTATGCTTTTAACATTGACAATGCCATCGCTTCAGCAATTTTTATACCGTCAATGCCTGCCGATAAAATACCACCTGCATAACCGGCGCCTTCACCTGCTGGATACAATCCTTTCGTATTTAAGCTTTGTAATGTGTCTCTATCACGCGTTATTTGAATAGGTGATGACGTACGTGTTTCTACTGCAGTCAACGTCGCTTCATTCATAGAGAACCCTCTGATTTTTCGCTCAAATGCAGGTAAAGCTTCTCGAATAGCGGCAACAGCATAATCAGGTAAAGCATCACTTAAATCACAATACGTTACACCCGGTTTATACGATGGTGTAACACTGCCATGCTCACCACTTTTACGTCCTGCTAAAAAATCACCAACGAGCTGTACTGGCGCGTCATAATTTTCGCCACCGAGCACAAAAGCTTTCCGTTCTAATTTTCTCTGTAGATCAATACCCGCTAATACGTGTTCACGATCACTAGCAAATTCACCACTTTTTTCGCTATTACTAAAGTCCGACGGTTCGATACCAACCACAATAGCACTATTCGCATTACGTTCATGGCGCGAATATTGACTCATACCATTAGTCACTAAATGTCCAGCTTCCGAGGCAGCCGCTACAACAGTACCACCAGGGCACATACAAAAACTATAAACACTGCGTCCATTACTCGCATGATGAACTAATTTATAATCTGCTGCGCCTAAAATTTCATTACCCGCATTTTTTCCAAAACGGGCCTCATCAATAACCGACTGCTCATGCTCTATACGAAAGCCCACAGAAAATGGCTTAGCTTTTATATAAACACCTTGCTCATGAAGCATTTTAAAGGTATCACGAGCGCTATGACCTATCGCCAAGGCAATATGACTTGTTTCAATATGTTCACCACTGGCAAGTGTTAAACCAGTCACTTGTTTAGCACTAAAATTGGCTAACTCACCTTCATCAAATGAGACTGTGTTATCATTTTCAAAATGTATCTGTTCAACCCTTTGTCCAAAACGAACTTCACCACCCAACTCAAAAATTTTAGCTCGCATTTTTTCAACCATGGTCACTAATTTAAAGGTACCGATATGAGGTTTGCTGACATATAAAATCTCTTCTGGGGCGCCAGCCTCAACAAATTCATGCAAAACTTTACGACTATAATGCATAGGATCTTTTACTTGGCTCCAAAGCTTACCATCTGAAAACGTTCCTGCTCCGCCTTCACCGAACTGCACATTAGATTCAGTATTTAAAATTTTCTTACGCCAAAAGCCAAAAGTATCTTTAGTGCGTTGTCGTACTTCTTGACCTCGTTCTAAAATAATTGGTTTAAAACCCATTTGTGCTAAGAGTAAACCTATAAATAAACCACAAGGCCCCATACCAATAACAACAGGGCGATTTTTTAAATCACTTTGCGCTTGTCCAACGAATTTATAACGCATATCAGGTGTTATTTTAACTTGTGTATCTTCTTTATATTGCTCTAATAAGACCTTATCTATCGTTGTTTCGACATCAAGAGTATAAATAAGAAAGATAGTCGTTTTTTTCCTCGCATCATAACCCCGTTTAAATACAGTAAAATTAACTAGCTGATCTTTCTTTATAGCCAGTTTAGTTAAAATAGCCTGCTCAAGTTGGTTTTCTTCATGATCTAAAGCTAGTTTTATATTGGTTAAACGTATCATTATGTAGATTCCAACATGGACGGGTAGTATTTTTCGGTATTTTACCTGTACAAAGCATCATAAGAAACAAGAGATTGAATTTACCGCTAACAAAGGTATGATGCGCATCTTTATTGACACTTTATTCAGGGTAAATCTGATGGCCTTTGTTGTGACTGACAACTGCATTTTATGCAAATACACCGACTGTGTGGCAGTATGCCCTGTCGATGCCTTTTATGAAGGGCCAAATTTTCTCGTTATCAATCCTGATGAGTGTATAGACTGCGATCTATGTACGCCAGAGTGTCCGGTAGATGCTATTTTTCAAGAAGATGAAGTACCTGAATCACAAAAACAATTCATTCAGTTAAATGCAGATCTTGCACAAATATGGCCAAGAATCACTGACGTTAAAGCGCCTGCTGAAGAGGCAAAAAAGTGGGATGGTATCCCTAATAAATTAAAATATCTGATCATTGACGAATAATATTATACCCAAGCTATCTTAACATACGAATTTCAGGACACTTGAGAAAAACGATCAAGGTGCACCTTTTGATTAAGTGTTGTGCTGGATAATAGACTCCTGAATTATCTAGCTAAATCCATGTAAAATCCTTCAAAACACATCTAATGATGAGCATGTTTTACTCCGTCGTATGCAAAGGCCGTTATAGAACAAGAACCGTAACACTATCTCGTATTATGTCTATAACGGTTCACTGAACCAGATCAATGTAAACATAATTTATAACTAACAGTTATGTCTTGCTTGAAAAGTACTTATTCAATAACATGACGGCTCTTATATTCCCTTTAATTCTTTAAGTCCTAATGAACTTTGCCTCTTTTTTCATCCATACCAGAAGTTTACTTAAACTCGCCTACCCTATTTTAATTGCCCAATTAATTCAAAACTTAATGGGCTTTGTTGATATTGTCATGGCGGGTCGTGTTAGCGCTATTGATATGGCAGCCGTTGCTGTAGCAAATAGTATTTGGCTACCCTTAATATTAACTATTTATGGTTTGGTCATGGCACTTGCCGTGATTGTTTCTCAACTTGCCGGTGCAAAAAATTATTTAGCTATTAGTGAACAAACCTATCAAACTGCATGGATTGCCTTAACGTTAGGCTTATCACTCATTGGATTGTATTACCTACTGGCGCCAATTATTGCTCCCTACATTGAATTAGAAGGTAAATTAAAGCCCTTATTATTTGATTACTTACGATACATTGTTTGGGGTGCGCCCGGTTATTGTCTCTATCTTGTACTTAGAAACTACTCCGAAGGATTGTCATATACGAAACCAACGATGATCATAAGCATTATCGGTTTACTGATTAATATCCCGGCTAATTATATTTTTATCTATGGTGAGTTTGGTGTCCCTGCATTAGGCGGTGCGGGTTGTGGAATAGCGACAGCAATAGTTTACTGGGCTATGTTTATCAGTATGGTTATTTATGCCTATCAATCAAAAATATTAAAAAAAGCCTCCCTTTTTGAACAATTTTATTGGCCTAACTTAGCTAAAATAAAAAAGATTCTATTATTAGGGACTCCGATCGCCTTATCGTTATTATTTGAAGTCAGCTTATTTGCTGTTGTTGCAATAATTTTAGTACCTTTTGGAGCCGAAATAGTTGCAAGCCATCAAATAGCACTTAATTTTAGTGGTTTGATCTTTATGGTGCCATTAAGCTTAGCCATGGCAACTACGATCAAAGTGGGTCACGCTATAGGTAATAATGATCACCAAAAAGCAAAAGACTACACTATCCACGCTATTTCATTAGGATTATTACTTGCTGTTTTTACCGCCATAATTACCATAGTTTTTAGGGTACCTATTGTTAGCATCTACACCTCAGAACTCCCTGTTATAGAAGTTGCGGCTAATATTATGCTATTAGCAACCTTGTATCAGTTTTCAGATACCGTTCAAGTTGTGTCAGCTGGCGCACTTCGAGGATATAAAGATACAAAGTTTATTTTATATATCACTTTTATTTCTTATTGGTTAGTTGGGTTAACGGTTGGTCTAGTTTTAGGTATCACCGACTGGATTGTTCCCAAAATGGGACCTTATGGATTTTGGATAGGTTTTATTACTGGCTTAACAACCGCAGCCGTTTTACTGGCTTGGCGTTTAAGCATTATTCAACGACGTATTACTTTGGCAAGCTATATTTGCTTTAAAAACAAGCAATAAAATTAAATTTTTGAAGATTTATTCAAAAGCACTTGCAAGCAACAAACTTGGCAGCTAACATAGCGCCTCGTTGAGTCACTCAACATCTATTAAGTTTTATACATCCGTAGCTCAACTAGTTAGAGTAAGCCTTAAATCTGGTTATCGGAATTATAGAAGTACAAGAATTAGCATAAACTTGTACATAATAAATTTATAGATTATTTGCTCGCTTAGCTCAGTTGGTTAGAGTACTTGCATGACATGCAAGGTGTCGCAGGTTCGAGTCCCGCAGCGAGCACCACATTCCTTTACAGCCCTTGATAACAAGGGATGTAGCGAATTAGCTCCCTCATGTATGTTCAAACGTTGACCACTTAGGTTGACCACCATGAATAATCTAGTTCTAAATCGATAGA
>CAJXQM010000063.1 GCA_913058145.1 uncultured Colwellia sp.
AAAACGTCCAGTTGATTAAGCTTTTTGGCTGACCCCCTTGGAACTGATGCGCATTGTATAGATCTAACTGACGGGATCAAGTATTATTATTAATATTTTACTCGCTCGTAGATAAAATGAACTAAAAGGATCTTTAATAGACTAACTCTAGAGAACTTACCTACACATACTTATAGTCATGTATATACTAAAAACACGTTTATATAGGGTCTTCATGACATACTATTAAATTAACAATATTGAGATAATTACAAATGAAGTATCTATGTGTTCTATTCACTGTTGTTTTAAGTCTATCTTTTTCTTTGCAAAGTACATCTTACAGCTCTATCGAAGATCGACAAAAAAAAGTTATATCCAATTTGTTAGACCAGTTGGTACAACATCAAACTAACACTAGTTTAGCAATTGAGCGAAGTGTAAACGCATTACTGAAAAGCTATCCTGAACAAATTGATATTGTACTAAAAGTAGCCCTTGCAAAGTATCCTCAAGATTATAAACAGATTATGTGCGGTGCTTTACGAGCAGAGCCTGCTTTAGCTAGTGATGTTATTACAATATTACTACAGTCGAATATTGCACCCAGTGCAGACATTGTCAGTATAGCTGTCAACGAAGAACCTGCCTATGCTACGGAGATAGTTAATACAGCAATACTCCATTACCCTGATGAATTAGAAAACATTGTTACAGTTGCTATATTAATAGAGCCTAGAATAGCGAACAACATGGTTAATAATACGATGCGAAGTTATCCTGAGAAAATACTGGATATACTGATGGTCGCGGTGAAAGCTTTACCAGATCAAGTTGCTAATATTGTAAGAGACACCTTAAGATTATCACCTGATAACAGTGACGTAATTAGTACAGCTGTTAGTCATTCAAATAATGATAATGCGCGAGAAATTGTCACTATAGCCATACAATCAGGTATGTCTAAAGATTCAGCAACTACTGCAGCCATTGCTGGTGGAGCAAAACTCATTGATATAGTGAGAATAACCCGGTAAAATATTTGTCTATAGCATTTAAGCCTTGCCTATTTCCGTCGGTTTGATGATTGCCCATTTCTACTGTTACTGGTCATTTTACCATCTTTATCACCCGCGAGGGCATTTTTTCTAGCTTTTTGCTTACTTCCTGATTTATTACGCCTAACAACTTTTGTTAAGTCGGGTTCATATCCTGGTAGCCATTGTTGTGATAGATGAGTATCAATAACTTTTTCAACCGCTGTTAGTAACCATTCTTCGTCAGGTGATAATAGAGATATTGCCAAACCGTTATTACCGGCTCTTCCGGTGCGACCTATACGATGTACATAATCTTCAGCGACATAAGGTAACTCGTAATTTATTACATACCCCAGATCTACTATATCAATACCACGCGCGGCCACATCGGTGGCGACAAGCGCTCTTACATTACCGGCCTTAAAATCTGATAATGCTTTGTCTCGCGCACCTTGCGATTTATCACCATGTAAAGACTGTGTTTTAATGCCGTCTTTACACATTTCTTTAGCAAGTGCGTCAGCCGTTATTTTAGTGCGGGTAAATATAAGTACTTGTTGCCAATTTTTAGATCCTATTAGATAAGACAATAATTCTCGTTTGCGATCTGAATCAACGGTGTAAACTATTTGCTCTACGTTTTCTGCTGTTTCATTTTTTTCATCTACCGTAATAATTTTTGCATCATTGAGTAAAGAATTACAAAATTTATAAATTACATCGTCAAAGGTTGCAGAGAACAGTAATGTTTGACGTTTTACTGGAAGATATTTAAATATTTCATCTAATTCAGCTTTAAAACCAAGATCGAGCATGCGATCTGCTTCATCTAGCGTTAAAATAGTTAAATATTCTAAACTAAGATAATCGTTAGATAATAAATCAAGTAATCTACCAGGTGTAGCAACAAGAATATCTACTCCTTGCTTAATAGCCTTAATTTGTGGATTAATGCTAACACCACCAAAGGCTGCTGCAACTTTTAACTCGGTGTGCTTTCCATACGTTACAAAGCTCGAATAAATTTGTTGTACCAGTTCTCGTGTTGGTGCCAGTACCAAGACAGATACAAATTCTGTATTGGCATCTTTTTCAATTAACTTATTGAGAATGGGTAACGCAAAAGCCGCTGTTTTTCCTGTACCTGTTTTTGCCCTACCCATCACATCATGATTGGCTAATATGAGAGGTATAGCTTGTTCTTGTATCTGGGTGGCTTGATTATATTCAAGCTCTTTAAGCGCTTTTTGTAATTTGCTGCTTAAGGTCATATCGGTAAATTTCATATAAACTAATAGTTACTGGGACAATTAATGAAGTTTATCAGTTTTTGATGTGAAGGTATTGGTAAGTTAAACTCGGCATGTGTTAAATATTAATTTTTAACACATATTCCAAAGTTTAGGATCGTCTGGTAGTGAATCAATGCCTATTGTGAAAATAACACTATGATAAAATTTATGATTGACGGTAACCATAATATAATTGTGATGGCTTTTGACAGACAAAAAAATACCAGCAAGTAGCTGGTATTTAGTAAACCCTAAGGGAATAAGTGGTGGAGGGAGGTGGATTCGAACCACCGAAGGCTGAGCCGTCAGATTTACAGTCTGATCCCTTTGGCCACTCGGGAACCCCTCCAGTATATTCACCTACTTCGCCTAAGTGAAGTAGTATTAATGGTGCCGACTGCCGGAGTCGAACTGGCGACCTACTGATTACAAGTCAGTTGCTCTACCAACTGAGCTAAGTCGGCACTACATTAAGTGGTGCGAATTCTAGAGTAATGTTTTACTGCTTGCAAGTGCAAAAGAGAAAAAAATTGATGTTTTTATCGGTTTTATGCGTGTTTGATGTTTTTTTATTCAACGTGTGATTAAATTAATTTTGAACCATATTAGATATATGCTTGTAGGCCAACAAATACTAGATCATCAATCACTGTGCACTGACGTGAGAGTAATGAAGCTAATATCTTCCCATTACCACCAGTTAGTATAATTTTGTCGATAGTAAAACCCTGTTTATTACTTTGTGAAACAGCTAAATTAATTGCCCCAATAGTAGCAGCCCATGTTGCATTATTAACATTTTCAGAGCTATTAGCTCCAAAGGACAAACTAGCAGTATTAACTGCATTTGCGTGTACTTGACTGGTGTTATCTAAGACACAACTAAAAAGGCTATCAATTCCCGCTAAAATCCAACCTCCCTGATGTATACCATTAGAAGCAAGTACATCAATTGTAGTTGCAGTGCCGGCATCAATTATTAAAGTATTTTCATTGGGGTATATTGCATTTGCCGCTATTAATGTTAACCAGCGATCAACACCTAATTGTCTCGGTTGATGATAGGCTGAAATAATATCATTTCTACTTTTTTCACTAACAACTCGCTGATAATTAATATTATGCTTCTGACACCACAATTCAATTTCATCGGTCAATTCATTATAACTAACACTGGCAACTATTAACCTATCAATTATGCCTAAACATTCCGATAAATAGTTACTTGATAACAACTCATTAGACAGACTGTGAACAGAACCTCGACTTCCCTCGCTAACAATACAAAATTTTGTTCTGCTGTTACCAATATCAACTAAAGCAATCATTCATCACCTCGAAGACTCACTTCACCACCGTAAATAGGCTTAACTTGGCCGTCAATTTCAAGTAGTAAAGCCCCTTGGTTATTGATACCTCTACAAATTCCTTTTGTAACCCGTTCTCCGGTAAGTAATATAACTGGCTTATTTAAATAAATATCATGAGTATGCCATTCATCTAGCATTCCTATTAGCCCTTCACTCTGGTATTGCAATAACCGAGTATGTAAACATAAAATTAATTGCGCACTTAACGCATTCCTATCTATTTTCGTCTCACTGTGGCTTTGTAAGTCGCTCCAACGCTGATCTATTCTCTCTGCGGCTTGTGCTGGCATATCTATATTTAACCCAATACCTATTACACTATGACTTGGCTCTAAGGCTTGTCCTTTAAGGTCTATTAATATACCTGCTAATTTTACGCCTTCTATATAAATATCATTAGGCCATTTTAACTGCACTTGTATTCCACTAACAGCAAATACAGCATCACTCACTGCCAATGCACTAAGCACACTCAAACCCATAGCTGCAGACAGACCTTGCTCTAGATACCAATACATGGACAAATATATTTGAGATCCAAAGGGTGATACCCATTGTCTCCCGCGCCGACCTCGACCTGCACTTTGATATTCTGCCAAACAAACTTGCCCTTGGACCAACTGATTTGGTAACCGGCGCATTAAATAATCATTTGTTGAATCTATCAGGCTATGCACTTCAATTTCAGACGTTAATCGATTATTAGCCTCACTTACTTCCTCAGACATAAGTAATAGTATTTTATGCTTACTAAGCAAATGCAAAGGCTGTGCTAATTTATATCCTTTGCCTGTAACACTGAAGATATCTAGTCCCATATTTACAAGTGCCTTTACATGGGTAGAAATAGCAGTTCGGCTAATACCTAATTGCTTACCAACATCTTGCCCTGAAATAAATTCGCCACTTGATAATGCTTTAATGAGATATTCTCTTACTGCCTTTGCCATACTATTTACTCTCAGAATAGATTGCTAAATCAATAAAACTTTTTTCGCCTTTCGTTGTGATCATTCTAACTTCTGGAGATATTAAAACATCAAATTTAGTTAATACTTGCTGTTGAACATATCTTGCCAGCGTAACAATATCTTCGCCCTGTTCACTGTCATAATTAACTAAAACCAACGCTTGGTTTTCATGTACACCAACACCTTTATCACGGTACCCTTTCAAACCGGCTTGTTCTATTAACCAACCCGCGGCAAGTTTAACTAAACCATAACCTTGAGGATAAAATGGAATTTTCGGGTAGCTATGCTTCAATACTTTCAGTTGTTGTTCATTCACTATTGGATTTTTAAAGAAACTACCCGCATTGGGTAATGTATGGGGATTAGGTAACTTAGCCTCACGTAGACTTATCACTCGATCCATAATTTTTTTAGGTGAAGGAGTGTCACTAAAATCACTTAATCCTGCATAAGACACATTGGCTTGCCACGCTTTAGGAAAACTAAATACAACCTCGGTTATAATTCCCTTATTATGTAGTGTTTGTTTAAATATACTATCACGATAGGAAAAATTACACGCTTTATTATTTAATACTGTAATTTTTTTGATCGAAAATTCAAACCATTTTACTTGTGTACAAAAAGTTGAAAGTTCTAATCCATAAGCACCAATATTTTGTACTGGCGCAGCACCAACACTACCAGGAATTAGTGCTAAGTTTTCCAAACCATATATACCCTGTTCGATACACAAGCATACTAAATGATGCCAATTTTCAGCAGCTCCTACACAAACAATATAACTATCAGGTGTTTCAGTTATTGTTATACCTCTAAAGTCAGGTTTAATAATAACGGGGGCATGATAATCAACAAATAAAGTATTACTTCCATCACCTAGAATATAGAAAATCTTGTCGGATAAATCTGGTAACTGTACAAGATCAGCAACTGTTTTAGGAAAATAGATCGTTGGGGAAATAGCTTTCACATTAAAACTATTATGATCTTGTAACGAAAAGTGATGACTTGATTTCATAATGACTTTATTACTGTTGTTGAATAATCTCATTGTACTTAATATTAAAATCAACACCAGTTAAAGGACTAATATAATAAAAATTCAGTAATAGATTGTTTTACACGGCTTATTTTAGTTCGCCTAG
>CAJXQM010000064.1 GCA_913058145.1 uncultured Colwellia sp.
CCTCTCTATTCGTCGGCAGCGTCAGATGTGTATAAGAGACAGATTACATGCAGTAATTATCACGTAGGTGAAAGTATAAAAAACCTCATAATATTTATTGTATTATGAGGTTTTTTTGTTTTATAGCGATGTCTATTTACAGGATAAAGGTTGTTGAAAAATAGTTAAAACCACCTGCTCATCAATATACTGTACTTGGTAAAGTTGTTGATAATAAAGTAGCTAGCTGCTTTGCTCTTTTTTTACCACATACGGTTAGTGTTGGGTTTTTCGAATCACTAACTTTTTCAGCATGACGTACTAAATAAATACTATAGTTATCGGTGATACTGGCAAAGCTATTGAAAAATAGAAAAACCAATAAAATGGACAGCTTATTTTACCCATTTACGTGTCGACAGCAGTTCATTAGAACAACCTATTCAAACCGTTTAACGCTGCTACGCGGAATGCTTCAGCCATTGTTGGATAATTAAAGGTTGTTTCGACGAAGTATTCAATGGTATTACCACCATTTTTTTGCTGCATAATGGCTTGGCCAATGTGAATTATCTCAGCCGCATTTTCACCAAAACAATGGATACCTAAAATTTCTTTTGTTTCGCGATGAAAAAGAATTTTCAAGCTGCCAATGGCACTGTTGCCTATTTGAGCGCGGGCAAGATGTTTGAAAGACGCTCTTCCTACTTCGTAAGGTATTTTTGCAGCAGTTAATTGTTGTTCAGTTTTACCCACTGAAGACATCTCAGGAATGGTATAAATTCCGGTTGGAATATCTTCAATTAATTGTGCTTGGATAGGAAGTTTAAGAATATAACCCGCAGCAATTCTTCCTTGATCATAAGCAGCACTTGCCAAACTTGGATAACCGATTACATCACCTACGGCATAGATGTTATCTACTGCTGTTCTGTACTGGTTATTCACTTCTAATGAGCCTCGAGAATTTGGTTGTAACCCGGTATTTTCAATGGCAAGAGTATTGGTATTTCCGCTTCTACCGTTAGCAAATAAAATGCAATCGGCCTTCATTTTTTTACCAGACTGAAGTGTTAGTACCACGCTATCATCTGAGGCAACAATAGATTCGTATTCCTCATCATGGCGAATAACAATACCACAATTCCAAAAATGATAGCTTAATGAGTCCGTCATCTCTGCATCCATGAAAGACAATAATCGTTCACGAGTATCAATTAAATCAACCTTACAGCCTAATCCTCTAAATATAGAGGCGTATTCACAGCCAATGACCCCTGCGCCATAAATAATAATACTTTTTGGATCATGCTTTAACGATAAAATGGTATCAGAGTCATAAACTCTTTGATGGGTAAAATCTACATCATCCGGACGGTATGGTCTTGAACCAGAAGCAATGATAATGCTATTGGCACTCATTAATTCTTCAGCGCCATCTTCACTGGTTATCTTTAACGTGTTTTTATCTACAAAAGTAGCTGCACCATGAAAAACATCTACATAATTACGATCATAAAAGCCAGCACGCAGTCTTACTTGATCTCTAATTACTTTGGTCGAGTGTTGTAAAATATTATCAAAGGTAAGCTTTACTTTCTTTTCGGTAGGATTAAATAAAGGATTGGAATTATATTCGATTAAGCGACTAACTGAGTGCCTAAGAGCTTTTGATGGAATAGTTCCCCAATGAGTACAACCTCCACCTACTTGATGATGGCGTTCAATCATAGCAATTTTTTTATTTTCTTTTGCTAATTTCATCGCGGCACCTTCTCCTCCAGGGCCCGTACCAATAATTATTGCATCGTAATCAAATTTAGTTTGAAGGTTTTCTTGTTTTTTTTTTGCTTTAGTCAAAAGACTTTCTCCAAATTCTGCCAATTGTATTTATTCGTATAAAAATTGTAAATATCATTACAAAATTTTAACAGGATTTTGGGCTAAATGATAATAGAGGCAATACTTATTACTTCTTAAATAAGTTTAGCTGTGATCGGTTACCAACGATGATACTGTGCTTTTAAGTGTTGATTTAATTCTTTATATTGAGTCATTAAATCTGATTTTTCTACTTCAGCAAACATCCGTGCTAGCTTAACAGTAAGTAATTTTTTTCGTATTTGGTAAAAATTACTTATCATTAGTAATGAGTAAATCATACTCTTGTTGCAAAATTATAATAGTTTGTTCAGTATTAGAGTGCGCACTGAGCTTTTCTTTACTTCGTTTGAGTGTCATAGCGAACCTAATTTTTTCAATTTTATCTTCCGGGCTTGTTCGTAGTTTTTTGGTTAGTCCCATCCATTGGCAGGCTTTAATTAACCATTTTGTTGGATCAAACTGGCACCAGCGAATACTGTGCGATAATCATATTTCAAAAATATGGGCTAATGAATTAATAAAAAAAATCATATGGTGATTGATAACTAGGCGGAAAACACCAATCAATAATAAGCTATTTACATATTTCCGTGCCATAAGCCAAAAGCAATTGGCACACAAAGTTCATTGTTACGGCCAATAACAAATAATACTTATGTTGCCACATTACTATTGAATTTTTTTGTAAGTCACGAACATTATTTCCGTAGAATCAAATCACATAAGTGAAGGCTCTATAAGGAACAGCTACGACTGCGACTAAAAAAGTGACTACAAAAACAAAGACGTTACGCCAAATTATTGCGGGTTTGTTCATTCCATATACCATGGTAAAGTAAATACAAATAAGTTGAGCGTACATGTGCACTCTATTCTTTGTGGTTTAACTGGAACATCAAATCAGTCAAGAGGATTATTTCTTTTTTTGAAGTCGAGCGATGAAACAGACATCAATTCTAGATTGCAGTATGATTAGCACAGAATATTTTTTAACGAGTTATAACCATGAGCGGTGTTCGCGCCCAGCAAAAAGAAAAAACCCGTAGACTATTAATTGACGCTGCGTTAAGGCAGTTAAGCGCAGAACGAAGTTTTTCTAGCTTAAGCTTACGAGAAGTCGCGAAAGTAGCGGGACTTGCACCCACTTCTTTTTATCGACATTTTTCTGATATGGATGAACTAGGATTAACGTTAGTTGATGAAGCCGGCTTAACATTACGACAACTAATGCGCCAGGCACGTCAACGTATTGCTAAAGGTGGCTCTGTGATACACATATCAGTTGCTACGTTTATGGAGTTAATTGAAAGTAATGGTAATGTGTTCAGGTTATTACTACGTGAGCGTTCAGGAACATCGGCAGCATTTCGTGCAGCGGTAATTAGGGAAATTAGATATTTTACAATGGAGCTGTGTGATTATTTACAACAGGCGAATGATCTTGATGGGGAAGTTGCTTATATGCAAGCTAATGCTGCGGTAACGATTGTCTTTAGTGCGGGCTCTGATGCACTTGATATAGATGATAAAGTCGAGCGCGAGCAATTATCCAAACAAACAATTCAACAATTACGTTTTATCGCGCGTGGTGCTGCTGAGTTAAGTGACCGTCGTAAAGCGGGAAGGAAAAATTAATAAGGTTCCTTGCTAGCAATCACCTTATTAATTTTTCTGATGTGCCTACTTAATAAAAGGCTATTTACGTGTAAGTATCATGCCTACTTCAATATGGTCTGTATAAGGAAATTGATCGAATAAAGCGAATTGCTGAATAACATGCGTGCGACTTAATTGAAGTAAATTATCTTTCAAAGTCGTTGGGTTACACGAAATATAGATAATTTTATTAAAACGGCTAACCAATTCAACGCTATCTGTATCTAGACCTGCCCGTGGTGGATCAACTAATACGGTATCGTAATTATAGGTGGTTAAATCAAATCCTTCTAAGCGTCTAAACTGACGCTCACCATTCATTGCTTGGCTAAACTCTTCACTAGACATGCGAACAATATCAATATTATCGATATTATTTGCTTTTATGTTTACTTGTGCTGACCTAACCGATGTTTTTGATATTTCAGTGCCTAATGCACGGTCAAAGTTTTGTGCTAAGGCAATACTAAAATTACCATTACCACAATACAACTCGATTAAATCACCCCTTGCATTAGTCGTTGCTTGCTGAGCCCAAAGTAGCATTTGTTCATTAACTCCGCCATTTGGCTGAGTGAAACTATTCTCCACTTGCTGATAAATAAAAGTATCATCGCCTACTTGTAACGACTCCATGACATAATCTTTATCAAGTATAATTTTTTGTTTCTTAGCGCGGCCAATAATATCTACAGGCGCAATGGATGTTAACGCTTCTTTAAGTGCTCTAGCTGAATCCTCCCATGTTGGTTCTAGGGGTTTGTGATAAAGCATACTAATAAGTAACTCGCCGCTTAAGGTTGACAGGAAATCGACTTGAAACAGTTTATAGCGAAGTTCTTTATTATCCCTAATTAATGTAAGTAACGCTTTCATTGCTTGATTAATTAACAGACTTGCGACAGGAAAATCGTCAACACGAAATTTTTCTTTGGTTACACTATTAAACATAATGTAATAAAGATCATCACCTTCATGCCACACTCTAAACTCCGCACGTAGTCGATAGTTCAATGGTGCTGATGGGAAAGTTTGTACTTTGGGCACATTGAAACAAGAAAACAACGCTGTCATAGCATACTGTTTTTTCGATAATTGCTTTTCGTAGTTATCGGGATGAATATGATCAAACATGCTTAAGCCTATATATTTTTGGAGCTAGAAGTAAATAAGAGCGCAAATTCTACTCTCGCTTATATTATTGTCTAGGCTTTTTTAGTATTAATTTAATGAGATGAGTAAATTTAAGACTCAAAATAAAAAACCTATTAATACATGAAATATTAATAGGTTTATTTTTCGTTATTATGTTGAAGAAGGATTAATCAATAGGTTCAGTACGCTCAGGACGTTCTTTGGCTTCTCTAACTTTTAATGTACGTTGTTGAAACTCTGTGTCATTCAATGCACTAATTGCTTTATCAATGTCATTTGTGGACATTTCAACAAAACCAAAGCCACGACGTTTTCCCGTATGTTTATCCTTCATTAACCTTACTGATTCCACAACACCATAATTAGAAAATAATTCTCTAATAGCTGTTTCATTAGCGCGATAGGGTAAATTGCCTACATAAAGTGTTTTAACGTCCTCTAAAGATTCTTGTGTTGGCATGCTTGTATTAGTGGTACTTGAATAGTTACTAAGTAAAGGAGCAACAAAGGCACTGATAAAAACAATAACTGAAACGACAGCAGGGGCATTTGAAATAGTACTAGTTATAATATAAGCAAAAATAGCAAAAACAAGAGCTATAATTACGGTTGAGATTTGCGGAGACTTCATAATGAATACCTAATTATTATTTTAATTTATATGTGGATAAGAACAAAAAGTGAAATTCTATGTTACCGACCTTTTATGAGAGTGCAACAATAAGTGTAAAAAACATGCAATTAAACAGGTTAATAAGATAAAATGTGGTATATATAGGCGTTTAGTGTGATTTATCTTCGAACGAGTAAGATATTAATAATAATGCTTGATCCCGTCAGTTAGATCTATACAATGCGCATCAGTTCCAAGGGGGTCAGCC
>CAJXQM010000065.1 GCA_913058145.1 uncultured Colwellia sp.
TTAGGGACTTTTTGACCGCGGATTTACGCAGATTAACGCGGATAAGGTCAAGAGACATTCCGTCATACTCGAGTGGTCCTGTCGAGTATCCAGTTGTTATGCTATTTGTCCGCAAATACCGTTGTTTGCTGAAAAGCATACTGATGGTTCGAGTAATCGCTTTCTATTCATATGTAACGGGTAAGTTTATAGGCTTAATTATTGATTTTTTCGGTTAGCTATATGTTTTTCTGGTACCATATTTTTATGTAAAACAGCAAATACGATTAAATAATTATTATCTAACGTGTAATAAATAATATGGCTAACATAGGGGAAGCTAAAAGTTGTTAGTGAAATATCGGTTCTTTGAATTCCTATAGAAGGACTGTCAGATAATAACTGTAATGTTTTATTCAGCTCTTGTAGATACTTTGTCGATTGTTCTCTTCCCCACGTTTTTAAGGTATATTTTCTGATGTTAAGTAAATCTGCGCGAGCATTTTGTGTAAACTTATATGAAAGCATTTAATCTAATTTTCCTGCTATCAAATCAGACATAAATTGTTCACCTTCAACTAAATTACCCTTTTCTATATCAAGTTTAGCTCTAGCAGCTCGTTCTTGTAACAAAGTGAATTTAATTTCTTCCATTTGTTGATATTCAGCCATTGAAATTACAACCGCAACGGGTTTACCGTTTTTGTTGATCTGAACCGGCTCGCGTTGGGCCTTTAATAGCATATCCCCAAACTGTGTTTTAGCATCATTTGCAGTAAGTGCTTGCATTGTTTATTACTCATTATGGTTAATAATAATAGTATAGTCGAATCGTTCGAAACAATCTATTTGAACTGAGTTAGTAGTGCTAACGATTATATGAATAATATATTAAGTCGACCTATAACTAAGGATAAATAGTTAATTTTCAATAGATTATGTTTGTTCAGATGTTATGTTTTCTTCTATTGCTTGCCGTTCACCTTGAGCGCGTAGCAGTCGAAAGGTGAACAAAGTGATTAGGGACTTTTTTGACCGCGGATTTACACAGATTTACGCGGATTAAGGTCAAGGGCAAGTTCAAGGGCTGGTCAAGGGATTAGGGACTTTTGACCGCGGATTTACGCAGATTAGCGCGGATGAGGTCAAGAGATTTACCGTTCATCCTGAGCGCGTAGCAGTCGAAGGAAGGGCAATCGGCTCAGGGCAATCGGCTTCCTCCGTTCATCTTGACCGCGGATTTACATGGTAAGAGTAATTTGATGAAACTGATGTTCAATTAATCATCATTCAATCCGCTGATAATCACTAATAGAAAGATAATTTGTTATCTGTACGCATATTGCGTACACTTGGTAAATGAAAGCTGTATTTGTTGAATCTAGTATTTTTGAAAAACATCGCAGTGACTACATGTCAGATGGTGAATATAGTGTATTCCAGCGTGAATTGTTATCGGAGCCTGTTAAGGGTGATGTGATACAGGGTACTGGTGGATTGCGAAAGATTAGAGTGGCTGTAAAAGGAAAAGGTAAGCGTGGTGGGGCTAGAGTTATTTATTACTACTTCGACCGACATAGTCGCTTCTATTTACTTACCGTATATGCCAAGAATGAAGTGTCAGATTTGACGGCTACCCAGAAAAAACAACTTAAAGACTTTATGGAGGTCTGGAAAAATGAGCAAACGTGATTTATTTGCAGAGCTAACAACGTCACTCAACGAAGCAAAAGACCATAACGAAGGTAAGTTAACTTTGAAGACGCATGAGATGAAAATTGCGGATGAGTTGGTGATCTCACCAAGCGAAATCGTATCAATTCGTGAAAAATTTCACATGTCCCGTGGTGTCTTTGCTAATTACCTACATACATCAGTGCGAACATTAGAAAATTGGGAGCAAGGACGTAGTACGCCTAATGGACAAGCGGTTACGCTGCTTAAATTGGTAAAGTCGCACCCTGAAACGTTGTTGCATATAGCGGTATTGTAGTACTTACCCACCAATTCAGTTAGCCCTGTCACTCAACATTTGCTTGTAGTGATAAAGGAAGGGACTGGGACTTTTGACCGCGAATTTACGCGGATTAGCGCGGATGAGGTCAAGAGATTTACATGGTAAGGTCAAGGGCTGGTCAAGTGATTAGGGACTTTTTGACCGCGGATTTACGCAGATTAACGCGGATGAGGTCAAGAGATTTACCGTTCATCCTGAGCGCGCAGCACCCCTTCGACAGGCTCAGGGCAATCGGCTTCCTCCGTTCATCTTGAGCGCGGATGAGGTCAAGAGATTTACCGTTCATCCTGAGCGCGGATGAGGTCAAGAGATTTACCGTTCATCCTGAGCGCGAAGCACCCCTTCGACAGGCTCAGGGCAATCGGCTCAGGGCAATCGGCTTCCTAATTAACTCCCTATAGTTCAAACAAATACAAAGCCTAGTCAAACTTCTTTTTCTTATCGTGGATATAACCTTTGGTCGAATATTTCTCACTTGTACCACAATGAACTGAGCCTAATATTGAGTCTTTCAACCCTTCAATAATGCCTACTTCAGTAGAGCTATTTATGTAATCTCTGATCGTATCGGCAATTTTTTCAATAACCACTTCAGGTCTATCTACGTTATAAATCTTACCTAATTTTATTAATTGCTTTTTGTCTGGAAAAAGTTTCGCACCATTAAGCTTAAGAGCCATTTTATCGTCTATAGTGCCATAAATAAGTGTATGAGTAATATCATAAGGCGGTGTTAAGATTATATCTTTTCTGCTTTCGTCATATTGTACTGAAAAGTTTTTAAGGTGTGCATCACCATTTCCAATTAAGCAACTGAACACAATATATTGATACATACGCTTGAGCTGCACATCAGATTTAGTGAAGATATACGTTGCCTTCATCAACATTTCATAGCTTGACTGGTACTTCTCATCACCTTGTTTACCCATGAGCACCGTAAAGTCTTCAATACCTAAACGTTTACCATGCACCTGATCAAATCGTTCGGTAATAAAGGTTCTTAAGTCATCTGACAGCCAACATTGACTAGGCGCTAAACCGCAAGCCCTCGCAGCTTCCATACAAACATATTCATTGACAGTAAGAAGTGGGAATTCATCATCATAAGTTTTGATGATAAAATCTTCTTGCTGAAGCAGGCTTCGTCCAATAGATGGTTTTCCTGTATCGTTAATGGCACTAACTAACACTTTTGGCTGCACACCTGAAACTAAGCCATTAAGATAATAACGATCAAGCAACTGATGAAAGAGGTTTTCTTTACCTTGCCAGTTAAGTATCTCGTTTAGTGATAGTTGACCAATATCTGTCTTTTCAATGTCACTAGTATATGATAAATGTCCGATGCCTTTATCTAATTGCAGGGCAAGTAAGTACATATCATTGATGTTAGCGTGACGTCTAAGCTTCTCACTGATATAACGGCGAACGTAACCTTCGGGTAAATTTTGGCTAAATATAGGGTGAAGTGAACCATGATTATAAGGTGCTTGCTGATACTTCATCGTCAAAGAAACTGGATTTTTATTCGTGTACTGATAGGAAAAATGACCAGGCTGAGTCAAATCGCCTGATTCTATATTAAAGGCTTTAACTTGGATGTGGCTAATCTTATTGGGAAGCTCTACCATTATTCATCTTCTTCAAACAAACTAGAGAGCTCACCTAATTGCGGTAAATCATTTTGCTCTTCAATAATGGCAATCTTAAGCCCTAATAGATCAAGGTACTTGCGAAGGTATTTTATGCCTCCTGTGAAGTGACCTTTTTCCATCGCAATAATTTGGTTACGACTTAAACCTGTTTGAGTTGAAACATGCTGTTGCGTCCAACTTTTATCTTTGCGTTTTCTTGTGATTAACGAACCATCATACCAATGCATTTTAAATTCCCACCATACCGATAGAAGTTAATATATATTAACAATGGTGTTATCACAAGTCTAAATGTTAATATATATTAATATTTAGGTGGTTTTAGCAAATATGATTACGAAAGAAAGAGCTTATGAAAGTAAAACTGATGTTTATAAAGTATTTGCGAGAATGCTTAAATCAGGTAACCCACCCGATAATTGGGAAGACCTTTTAAAAGCTGTCAAAAAAGTAAAATCTACGAATAAATAATTTTAGGAAGTTATTATCACTAAGGAGTAGTGGATCGTAAAAGCCATTACTGTATATGCAGGCACGATACTATGATCCAGTCATAGGTCGTTTCTCTTCGAATGATCCTATCGGATTCCGTGATGTACAATGAAGGCCAACGTTGAGTATGCGTTGCGTCATGGTGAGTTGGGTGAGGAGTTTAGGTGTTATCTTAAGGCGCTTGTTTGTGATATTTAATGGGTAAGGGCGTGAGGTCAAGGGACTAGTGATTAGGGACTTTTGACCGCGGATTTACGCGGATTAGCGCGGATGAGGTCAAGAGACTTAACGTGGTAAGGTCAAGGGATTAGGTCAAGGGACCCTTCGACAGGCTCAGGGCAAGCGGCTTCCTCCGTTCATCCTGAGCGCGCAGCAGTCGAAGGAAGGGCAAACGGCTTACTCCGTTCATCTTGAGCGCGAAGCACCCCTTCGACCCTTCGACAGGCTCAGGGCAAACGGCTCAGGGCAAGTGGCTTCCTACGTTCATCTTGACCGCGAATTACGCTTGTGCGTTTTTCCAACGTTCTAATTGAGAAGGTCTAAGGTTATATCTAGCGAGAACGCCTTCATG
>CAJXQM010000066.1 GCA_913058145.1 uncultured Colwellia sp.
AACGCCCCGATAGCTCAGTTGGTAGAGCAGAGGATTGAAAATCCTCGTGTCCCTGGTTCAAATCCGGGTCGGGGCACCATCTAGTGTCAACAAACTAATAAAATAAAGCGTTAGACAGCTGAAATTATAACGCCAACTCTATCACCATCACTTTTAATTCATCTTTAGAGATAGAATTACTATGGTTAGTATCAAAACGGTTGAATATAGATTCGCACATGCGAAGACCTTTGTCCTGTAATAATACTTCAATTAATTCTACAAATTCTGAGCGATTTATTACGCCATCTTTATCTTCGTCAAACACGTCAAACAGTTCATCTACCCACTGATTTATTTCCATTAGGATTCCTTTGCTAATTCGGGTTAGGTCAATACCTAAACTTTATCTTTTATTAAGGCATTTGTGAATGGCTATTTGTAAATATTTACACATAGCCACATTCCAAAGAATGAAAAAACAAAATAAAATAGAATATAATACAACTAATTTTGTAAAGAACATGTTAAACAAGATGGATGAATAAAATGATAAAAAGCGGAATGATTATTTCATTGTTTATTGTACTGGTAAGCATTGATGCTTATAGTCAATATCAGCAATTCACACTAGAAGATTGCCACGTAGATGGAATTAAGTCTCAGGTTAAGTGTGGTAAATTGCAAGTACTCGAAAATTATAATAAAGCAGACGGCGAACATATCACAATAAATTTTGTGGTATTACCTGCTATCGATAATAGTGATGATAAAACCCCTTTAATGTTTCTTGCCGGTGGGCCAGGACAAGCAGCGGCAGAATTAGCATCAGGTTTAACTAATGTGTTTTATGAAGTGCGTAAAACGCGTGATTTGATTTTAGTGGATCAACGCGGAACAGGAGGTTCTCATCCTTTACAATGTGAAGAAGCAGCAGAGCAAAATATTTACGCGTTAACGCCAGAAAATTTTTCTATACAAGATATAAATGACTGTCTAAAAAATTTAACAGGGGATCTTAGTCAATATAATTCAGAAAATGGCATTCGAGATTTTGATGCCGTGCGTGAAGCATTAGGCCATCAGCAAATTAATATTTATGGTGGTTCATATGGTACACGTGCGGGTCTAGTTTATATGCGCATGTTCCCGGAATCATTACGTAGTGTTGTCTTAGACAGTGTTGGGCCAATAGAAGTTCCTATTGGCCTATTTGGTCAAAGTTCAGCACGTTCATTTAATTTATTATTACAAAACTGTCAAAAAGAATTAAGTTGTCAACAAGCATTCCCCCAACTTGAACAAGAATTCCAAACCTTATTAGCACGTCTTGCAGAAGCTCCCACACAAGTGAATATTGCTCATCCGCGTTTGGGCACACAGACCCAGTTTGTGATAAGCAAAGCAAAACTATTGGGTATTATTCGTAGTCAATTATACTCAGTATCAACACGCTCATTAGTACCTTTGGTTATCCATCAAGCTTATTTAGGTAACTATATGCCCTTAGCTGGTTTAATAGCACAAACAGAAGCTGGGCAAGGTATTTACATTGGTTTATTATTTAATATTACCTGTAATGAAGATTACCCCAGAATATCACCCGCTGACTTTGAACAAGATGCAAATAATAATTTTGGGGGGGACGATAGTCATTCTAGTTTTAAAATGGCGTGTCCTTTATGGCCACAATACCGGCCAAGTGAGGCATTCTATCAACCGGTAACTGCTAATATTCCAACACTTATTTTGTCAGGTGAACTCGATCCGGTCACTCCACCTAGTAATGGCGAATATAGTGCTAAGTCTTTGCCAAACAATCATCACATAGTCGTGAAAAATGCAGCGCATACTGTTGCCTTGAGTACGTGTGCTAGTGACATTATTAATGAATTTTTAACCTCACTTAACCCCAAAACGTTGGACGTATCTTGTTTAGACGATGTTCCTAATGAATCTTTTATAACGAATTTAAATGGTGGAACAACGAATTTTGAACCACTGACCGAAATACAGGGAGGTACTGACTAATGATTGAAGTGACTAATTTATGTAAATCATTTGGTGGTGTAAAAAAAGGCTTGTTTAGAAAGCAAGAAAACCCAGTAATCGCACTCGATGGTTTATCTTTTAGGGCTAACGATGGTGAAATAACGGGTATTTTAGGACCTAATGGTGCCGGAAAAACCACGTGTTTACGCACGCTTTATGGCTTACTTAAAACGGATGGCGGCAGTGCCACTATTGATGGTATTAATGTGGTTAATAATCCCCTTGGTGCTAGAGCTCGCTTAGGTATATTTCCTGATAAATTTGGTTTATATGAGCGTTTAACTGCTTACGAGCAAATAGATTACTTTGCCAGTATTCATGGCTTACAAGGTGATGCTAAACATCAAGCGATAGAAACGGTAATTAACGATTTAGAGATGACAGAATTAGCCCATCGTAAAACATTGGGTTTTTCTCAAGGTCAACGAATGAAGGTAACTTTAGCGCAAGCACTTGTACACCAACCTAAAAACTTTGTTCTTGATGAACCGACTCGTGGCCTTGATGTGATGAGTACCCGAGTATTACGTAATTATCTCGCACGCTTTAAAGAAAAAGGTCATTGTATTCTGTTCTCATCACACGTCATGCAAGAAGTTGCAGCACTATGTGATCGCGTGATTATTGTTGCCAACGGAAAATTAGCAGCACAAGGCACGCCAGAAGAGTTATGTGAGCTGGCGGGTGAAACGAATTTAGAGGAAGCCTTTGTTAAGATCATTGGCTCAGATGAAGGCGTTGCCGCATGATTATTTCTAACATGAGCCAGTTTAACGCGTTACTCGGCAAAGAGTTGAAGGAAGCCTTTAGAGATAAGCGCGCCATGATGCTAGCAATGATGATGGCTGTGATGGCACCCGTAATGATTTTTGCTATGTCTAAAGTGATGATCAAAGAAGCAGTCGAAACTCCCGCCATCTACCTTAAAATATCAGGTACTGAATTTGCGCCAAAACTGATTGACGCATTGAATGATGAAAACATACTATTATTTAGTGATGTGCCCAGTGATAAAAAAACTATCTGGGATGAACGTAACCTAACGTTAACTATTCCAGCAAGCTTTAATCAAGACATGCTAGGCGGCAAAACCATTGAAGTTTACCTTAGTGCTGATTATAGCGAAAAAGCAAATTTATCACCTGTTAGGCGTATAAAAAACACCATTAACAACTATACTCGTGCCATTGGTTATAAGCGCTTATTAGTACGTGGTATTGATGTGCGATTGTTGCAAGTGGTTAAAATTATCGAGCAAGATACCTCGTTACCAAATTCCAATGCGATGATTATATCTATGATGCTTGGTTTGTATTTATTAATGGCAGCCTTTATGTCAGGTTTACCCGTGGCTATCGATGCCAGTGCAGGCGAGCGTGAGCGTAATGTGTTAGAAATGCTACTATGCCAACCGGTTAGTACGGTTAAAATTGTTTCGGCTAAGCTCTGTTGTGCCAGTTTAATTGCCTGTATTGGCGTATTATTAACGTTAAGTTTAACGTCATTTTCAGTGAGCTTTATTGATTTAACTAAAATTGGTGCCAGCTTTAGTTTAGATACGTTTACTATTTCAGCGCTGTTATTATTACTAGTACCTATTTGTTTTTTTGCTTCAGCATTACAGTTATTTGTCGCTTTTCAATCAAAAAACTTTAAAGAAGCGCAGTCAATGGTTTCTATGATTATTATGCTGCCTGCTATGGTGCCAGTGGTGATGATGTTTGTTGATGATAAGCCGAAATGGTTAGAGTGGTTACCCATTTCAGGGCAAGCACTGATTATGGAGGATTTATTTAAAGGGTTACCCGTATCGTGGTCATTAATGGGCTTTACCGGTTTAGTCACTCTTGTTATGACCATTTTGTTAGTGCTACTGATGGCTAATAAGTTACGCTCTGAAACTGTTGTGCTAGCGTTAAGTTAGCGTCGATTTAAATAGTACTGTTTTCAGTGAATTATTATTATTTTCCAATATTTATTTTTGATTTGCTATAAGTCAGGCATAAGACAGGACAAAATGAGCTAAAATTCAATGCTTTTATCATATACATTTTGAGCAAATTCAGGCAATATACTCGGCATTATTTTTAGTACTTTTATTGTGCGGTACACTTAATTGTATAAGTTAAGAGTATCGTCAGAACTTACAGCCATAATGGTTGTTTATTTGAGGATAAAACATGTTTACTCGTGATATGAATATTGCCGATTTTGATCCAGAACTTTAT
>CAJXQM010000067.1 GCA_913058145.1 uncultured Colwellia sp.
GTCCATACTTCGACCAATGGCTCGTACCTCACCGCTCAGCACAAACGGCCAAATCTCTTGACCAGCTCTTGCTCTTACCCTTAACACGCATTCTTTATCAAGCCGCAATCCTCCAATGCCGGTCAACTTCCTCTAGGATTAATTCTTCAAATGCTCCTCTAGCCTCAGTATCTGCCAATAAATCCAAAAAGAAACTAATAGAATTGTTCTTATTCAAACTTTCCATGTAAAGAGATCTTAATGCCACATCGGTAACACGAGGAACCTTAGTGGTTTTTTCATAACGAGCAATAGTTTGCTCTGATACATCAAACTTATCGCCCAATGCTTTCTGAGAAATATTTAGCTCAACACGAAGAAACTTAAACTCTTCATTTGTTAGCGCACCATTTTTATCAACAATAGCTTGAGCAATAGCATTGTGTAAGCCATTCATATCGTCAATGCTTGTATATTCTTCTCCATCAATAACCTCAACATGGTAGCCGTTTGCCAAAATAATGTTCGATAAACCACTTTCTGTGTAGTGATACATAATTACTCTCCTATGATATCCAAACAGTGACCAATGCCACTTTTGGATTATCCTGATGATTTTTTAACGCGACAACGATAGTAATGATATCTCCTGCCGCCTTTCCCCTGATATTGAACTTCCAATCACCATTAGGAGCTTCATAAGGACCTTCTGTAAATACTGCATGCTTGCTTTTAAGCATCATCAGTATTTGACTTGTCGTAACTCTACGTTTCAACATTCTTTCTTTAACATGTTTGCTAAAAAAAATTCTATTTGTATAATTTTCTGCTAAATTATTAATGATTTCTCTAGCGGTATTTTCTTGTAATGGAAACTGCTCAATTCCCTTTGGTTTGTCATCAGTCATTAATCACCCATCAAACCTATACCTATCATTTTGATAGGTTGCTTAAGTTTTGTCAATAGTTACTCAGGGTTAAGAATAGGCTATATATACCCACTCATCCGGATAAAAAATTCAGATTATTGTTTAAAACAACAAACTAACCCCAGTCCCTTGACCCCAGTCCTGTAGGAGAACAATAAAGATCTTTACTCTACCTTCGCTAAAAACCATATTGAGTAACAACTACTTCATAGGCAATATAAATAAAGTTATTTACCAACCCCGTTAGTTAATAACTATATGCCAATTTCCGAACAATAAAGATCTTTACTGTAATGAAGAAGGATTACTCTTAATGACCATTCACCACTACGAATTATGGCTAACAACTGCCACACTGCTGACCTAAATTAGTCCTCAAAATTAGGTGATTTTATGTTCCCTTAGATACGATAGCGGACGTTCCCCACAGATGAGTATATGGGACTTTTGATGATGGCTTTTTGCCAATAAGTCGAACGTCTGACTGGGAACAAAGCCACCACAGCCGTCATTCACTATTTAATTACCAACGTGCAATTTTTGGACTTTCTCAATAAGCTTATGGCGATATATTTTCCAATAAATTATTGGAACCATATTACTGAGAAGTCTCCATAATAAGCTGCTCAAGCTCTCTCATATTTCCTATATCAATACTTTAAAAGATTGTAGTTAATAAAACCTTTGTATGTAGTTACGTGACATACTATCATGTAGTTACGAGATTCATGGTTGTGTAGTTAATTTTTTCAAAATACCTGTCATGTAACGGTTTAAAGCAATTTTTATTATTTATGGTGTAGATAGATGGATAGCAAAAAAGAATTTAAGTTAAGATTAGTTAGTCCTAGTTTTGATTCTGAACTTACAGATTGTTTAATTGAATTAAATCATTTAAAAAAACTAAAACTTCAGGGAACAACAGCACCTTGGATTTTCTTTCAATTAAAAAATATATTTCATATTTTAGAGAGTGTTGGATCTGCAAGGATTGAAGGTAATAGGACAACGATCTCTGAGTATATTGAAAGAAAAATAGAAAACGATGAAAGATCTAGCGAACGATTTTCTGAGATTGCAAATGTCGAAGCCGCTATGGACTTTATTGAAGAAAGTATTAGTGAAGGAACTGAGTTCACTCATCACTTTATTAAGCAGTTGCATCAACTAGTTGTGGGTGAGTTATCAGACGAAGGAGACAGAACTCCAGGTGCTTATAGAACTTGGAATGTTGAAATATCTAAATCTGCTCATACACCACCTGATCATATTCAAGTTCAATCCTACATGGATGAGTTTCTTGAATTTATAAATCAAGATGGTGCTGATAAATATGATCTGTTAAATACTGCTATTGCACATCATCGGTTTACTTGGATTCACCCTTTTGGAAATGGGAACGGAAGAGTAGTGAGATTACTGACTTATGCTTTAATGATTAAGTATGGTTTTAATGTCAAGGACGGTAAAATCATCAATCCTACTGCTGTATTTTGTAATGACCGAGATAAATATTATGAACATTTGTCTGAGGCTGATTTAGGCACTGATGAAAGTTTACTTAATTGGTGTGATTATGTTCTATCAGGAATTTTAGAAGAAGTAACTAAAGTTAATAAATTATTAGATTTTGATTTTTTATATAAAAACATTTTAGTGCCTACTATTAAACTTGGTGCAGAACGAGGGTATTTAAATAAAGCAGAAGCAAAGGTCTTGAATATAGGGATATTGAAGCAAAGCTTCAAGGCAACAGAGCTTGATGAAGCATTTGAAGGTCTAACAAGTAGACAAAAAACCCATCTAATAGCAAAAATGAAAGAATCAGGATTTATTCGTCCACTTAAAGAAAACGGCCGAACGTATTGCGTTAGCTTCATGAATAACTTTCTCATGAGAAGTCTTATTCAAGTATTAGAAAAAGAAAATTTCATTCCTGCTATAGACTCCTAGAGCCTTAACAAGAGACTATGGCTGTAATAGTCTCTTGTTAAATGATGAAATCCCACCGTCAGCAATGAGCTTAAACCAGCCCCATAAACAAGCAGTAAATTTCGTTTAGTATTACCCTAAATATCATCATGGTTTCTCAAAACTCAATGTCAGCTTATGGGCTATCACTTGACCTAAGGAACAACCAATAGCTAGCGTCTCCAATGCGCACTTTGTGATCATTAAAATGTTATTGCGAAAATGTGAAAAATTTCCAAATAAAACAGTTTTGGTAAAGATGTTTATTGTTCAGTAAATAAGTATATTGTCTAGTTAACAACTTTATTGTTGTCCTACAAGTCCCTTGACCTAATCCCTTGACCTAATCCCTTGACCTAATCCCTTGACCTAATCCCTTGACCTAATCC
>CAJXQM010000068.1 GCA_913058145.1 uncultured Colwellia sp.
AGTTGGTTAGAATACCGGCCTGTCACGCCGGGGGTCGCGGGTTCGAGTCCCGTCCACTCCGCCAATTTATTTAAATTATTAGTTAGACCCCACTAATTAATAAAAGTCTCAGATAAAATCTAAAAATATATTCATATAAAAATTTAATATACTCAGCGTATAGTTACATCTGATAGTTTAGTTGGTTACCTCTTTGTTATATAAGCGATCTGTCATGCAAAAGATGTGAGATAGAGTTTAGCCCGTCCACTTTGCTAATTTACTACACTATTAACCTTGCTTTATATCTATTTTAAAACTTCATCGTTTAACCAGTACAAAATAATATCTTCTCCCAGATTAGCTCTTTATTTAAATTAAGGCTGATAATGGACTGGTAACACCGTTTGCACCGCGCTCTATAACATGAGTATATATTTGTGTTGTTCTAATATCGCTATGACCTAACTGCTCTTGTACTGTTCTAATATCAGCACCTCGCTGTAATAAGTGTGTAGCGAAAGAGTGGCGCAATGTATGACAAGTAACGTTTTTAGTTATATTTGACTTTCTCGACGCGGTTTTTACAGTCTTTTGAATCACGGTTTCATTTATATGGTGACGCCTTAATTTATTTACTTCAGGGTCTAAAGATAATCGATTTGATGGAAATAAATAATGCCAATTAAGCGTTGTCGCCGCACTGGGATACTTGCGCGCTAAAGCGAACGGTAAGTATACGCCTGTGGAATTAATAGGACACCCATCCTAAATTGAAATTACAGAACACTGAACTAAACTAAGAAAACCCCACAACATTATCTCAGGTGAGTTATGGCTACGCCAAGGAAGCAGCAAATCAGTTTAGTAAACACCCCGTATTATCATTGTGTGGCGCGTTGTGTTCGACGCGCTTTTTTATGCGGTGAAGACACCTTATCAAAATTAACAAAGACACCCACCGTTATTTTTTGAACCTAAAGCCCCGCAAGGGGCTTTATTTATGGCTGCTTTTGAAGCCAAAGAGGTGATGTATTTAGAATGAGTGTCACTCTTTAATTTTTAAAGGAAATGAAAAATACGTACAGCAGACGTATGTTGAACTTTGGGGGAGAAGTCACTATACTGTACGTATATTAAACGTATGGGATTCTAAGATGGTAGCCTTAGCACTGAAAAAAGATGCACGGTTGGATTTAAAAACAACGATGCAAAATAAAGAATTACTGGCACAAGCAGCAATGCTACGTGGTGTAGATATGACCACATTTATCATGATGCCTGCTTTAAAAGCAGCCAGAGAAGTTGTTGAGTTGAATGAAAAACTTCAACTTGATAGACAAGAGCAACATGCATTATTTGCAGCATTATCTAAACCGTCCAAGCCTACTGATGGTCTGAAGGAATTACTATCAGCAGGGACATTTAGTGAGCGATAATCAATTTGTAATAGAAAAATTTGAGCCAACATCGTCATATTTTCAACAGAAGAAATTCGATTGTGGCAATAGGGTTATTAGTAAGTTTGTTCACTCCTCTTTAAAAAAGCAGGTAAACCAGAGTTTTTCACAAGCCTATGTATTGCTTGATACACACGAAAATGATCGGTTTTCTGCTTTTTACACCTTAACGTCATTTAAACTTCAGGCAGATGAATTAGAAAAGTTATCTAAAGGTAGTTTACCAAGAGATATTCCTTGTGTTCGTTTAGTCATGTTAGGCGTTGACTCGTCACTTCAAGGGCAAGGTATTGGAAAGAAAATGATGTCAGATGCTTTGCATCGTGTTCATCGGGCATCGAAAGAAATAGGAGTATATGGCTTATATCTAGATGCAGATCCTAAAGCTACAAACTTCTATTTGAGTTTGGGATTCACGCGATTAGATAGTGGTGGAAGTGATGATATTGCTAAAATGTTTTTAAGTATTGAGGTTATTAATCAGTTGCTGGGCTAGTCATTTATAAAATATATTGTTAAGAATCTAGCTGGATCGTAAACCGTATTTATTTATATGCAGGCACGATACTATGATCCAGTTATCGGGCGGTTTTATTCGAATGA